>NZ_BAAABF010000008.1:0-167978 GCF_054767895.1 Clostridium sp. CTA-17
GAAGGAATGGAAATGGTTATGCCTGGAGACCACATCGACATGGAAGTTGAATTAATCACAGAAATCGCTATGGATGAAGGATTAAGATTCGCTATCAGAGAAGGTGGAAGAACTGTAGGTTCAGGAGTTGTTACTTCAATAATCGAGTAATTTTAACTTTTTAAATAAATTTTTTATTAGTACCGATGAACAACGGGAATTTATGCTTAGTTAAAACTCACTTATATACTTAGCGCAAAAGTTTATAAGCTGAGGTTTAACTAAGAAAAGTTTCTAATATATAGACGTATATATTAGAAAACTCTTTAAAATCTAAAATTAACGCGCAATAGTTTTTAATTTAAAAGAGTGTTCATTAAATAGGCCTTTAAAATAAAAGAGAGGATAATATATCCTCTCTTTTATTTTTTTGTTGATTTTATAGAAAAAATAAATATAATATAATTTAGGAAAAATATTTTTGGTAAGAATAATAATATAAAATTTTTTTAGGAATAAAATTCTTGTTGAAAAATTAAAAAAATAGTATATTATTAATATTAGTGCTTTATTTTTTTGAACGGTTTTGGGGTAAAGATAGTACATAAATGTATATGTTAAAACTTCTAAAAAAATACTTGAAAAAACATAATATACATAGTATAATGAAGAAGTTGTAAAGCGAACAGCGATGAATCAGGAGGTTGCCGGACTTCCGGGTAATTCTTGATGAGCATGTTAGGATCTAGAATCCGACGACAGGGGTTACGTGTGCATGTCTAAAGTGTGAAACACCAGGGACAGTTTACACAATGCTTACTGTTGTGCGTTAGAAGTAAAGCGTACATGAAAAGGAGGGAAACCAAATGTCAAAACAAAAAATAAGAATAAGATTAAAAGCATTTGATCATACAATATTAGATCAATCAGCTGAGAAAATTGTTGAAACTGCTAAGTCTACAGGAGCAAAGGTTGTTGGACCAGTTCCACTACCAACTGAAAAAGACGTTATAACAATCTTAAGAGCTGTACATAAGTACAAAGACTCAAGAGAGCAGTTCGAAGTAAGAACTCATAAGAGATTAATAGACATCGTTAATCCATCACCAAAAACTGTTGATGCATTAATGAGATTAAACTTACCAGCAGGTGTTGATATCGAAATAAAACTTTAATAGTTTATTTAGATTGAATTAAGAGATTGAACTGTTATGATTGCAGAGGCAATCCGCTAATATGTTTAGGAGGTGTAACCACATGAAAAAAGCTATAATAGGTAAAAAAGTTGGAATGACTCAAATATTCGATGAGAATGGTAGAGTAATCCCTGTAACTGTAGTTGAAGCTGGTCCATGTGTTGTAGTTCAAAAGAAAACAGTTGAAACTGATGGATATGACGCAATACAAGTTGGATTCGGTGAATTAAGAGAAAAATTAGTTAACAAACCAAGAAAAGGACATTTCGCTAAAGCAGGTGTTTCTTTAAGAAGAACTTTAAAAGAGTTCAGAATGGAAGATGTTGCTAATTACAATGTTGGAGACGAAATAAAGGTTGACACATTTGAAATTGGAGACAAAGTAGACGTATCAGGAGTTTCTAAAGGTAAGGGATTCCAAGGTACAATCAAAAGATGGAATGCTAGTAGAGGACCAATGTCTCACGGTTCTAAATTCCACAGAGCACCAGGTTCAATGGGAGCTGCTTCAGACCCATCAAGAACTTTCAAAAACAAAAGAATGCCTGGACATATGGGAGCTAAGAACACAACTGTTCTTAACTTAGAAGTTGTTAAGATAATGCCTGAAAAGAACATCATCTTAATCAAGGGTGGAATCCCAGGTCCAAATAAAGGCACAGTAGTTATAAGAAACAGCGTTAAGGCTTAATTTCTGTAGAAAGGAGGAAGCGTAATGCCTAAAGTAGGTTTATTTAATAAAGAAGGACAACAAGTTGGAGATATCCAATTAAATGAGCAAGTATTCGGAGTAGAAGTAAACAAATATGCTTTACACCAAGTAGTAGTAGCTCAATTAGCTAACAAGAGACAAGGTACTCAATCAGCTAAAACAAGATCTGAGGTAAGAGGAGGCGGAATCAAGCCTTGGAGACAAAAAGGAACAGGTAGAGCAAGACAAGGTTCTATCAGAGCGCCTCAATGGATCAAAGGTGGAGTTGTATTTGCACCAAAACCAAGAGATTACAGAATGTCAATACCAAAGAGCATGAGAAAAGTAGCTATGACTTCTGCTTTAACTAGCAAAGTTGCAGATATGGTTGTTTTAGAAGACTTAACTTTCGAAGCTCCAAAAACTAAGGAAGCAGTTAAAATGTTAAATGCTTTCGAAGCTAAGAAGACATTAATAATAACAGCTGAAGTTAATGAAAATGTATATAAATCAGCAAGAAACATAGAAGGTGTAACAGTTATGCCTGTTAACAACATCAATGTTTATGATTTATTAAACTGCAAAACATTAATGATAACTAAAGAAGCTGTAAACAAAATTGAGGAGGTGTACGCATAATGAAGTTAACAAGCCATGATATAATCAGAAAACCAGTTATAACTGAAAAGAGTATGGCAGCTATGGCTGAAAATAAATACACCTTCATAGTTCATATGGCAGCTAACAAAGTACAAATAAAGAGAGCTGTAGAAGAAGTTTTCAACGTAAAAGTTGCTGACGTTAAGACTATGAGATTCGAAGGAAAAACTAAGAGAGTTGGAGTTCACATCGGAAAAAGAGCTGACTTCAAAAAAGCTGTTATAACTTTAGCAGAAGGTAGCAGCATCGAATTCTTCGAAGGAATGCAATAATAAAAAGCAGGTATTGGTTGAAGGCCAGATAAGCTATAAGAAGGAGGGACAATAATGGCACTTAAAAAGTTTAACCCAACTACACCATCAAGAAGACAAATGACTATGCCAACATTTGAAGAAGTTACTACAAATGCACCAGAGAAGTCACTTCTTGTTTCTTTAAAGAAAACTGGTGGTAGAAACGCACAAGGTAAAATAACTGTTAGACACCATGGTGGTGGAGCTAAGAGAAAATATAGAATAATAGATTTCAAAAGAAATAAGGATGGAATCCCAGCAAAAGTTGCTACAGTAGAGTACGATCCAAACAGATCAGCTTACATAGCACTTGTTGTTTATGCTGATGGAGAGAAGAGATACATACTTGCTCCTGTAGGTTTAAAAGTAGGAGATACAGTAGTATCAGGACCAGAGGCTGATATCAAGCCAGGTAACGCTCTTCAATTAAAACACATGCCAGTAGGTACTTTTGTTCATAACATAGAGTTACAAGCTGGAAAAGGTGGCCAAATGGTAAGATCAGCAGGTACTTCAGCTCAGTTAATGGCTAAAGAAGGAAACTATGCTACATTAAGATTACCATCAGGTGAAATGAGATACGTAAGAATCGAATGTAAAGCTACTGTTGGAACAGTATCAAACACAACTCATGAGATTGTAAATATCGGTAAAGCTGGTAGAAAGAGACACATGGGATGGAGACCAACAGTTAGAGGTTCTGTAATGAACCCTTGCGATCACCCTCACGGTGGTGGAGAAGGTAGATCTCCTATCGGTAGACCAAGTCCAGTTACTCCATGGGGTAAACCAGCACTTGGATACAAAACTAGAAAGAACAAAAAATACTCAGATAGATTCATCATTAAGAGAAGAAACGCTAAATAGTTTGGAGAGAATTCAATATTCTCTTCACAGTTTGGCGGCATAATTAAGTTTATGAAGGGAGGAAATTCTAGTGAGTAGATCAATTAAGAAAGGACCTTTCGTGCATGCAGGTCTTTTAAAGAAAATAGAAGAAATGAACCAAAATGGAGATAAGAAAGTTATCAAAACTTGGTCAAGAAGCTCAACTATATTCCCACAAATGATAGGCCATACAATAGCTGTTCATGATGGAAGAAAACATATCCCAGTTTATGTTACAGAAGATATGGTTGGACATAAATTAGGAGAATTCGTTTTAACAAGAACTTTCAAAGGTCATATTAAAAACGAAAAAACATCAAAGAGAAAATAATAGTATCCGGGAAAGGAGGATCTTTAGATGGAAGCTAAAGCTATAGCTAAATATGTAAGAATGTCTCCAACTAAAGTAGGAGTTGTTCTTGATTTAATAAGAGGAAAGAACGTAAACGAAGCTTTCGCAATTTTAAAATATACTCCAAGAGATGCTGCTGAGGTTATAAGCAAAGTTTTAAAATCAGCGGTAGCTAATGCGGAGAACAATCACGAATTAGATGCTAACAGATTATTCGTTGCAGAAGCACATGTAGGTCACGGACCAACATTAAAAAGATTCAGACCAATGGATCATGGTAAAGCATTCAGAATAAACAAGAGAACAAGTAACATAACACTTGTTGTTAAAGAAAGAGCTTAATAAGGTAAGGAGGGAAAAGCATGGGACAAAAAGTACATCCTCACGGACTAAGAGTTGGTGTAATTAAAGATTGGGATGCAAAATGGTATGCTGATAAGAAAAATTTTGCTGATAACTTAATCGAAGACCAACAAATAAGAAAATTCATAAAGAAAGAACTTTTCTCAGCTGGAATTGCTAAGATTGAAATCGAAAGATCAGCTAAAAGAGTTAAGTTAAACATACACACAGCTAAGCCAGGTGTAATCATCGGAAAAGGTGGTTCAGGAATCGAAAGATTAAAAGCTAGCTTAAAAAATATAATAGCTGAGAAAAATGTTTTAATAAACATTGTTGAGGTTAAGAACGCTGAAACTAACGCTCAATTAATGGCTGAAAACATTGCTGCTCAATTAGAAAAGAGAATATCATTCAGAAGAGCTATGAAGCAAACTATCCAAAGAGCAATGAAAGCTGGCACATTAGGTGTTAAAACTGCTTGTTCAGGAAGATTAGGTGGAGCTGAAATAGCAAGAACTGAGCAATACAATGAAGGAACAATCCCACTACAAACAATAAGAGCTGACATCGACTATGGATTTGCTGAAGCTGATACAACTTACGGTAAAATCGGTGTTAAAGTGTGGGTTTACAATGGAGAAGTTCTTCCAACTAAAAAAGTTGAAAAAAAGGAAGAAGCTAACGCATAATAGGATGCACTAAGAAAGGAGGAATATAACATGTTAATGCCTAAAAGAGTTAAACATCGTAAGGTACAACGTGGTAGAATGAAAGGTAAGGCAACTAGAGGAAACTTTCTAGCTTACGGAGATTTCGGAATCCAAGCTACAACTTGTGGATGGATCACTAGTAACCAAATAGAAGCTGCGAGAATAGCTATCAATAGATATATAAGAAGAGGCGGAAAGCTTTGGATAAAAATATTCCCAGACAAACCTGTAACTGAGAAACCAGCTGAAACAAGAATGGGTTCAGGTAAAGGTTCAGTTGAATACTGGGTAGCAGTAGTTAAACCAGGTAGAGTTTTATTCGAGTTATCTGGAGTTGATGAAGAGAAAGCAAGAGAAGCTATGAGACTTGCTTCACACAAACTTCCTGTAAAGACTAAGTTCGTTACAAGAAGAGATTTTGAGGAAATGGGTGGTGAAGAATAATGAAAGCTAGAGAGTTAAAAGAACTAAGAACAAGCAATCCTCAAGATTTAATAAAGAAATTAGGAGACCTTAAAGCTGAGTTATTCAATTTAAGATTCCAATTAGCTACAGGTCAATTAGAAAACCCAATGAGAATCAGAGAAGTAAAAAAATCAATAGCTCAAATCAAAACAATCATAAGAGAAGAAGAGTTAAAGATTGAGCAGTAATCCTGAAAGGAGGTAACCGCTGTGGAAAGAAATTTAAGAAAAAAGAGATTAGGTAGAGTTGTTTCTGATAAAATGGATAAGACTATCGTTGTTGCGGTTGAAACAAAGGTTAGACATCCACTATACGGAAAAACTGTTAACAGAACAACTAAGTTCAAAGCTCATGATGAAAATAATGAGGCTAGATTCGGAGATAGAGTTCTTATAATGGAAACTAGACCATTATCAAAAGATAAGAGATGGAGACTTGTTGAGATAGTAGAGAAAGCAAAATAGTTTTCTAAAGTCTGAAAGGAGGTTAATTTCATGATACAACAACAAACCTTACTAAAGGTTGCTGATAACTCAGGTGCAAAAGAAATAATGTGCATAAGAGTTTTAGGCGGATCTAAAAGAAAATTCGGAAATATCGGAGATGTAATAGTTGCTAGCGTTAAAAGTGCAACACCAGGCGGAGTTGTTAAAAAAGGCGAAGTAGTTAAAGCAGTTATTGTAAGATCAGTAAGAGGACTAAGAAGAGCTGACGGTTCATACATCAAATTTGATGAAAATGCAGCTGTAATAATAAAAGATGATAAGCAACCAAGAGGAACTCGTATCTTTGGACCAGTTGCAAGAGAGCTAAGAGATAATGAGTTCAATAAAATCTTATCATTAGCACCAGAAGTTCTATAATAAACGATTAGGAGGTGGCTAAGATGAAGGTACATGTTAGAAAGAACGACACAGTAGTAGTTATATCAGGTAAAGATAAAGGAAAAACTGGTGAAGTTTTAAGAGTAATTCCTAAGACTGGTAAAGTAGTAGTTAAAGGAGTTAACTTAGTTAAAAAGCATCAAAAACCTAATAGACAAAACATGCAAGGTGGAATAATAGAAATGGAAGCTGCAATAAACAGCTCAAAAGTTATGTTATTCTGTGAAAAATGCAAAAAGGCTACAAGAATAAGCCATAAGTTATTAGAAGACGGTGCAAAAGTAAGAGTATGTAAGAAGTGTGGAGAAACATTCTAAAATTTGAAAGGAGGTACTTTACGTGAATAGACTTCAAGAAAGATATGAAAAAGAAGTAGTTCCAGCTATGATGGAAAAGTTCGGATACAAAAACATAATGCAAGTTCCTAAAATAGAAAAAGTTGTTATAAACATGGGAGTAGGAGAAGCTAAAGACAATCCTAAGGTTCTAGAATCAGCTGTTAGTGATTTACAAATAATCGCTGGACAAAAGCCTGTATTAACAAGAGCTAAAAAGTCAGTTGCTAACTTTAAAATAAGAGAGAACATGGCTTTAGGATGTAAAGTTACTTTAAGAAAGACTAATATGTACGAATTCGTAGATAAATTAGTTTCAATAGCTTTACCAAGAGTAAGAGACTTCAGAGGAGTTTCAGCTAAAGCATTTGATGGAAGAGGAAACTACTCATTAGGAATTAAGGAACAATTAATATTCCCAGAAATCGAGTATGATAAAGTAGATAAAGTAAGAGGAATGGATATAATCTTCGTTACTAGTGCTAACACAGACGAAGAAGCAAGAGAATTATTAAGATTCCTTGGAATGCCATTCGCTCAATAATAAGGAGGGGATACGCATGGCTCGTAAGGCAATGATCGAAAAATGGAAAAAAGAACCTAAATACAAAACTAGAGCGTATACTAGATGTAGATTATGTGGAAGACCACATTCTGTATTAAAGAAATTCGGAATTTGCCGTATCTGCTTCAGAGAATTAGCTTACAAAGGTGAAATTCCTGGATGTAGAAAGGCAAGCTGGTAATATAACTAGTAGAATGAAAGGAGGCACAATATAATGGTTATGACAGATCCTATCGCAGACTTACTAACTCGTGTGAGAAACGCGAACTCAGTAAGACACGAAGTTGTTGAAGTACCTTCTTCAAGTGTTAAGAAGGCTATCGTAAATATATTATTACAAGAAGGTTATCTTAAAGGAGTAGAGGAGTACAACGATGGTGTAGTTCCTATGATGAGATTAACTTTAAAGTACGGAGCAAACAATGAAAGAGTTATAACTGGTTTAAAGAGAATATCAAAACCAGGTTTAAGAGTTTACTGCAAGAAAGATGAAGTTCCTAGAGTATTAAACGGATTAGGTATCGCTTTAATATCAACTTCAAAAGGATTAGTAGTTGACAGAGAAGCTAGAAAATTAGGATTAGGCGGAGAAGTTATCTGCTACGTTTGGTAATTTTTTAGAGTGAGAAAATAACATAGATTTAAATAGATTGAAGCAAAGAGATGATTTAAAAAAATATAAGGACCAAATTCACAGGAGGTGCGCATTATGTCAAGAGTAGGTAAAATGCCTATAGCTATCCCTGCTGGAGTAACTGTTACTGTAACACCAGAGAACGTTGTTACAGTAAAAGGCCCTAAGGGTGAGTTAGTTAAAGCTATGCACAAAGACATTAATATAGCTGTAGAAGATGCTCAAGTAGTTGTTACTAGACCAAGTGACGTTAAAGAACACAGAGCACTTCACGGATTAACTAGAGCTTTACTTAACAACATGGTTGTTGGAGTAAGTCAAGGTTTTTCAAAAACTTTAGAGTTAAACGGAGTTGGATACAGAGCTCAATTACAAGGAAAGAAACTTGTTATGAACTTAGGATATTCACATCCAGTAGAAGTTGAACCAGTTGATGGAGTAGACTTCAAATTAGACGGAACAACTAAAGTTATCGTTGAAGGTATCGATAAAGAAAAAGTTGGAGCAGTTGCTGCTAACATCAGATCATGGAGAAAACCTGAACCATACAAAGGTAAAGGAATTAAGTACTCTGATGAAGTTATAAGAAGAAAAGAAGGTAAAACTGGTAAATAATAAATACTAATATAGAAAGGAGTGAACCTTATGTTCAAAAAGGCAGACAGAAAAGAAGCAAGAGAAAGACGTCACCTAAGAGTTCGTAAGAAGGTATTCGGAACTCCAGAAAGACCAAGATTATCTGTATATAGAAGTGAAAAGAACATATATGCTCAAATAATAGACGACGTTAATGCTGTTACTTTAGTAGCTGCTTCAAGCTTAGATAAAGCTATCGAAGTTAAAGGAAGCAACAAAGAAGCTGCTAAATTAGTTGGAGAATTAGTTGCTAAAAGAGCTATAGAAAAAGGAATAAATGATGTAGTATTCGACAGAGGTGGATACGTATATCACGGAAGAGTTGAGGCTTTAGCTAGCGGAGCAAGAGAAGCCGGATTAAAATTCTAATCTACAAGGAGGGGAAATACATGAGAATCGATCCTAGCACACTAGACCTTAAAGAAAAGGTTGTTAGTATAAGCAGAGTTACTAAGGTTGTTAAGGGTGGTAGAAACTTCAGATTCAGTGCGTTAGTTGTTGTTGGAGACGAGAACGGACACGTTGGTGTTGGAACTGGTAAATCTATCGAAATCCCTGAAGCAATAAGAAAAGGAATAGAAGATGCTAAGAAAAACTTAGTAGAAGTTTCAATAGTTGGAACTACTGTTCCTCATGAAATACACGGAAAATTCGGTACAGGAGATGTACTTATAATGCCAGCTACTGAAGGTACAGGAGTTATAGCTGGAGGTCCTGCAAGATCAGTTCTTGAATTAGCAGGATTAAAGGATGTTAGAGCTAAATCATTAGGTTCAAACAACCCAAGAAACATGGTAAAAGCAACTATCAACGGATTAGCTAACTTAAGAACAGCTGAAGATATAGCTAAATTAAGAGGAAAATCTGTTGAAGAGATAATAGGTTAGGAGGGATAGCGATGCTAAAGGTAACATTAGTTAAAAGCTTAATTGGTAGAAAGAAAGACCATATCGCTACTGCACATGCCCTTGGACTTAGAAAAATAGGTAAAACAGTAGAGCATGAGGGAACTCCTCAAATAAAAGGTATGATAAACAAAATAAGTTATCTACTAAAAGTTGAAGAAGCATAATTAAATAGAGCGTTAGAGGAGGTGTAATAACATATGAAACTTCATGAATTAAGACCAGCAGCTGGTAGTAAATCAGCTCCAAAAAGAGTTGGTAGAGGTACTGGTTCAGGCTTAGGAAGAAATGCCGGAAAAGGTGAAAAAGGTCAAAATGCTAGATCAGGTGGTGGAGTTAGACCTGGATTCGAAGGTGGTCAAATGCCATTATACAGAAGACTTCCTAAAAGAGGATTCACTAACCCATTTACAAAACATTTTGTAACAATCAATGTTGATAGATTAAACATATTCGATAATAGAACAGAAGTTACTCCAGAATTACTATTAGAAAGAAGAGTAGTAAGTAAACTAATGGACGGAGTTAAGATCTTAGGAAATGGAAACATAGAAAAGAGCTTAACTATCGCAGGTTGCAAGTTATCAAAGCAAGCAGCTGAAAAAATAGTTGCAGCTGGAGGAAAAGTTGAGGTGAAATAATCGTGCTATCAACCCTACGTAATGCCTGGAAGGTTCAAGATTTAAGAAAAAAAATAATTTGGACTGTATTCTTAATAGCAATTTTCAGGATGGGAAGTTATATTCCTGTTCCTGGAATTGATACAGATAGTCTAAAAGCTTTAACACAATCAGGAAGCTTAGTAAGCTTCTATGATTTAATTTCTGGTGGTTCTTTTAGTAGATTTAGTATATTCGCTTTAGGTGTTGTACCATACATCAATGCTTCAATCATTATGCAACTTTTAACAGTTGCAATTCCTAAATTAGAACAATTGTCTAAAGAGGGAGATGACGGAAGAAAGAAAATCCAAAAGATAACTAGATATGCTTCAATTGTTATTGGAGCAATCACTGCTTATGGAAGTTATGTGATAATTCACAATGTTGGCGCACTTAAGAGCAATTCTCCAGTTAGTATGTTTTTAATATTACTAACACTAGTAGTTGGATCAACTTTCTTAATGTGGTTAGGTGATCAAATTACAGTTAAAGGAGTAGGAAATGGTACTTCTTTGATAATATTTGCAAATATATTATCAAGCTTACCAATGACTGGTTATCAAATATATAACTTAAGTAAGATAGGTAGAATAAATATTGTTGAAGTAGCATTATTTATTTTCTTTACATTAGCTTTATTAGCAGGTGTAATTTACTTATCACTAGCTGAAAGAAGGATTACTGTACAATATGCAGGTAAGGCCGTAGGTAATAAAATGATGAAGGGACAATCAACTCATATTCCACTAAGTATTATTGGAACAACTGTTATAGCAATAATCTTTGCTATGTCTGTTATGAGTTTCCCAACAACTATAGCTCAATTCTTCCCAGAAGATGGATGGTCACAATGGATTACAGGATCTTCTTACAGTCCTTTCAATGCAAAGACTTGGATGTATCCAGTATTATATGCATTACTGACTATATTCTTTACTTGGTTCTATACTCAAATAACATTTAAGCCAGATGAAATGGCTGAGAATATGCATAAATCATCAGGTTTCATTCCTGGAATAAGACCTGGAAAACCAACAGAGATTTATTTAGAGAAAGTATTAAATAGAATTTCAATGTTTGGTGGATGTTTTGCTGCTATTATAGCAGTAGTTCCTATTTTAGTTGCAAACTATACTCCTTTCCAAGGAATACAGTTTGGAGGAACATCACTGTTAATTCTAGTTTCAGTTTCATTAGAAATAATGAGACAATTAGAATCTCAATTAACAATGAGACATTACCAAGGATTCTTAAAATAGAAATACAAGTTATGGAGATGATGCCCGTGAAGATAGTTTTATTAGGTCCTCCTGGAGCAGGAAAAGGAACACAGGCAAAATCAATTAGTAATAGATATTCAATTCCTCACATATCTACAGGAGATATCTTTAGAAAGAATATTTCAGAGAATACTCCTTTAGGTATTGAGGCTAAATCATACATGGATAATGGACAGTTAGTTCCAGATGAAGTAACTATCAATATGGTAAAAGATAGACTTCAACAAGATGATTGTAAGAACGGATATTTATTAGATGGTTTCCCAAGAACAGTTCATCAAGCAGAAGCTTTAGATAACTTTTTAACTGAAAGAGAAGAGTCAATAGACACAGCTCTTTTAATAGAAGTACCTAAAGAATTTATACTTGAAAGAATGACAGGAAGAAGAGTTTGTCCTTCATGTGGAGCAAGTTATCACATAAAGTTTAATCCACCAGCTAATGATGGAAAATGTGATCTTTGTGGATCAGATGTTATCCAAAGAAAAGATGACACTGAAGAAACAGTTAAGGAAAGACTTGATGTGTATGAAAATCAAACACAACCATTAATTGATTTTTATAAAAACAAAAAGCAACTTTCAGTAGTAGATGGAACACAAGCAATAAACGAGGTCTTTGAGAGTATCTGTAAAATATTAGGGAGCGACAAGTAATGATAATTCTTAAGAATGAGAATGAAATCGACCTAATGAGGAAAGCAGGAAAGATTCTTGGAGAAACACTTAACCTGCTTAAGGAGAAAGTAAGACCTGGTATTACTACTACGGAATTAGATAGAATAGCTGAAGAGTTTATAACTAAGCATGGAGCTACACCATCCTTTAAAGGATTGTATGGTTTCCCAGCTTCATTATGTATATCTGTTAATAATCAAGTAATTCATGGTTTCCCAGGAAGTTATGAATTAAAGGATGGAGACATTGTTTCTATTGATTGTGGAGTTTGTCTAAATGGATTTCACAGTGATGCTGCCAGAACTTTTGGTGTAGGTAATATATCAGAAGAGGCAGAAAAGCTTATTAGAATTACTGAAGAGTCCTTTTTTAAAGGAATAGAGAAGGCATATGTAGACAATAGATTAACGGATATTTCTAATGAGATACAGCAATATGTTGAAGCCAATGGATTTTCTGTTGTTAGAGACTTTGTAGGACATGGAATTGGCCGAAAAGTCCATGAAGATCCTGAAGTTCCTAATTTCGGTAGACCAGGCAGAGGTCCAAAGTTAATGGCAGGAATGGTATTAGCTATTGAACCGATGGTAAACATGGGATCATATAGAGTCAAGACTTTAGATGATGGCTGGACAGTAGTAACAGCAGATGGGAAACTTTCTGCACACTATGAAAACACAGTTGCAATTTTACCTAATGGTCCTGAAATATTAACACTTATAAAATAGTTTTAATATATATTGCTTAGTTATAAATTAACATTTGCCTATAAGGAATTTGTAGTTTATGACTAAGGTAATCTTTGAGGTGGATAAGTTGCAAGAAACTGATTTAATCGGTAGATTAGTTACTTCAAATGCTGGAAGAGATACAGGAAAATCATATATTGTGGTTGGATTGGTAGATGATGATCTACTATTAGCAAATGGAGCAACTAAGACTATTGAAATGCCAAAAAAGAAAAAAATAAAACATGTAGTGCTTACTGAGATATTGGATGATGAGTTAAAATCATGTATAATATCAAAGGATAAGAATACAAATCTTAAAATAAAAAGATTTTTAAAGCTTAATAGCACTAACAAGGAGGTTTGATTACCTTATGTCAAAAAGTGATATAATTGAAATGCAAGGTACAGTTTTAGAAGCTTTACCAAATGCAATGTTTGAAGTTGAATTAGAGAGTGGGCACAAAATATTAGCTCATATCTCAGGAAAGTTAAGAATGAACTTCATAAGAATTTTACCAGGAGATAAGGTTACTGTGGAACTTTCACCATATGATCTTACAAGAGGTAGAATTACATGGAGAGCAAAATAAGGAGGGTTAGCGATGAAAGTAAGACCATCAGTTAAGCCTATTTGCGAAAAGTGCAAAGTTATAAGAAGAAAAGGAAGAGTAATGGTAATCTGTGAAAATCCTAAGCACAAACAAAAACAAGGCTAATAGGTAAATAAAACATAATAAAAAGGTCAATTGGGAGCGAATTCTTATTGACTTTTATTTAAAAGTAAAATATGATTATATAGGCATTTAAATAATAGCAAATAAATTTTAGGTGCGGCTGTGATGGGTAAAACCATCAACCTAAAATTTTAAATATAAATAAACAATAGAGCAATTGAGTTACTTATTTAATGTAAATCAATTTCGTATTTTAATTACCAGGAGGTGTAACATTAATGGCAAGAATAGCAGGTATCGACCTACCAAGAGAAAAAAGAGTTGAAATAGGTCTAACTTATATATATGGTATAGGATTACCTACATCACAAAAAATTCTTGAAGTAACTGGAGTTAATCCTGATACAAGAGTTAAAGATCTTACTGAGGACGAAGTAAACTCAATAAGAAACTACATTAAAGATTTAACAGTTGAAGGTGACTTAAGAAGAGAAGTTGCTTTAAACATAAAGAGATTAGTTGAGATTGGTTCATATAGAGGAATCAGACATAGAAAAGGTCTTCCACTTAGAGGACAAAAAACTAAGACTAATGCTAGAACTAGAAAAGGTCCTAAGAAGACAATAGCTAATAAGAAGAAATAGTTAAGGAGGGAAGACAATGGCAGCTCAAAAAGTTAAAAAAACTAGAAGAAGAAAAGAAAGAAAAAATGTTGAGCATGGTGCAGCACACATCCAATCAACATTCAATAACTCAATAGTTACTTTAACTGATGCAAAAGGAAATGCATTAGCATGGGCAAGTGCTGGTGGCCTTGGATTCAAAGGTTCAAGAAAGAGCACACCATTTGCAGCTCAAATGGCAGCTGAAACAGCAGCTAAAGCAGCTATGGAACACGGATTAAAAAGCGTTGAGGTTTACGTAAAAGGACCAGGTGCTGGAAGAGAAGCAGCTATAAGAAGCTTACAAGCAGCTGGATTAGAAGTTACTTTAATAAAAGATGTAACTCCAATCCCACACAATGGATGTAGACCACCAAAAAGAAGAAGAGTTTAGTAACGTCACGGGAGGTGTAATGAATGGCAAGATATACTGGAGCTACATGTAAGTTATGTAGAAGAGAAGGTATGAAATTATTCCTAAAAGGGGATAGATGTTATACAGATAAATGTGCTTTCGTTAGAAGAAGTTATGCACCAGGACAACACGGAGCAAGCAGAAAGAAATTATCTAACTACGGAACACAATTAAGAGAGAAGCAAAAAGCTAAGAGAATATACGGAGTTCTTGAAGGTCAGTTCAGAAACACATATGAAAGAGCTGAAAAAATGAGAGGAATTGCCGGTGAAAACTTACTTAAATTATTAGAAATGAGATTAGATAACGTTGTTTACAGATTAGGATATGGTGCTTCAAGAACAGAAGCTAGACAATTAGTAAACCACGGTCATTTCTTAGTAAATGGTAAAAAAGTTGATATAGCATCATTCAAAGTATCAGTTAACGATGTTATAACAGT
The DNA here is from genome assembly GCF_054767895.1 of Clostridium sp. CTA-17. Taxonomy (NCBI): domain Bacteria; kingdom Bacillati; phylum Bacillota; class Clostridia; order Eubacteriales; family Clostridiaceae; genus Clostridium; species Clostridium sp. CTA-17. The sequence continues at coordinate 15,079 of NZ_BAAABF010000008.1, forward strand.
TTGTGAAAAGAGCAGAGGATCAGAAAGATTCAAAATGTTTGCTGAAAATCCAAAAGCTTTACCAAAATGGTTAGAAGCTAACGTTGAAAACTTCGAAGGTAAAGTTGTTGCTGAGCCTGCAAGAGAAGATATCGACGTACCAGTTAACGAGACTCTAATCGTCGAGTTATACAGCAAATAATAATTATTGATCTTAAGAGTACTTTTACAATTGGATCAGTTGCCCTCATAAGGTTGCCATTTTAATATTAAGGAGGGTTTTTAAATGTTAGAAATAGAAAAGCCAGTAATTCAATGTGTTGAATCAAACGATAACGGAACATATGGTAAGTTTGAGATAGAACCATTAGAAAGAGGTTATGGAATAACTCTTGGTAATGCATTAAGAAGAATATTACTTTCTTCTTTACCTGGAGTGGCTCCAACTTCAGTTAAAATAGATTCAGTTCTTCATGAGTTTTCAACAATAACAGGTGTTAAAGAAGATGTTACAGAGATAATCTTAAATCTTAAAATGTTAGCACTTACTATGGAAGGTGAAGGACCAAAAACTATTTATATTGATGCTCAAGGACCAGGTGTTGTTACTGGAGCAGATATAAAAACAGATGGTGATGTAGAAGTTGTAAACAAAGATCTACATATCGCTACATTAGACAACGATGGTAAGTTATATATGGAAATCGTAGTTAATAGAGGAAGAGGATATGTTACTCAAAACAAAAATAAAACAGAAGATCTTCCATTATCAGCTATTGCTATAGATTCTATATACACTCCTGTAAAGAGAGTTAATTTCTCTGTTCAAAATACAAGAGTTGGTCAAATTACTGACTATGATAAACTTACATTAGAAATTTGGACTAATGGAACTATAAGAATAGAAGAAGCGATTTCATTATCAGCTAAAATTCTTATAGAGCACTTCAAATTATTCATGACTTTAACTGACAACGCTAATGATGTTGAGATAATGATTGAAAAAGAAGAAGATAAAAAAGAAAAAGCTTTAGAGATGACTATAGAAGAGCTTGACTTATCAGTAAGATCATACAATTGCTTAAAGAGAGCAGGTATAAACACTGTTCAAGAGCTTGCGGGCAAGAGCATGGATGATATGATGAAGGTTAGAAACTTAGGTAAGAAATCTCTAGAAGAAGTAGAAAGAAAGTTAAACGAGTTAGGCTTAAATTTAAGACTAAATGACGAGTAGGTGAGGAGGTAAAGCCATGGCAGGATATCGTAAGTTAGGTCGTCCTACTGATCAAAGAAAAGCTATGCTTAGAAATCTTGTTACAAGCTTCTTAAAGCATGGTAAAATAGAAACTACTGAAACAAGAGCTAAGGAAACTAGAAGCCTTGCAGAAAAAATGATCACTCTTGCAAAAAGAGGAGATTTACACGCAAGAAGACAAGTGTTAGCATTTGTTACAGAAGAAGAAGTTGTTAAAAACTTATTTGACAACATAGCTCCAAAGTACGCTGAAAGAAACGGTGGATACACTAGAATGTACAAAGTTGGTCCTAGAAGAGGAGACGGAGCTGAAGTTGTTATACTTGAATTAGTATAATATATTTCTTTAGAGAGGATTAAGTTTTTACTTAATCCTCTTTTGTCATATAAAATATTATATATTATTTTTACTACTAGTATAAAATTTTAGATTTAACCTATAATAGTTTTGAATCTAAAGGTATATTATGTGTTTAAAGAAATTTTTTAATAAACATATTTTAAGGAAGATAATTTTATATAAAAGGTTAAAATAAGGAAATATCTATTTACAAAATAAAATTATTAATAGTATTATTTTATAAGTAGGTATTTTTTTTATACATAAAAAAATTATTAAACTCAATACATATTGAGAAAAAGAGTTAAGTGTTTCAACTCTAAAGTAGTTAAAGGTAGCTTTATAGGAGGCTAGTATGGGAGAAAATATGATTAAAAGTGAAGACTTAGTTTTTAAATATGTAAATGCTGAAGATCAAACTGAAAAGGTTGCAATAAATCACGTTTCTATGGAAGTTAAAAAGGGAGAATTTTTAGTTATATTAGGACATAACGGTTCAGGAAAATCAACTATGGCAAAGCATATGAATGCTTTATTACTTCCTAGTGGTGGAAAGATGTATGTAGATGGGTTAGATACTTCTGATATAGAAAATCTTTGGGAAGTTAGAAGAAGAGCTGGGATGGTTTTTCAAAATCCAGATAATCAATTAGTAGCAACAATAGTCGAAGAAGATGTTGCTTTTGGACCAGAGAATTTAGGTGTTGATCCAAAGGAGATAAGAGAAAGAGTAGATGATTCATTAAAAGCAGTAGGTATGTATGAGTACAGAAAACATGCACCACATTTATTATCAGGAGGGCAGAAGCAGAGAATTGCTATCGCTGGTATATTAGCAATGAGACCTAAATGCATAGTCTTAGATGAACCTACAGCAATGCTAGATCCTTCAGGTAGAAATGAAGTAATGAAAACTATAAAGGAAGTAAACAAAAAGTTTGGAATTACTATAATACTTATAACTCACTATATGGATGAAGCTGCACAGGCTGATAGAATAATAGTTATGGATAAAGGTGAAAAGGTAATGGAAGGTGTTCCTAGGGAAATTTTTTCTCAAGTAGAAAAAATAAAATCAATTGGATTAGATGTTCCTCAAGTTACTGAATTAGCTTATGAGCTTCAAAAAGATGGAGTAGATATATCAACAGAAATATTAAATATAGATGAGATGGTGAATGCTTTATGTCAATTAAAATAGAAAATTTAAATCACATATATATGCCTAAAACACCTTTTGAAAAAATAGCATTAAATAATATAAACTGTGAAATAGAAGATGGAGAATTTATAGCACTAATTGGGCATACTGGCTCAGGAAAATCAACATTTATACAGCATTTAAATGGATTATTAAGTCCTACTAGTGGGAATATAATAGTTGATGGTGTTAATATAGCAGATAAAAAAGTTAAATTAAGCGATATTAGAAAAAAGGTTGGATTAGTATTTCAATATCCAGAGTATCAATTATTTGAAGAGACTATTGAAAAAGATATTGAGTATGGTCCAAGAAATTTAGGAATCAGTGAAGAAGAAATAAGTAAAAGAGTTAAAAAATCCATGAAGATGGTTGGACTTGACTATGAAACATATAAAGATAAATCTCCTTTTGATTTAAGTGGAGGTCAAAAAAGAAGGGTTGCTATAGCTGGGGTTATAGCTATGGAGCCTAAGATTCTTATATTAGATGAACCAACAGCTGGTTTAGATCCAAAGGGAAGAGAAGACATACTTGCTCAAATAAGACTTCTTCATAAAGAGTATGGAATGACTATAATAATGGTTAGTCACAGTATGGAAGATGTAGCTAAGATTGCTGATAGAGTAATTGTTATGAATAGTGGAGAAATAGTTTTAGATGGAAAGATTGCAGAGGTATTTAAAGAGGTTGAAACTTTAGAAAAAATAGGATTGGCTGTTCCTCAAGTAACTTATCTAATAAGAGAGTTAAGAAATAAGGGCTTTAATATATCAGAAGAGATATTTACAATTTCTCAAGCTAAGGAAGCTCTTTTAGAAATAATAAGGAATAATAATTAGGAAGGATAAGAAATTATGTTAAAGGACATTACTATAGGTCAATATATTCCTGGGGATTCTTTTGTACATAAATTAGATCCAAGGACTAAGATATTAATATCATTTATTTTTATTGCTTCATTATTTATAGTAGATAAGTTTTGGGGATATATATTTATAATTGCCTTTTTAGGGGCAACAGTATTAATATCTAAATTACAATTTAAATATTTATATAAAGGACTTAAACCTGTATTTCTATTAATAGCTATAACAGCAGCACTTAATATTTTTATGATAAAAGGTACAGAAGATACTCTTATATGGCATTGGAAATTCTTATATATTTATAAAGAAGGAATAAGAACAGCTATATTTATGGCATTAAGACTTATCTTGCTTATAATGGGAACTTCAGTATTAACACTTACAACATCACCAATAGAACTAACTGATGGTATTGAAAGTTTACTAAAACCATTTAAGAAAATAGGAGTGCCAGCTCATGAATTAGCAATGATGATGACAATTGCTTTAAGATTTATACCAACTTTAATTGATGAAACTGATAAAATAATGAAAGCACAAAAAGCTAGAGGTGCAGATTTTGAATCAGGAAACATAATACAAAAAGCTAAAAGTTTAATACCACTATTAATTCCTTTATTTATTAGCTCTTTTAGAAGAGCTGATGAGTTAGCTATGGCTATGGAAGCTAGATGCTATAGAGGTGGCGATGGAAGAACTAGAATGAAGATATTAAAGTATTCTAAAAATGATTTTATTTCTTTTGGAATGGCTGGAGTACTTTTAGTTTTATCAATAGTAGTGAGAGTTTTCTAATATAAATTAAATTTTGTTTTTACATTTAGACTTTTAATATGAATTAAATATTGATAATATAAAAGAAAGACTGCAAATTTGTGGTCTTTCTTTGTTTGAAGAATTAATTATTTATGATTTAAAATATTGTTTTATAAAAAAATAAAGGAATGATTATATGAGGAATATAAAATTAACTATAGAATATGATGGAACATCTTATTTTGGATGGCAAAAACAGCCTATAGGAAATACTATTCAGCAGAAGGTAGAAGAGGCTATAAAGAAGGTTACTAAAGAAGAGATAGAAATACTAGGAAGCAGTAGAACGGATTCAGGAGTCCATGCTAAGGCCTATGTGGCTAATTTTAAAACTAATTCTAATATACCAGGGAAAAATTTTAAGGCTGCATTAAATTCAAAGTTACCAAAGGATATAGTAATAATGAATTCAGAAGAGGTAGCTGAGGATTTTCATGCTAGGTATATGACTACTGGTAAAACTTATTGTTACACAATACTAAATAGAGAAGAGCCACCAGCATTAGAGAGAAATTATGTATATCATGTTAAAAAGCAATTAGATGTTGAATCTATGAAGGAAGCATGTAAATACTTTTTAGGAAAACATGACTTTAAGGCCTTTCAAAGACCCGGTGGGACAGTTAAGACTTCTGTAAGAACAATAACTGATATTCATATTGAAACAGAAGGAAATAAAATTAAAATATATGTATCAGCAGATGGCTTTTTATATAATATGGTAAGATTAATTGTAGGAACATTACTTAAAGTAGGAAGAGGAAAAGAGAAGCCAGAATATATAAAGGAAGTCATAGATTCTGGTGATAGAAAAAAAGCTGGAATTTGTGTTCCTCCAACAGGACTATGCTTAGAAAAAGTTTTTTACTAAAAGTAGATGAAATGTATTGACACGCCCGTAAGCGTGTATTATAATTGTATTTGTTTGTAAGAGAGATGTACGGGATTCAATATGAATCTTAACATAAAGTACGAGGACATATAAAACCTATTTTAAAATTCTAGGGAGGGAAAACGATGAAATCATACATTGCAAAAGCACAAGAAGTTGAAAGAAAATGGTATGTTGTTGACGCTGCTGGAAAGCCACTAGGAAGAGTTGCTAGCCAAGTTGCTTCAATATTAAGAGGAAAGAACAAGCCAACATTTACACCAAATGTTGACTGTGGAGATTTCGTTATCGTTATAAACGCTGAGAAAGTTGTTTTAACTGGTAAGAAATTAGACCAAAAAATGTTAAGAAAACACAGCTTATACGCTGGTGGATTAAAAGAAACTCCATACAGAGAAGTTTTAGAAAAGAAACCTGAATTTGCTTTCGAAGAAGCAGTTAGAAGAATGCTTCCAACAGGCGTTTTAGGAAGAAAAATGTTAAAGAAATTAAACGTGTACAGAGGAGCTGAGCACAACCACGCTGCTCAAAAACCAGAAGTACTTGAGTTAAGATACTAATTATAAGCTCGGGAGGAGGAGTTCAAATGGCAAAAGTTCAATACATGGGAACTGGAAGAAGAAAGAAATCAGTTGCAAGAGTAAGACTTGTACCAGGTGAAGGTAGAGTTATAGTAAATAATAGAGAAATCGAAACATATTTCGGATTAGAAACTTTAAGAGTTGTAGTTAACCAACCATTAGTTTTAACTGAAACTAAAGACAAATATGACGTTTTAGTTAACGTTCATGGTGGTGGATTATCAGGTCAAGCAGGAGCTATAAGACATGGTATATCAAGAGCTTTATTAAAAGCTGACGAAAACTTAAGACCAGAATTAAAGAAAGCTGGATTCTTAACTAGAGACCCAAGAATGGTTGAAAGAAAGAAATGCGGTTTAAAGAAAGCAAGAAGATCTCCACAATTCTCAAAGAGATAATATATTGCTTTTATCAGAAAGAAGGAGGAATACCTCCTTCTTTTTTTATATATTTATATATTTTAAGGGAATTATTTTTATTTGCACTTTAATTATTAACAAATTTGAAACAAATATAGTGAAATATATGGTTTGACAATAAATATTAAAAATTATTAGAAATGGCTTTATAACTAACACGTAGTTATATATTATTTGAGTTTGTTTTAATAATTTGGATATTATTTGTAGAAAATTTCAATTAATTGGATACTGTATTAAGTTTAGGTTAAAAAGAAACTTTAAAACTTAACAAAGCAGTTATTATATTGTAAAATGTTATAGGATTGATATTTTAAAATTAAAAATAAAATAATTTTGTATTTTACAAATTAAGCAAAGTGGAGGAGAAGTATCTTGAAAGATGCAATTTTTACCTTAATGGAAGTTGCCGGCGGATTAGGTCTATTCCTTTTTGGAATGAAGTTAATGGGAGAAGGATTAGAGAATGCTGCAGGTGATAAATTAAAAAGTATATTAGAGAAAGTTACTAAAAATCCAATATCAGCAGTTTTAGTTGGCGCCTTTGTTACAATGGTAATACAAAGTTCAAGTGCTACTACAGTAATGGTAGTTGGATTTGTTAATGCCGGTCTTATGAATCTTGCACAAGCTGCTGGAGTAATCATGGGAGCAAATGTAGGTACAACTATTACGGCTCAGCTTGTTGCCTTTAAATTAGATGAAATTGCACCATTGTTTGTTATAGTAGGTGTTGTTTTATTAATGTCAGCAAAACAAAAGAAGAGAAAAGATATTGCTGATATAATATTAGGTTTTGGTATCTTGTTTATGGGTATGGGAATAATGAGTTCAGCTTTAAAACCATTAGCGGATTCACCAATGTTCTCACAACTTATAATGGCTATAGGTGATAACTGGCTATTAGGAATCTTTACAGGTTTAGCTCTTACAGCTATATTACAAAGTTCATCAGCTACAACAAGTATATTAATTGCCTTAGCATCAACTGGTTCTATAACTATAAATATAGTTTTACCAATATTATTTGGATGTAATATAGGAACGTGTGTAACTGCTTTAATATCAAGTATTGGAGCAAATAAAACAGCTCATAAGGCTGCTGCCATACATTTAATGTTTAATATATTAGGTACACTTATATTTATACCGTTCTTAAAGCCTTTAGCACATATTGTTCAAGAAATGAGCCCTGGAGATGTTCAAAGACAAATAGCCAATGCTCATACAATATTCAATATAACTGCTACTATAATACTTGTACCATTAAGTAAGTACATGATTATGATAGTTAACAAATTAATAAAAGGTGAAGATGAAATTGAACTTTTTGGACCTAAGTATCTTGATGAAAGACTATTAGAAACACCAGTAATAGCTGCTGGGCAAGTTCAAAAAGAAACTTTAAGAATGGCTAATAAAGCTAAAGAAAACTTAGAATTAAGTATGAAGGCTTTTAGAGAAAATAATGACAGTTTAGTTAAAAAAGTATATGAAAATGAAAAACTTATAAATATTTTAGAAGAAGAAATAACTGCTTACCTAGTTAAATTATCTAAATGTGATTTATCTGCTAAAGAAAGTAATTTAGTAGCATCAACTTTCCATATTGTAACTGATATTGAGAGAATAGGTGATCATGTTGAGAATATAGCTGATTTAACTTTAGAAAAGGTAGGAAGAAAATTAAAATATAGCGAAGATGCTTTAAATGAAATAGATTATATATATGATCAAACAATTAAAGCACTAGACATAACAATTGATTCTTATGCAAATGAAAATATAGAGGAAGCTGGAACTATCTATGAAATAGAAAGAAAGATAGATGCTTCTCAAAAAGAATTTAGAGAAAATCATATTAAGAGATTAAGCCAAGGTTCTTGTAATGCTTATGATGGTGCAATATTTATGGACTTATTAAGCAATTTTGAAAGAATTGGTGATCATGCTACTAACATAGCTGAAAGTGTTATGGAAGTTTATTAATTATATTAGAGAATACCTAACTTTAGGTATTCTTTTTTATTTTCCTTAGAATATTTCTTTATATATAGGAAAAAATAAATTGAGTTTCATAATTCTAAAAGAGATAATATTTTGAAGGATTTAGTAGTAAATATATTATTTTTAGAGTTTAGGATTATAATAATTTAGATTTAAATAGGAGGTATTCTTAATGAAGAAAATAATGAAAATAGCGTCAATTATGATGCTCTCTTTTTTAGTATTAAATATTAGCTTCTTAAAGGTTAATGCAGAGGGAAATAATAAGGTAATAGTTATTGATCCAGGACATGGAGGCATAGATGGGGGAGCAAAGAGTGAAAGTGGAGTAATTGAGAAGGATATTAATTTATCAATATCACTTAAAACAAAAGCTGCTTTAGAGAGCAAGGGATATAAAGTGATAATGACTAGAAGTGAGGATGTAGGACTATATACTGAGGGTAAAAAAGTTAGAGAAAAGAAAATAGAAGACTTAGGAAATAGAGTAAAAATTAAAAAAGAAAATAAGTGTGATGCTTTTATAAGCATACATCAAAATATGTTTCCTCAAAAGAATTGCAAAGGTGCTCAGGTGTGGAGCGCTAATAATGAACCGAGTCAAAAACTAGGCAGAATAATACAACAAAAATTTAAAGAAGAAGTTGATCAAAATAATAAGAGAGAAGCAAAAGTTGCCAAAAAAGAATATAAAATTTTAAATGATGGATATGAAGGAGCTTCTGTAATAGTTGAATGTGGTTTTTTATCTAATCCAGAAGAATGTGAACTATTAGGTAAAGAGGATTATCAAAATAAAATTGCAAATACCTTAGTAAATGCTATAGATGAATATTTTAAATAAGATTATTTAAAGAAAAATTAGTAATGGTAATTTAACTTCCATATCATTAGGTGTAATTGAGTTAAATTTATAAGATGAAAATATAAGGTTTAGAATTAAGAAAAATAATATAATAAATAAAAAACATATTAAGAAATTGACTAACTTAAACTTATTCATAAAAGCTCCTAAAAATCATTACACTATTATATATACTTTAGTATATTTAGTTATTATGACATTAAAAAAGCTATGCCTTATGAGCATAGCTTTATTTGCTTTTATATATTTTTAAAGCCTTTTCCTTTAACTTCTGAAACATCCATTATAGTTATAAAGGCATTTGGATCTATATAATGTATTGTATTTTTTAATTCAATCATTTGTCTTGTAGTAACTAGACAGTAAAGCATTTTCTTTCTGTCATGAGTATATTCTCCTTCAGCTAAAAGAGAAGTTACTCCTCTATGAAGATCTTCTATTATATAATTTATAACTTGTTGTTCCTTATCAGTTATTATAAGCAATAATTGTTTTGAATGTATCCCTTTAATAACTTTATCAACTAATACTGTTTGTACAAATATAGATATAAGAGTATAAAGGGCTGTTTCTAGTCCAAAGAAAATTGCTCCTACACCAACGATACACATATTTAATACAAAGCTTAATGAACCTATATTAAAATTTGAATATTTTTTACGTATAACCATAGTAACTATATCTGTTCCGCCAGTTGATCCACCTTTAGAAAATACTAGACCGTAACCAAAACCACAGATAGCACCACCAAAAACACAATATAGTAATTTGTCATCTAAGGTAACAAGATGTGATACTGGTGCTGTTATCATTAATGAAACTGATAAAGCTAGCATTCCTATAGCTGAGTTAAATGTAAACTGTTTTGATAGTTTAAAATAACTAAGTATAAATAATGGAATATTTATAAGTAAAACAACAATACCTGAGTTAACTCCCATTAAGTATTGAAAGATAAGTGCAATACCTGTTGCTCCACCACTAAGAAGTTTTGCATTTGATAAAAATAGGTTAACTCCTAAAGATGCAATAAAGCAACCTATGATAATAAATGCATTATCAATTAGTAATTCTTTTTTCTCTTTGATGTAATTCATTGGGATTCTCCTAAATTTACAATAAATAATTTCATAGGTAATTATAATGCTTTTTTTTGTAAAGTAAAGCTAATAAATACATTGAAAAAGCAACTAATGTGTTTTTATGGTAAAATACATTGTATATACTAAGAATTTCATTAAATTAATAGTAGAAGGTATATCTTAAGAAAATCGTAATAAATAAATAGGTTAATTTTAATTTTCCTCCTTTACTATTTAGAGGAGGCATAAGTTTAAGGAGTGCTTTATTATGGAAAAAGAAAAGTTTAATGTTTTAGTTGTAGATGATGAAAAAGAAATAAGAGATGCAATAGATATATATTTAAGAGGGGAAGGAATAAATGTAATAAAAGCTGGAGATGGATTTGAGGCCTTAGAAATTTTAGATAAGGAAGACATACATCTTGTGGTTTTAGATATAATGATGCCTAAGTTAGATGGGATGAGAACTTGTTTAAAGATAAGAGAAAGCAGAAATATACCAATAATATTACTATCAGCAAAATCAGAAGATAGTGATAAAATATTAGGATTAAATATAGGGGCAGATGATTATGTCACAAAACCTTTTAATCATTTAGAACTTGTTGCAAGAGTAAAATCTCAATTAAGAAGGTATGATTATCCTTTAAATAGGGAGAATACTCAAGATTTAATAGTAATAAAAGATTTAACTATAGATACTGTAAATAAGCAGGTTTCTTTAAGAGGAGAAAATATAAAATTAACTGCAACTGAGTATAAAATATTAACACTTTTAGCATCACATCCAGGAAGAATATTTTCAATTAAAGAAATTTACGAAAGAGTTTGGGAAGAACCTTTTTATAAAAGTGAGAATACAGTAACAGTTCACATAAGAAGAATGAGAGAAAAAATAGAAATAAATTCGAAAGAACCTGAGTATATAAAGGTGGTGTGGGGACTTGGGTATAAAATTGACAAATAGTTTTTCAAGATGGTGGAAAAACTATAACCTTTCAGTAAGAAGTATAGAAAATATGTTCATAATCATATTTGCAGTATTTATACCTGTTTTATATACTATCTTATTTGGAGGATATTTCTTTGATAACATAGCAAAATTAAATGCTAAGGCAAATCCTGATATATGCAATAGAGTTTTGTATAGAGATGCATTAATAAATCCACATAAGTATAAAGAGTGTAGGTTATTAGCACAATCTGTAGATATATCAGATTTTCTTTATAATGAAACTAACTATTTAAGTAAATTAGATAGCTTAGAGACAAAAGAGGAAAAACAAGCATTTATTGCAAAACTCCAAGAAAGGGCAACTAGTTATTCTGGCGTAGTTCTTATAAATAAGAAAACAGGAGAATATTATTCTAACAGAGTATGGTTTTATGAAAAACCATATAATCTTTCAACACCTAAAGAAGTTTTAGAAAGTTTATCTAAAAATGATAATGTGGTCTTTAAAGAAATAAATTCTTCAGATAATTATGAAGAAATATATTTCTCAAGAGGAGAACTTTATGACTCTGAAATAAATTCAATTAGGATTGCTTTTATAGCAACTATGACCACAACTCTTTTAATGTTACTTTTAATTATAAAGAAATTAGTTATGATTAAAAATATGGGAATAAGAGCTTATAAGGAAAGTTGGAAAAGAGGGTACTTTTATAGATTTTTAGATAGTTTAAATGTCTTAATAACAAAGAAGATGTTTATAGAAGAATTTTTAAAAGATAAAGTTGTTATATTTGTTATTTCATTTACTATAATATATATTCTTATAAATGGATTTATGAGAAATATAGAATTTGTATGGAAGCAATATCATTATGTTTTAACAGACACTAGGTATCTATGGATAATACCGGGTGTTTTAGTTATTCATTTTATAGTAAAGTTTATAAGAAAATATGATGGGTTAGATACTGTAATAAAAGGAATAGAAAAAGTTAAAAAAGGTGATACAGATATAGAAATAAAAGATAATGATGATAGACAAATAAGAGAACTAGCTGATGATGTTAATGATTTAAGATTAGGTTATAAGGAACTTGTTGAGGAAGGCATAAAGAATGAAAAGTTAAAGACAGAACTTATATCAAATGTTTCACATGATTTAAAAACTCCATTAACATCCATAATAAATTATGTAAATATACTTCAATTAAATAATATAACTGAAGATGAAAGAAAAGAATATATAGAAATACTAGATAAAAAATCTCAAACTTTAAAGAAACTTATAGATGATTTGTTTGAGGTTTCTAAGATGTCTTCAGGAAAGGTAGAATTATTTAAATACAATATAGATATAATTCAACTTGTATATCAATGTATAGCTGAGGTAGAAGATGTATATTCAGAAAAGGAAATTGAATTTAAAATAAATGGTCCAGAGGAATGCATGGTTAAGATAGATCCTCAAAGAATGTCTAGGGTATTCCAAAACCTAACTACTAATGCTTTAAAATATAGCTTAGAAAAAACTAGGGTCTATGTGGAAATAAAAGATTTAGAAAATTATGTGGAAATATCATTTAAAAATATTTCTTCATATGCTTTAGATTTTGATGAGAAGGATATTTTAGAAAGATTTGCAAGAGGAGATGAATCAAGAAATTCAACCATAGAAGGATCTGGATTAGGCTTAGCAATAGCTAAAACTATTGTAGAACTTCATAATGGAAAGTTTAGGGTTGAATGTGAAGGTGATTTATTTAAAGCTTTTGTAATAATTCCTAAAAATAAAGATGATAATAATGAAGAACAGTAAATAGAGTATATTTAAGTTAATTTCAATAAATTTTATAAAATTTATAACTGTAAAAATTTATGAAAGTTTCTAATTAACATATTTAAAAATAAAGTTATAAAGAGTATAATTACTATATAATAATTTTTATTGTATAAATACAATGATTTTAAAGAAGGTGTAAAAAATGAGTTATTTATTTTTAGAATATCCTAAATGTAGTACTTGTAGAAAAGCTAAGAAATGGTTAGAAGAAAACAATATAGATTTTACAGATAGAATGATTGTTGAAGAAAATCCTACTAAAGAAGAATTAAAGGCTTGGTATGAGAAGAGTGGAGTGAAACTAAATAAGTTCTTTAACACTTCAGGTAAACTTTATAGAGAGATGAATCTTAAGGATAAAGTAAAAACAGCTAGTGAAGATGAACTTTTAGACATCTTATCAAGCAATGGCATGTTAGTAAAAAGACCTTTACTTATAAAAGAGGACTTAGTTCTTATAGGATTTAAGGAAGAAGAATGGGCTGAAAATTTAAAATAATAAAAAGACTACAGAGTAAATATCTGTAGTCTTTTCCTTTATACCTATATACCTACTTAAAAGCTTTATTATTCTTATTGTAGAAGTAACTTTAAAATGTCAATAATAATTATTAGTCGAATAAGACTAAAAAAAGAAAATATGACTTATATAATAAGGGTTATTGATAGGATAAGCTAACTTTTTCAAGAAATCTGAGTTTTACAAAACAACTTTAAATTATTATAATAAGTTGTCAAGATATTGTGCGAAATTTAAAAATAATTACTATATATTGTGGAGGGCTAGTTGATGACACTATTAAAGAGATATTGTACATGGTCTATAGAAGAACTGAATGATGAAACAGGATTATATACTGAAGAAAAGTTAATGGTTGCGTTAGATAATATAGTTACATCAAAAATGGGAGAAAAAGAGATAATAAAATCTTTCATACAAGTTTCATTAGAGTTAACTTCTCAAGTAGAACCAAGATGGCAAGAAATTGCGGCGAAGTTATATGTTAAAAATTTATATGAAGAAGTAAGAGTTAATAGAGGATTAGAAGAAGGGGCAAATCCATATGATAATTTCTATGGGTTTATAAAGGAACTTACTGATAAAGGATTATACGGAAAATATATTTTAGATAATTACTCTAAGGAAGATATAGAAGAATTAGAAAAAGAAATAAAAAGAGAGAGAGACTTTTTATTTACATACAGTGGAATAAATTTATTAGCAAAAAGATATTTAGTTCAAGATTTTAATAGATTACCATTAGAACTTCCTCAACAAATGTTTATGGGAATTGCTATGCACCTTGCTATTCCTGAGAAGAAGGAAAAAAGACTTTATTGGGCAAAAAGATTTTATGATGTTTTAAGTTCTATAAAGGCTACAATGGCTACTCCAACTATGTCTAATGCTAGAAAGCCATTCTACCAATTAAGTTCATGTTTTATAGATACTGTAGATGATAGTTTAGCTGGTATATATAAATCATTAGATAATTTCTCTAAGGTTTCTAAGTTTGGTGGCGGAATGGGAATCTATATGGGTAAAGTAAGAGCCCTAGGTTCAGCTATAAGAGGTTTTAAAGGTGCATCAGGTGGAATTATACCTTGGATAAAATTATTCAATGATACAGCCATAGCTGTTGACCAATTAGGAGTTAGAAACGGATCAGTTGCTATTTGGTTAGATGCATGGCATAAAGATTTACCAGAGTTTCTTCAAATAAGAACAAACAACGGAGACGATAGAAAGAAAGCTCATGATATATTCCCAGGCCTTTGTTATCCAGATTTATTCTGGAAGTTAGCAGAAAATGATATAGATGCTAACTGGTATATGATGTGTCCTCATGAAATAAAGACTGTTAAAGGATATTCTTTAGAAGATTTTTATGGGGAAGAATGGGAAAAGAAATATTATGAGTGTGTAGAAGATGATAGAATAGAAAAGAGAGTTATGAGTGTTAAAGATATTGTAAGACTTATCATAAAAAGTGCTGCAGAAACAGGAACACCATTTGCTTTCTATAGAGATACAGTAAATAAATTTAATCCTAATAAACACAAAGGAATGATATATTCATCAAATCTTTGTACTGAAATAATGCAAAACATGAGTGCTATGGAGATAGAACAAACAGAAATTAAAGACGAAAATGGTGATTTAGTAGTTATTGAAAAAACTAAGCCAGGAGACTTTGTTGTATGTAACCTTTCTTCAGTAGTATTAGGAAATGTTGATGTTACATCAGATGAAGAAGTGGAATACGTTGTTGAAACTCAAATAAGAGCTATGGACAATGTAATAGACTTAAATTATTATTCAGTTCCATTTGCTGAAATAACAAACAAGAAATATAGAGCTGTTGGATTAGGGACATCAGGATACCATCATATGCTTGTAAATAATAAGATTGTATGGGATTCAGAGGAACACTTAAACTTTGTAGATAAAGTTTATGAGAGAATAAACTTCTATGCTATAAAAGCTAGTTTAAAGATAGCAAAGGAAAAAGGAAGCTATCCATTATTTGAAGGATCAGATTGGAGTAATGGTGATTATTTTGAACTAAGAGAATATAATTCACCACAGTGGAAAGAACTAAAAGAAGAGGTTAGTAAATATGGTATGAGAAATGGATACCTATTTGCAGTAGCTCCAAATGGTTCAACTGCAACTTTAGCTGGAACTTCAGAGGGAGTAGACCCTGTTATGAATAGATTCTGGTTAGAAGAGAAAAAAGGAAGCATAACTCCAAAGGTAGCACCTGGATTATGTCAAGAAAATTTTTGGTACTATGTTTCAGCTTACAATGTAAATCAAGAATTTACAGTTAGAGCAAACGGAGTAAGACAAAGACATATAGACCAAGGACAATCATTTAACCTTTATATAACTACAGATTATACTATGAGACAAATAATGAATCTTTATATTTCAGCTTGTAAAAATGGAGTTAAAAGTATTTATTATGTAAGAAGTAAATCTCTAAGTGTTGACGAATGTGAGAGCTGTTCAGCTTAGAATATAAATTAAGAAACTTAAAGATACTCATCTAGGCTTAGGTGAGTATCTATTAATTATAGATAGAGAAATAAAGAGATGAAAGGTGACGTAAAATGGAAATAAATAAAAGACCGCTTTTTAATGAGTTTGGAGATATTGAAACTAATAAAAAGAAAATGATAAACGGTAATACAACTAATTTAAATGACTTTAATAATATGAAATATACTTGGGTTTCAGAATGGTACAGACAAGCAATGAATAATTTCTGGATACCAGAGGAAATAAACTTAGCTCAAGACTTAAAAGACTATAAAAAGTTAACCAAGGAAGAAAAAACAGCATATGATAAAATCTTATCTTTCTTAATATTTTTAGATTCAATACAAACAGCTAACCTAGGAAATATAAATAGTTATATTACTGCTTCAGAAGTTAACTTATGTTTAACTATACAAGCTTTCCAAGAAGCGGTTCACTCACAAAGCTATAGTTATATGCTAGATAGTATTTGTTCACCAGAGGAGAGAAATGAAATATTATTCCAATGGAAGGACGATGCTATATTACTTCAAAGAAATAAGTTTATAGGAGACCTATATAATAACTTCTTAGAAGATTCAAGTATGGAAAACTTTATAAAATCAGTAATGGCTAACTATATTTTAGAGGGTGTTTATTTCTATTCAGGATTTATGTTTTTCTATAATTTAG
Source organism: Clostridium sp. CTA-17 (assembly GCF_054767895.1). Classification (NCBI taxonomy): domain Bacteria; kingdom Bacillati; phylum Bacillota; class Clostridia; order Eubacteriales; family Clostridiaceae; genus Clostridium; species Clostridium sp. CTA-17. The sequence continues at coordinate 31,901 of NZ_BAAABF010000008.1, forward strand.
AGAGAAATGGAAAAATGCCTGGTTCAGCTCAAGAGATTAGATATATAAACAGAGATGAAAATACTCATTTATGGTTATTTAGAAGTATAATAAAAGAATTAAAAGAAGAAATACCAGAAGTATTCACTAAAGAGTTAAAAGAAGAATTAAGAGAAATGGTGAGAACTGGTGTTGAACATGAAATCGCATGGGGTCACTATGTTATAGGTGATAATGTTACTGGAATAAATAAAAATCTTATAGAAAGATATATAAAATACATAGGAAACTTAAGAGTTAAAGCTATAGGTTTAGAGCCTTTATTTGAAGGATATAATGAGAATCCAGCACCATGGGTAGATTATTATGCTGATGCAAACCAAGTAAAAACAGACTTCTTTGAGGCAAAATCAACAGCATATGCTAAAGCGGGGGCTTTAATAGACGATCTATAAAAAATAGAATTTAATATTTAATTGAATAAATTATAGAGGAAGCTATATCAATACTATTTATGAGAGAATTTATAAATATAAAAATTTATGAATTCTTATAAGTTAAGAGTTTGATATAGCTTTTTTATGCCTATACTAAAATTCATATATAAATAAGAGTGATTTAAGTGGAATAGATTGATAGCTAATTGAATCTAGTTACTAAAATTAGAGTTTATTATAAATGAATTTATTTTATAGAATAAATAAGTGTAAATTTATAAGAATAAGTTAGTATTTTAAAGGTTTAATAAGATAATTTTAATTAAATGAGTTATACAATAATGATAATCATTTTCAATAAGTAAGATTTTATGTTAATATAGCATCATAGAAAACAAAAAAACATTTGGAGGTTAAGTATGGCTAAGATGATGGGACCTCGTTTCAAAATGTGCAGAAGACTTGGATTGAATGTAGTTGGACATCCAAAGGCAATGAAACGAGCTGATAGAGGAACAAGTAGAGCAGATAAGAAATTATCTGATTACGGTATTCAATTATTAGAAAAGCAAAGATTAAGAGCTTACTATGGTGTTATGGAAAGACAATTTACTAGATACGTAGATCAAGCTTTCAATAGTAAAGAACAACCTGGTGAGGCTTTACTTATGATTTTAGAATCAAGACTTGATAATATGGTATATAGAATGGGTTTTGCTAGCTCAATAAGACAAGCAAGACAAATGGTTAACCATGGACATTTCTTAGTAAATGGAAAAAAAGTTAATATACCATCTTTCAGATTAAATATAGGTGATGAAGTTGTTTTAAGAGAGAAATCAAGAAAAACAGAAATGTTTGTAAACAACTTTAAAGATAGCATGGGAAGTGAAGTTCCTTACGTAAGTAAAGAAGAAGATAACTTTAAGGGGATTTTCACTAGAAAGCCTAAGAGAGAAGAAATTCCAATAACAATACAAGAGCAATTAATAGTTGAATTCTATTCTAAATAATAGAAATACTGTACAACTTGTTTAATATTAATTTTAGTTTTAATTATTAGCTGTTCCCGTAGTTAAAACTAAAAAAGTCTTGTCATAATTATACTTCAGAATGTTACTAAACTCTTACTAATAAAAAAACACTTGGAGATGTGCTGGTCTCCAAGTGCTTTTTTCTTTATTATTTTTTTACATCTATATTATACTTTTTACATTTCAAAGAAATTGTTCTATGAGTTAACCCTAAAGCTTTTCCAGCCTTATTAAAAGATTTGTACTTTTTCATAGCTGCTTCTATTATTTGTTTTTCATATTCTTCAAAGGGAAGTATATGATCAATATCAATATTTAAATTAAAAGACTTTGATTCAACTGGCTTCAAGTATGAAGGCAGATAAGAACTATCTATATAATCTCCATCGCAAAGATTTATAGCTCTTTCCATTATATTTTCAAGCTCACGTATATTTCCAGGCCAAGAATATTCAATTAGTAGATTAAGGGCATCTTGTTTTATTCCTAATATAGTTTTATGTAACTTTTTATTTAGCTTAGTTATAAAATGTTCGGCGAGTTCAGGAATATCTTCTTTACGTTCTCTAAGTGGAGGAAGATTAATACCTAAGACATTAAGTCTGTAATAAAGATCCTCTCTAAAGGAACCATCTTCAATCATTTCTTCTAAATTTCTATTAGTTGCAGCAATAACCCTTACATCAATGTTTTTAGGAGTTATACCTCCAACACTTTCAATCTCTCTTTCTTGTAAAACTCTAAGGAGTTTAACTTGCATTGATAAGGGCATATCACCTATTTCATCTAAGAATATAGTACCTGTATCAGCAATGGCAAATTTACCAGGTTTGCTTTGAACTGCTCCTGTAAAAGCTCCCTTTTCATATCCGAATAATTCACTTTCTAAGAGATTTTCAGGAATTGAAGCACAGTTAACCCGTACAAAAGGCTTATTTTTTCTATTGCTATTATTGTGTATAGCCTTTGCAATGAGTTCCTTACCTGTACCACTTTCACCACGAATAAGAACAGTTGATGTAGTTTCTGAAGCCTTTTGACACATATACATTATGTCCTTTAGAGTTCTAGTTGAACCTATAATATTCTTAAAAGAAGAATTTTTAGATAACTGTCTTAAAAACTCATTTTTATAATAATCTAACTCTTGTTCAGATTTATTTAGTTTTGACATAAGTTCTTTAATTAAACTAACTGGTCTAGAAGTTGAAATAACTCCTTTAAATTGTCCATCAATAAATAAAGGGTCAATAGTACTTATAACATTTATACCATTTTTCTTATGAATTACATCTTTTAATAAAGTTTTTTCTTTAAACACTTTAGCTCTAAGTCCAGTAGGAGCAATATCAAAAATACTTTTTCCTATAACATCAGAACTAACTTTAGAAAAGTTTTTAATATATGCAGGATTTAAATAATTTATTATGCCATTCTCATCTACAAAGCAAATCATATCCTGTGAGTTTTCAAGTATCTTAGTAAATTTCTCATTTATTTCTTTCATACCTATAATATCAGATACATCTTGAATAACACTTACAGCCCCTATAATCTTATCGTTTATGAAAAGAGGGGAGCTATTTACTAAGCCAACTCTGTTATTTATATGAAGAGTCGACCCATACTTTTTTAAATTACTAAGCATAACATGAGGAAGCTGAGATGATGGAATAACTTCATTAATTTTTTTCCCTTTAACATCTTTTTTATTGCATCCAATAAATCTTAAAGCATATTGATTCATTGTTATTATATTTTGATCTATATCTATAACAACAATACCAATTGGCAAACTTTCAAGAACCTGTTCATTGGCTACTATGCTAGCATCTATTATTTCATCTATTTCACTATCTTCAGATTCAATGGGATTATTTATATTTTTATCAATAAACTCAAGAAGAGATTGAACAGCTAACTTTTCAATCATTCCTTCATTTTTAGATCCAATTAATATACTTTCATTAGGCAATACCTTAAGAGAAAGTATTGCAAGCATACTTATTCCAAGCCAATCAGTATAAGATTCCTTTTTTATGTAGAGTTTAACTTTATACTTAGACTCTATTTCAGAAGCCTTATTAACAATCATAGCAGAGTATCTAGTATGTAATCCTAAGGGCGTCTTTATAATTAATTCTCTTGAATACATTAAGTAAATCACCGTCCAAAGTTTTATTTTTTATGAATTTATATAAAAAGTGAATAAGGTTGATATTTTTTATCAAGTGTTAATAATATATTATCAGAAAAAAGTACTATTTTAAAGGCTTTATGTATATATATCTTAATAAAAAGATTGTTTTTAAAAGAAAAATTGATAAAAAATATCAATGGTAAAATTAGTTTGATATTTTTTATCACATTTAGTATAATAAAAACAACTAATATGACTGATTATTTTAACGTAAGTTTTTAATAAATAAAATATTTTTATAAGATTTATAGGCATTTTTACTAGGGTTTATGAGTATAATATATTTTGAAAAATATTAAAAATTAAAAACTTGGCACGTAAATTGCTGTTATATATAAGCAGTGAATTTGAAAAGTGAATTTAGTTGAATTGTGATTGATATTTAATGTTGTATTTAGTTGAGTACGAACTTAAAGGAGGACTACATAATGAAAAAAGGTATTGCTGCTTCAAAAGGATATGCAATAGGAACTGTATTTATACAAGAACATGAGGAAATAATAATATCTGATGCGAAGGTTTCAGATATAGCAGCTGAAAAAGAAAAATTATCTAAAGCTTTAGCTCAATCAAAAGAGCAATTAGAAGCAATAAAAGAAAAAACAGCTAATGAAATTGGAGAACATGAAGCTCAAGTTTTTGAAGCTCATTTAATGTTATTAGATGATGTAGAGTTTACTGGTCAAATGGAAATGACTATAGAAAATGACCAATTAAACGCTATGAAGGCTGTTCAAAATGTTACAGATACTTTCGTTATGATATTTGATTCTATGGATGACCCTTACATGAGAGAAAGGGCAGCAGATATAAAAGACGTTTCTAAGAGAATAATAGCTAACCTAGCTGGCAAGGGTGGAAACGGAATGGAAAATGTAGGAGCTAACACTGTTGTTGTAGCTCATGACTTAACACCTTCAGATACTGCTCAATTAGATAGAAGTAAAGTTGTTGGTTTCTTAACTAACATCGGGGGAAGAACTTCTCACTCAGCTATAATGGCTAGAACTTTAGAAATACCAGCTGTTGTTGGATTAGGTGATATAACAACTTCAGTTAAAAATGGGGACACTGTAATAGTTGATGGTATTGAGGGTGTAGCTATAATCAACCCAGATGAAGCTACTATAAATGAATATAAAGCTAGATTAGAAAAATTTAAAGCAGAACAAGAAGAATTAAAGAAATTAATAGATGTTAAAACAACTACTAAATCAGGTAGAAGAATAGAGGTTTGCGGAAACATAGGTAAACCAGAAGATATAGATCAAGTTTTAGCAAATGGTGGAGACGGAGTTGGACTATTTAGAACTGAGTTCTTATACATGGACAGAGATGAAGCTCCAACTGAAGATGAACAATTTGAAGCATACAAATATGTTTTAGAAAAAGCAGATGGTAAGCAAGTTGTTATCAGAACATTAGATATCGGTGGAGATAAAACTCTTCCATACTTACCATTACCAGAAGAGATGAATCCATTCTTAGGATACAGAGCTATAAGATTATGCTTAGACAGAAAAGATATCTTTAGAGTTCAAATAAGAGCTTTATTAAGAGCTTCTGTTTATGGAAATCTTGCAGTAATGTTCCCAATGATTTCAGGATTAGAAGAATTCCAACAAGCTAAAGCATTTGTTGAAGAATGCAAAGCAGAATTAAAAGCAGAAGGTATAGAATACTCAGATTCAATTCAATGGGGTATCATGGTTGAAATCCCAGCTGCAGCAGTTTATGCTGATGAATTAGCTAAGCATGTTGATTTCTTCTCAATAGGAACTAACGATTTAATCCAATATACATTAGCTGCTGACAGAATGAGTGAAAAGGTATCATACCTTTACAATCCAATGCATCCAGCTGTATTAAGATTAATCAAAATGACAATAGATGGAGCTCACAAACATGGTAAGTGGGTAGGAATGTGTGGAGAGATGGCAGGAGATGAAAGGGCTATACCAACATTAGTTGAATATGGTTTAGATGAATTCTCAATGAGTGCTACATCAATCCTAACTGCTAAGAAAATAATAATGGAACAAGAATAGTCAATAATATTAAAAATTAATATAGAACACTCAAAACCCTAAGTTTTGGCACGAATTAATTCGTGCCTTTTTTTATAAAAAAATAAGTTTTTATGAAATTAAATTATTTATTATTAAGTTTTAGGTAAAAATAATAATAATTTAAATAAGGAGGTGTATTTTTTGTTAAAAGTAATAAAAAATATTGAGGTTTATGACCCAGAGTATTTAGGAAAAAAGGATATTGTTATATTAAGTGATAAAATCGAAGGATTATATGATTCTGTGAATATACCTAAGGATTTTATAAACATACAAGTGATTGATGGAGAAGGGATGATAGCTGTACCAGGCTTTATAGATTGCCATGTCCATATAATTGGTGGAGGTGGTGAAGGTGGTTTTAGAACCAGAACTCCAGAATTACAATTAAGTAGTATAGTAAAAGGTGGAATAACTACCATAGTAGGGTGTATAGGAACTGACGGTGTTTGTAGAGATATGAAAGGACTAGTTGCAAAAGCTCATGCTCTTTGTGAAGAGGGAGTAACTTGTTACTGTTATACTGGATCTTATGATGTACCTGTAAATACCATAACTAAGACTATAAAAAGTGATTTATTATTAATAGATAAAGTTATAGGTGTAGGTGAAATAGCACTATCAGACCATAGAAGTTCCCAACCAACATATGAGCAATTCGTTAATATAGTAGCTCAAGCAAGAGTTGGAGGTCTTTTATCAGGAAAGGCTGGAATAGTAAATGTTCATTTAGGCAATGGGAAAAGAATGATTGAATATATAACTAGACTTATAAAGGAAACAGAGATTCCAGCAAATCAAATAATTCCTACTCATATGGGAAGAAGTAGAGAACTTTTTGAAGCAGGAATAAATCATGCTAAGGCTGGAGGGCAAATTGATTTAACTACATCTTCAGATCCTCAACATTTAGAAGAAGGAGAACTAAGAGCAGGTGAAGGGCTTAAAAAGCTTTTAGATGCTGGAGTAGATATAGAAAGAATAACTTTTTCTTCAGATGGTAATGGAAGTATGCCATTATTTGATGGAAATGGAGAGCTTAAAGGATTAGGAATTTGTTCTGTTGAAAGTCTTTTTAATGAAGTAAAGGAAGCTATAAAGCTTGGGGTACCTTTAGAGAAAGCAATAAGAGTTATAACTAGTAATGTTGCCAATGTTTTAAAACTATCTCATAAAGGATTTATATCAACAGGAAAAGATGCAGATATAATTTTATTAGATAAGAAAAATTTAGACATAAATTCTGTTATATCTAGAGGTAATATTTTAATGGATAATAAAAAATTATTAGTAAAAGGCACCTTTGAATAACAAAATTATAAAAATTAGATAATAATTATTATTTGTAACATTGACTTAATTTTTTTAATATAATATAATTGTAAATAATAAAGTACCCCTTAGGGGTATATCGGGAGGCGTATATAATGGTAAAACATATAAATGATCAAGATTTTAATACAGAGGTAATAGAAGCAAGTGAAGTAGTTGTTGTTGATTTCTGGGCAACTTGGTGTGGACCTTGTAAAATGATAGCACCAGTTATAGAAGAATTAGCAAATGAAATGGAAAATGTTAAGTTTGTAAAGGTTGATGTTGATAAAAACCCAGGTTCAGCTGGAAAATATCAAATTCAAAGCATACCAACTTTATTAATATTTAAAGATGGAAAAGTTGTTGATACTTTAGTTGGTTTTAGACCAAAGGCTGCATTAGTTGAAGCCATCAAAAAATATGTTTAATAAGCTTCTTAAGGAGATGAATAATTTTGAGCGAAAGATATGATATAGCTATAATAGGAAGCGGACCAGCTGGCCTTTCAGCTGCATTAAATGCAAAAATTAGAAATAAAAAATTTATTCTTTTTGGTAATAATGATTTAAGTACAAAGCTTGTTAAAGCTCCAAAGGTAAATAACTATCTTGGATTCGTTGGAAAAGATGGTATGGATCTTAAGAATCAATTTATGGGTCATCTAAAAGAGATGGATATAGAGATAACAGAGGAAAGAATAAATAGTATTTATGCTATGGGAGAATATTTCGCTCTTATGGTAAATGAAAAGATGTATGAAGCGACTTCAATAATCATAGCAACAGGTATTGAGTACACAAAACCTATGAAGGGTGAAGAAGAATTCTTAGGTAAAGGTGTAGGATATTGTGCTACTTGTGATGCTCCTTTATATAAAGAAAAAACTGTAACTATAATTGGCTATAATAAAGAAGCTGAAGAGGAAGCTAATTTTGTAAGTGAATTAGCATCTAAGGTTTACTATATTCCTAGATATAAGGGAGAATTTGATTTAAATTCAGAAATTGAAGTTATTAATGATATTCCTGTAGAAATACAAGGGGATAGTAAGGTTACTAAATTAGTAACTAAAAATGGTGAAATAGAGACTGATGGTATATTTGTATTAAGAGATAGCATATCACCAGGACAATTAGTGCCAGGATTAAAAATAACTGATGATCACATAGAAGTTGATAGATTAATGAAGACTAATATAGAAGGCTGTTTTGCTGCGGGAGATTGTACTGGTAGACCATACCAATATATGAAGGCTGCAGGTGAAGGAAATGTGGCTGCTTTAAGTGCAGTAGCATACTTAGACAGTAAGAAATAAAAAAAGCTAACACATTGTGTTAGCTTTTTCTTTAGGTAACATTAAAAAATACATGTTGACCTATACTTTTTTCTCCTGTCTTTTCGACGCCTTTCATCCACGAGCATGTAGCGATTTTAGGGTTATAAAAATATAATGCCTCATCTGTTGGGTCATATCCTTCTATGGCTTTTAGAACGGCATTATAGCTATCACCATCAGGTACTACGTCAATTTTGCCATTTCTAACACAAGAAAAGGCATTTTTTTGTGTTATTACTCCATGAATTGTATCTGGAAATTGAGAATCCGTTGTTCTATTAAGTATTACTGATGCAACGGCTATTTTTCCATCAAAAGGTTCACCTTTACTTTCAGCATAAACTACTTGAGACATTAAATATATGTCATCTTTAGTAAGTGAAATTGTAGAGTTTGAACTTTGGAATACAGCAACAACTTCATTATTTGAATTACTACTTTGTTCTGCTTCAGGATTTGGCGAATTAGAAGCCATTTCTGTTAATTCTATATAATTATTTTCGGTTACATGCTCATTTGATAGAGAAAGCCCTAAAACTTCTTTCTCATTAAGTGTAGTGATAATTAATAAGGCGAAGGTGAAGATAAAGTAAGTATAAATACTCTTTTTCATAAGAACCTCCTTTTAGGTAATTATTTTACTTTGTATATTGTAACCAAAAAAATAGAATTAATACCATGCCTTAATTTTTAGTGTAGTTATCTAAAGACTTTTCAGCAGCTTCTAAGGAATAGGTAAACTCATCAAATAAAGTTGAAGCTTTATCATAATAATCTTCTGGTGTCTTTTTGTTTTCAATTTCATCTAAAAGACCTTTATAGAAATAATTAATATATTTATCATAAGATTTTAATGCTTTTTCAAGAGCTAAGAAAGAATCGTTAGCTTGTTCAGGAATAGGTAAAGAATATAAGTCATTTTTTATCTCTTGAAGAGAAGAAAGTTTATTTTCTATATCTGTAGCTAAAACTTTTAAATCTCTATTTGATTCTTTAATTAAGTTAGCTGTTTCAAAAAGTTTTTCATCCATTGAAGAAAGTTTAAGAAGTAATGATTTCATAGAAACAACAAAATCATTCTTTTGGCTTTGAACAAAGCCTTTATCTCTGTTAGTTTTTATTAGCTCATTTATATAATAAAAAATATCTTGGAGATAACTATTACCCTCTTTATACAGATATACAGGAATTAAGTTAGATCTACACATAGAATAATAATTTTCACATTCTTTCTTTAGCTTTGAAGCAATAGCGTATTCATCAGATATATTTAAAGCATCTGGAGTTTTCAATATAGAAAGTAATTTATTAAACAATTCTATATTTTTATCTAATCCATCCTTAAGTGGAGAGGATAAATTTTGATGCTTTTGAGAAACTTTTAAAGATTTTAAAGCCGAATTTGTTTCTTGAAGTTTCTCTAATTTATTTTTTATAGAACTAATATAATCTTCAGATGTTATACTATCTTCAGAAAAATCATAAGTAAGATTAATTTCAGAAATAGTTCTTCCTAGGTCTTCAAGTTTAGATTTTTCATTATGTGATCTGAAAAATAAAAAACCTATTATAAATATTAATATAAGAACTGCAAATATTATATATATTAAGGAATTATCAATATATTTTTTATATTTAAAGTCCATAGCAAGTACCCCCTTATATAATTTTCTATTAAAATATATGAGAGAATGTATAATAACATTACCTAGAATATGTAAAACTGAAAAGAAATCATTTAAAATGTATCTTATAATTAGATTTTTATTGTATAATTTAATTGTTACGGTAATGGAGGTGAAATTTGTGCAAGAATTAATAATGATATTTACAAATAGTTTAAAGGATATATCTATTTGGTCCATCATAGATATATTAATAGTAGCTTTTATATTTTATAGAGGATATATATTAATAAAAGAAACAAGGGCAGAGCAATTATTAAAGGGAGTAATATTATTATTGATTTTAATTCCTATAAGTTATGCTTTAAGACTTCAAATGTTAAATTTTATATTAACAAAAACATTGACAATAGGTGTTTTATCAATAATTATTATTTTCCAACCAGAAATAAGAAGAGCACTAGAACATATAGGAAGTACTGCCTTTGATGATTTTCATGTTATTCAAGATGATCAAAAATTAGAGGAAGTTATTGATCAGCTTATAATAGCAGTAGAGGATATGGCTGAAACTAAAACTGGTGCCTTAATAGCTATAGAGCAAGGGACAGGATTAGCAGAAATAATTTCTACAGGAACTCAGTTAGATGCAGTAATAACTTCTGCATTAATAGAGAATATATTCTTTAAGAACACTCCATTACATGATGGGGCAACTATAATTAGAAATGATAGAATCGTTTCAGCAGGTTGTGTCTTACCATTAACAAATAATAATACTATAAATAAAAAACTTGGTACTAGACATAGAGCTGCTATAGGATTATCTGAAATATCAGATGCTTTAGTTATTGTTGTTTCAGAAGAAACAGGAGCTATATCTTTAGCTGTAAAAGGTAGATTAACAAGAAATTATGATGGTAAAAAATTAAAAAGTATATTATTAAAAGTTATGAGAAATAGACGTGATAAGAGAGGAAAAACTTATGGAGAGAAGGTGAAAATATGCTTAAAAAAATTGAAGGAAAGAATTTCTTAGTAAAATTTATATGCTTATTATTATCCTTTTCTCTTTGGCTATATATAATAAATGTAGAAAATCCAGTGAGAGAGCTTAAATTAAATAATGTACCAGTTCAGGTTGTTAATAATGATGTACTTAAGGATTATGATTTAGTAATGGTTCCTAATCAAAATCTGACTGTGGATTTAGATTTAGAAGGTCCATCTACTGAAATATATAAGGTTAAAAAAGAACAATTTAAGGTAGTTGTTAATTTAAGTGAGTATGTTTTAAAAGAGGGAGACAACAATATACCAGTACAAATAGAAAGTTATCCTAACAACATAAACATAAAAAACAATGGATTTCTGAGGGTGAATGTTGTTCTTGATAAATACCAAGAAAAAAGTTTGCCTATTGTTAGCAAAATAAAGGTAAATACAGAGCATGGTACTTATGCAGATAAAATAAATATAAATCCACAAAATGCTACTGTATCTGGAGCTCAATCCTTAGTAAGTAAAGTTAAGACTTTAGAAGTAAAAGGTGAGATAAATGATGTTAGCAAGGCTGTTAATATGAATTTACCTGTTGTGGCAGTAGATGAAGAGGGCAATGAAATCAAGGATGTTAATATAAGTCCTAATAAAGTAGATGTATCCTTTGGAGTGAAAAAATCTAAGGAAGTACCCGTTAGTGTTATTACAACTGGCACTCCTAAGGAAGGGTTAGCACTAAAATCAATAACACCAAGTATTGCGAAGGTGAGTTTAATTGGATCAGAGGATGCTTTAAGTAAGATTAACTCTATTGAGACATCACCTATAGATGTCTCACAGTATGGAGATGATTCAGAAGTATCAACAGTATTAAAAATTCCAGATGGGGTAAGTTTAGCATCTAATGACCAAGCTCAAATTAAAGTTAAATTAGATTTTAGTAAAGATGCTCAAAAGGAAATAGAAGTACCAGTAACTACAGAAGGAACTTTAGATGGATATACTCCAGAATTAGATACTAAAACTATAAAAGTAACAATTAATGGTCCTGAAGATTCAGTAAATAGTATTGATTTAAGTAAATTTAAATGTACTATAGATATATCAAAGCTTACAGCTGATGGAGGAAGTGTAAAACCTAATATATCAAACTCTTATGATAATATAAAGGTTGTTAGTACAAATCCTACAGAGGTTAAGGTAACTTTTAAAAAGAATACTGATTCAACAGAAAATACAGAGAATCATCCTACAAAACCAAGTGATAATTCAAATAATAATAATGCTTCAAATGGAAGTAATAATCAAAATTCAAATAATAAACAATAAATATTTACCACAGATTACTTTAAGCGTATTCTGTGGTAAAATAATTTACTAAAGAAAATAAAATGGAGGCAGTTTTATGACTATTAGAATAAATAATATTAGTTTAGATATAAATGAAGACTTAAGTCTTTTAAAGAATAAAGTAGCTAAAAAATTAAAGATGTCCAAGGATGAAATTGGAGATATAAAAATAATAAAAGAATCTTTAGATGCAAGAAAAAAGAATCTTATAAAGTTTAATTACTGTATAAATATAGAACATGAAGATGAAGAAAAAATAGTAGCTAGACTTAATGATAAGGATGTAAAGATAGATAAGGTAAATTATGATTTTGATTTTAACTTTGGAGAGAAAAAACTTCAGCATAGACCAGTAGTTGTAGGATTAGGGCCAGCAGGGCTTTTTGCAGCTCTTTTATTAGCTAAGAAGGGATTTAATCCAATTGTCTTTGAAAGAGGAGAAGATGTAGATACAAGAACTAAAACTGTAGAGGAATTTTGGAGAACTGGAGAATTAAATCCAGAGTCAAATGTACAGTTTGGTGAAGGTGGAGCGGGAGCCTTTTCAGATGGAAAACTTACAACTAGAATAAAAGATACAAGATGTGATTATGTTCTTGATGCTCTTGTGAGAAATGGAGCACCAGAAGAAATAATATATAAAGGAAAACCTCATGTAGGAACTGATATATTAAAAAATGTAGTTAAGAATATCAGAGAAGAAATAAAAAGACATGGTGGAGAAGTTCATTTCAATTCAAGGTTTGAAGGAATAATAAAAAAAGATAACAAATTAAAAGGAATAAAGGTTAATGGAGAAGAAGTACCTTGTGAAGTAGCAATTTTAGCTTTAGGACATAGTTCTAGGGATACATATGAAATGTTATTTAATGAAGGTGTATTTATGAAACAAAAACCCTTTGCTATAGGAGTTAGAATAGAGCATCCACAAGAAATTATAAATTTAAGTCAGTATGGAGAAAAATATGCTAACCATCCAAGATTAAAGGCAGCTGAATATAGATTAGCATATCAAAGTAAGACTTTAGATAGAGCAGTATATTCTTTCTGTATGTGTCCAGGGGGAGTAGTTGTAAATGCTTCTTCAGAGGAAAAAAGATTATGCGTAAATGGAATGAGTTATCATGCTAGAGATAAAGAAAATGCTAACTCTGCTTTAGTTGTAACTGTAGGACCAAATGATTTTGGAGGAGATCATCCTTTAGAGGGAATGAAGTTCCAAAGACACTATGAAGAACTTGCCTTTAAACTAGGTGGAGGAAATTATAACACTCCAGTTCAATTAGTTGGAGATTTTATGAAGGATAGAGTTACAACTAAGTTAGGAAAGGTTAATCCAAGTGTATTAAGTAATGGATATAGATTTGAAGATTTAAGAAAGTGTTTACCTTCTTACGTAATAGATGGTTTAAAAGAGGGAATAACTGATTTTGATAGAAAGATAAAAGGTTTTGGACATAGTGATAGTGTATTAACCGGTATAGAAACAAGAACATCAGCTCCAGTTAGAATTGAAAGAAATGAAAAGTTACAAAGTATATCTTTAGAGGGATTATATCCAGCAGGAGAGGGGGCTGGCTTTGCAGGAGGAATTGTTTCAGCTGCTGTAGATGGGTTAAAAGTAGCTGAAAATATAATGAAAGAATATCATGTTTAAAATTTAACAATTTAATAAAAAATAATAAATTGAATATTCTGAAAACTAATGTTTTCAGAATATTTTTTGGTAGAATATAGTTATGGAGAATTAATTTTGAATTGATAAATTTATATAGTCAGTTTTTTTTTGTTTACAATTGTTATAAATTTAACAAAATTCAAGGAAGAGGGTTGAGTATTATGGCTAAAAATTTTAATGAATTGTTTTCAAAACTAAGAGAGAATGGGATGAAGAAAGTTTCAGTTGCAGTAGCTCAAGATGAACCAGTTTTAGAGGCTGTAAGAGAAGCAAAAAAATTAGGAATAGCTGATGCTGTTTTAGTTGGGAATGAAGAAAAAATAAAAGAAATAGCTAATAAAATAGATATGAATTTAGCTGACTTTGAAATTATAAATGAACCTAATGATAAAAAAGCAGCATTATTAGCAGTAGAACTAGCATCAACAGGAAAAACTGATATGGTAATGAAAGGTCTAGTTGATACTGCTACTTTTTTAAGAAGTGTATTAAATAAAGAAGTTGGGTTAAGAACAGGTCAATTAATGTCACATGTATCTGTATTTGAAATACCAGGAATGGATAGATTACTTTTCTTAACAGATGCAGCTTTTAATACTTATCCAGAGTTAAAAGATAAGGCAGCAATGATAAATAACTCAGTTAAGGTTGCACATGCTTGTGGAGTTAAAGTTCCTAAGGTAGCCGTTATAGGGGCAGTAGAGGTTGTAAATCCTAATATGCCAGCAACAATAGATGCAGCATTATTAGCTAAGATGAATGATAGAGGACAAATAAAGGGATGTATAGTTGATGGACCATTTGCCTTAGATAATGCTATATCAGAAGAAGCAGCAGAGCATAAAGGAGTAAAAGGAGAAGTTGCAGGAAAAGCAGATATATTATTATTACCAAATATAGATGTTGCAAATGTAATGTACAAGACTTTAACTTACATGTCAGAGTGTAAGAATGGTGGATTATTAGTTGGTACATCAGCTCCAGTTATATTAACTTCTAGAGCAGATAGTTTTGAAACAAAAGTTAAATCAATAGCTATAGCAGCAGTAGTTGCTCATGATTTAAAGTAGAGAATTTTGGGGGAGGAAAGTTATATGGCATATAAATTATTAATAATAAATCCAGGATCTACATCAACTAAAATTGGTGTTTATGAAGGTGAAAAAGAAGTATTAGAAGAAACTTTAAGACATTCATCAGAAGAAATATTAAAGTATGATACAATATTCGATCAACTTGATTTTAGAAAAGAAGTTATTTTAAATGTATTAAAAGAAAAAGGCATTGACATAAATGAGTTAGATGCTGTTGTTGGAAGAGGTGGAATGCTTAAGCCAATAGAAGGAGGAACTTATGAAGTCAATGATGCTATGGTTGAGGATTTAAAAATTGGAGTTCAAGGACCACATGCTTCAAACTTAGGTGGAATATTATCTAATGAAATAGCAAAAGAAATTGGTAAGAGAGCATTTATAGTAGATCCAGTTGTTGTTGATGAAATGGAAGATGTAGCAAGATTATCAGGAGTTCCAGAATTGCCAAGAAAAAGTAAATTCCATGCATTAAATCAAAAGGCTGTTGCTAAGAGATATGCAAAAGAACATAATACTTCATATGAAGATGTTAATTTAATAGTTGTTCATATGGGGGGCGGAGTTTCAGTAGGAGCACATAGAAAAGGTAGAGTTATAGATGTAAATAATGCATTAGATGGTGATGGTCCATTTTCACCAGAAAGAGCAGGTGGAGTTCCTTCAGGTGAATTATTAGAAATGTGTTTCTCAGGAAAGTACAGCAAAGAAGAAGTTTATAAAAAGTTAGTTGGAAAAGGCGGATTTGTTGCTTATGCTAACACAAATGATGCAAGAGATTTAATAAAGCTATCACAAGAGGGTGATGAAAAAGGCTCATTAATATTTAATGCTTTCATATATCAAATAGCAAAAGAAATAGGATCAATGGCTGTAGTTTTAGATGGAGACGTTGATGCTATAGTATTAACTGGTGGAATTGCATATAGTGATTATGTAACTAATGCTATAAATAAAAAAGTAAAATGGATTGCACCTATGGTTGTATATGGTGGAGAAGATGAACTTTTAGCTTTAGCACAAGGAGCTATAAGAGTTTTAGATGGTGTTGAAGAAGCAAAGATATATAAATAGATTAAATTAATATATATAAATTTTAATAGTTTAGATTGATTAAGGGAAGAATTTTGTAATTCTCCCTTAAATTTTGTCTTAAAAAAGTGTTCATAAAAGTCTGAAATATTTATATTTCACAAATATTATGTTAGAATAATAACGACGATTTTTAAATTAACTGATTTTTACAATATATGAGTTGAGGTTTAGTATTAATTAAAAAACCAAAAATTGGAGGAACAGCATGAATAAAATAATAATCAATGATAAGACTATCGAATTTGATGGTGACAAGACGATACTTGACTTAGCAAGAGAGAATGGATTCGACATTCCAGTGCTTTGTGAGTTAAAAAATTGCGGAAACAAAGGACAATGTGGAGTTTGTCTTGTTGAGCAAGAAGGAAATGATAGACTATTAAGATCTTGTGCAATAAAAGCTAAAGATGGAATGGTTATTAAAACTGATAGTGAAAAAGTTATAGAGGCTAGAAAAGAGAGAGTTGCAGAACTTTTAGATGAGCATGAGTTCAAATGTGGACCATGTAAAAGAAGAGAAAATTGTGAATTCTTAAAACTTGTAATTAAAACAAAGGCAAGAGCTCACAAACCATTTGTAGTTGCAGATAAATCAGAATATGTAGATGACAGAAGTAAATCAATAGTTTTAGATAGAAGTAAATGTGTTAAATGTGGTAGATGTGTTGCTGCATGTAGAACAAGAACTGCTACTAACTCAATAAAATTCCACAGAATTGATGGAGTAAGATTAGTAGGACCAGAAGAGTTAAAATGTTTCGATGATACAAATTGTTTATTATGTGGACAATGTATAGCTGCTTGTCCAGTTGATGCATTATCAGAAAAATCACATATTGAAAGAGTTCAAGATGCATTAAATGATCCAGAAAAGCACGTAATAGTTGCTATGGCACCAGCTGTAAGAACATCAATGGGTGAATTATTCAAGATGGGTTATGGACAAGATGTTACTGGAAAATTATATACTGCTTTAAGAGAATTAGGTTTTGATAAAGTATTTGATATAAACTTCGGTGCTGATATGACAATAATGGAAGAAGCTACTGAGCTTATAGAAAGAATAAAAAATAACGGACCTTTCCCAATGTTAACTTCATGTTGTCCATCATGGGTTAGAGAAGTTGAAAACTACTTCCCAGAATTAGTAGAAAATCTTTCAACAGCTAAGTCACCACAACAAATATTTGGTGCAGCATCAAAAACTTATTATCCACAAGTTGCTGATATAGATCCTAAAAAAGTATTTACAGTAACTGTAATGCCTTGTACTTCTAAAAAATTCGAGGCTGATAGACCTGAAATGGAAAACGAAGGAATAAGAAACATAGATGCAGTTATAACAACTAGAGAGCTAGCTAGAATGATAAAAGCTGCTAAAATAGATTTTGCTAAATTAGAAGACAGTGAAGTAGATCCAGCTATGGGTGAGTACACTGGAGCAGGCGTTATATTTGGAGCTACTGGTGGAGTTATGGAAGCTGCTTTGAGAACAGCTAAAGATTTCATGGAAAATGACAACTTAGATAATGTAGATTATGAAGCTGTTAGAGGATTAGCTGGAATAAAAGAAGCAGAAGTAGAAATAGCAGGAAATGAATATAAGTTAGCTGTTGTAAGTGGAGCTGCTAATGTATTTGAACTAGTTAAGTCTGGTAAAATAAATGACTACCACTTCATCGAAGTAATGGCATGTCCAGGTGGATGTGTTAATGGTGGAGGACAACCACATATCTCAGCTGAAGATAGTGATAAAATGGATATTAGAGAAGTAAGAGCTTCTGTTCTTTACAATCAAGATAAGAATTTAGAGAAGAGAAAATCACATCAAAACTCAGCTTTATTAAAAATGTATGAAAACTACATGGGTAAACCAGGTCATGGAAGAGCTCATGAGTTATTACACATGAAATATAAAAAATAATATTTAAAATATAGACAGGATGTTTAATACATCCTGTTTTTTTATATTTAAAAATATCACAATAAAAATAAAATTTGTACACTCTATTTAGATTATCATACAAAAAACAATGAATTCTTTTGTAAATAATGCTCATAGATGAAAACGGTTAATTGGTATAAAATAAAATCATAAAAGAAATTCGAGAAAATAATTGGAATTTATGGGGGAATATTAATATGGCAAATTTATCACTTAAACATATTTATAAAGTTTATCCAGGAGATGTTACAGCAGTTAAAGACTTTAACTTAGAAATCGCTGATAAAGAGTTCATTGTATTCGTTGGACCATCAGGTTGTGGTAAGTCTACTACTTTAAGAATGATTGCTGGATTAGAAGAAATATCAAAAGGTGAATTATATATTGGAGATAGATTAGTTAACGAAGTTGAACCAAAAGAAAGAGATATAGCAATGGTTTTCCAAAGTTACGCACTATATCCACATATGACTGTATATGATAACATGGCATTTGGACTTAAGTTAAGAAAAGTTCCAAAGGACGAAATAGATAAAAAAGTTAAGGATGCTGCTAAAATACTTGATATAGAGCATTTATTAGATAGAAAACCAAAGGCTTTATCAGGAGGTCAAAGACAAAGGGTTGCATTAGGAAGAGCTATAGTAAGAGAACCTAAAGTATTCTTAATGGACGAGCCTTTATCAAACTTAGATGCTAAATTAAGAGTTCAAATGAGAACTGAGATTTCTAAATTACATCAAAGATTACAAACAACATTCATATATGTTACACATGACCAAGTTGAAGCTATGACAATGGGTACAAGAATAGTTGTTATGAAAGATGGTATAGTTCAACAAGTTGACTCACCACAAGAAATATACAATAACCCAGCTAATATATTCGTTGCAGGATTCATAGGAAGTCCACAAATGAACTTTATAGATGGTACTATAAAAGAAGAAGGCGGAAAATATTTTGCTTGCTTCCAAAGCGAAAAAATTGAAATGCCAATGGATAAAGCTAGATTATTAAAAGAAAAAGGATATATAGGAAAAAATGTTATAATAGGTGTAAGACCTGAACATTTAGATGATGACCAAGAATTAGTTGCAGCAAATCCAACAACAGTAATAAAATCAAAAGTTGAAGTTACAGAGTTAATGGGAGCAGAAAGTTATATTTATACTAAACTTGGAGATCAAAACATAACAGTTAGAGTAAATGGAAGCACTAAGTTACAAAATGGTCAAGAAGCTAAGTTCTACGTTGATGCTAATAAGATTCATATATTCGATAAAGAAACTGAATTAAAATTAGTTTAATCAACAATAGCTTTAATATAGAGGGGTAATTAATATGTACAGTTTTCATAAGTTCTTAGAAGAGTTATATTTAAATACTAAAATACCTTTTATGGTTATTTTTGATGATAAGGAATTTATACTATCAGATTTTGATAATTGTGATAAAGTTTCTTTAGAATTCGAAGTTAATGGTAAAAAAGGAAAAATAATAACTCAAAAGAAATATGAAAGCTGTACTTCTTTATTAAGATATTTAATTGAGAATAAGATTAAAGAAGTTTCAAGTAACAAGGAAAAACTTATTAGGAAGGCATTAAATGGAGTTACTATAGAAAAAAATATTATTGATAAGGAATTAGGATTTTTAAAGGACGATTTCTACATAATTAATGTTTATTTAGCTTCAAGCATTCAAGAAGGGTTAGAGCTTGTCAATGAATGCTATGGTAATAAAAATATAGTTAGCATTTTAAAAGATGATAACATAGTAATTATTGGTGCTTTAGAAGATGTTGATGATCATGTTAATAGTATAAAGGATTCTATTGATTCAAACCTTTATGTGAAATGTTATATAAGCTATATGAAATTAAATAATATAAATGAAATAAAAGAGGCTTATGAGATAAATATGTCTAAGATAAATCTTGCAATAAAATATGATTTGGACGAAGTCATTTATGGAGAAAGAGATTTGCTTTTTGAAACTTTAGTTGATTCCATAGATGAGGAGTTAAAGATGAAGATGTATGAAGATTTTGGGTTAGGATTCTCTAAGCTAGATAGAGAGATGATAAAGACTATAGAAACATTTTTTAAGTGTGGACTTAATATAAGTGATGCATCTAAGGAATTATATGTACATAGAAATACTCTCATCTACAGATTAGATAAAATTCAGAAGTGTACATCTTATGATATAAGGAATTTTAATGAAGCTGTAATCTTTAAAATAGCTTTTTTAATATGGCGTGGCAAAGAAATAAGTAAGTAATATAATTAAAAGTATATTTATGATAGTAGAAAACCATATCAAAGGAAATGATTAAATTAACTTTGATATGGTTTTTATTTTATGGTTAATTTCTATTATATATCTAGTTTTAAGTTGAAATTAAATTGTTTAATTAGGTATTTTAGCATATTAAATAGAAATTTTGCTGCAATATATTTTTATTTAATACGATTTGTAAATGTTATAACAAAAATGGTAAAAAAATTAATGGATAAATTTTATACAAAATAATAATAAATTACAAAAAAAATATTGAAAATGTTTTCTTAATATTGTATAATAATGTTGGAAACGATACCGAAGTGCTTTTAAAAAGATTTTTAATAATTAGTTATTATAAGATATTTTTTTAGAATGTTTTGGTATCGTTTCCGAAAATGAGAATGTAAATTTATAGCTTTTTAGCTAATTAAAAGTTATGAGGGGGATTTTATAATGGGAAAACGTACAAAAATTCTAGCAACTGTAATGGCTGCAACAATGTTATTTGCAGGATCATTAGTAGGATGTGGAGGAAAGACTGATTCAGGTAGCGCTGACGGTTCAGGAAAAGAACTTACCGTATGGTCACACTTAACAACTCCGGAAGTAGAGGAATTAAATAAAATAGCTTCAAAATGGGGAGAAGAAAATGGAGTTAAAGTTAAGGTTGTAGAAGATAAATCAGAAATGCAAGCTTACATACAAGCTGCAAATAGTTCAAAGGGACCAGATATAATGTTTGGACTAGCTCATGATAATTTAGGAACATTCCAAAAGGCAGGACTTTTAGCAGAAGTTCCAGAAGGAATTATAAATGATTCTGATTATGCATCACATCAAGTTTTAGATGCTGTAACAATAGGTGGAAAAAGATATGCAGTTCCAATAGCACAAGAAACTTCAGCTCTTTTCTATAACAAGGATAAAGTTAAAGAAGTTCCAAAGAGCATGGAAGATTTAGTTAAGGTTGCAAAAGATGGAGCTGGGTTTGAATATGATATCAATAATTTCTATGCTACTTATGGATTTATAGCAGCAGATGGAGGATATGTTTATAAAGATAATAATGGAACTCTTGACCCAACTGATATTGGATTAGGAACACCAGGAGCTATAAAAGGATATCAATTTGTTCAAGATTTAGTTCAAAAAGATAAATTAATGCCAGCTGATATAACTGGAGATATAGCAAAAGGAGATTTCTTATCTAAGAAATCAGGATTTTATATTTCAGGACCTTGGGATGTAGCGGCATTTAAAGATGGAGGAGTAAACTTTGGAGTAGCTCCAATGCCAACATTATTTGGAAAACAAGTACCAACTTTCTTAGGTGTTCAAACTGCTTTCGTAAGTGAAAAATCTCAAAATAAAGATTTAGCATGGAAATTAGTTAAATACTTATCAGAAAATTCAGGTGATGTATTATTAAATAAAGGTAACAGAATTCCAGTATTAAATAAATACTTAGATAGTGCAGATTTCAAAAATAATGAGTATATGAGTGCTTTCGCAGAACAAGCTAAATTCGCTACACCAATGCCTAACATACCAGAAATTCAAGCTATGTGGGGACCTGCTGGAGCTAACTTACAATTATTAACTTCAGGACAAGTTACACCAGAAAAATGTGCTGAAATGACAGTAGAACAAATTAAACAAGGTATAGCTCAACAAAAATAATTAAGAAGTTTTAATAGGGGGATGTAAATTCCCCCTTATTTATAGAAGTTTATATTAAAAAGAGGTATTTGAGGAGGCGAGACATAATGCAAGTTGCGAGTGATAGAAGGGCAGATAAAAAGCATAAAAGATTAAAAGATACAATAAAAGCAATGCCATATTTGTTACCAGCAGTAATATCAATAATTATATTTACTATTATTCCTATAGTTTACACTATAGTAATAGCATTTACTGATTACACAATGTATTCACAAGGAAATATTAAGTTTGTAGGGTTTGCAAATTTTATAGAAGTTTTAACAGGTCCATTTAAAGAAGTATTCTTACCTGTTTTTGGATGGAATATAATCTTTGCAGTAGTATCTACAGCAGGTACATTTTTCTTAGGATTAATAGTTGCCATGGCAGTAAATAACCCTAATATAAAAGAAAAATCAGTTTATAGAGCAATACTTATAATTCCATGGGCTTTACCAGCTACAGTAGCAATACTTTCATGGCAAGGTCTTTTAAACGGAAGTTATGGAGCGATAAATAATTTATTATTAAATTTACATTTAATATCAAACCCAATTCCATGGTTAACAGATCCAACATGGGCAAGGGTAGCACTTATAATAGTTAATATATGGTTAGGATTCCCTTATATGATGAATGTTTGTTTAGGAGCTTTAGGAGCAATTCCTGATAGTTATTATGAAGCGGCAGATGTTGATGGTGCTAGTAAATGGCTTCAATTTAGAAAAATAACATTACCATCATTAGCTCAAATATCTTATCCACTATTAATTTCATCATTTGCATTTAACTTTAATAACTTTGGATCAGCATTCTTAATCACTAAGGGTGGTCCACCAAGAATGGCTACTCAATTTGCTGGTTATACAGATATTCTTGCATCTGTAAACTATAAATTATCAACACAGTTTGGTAGATTTGAAATAGCATCTGCAATTAGTATAATAATATTCTTAATTTTAGGAACTATATCATACTATCAAATGAAATTAAGTGGACAATTCGAGGAGGTAGAATAGAATGCAAAGTAAAGTACAAAAAAAGAGCGGAATAGTAACTACCTCAGAACTTAAATATGAAAGAAAACTAAGACCTGCTGAAAGAAGAATGGTATGGATATCAAGAATATTTATATGGTTCATGTTACTTGTAGTATTATTCCCTGTATTTGCAGTAGTTTCTGCATCTATGGCTAAAGGAGAAGTTTTTACTCAAACAACTTTAATTCCATCAGCATGGACATTAGAAAATTACGCAAAAGTTTTAACAGAAACAAATTTCTTAATATGGGTTAAAAACTCATTAATAATATGTGTAGTTGTATCAGTAATACAACTTTTATTAACAGTACCTATGGCTTTTGCTTTCTCAAGATTAAAATTCTGGGGAAGAAAGAATGGATTAATGATGTTATTATTACTTCAAATGTTCCCAGCAGCTATGTCATTACCAGCAATATTAGCACTTGCTTATAGACTAGATGGTATGGATCATATAATTACATTGATAATAATACAAGCTGGTGCTGGTGCATTTAATGTTTGGTTACTTAAAGGAGCTATAGATGGTATTCCAAAAGAGCTTACAGAAGCAGCTTATGTTGATGGAGCATCAACTTTCCAAACTTTCACAATGATAATACTACCTTTATTAAGAAATATGCTTTTAGTAATATTCTTATTTACATTCATAGGGGCATATAGTGAATTTATTTTTGCATCTGCCTTATTAAAGAGCCCAGAAAGTTTAACACTTGCTGTAGGTATGCAACAATTTATTACAAATAACTTCTCAGCTAACTGGACTCAATATTCAGCAGCTGCAATAATGGCTTCAATTCCAATAGTTGCATTTGCTACTATTGCACAAAAATATATGGCTAAAGGATTAACTGCTGGATCAGTTAAAGGCTAAGATAATAGAAATTTTATGTGGAATAAATCTTAAATACCTTAAATTTAATAAATACTTCTTATAAGATAAAATATATTGATGGATTTTGTGGAAGAAAAAGTGCCTTCCACAATCCATCAAAATATAAAGGTATCTAAGATTATTAAATTAAAAATATAAAAAATTAGTATATTTATCTAAACTCTTGTAAGTATTATTGCTAATGTTTTCAAAGCGGTTTATAATTAAACTGGTATCGTTACCGAAACAATTTCCAAGTTTTTAAAAATTATAGGGGAAATCAGGAGGAGTTATATGAATATAAGAGACATAGCAAGACTTGCTGGCGTTGGTGTTAGTACAGTATCAAGAGTTATAAATGATCATCCAGATGTAAAGGATGAAACGAGAGAAAAAATCTTAAAGATAATAAAAGAAAGTAATTACATACCTAATAATAGTGCTAGGATTCTTAAGAAAAATAATACAAATAACATAGGAGTTTTAGTAAAGGGGGTATTTAACCCATTCTTTGCTGAGATGATAAACATTATAGGTAATAGAATAAATGAAGCTGGCTACACAATGATATTACAGCAAAATGACTATGCCACAGAGGATGATGTGGATAATTTAATAGCTTTTGTTAAAGAGAAAAGACTTCAAGGTATTATCTGCTTAGGAGGAAACTTTTTAAATATAAATGATGAAAGTTTTCAATTCTTAGATATTCCAGTAGTTTTAACCTCTGTTAATACACTTTCTAAAGAAAGTAAAAGTAAGTTTTCATCAATAGGAATAGATAACGTATTAGCAGCTAAGGCCTCAATTCAATATCTTATAGATAAAGGTCATAGAAACATAGGAATTTTATTAGGAGAAAAAAATGACGTTGGAATAAGTGGATTAAGACTTGAAGGCTATAAAAAAGCTTTAGAGGAAAATAATATACCTTATTCAGAAGAAAATGTATTTATAGGTGATTATGATTATAGTGGAGCTTATAGAGTTACAAAGGAAATTATTAATAATAGAAAAGATATAACAGCTATATTTTCAATATCAGATATTATGGCTGTAGGGGCAGCAAAATCAGTTATAGATCAAGGATTGCAGGTAGGAGAAGATATTTCTATTATGGGATTTGATGGAATGGATATAAGTAAATATTATAATCCAGGAATTACAACTGTAAAGCAGCCTAAGAAAAATATGGCTAATAATAGCATAGATTTACTATTAGCTCTTTTAGCTAAAAAAGAAGATCATAAGCATATAATTTTTGAAACAAAGATAATAGAAAGAGAGTCATGTAAGGAAGTAGTATAGTAATTATAATTGGGGGAGATATTATGAGAATTAATTGTATTAATAATCACATAACTAAATATACTTTTGGAACTCCTTTTAATACTGAGTCAGTTGTTTTAAAAGAAGGTTCAGAAATAGAGAACCAAGGATTAAAGTATTTAAATTTTGAGAATAACACTTTTACATTAAAACTTAAAGAGGAAGATATAGTTTATGGACTAGGTGAAAATGTAAGAGGATTAAATAAAAGAGGATGGAGATATGAAAGTTTTTGTACAGATGATTTTTCACATACTCCAGAGAAAAAAAGCCTTTATGGAGCTCATAACTTCTTAATGATATATGGAGAAAAAACTTTTGGGATATTTATAGATTATCCTGGAAGAGTAAAGTTTGATGTTGGATACACAAGAAGAGATGAATTAAAGATAGAAATTGATGATGAAAATTTTGCTTTATATATTATTGAAGGAGATACTTTAAAGGAAATAGCAAAAAGCTTTAGAGAGCTTATAGGTGAAAGTTACATAGCTCCTAAATGGGCCTTTGGTGCTCAACAAAGTAGATGGAGTTATAAGGATAGTAAAGAGGTTCTTGAAGTCCTAGATAATTTTAATGAATCAGAACTTCCTCTTGATTGTATATATCTTGATATAGATTATATGGAGGATTTCAAGAACTTTACCATAAATAAAGAAGCCTTCCCTGATTTTGAAAACTTTGTGAAGGAAGTTAAAGAAAAAGGAGTCAGACTTATTCCAATAATCGATGCTGGATGCAAAATTGAAGAGGGATATGATGTTTATGAGGAAGGTGTTAAAAATGGTTATTACTGTTTAGATGAGGAAGGAAAACCTTTTGTAGCAGCAGTTTGGCCAGGGAGAGTTCATTTCCCAGACTTCTTAAATAAGGATGCAAGATTATGGTTTGGAAACAAATATAAAGTGCTTACTGATAAAGGAATAGAAGGTTTTTGGAATGATATGAATGAGCCTGCAATATTCTATTCTGAAAAAAGATTAAATGAAGCTTTTGAAAAAATATCAGAGGCTAAAGGAAAGAATTTAGGTATATATGATTATTTTGATGTTAAGGATACATTCCCAAGACTTCAAAATAGTATGGAGGACTATCAAAGTTTCTATCATAGAGTAGGAAATGAAAAAATAAGACATGACAAGGTTCATAATCTTTTTGGATTTAATATGACAAGAGCAGCAGCTGAAGGCCTTGAAAATATAGATGAAAATAAGAGATTTTTACTATTTTCTAGAGCATCAACAGTTGGGATGCATAGATATGGAGGTATATGGACTGGAGACAACATGTCTTGGTGGGAACACATTAAGTTAAACCTTCAAATGATGCCAAATATTAATATGTGTGGATTTATCTATACAGGAGCTGATACTGGCGGATTTGGAGGAGATGCAACAGAAGATTTAGTTATAAGATGGTCACAATTTAGTATGTTTACACCTTTATTCAGAAATCACTCAGCTTTAGGTACAAGACATCAAGAACCATATTCATTTAGAGGTGAAATTGTCAAAGTATTAAAAAATATATTGGAGTTAAGATATGTTATGGTTCCATATCTTTATAGTGAGTATATGAAAGCTGTTTTAAATAATGAAATGTATTTTAAACCATTAACATTTGAATATAATGATAACTTTGTAAAGAGAGTAGAAGATCAAATGCTTTTAGGAGATAGCTTAATGGTAGCACCTATATATGAGCAAAATGCTTTAGGAAGATATGTATATCTTCCAGAGGAAATGCTTTTATGGAGAGCTAGAAAATATGATGATGGAGATTATGAGGTTTTAGAAAAAGGACATCATTATGTTGAAGCTAAGTTAAATGAGATTCCTATATTTATAAGAAAAAATAAAATAGTAACAATGGCAAGTAAGCCAAGAAAAAGGGTAGAAGAAATAGATACTAGTGAATTAAATCTAATTGCTTTTGTTTGTAATGAAGCTGAGTATATTTATTACAATGATGATGGTATCACTAAAAATTATAAGAATGGTGAGTATGAAGAGTTAAAAATTAAGATTACAAAAGCTCAATCAGATTATGATGTATTAGTAGAAAATAAAAATTCAAGGGTTAAAAAGTTAAATATAAAAATATTTGATTTAAATAAAAATATGATTGAAAAAGAGATATTAATTCAATAATAGTAACTAGGGGGAAGTAATATGAGAAGAGCAAGTGGAATAATAATGCATATTGCTTCCTTACCTGGAAAGTATGGAATAGGTACTTTTGGTAAGGAAGCATTTGAGTTTGTAGATTTTTTAAAGAAAGCTGGACAAGGATATTGGCAAATATTGCCCTTAGGTCCTACAAGTTATGGTGATTCACCATATCAATCATTTTCAGCCTTTGCAGGAAATCCATATTTTATAGATTTTGATATTTTAAATAAAGAAGGATTACTTGATAAAAAAGATTACCAAGGAATTAATTTTGGAAATGACCCAGAAAAAATAGATTATGCTTTATTATTTGACAAGAAGATGAGAGTGTTAAGAATAGCATATGAAAAATCTTTAGATAAAAACAAAGAAGAAATTGAAAAGTTTAGAGAAGAAAATAAACTTTGGCTTGAAGATTATGCTTTATATATGGCAATTAAAAATGAAAACGAATTAGTAAGTTGGCAAGAATGGGATGAAAAATTAAGATTAAGAGATAAAAAGACTTTAGAAGAATATAAAGTTAAATTAGAAAAAGAAATAAACTACTGGGTATTCTTACAATATCATTTCTTTAAGCAATGGAATAAATTAAAAGAGTATGCAAATAGTTTTGGAATTAAGATAATTGGAGATATGCCTATATATGTTGCAGAGGATAGTGCTGATGTTTGGGCAAATCCAAAAGCATTTTTATTAGATGAAAATAATATTCCTAAAAAGGTTGCTGGATGTCCACCAGATGCTTTTTCAGAAACAGGTCAATTATGGGGAAATCCTATATATGATTGGAGTTACATGGATGACACAGGATATAGTTGGTGGATTGATAGAGTAAAAGAAAGCTTTAAGCTTTATGACATATTAAGAATAGATCACTTTAGAGGATTTGAAGCTTACTGGCAAATACCATATGGAGATGAAACTGCTGTAAATGGTGAATGGGTTAAAGGGCCTGGAATAAAATTATTTAATGCAATTAAAGAGGAGTTAGGTAAGGTTAACGTAATAGCAGAAGACCTTGGCTATTTAACTCAAGAAGTTATAGATTTTAGAGATGAAACTGGATTCCCAGGAATGAAGGTTTTACAATTTGCCTTTGATTCTAGAGAAGAAAGTGATTATCTTCCACATAATTATCCAGTTAACTCAATAGCTTATACAGGTACTCATGATAATGATACATTTAGAGGATGGTTTGAAGTTACAGGAAATAGAGAAGATGTGGAATATTCTAAAAAATATTTAAAACTTACTGAAGAGGAAGGGTATAACTGGGGATTTATCAGAGGAGTTTGGAGCAGTGTATCACATACAGCTATAGCTCTAATGCAAGATTTCTTAAACTTAGGAAATGAGGCAAGAATAAACTATCCATCTACTCTTGGTGGCAACTGGCAATGGAGAGTTAAAGATGATGCTCTAACTGATGAATTAGCAGAGAAAATATATGATATAACAAAATTATATGGAAGGGTGAATATCAATGAATAAAGAACAAATAAAGAGAGGAATCGAAAGATATCTAAAAGTAAAGTATGGTAAAAGTTCAATTAAAGATGCTAAGGACTTTGAAATTTTCAATGCATTATCACTAACTCTTTTAGAGGGAATTGTTGACGATTGGAATCATACAGAAGATCTTTATGAGAAAGAAAAGAATGCATATTATTTTTCAGCTGAATATTTAATGGGTAGAGCTTTAGGAAATAACTTAATAAGTTTAGGACTTTATAATGAAGTAAAAGAAGTTTTAGATGAACTTGGCTTTGATTTAAATAGAATTGAGGAAATAGAAGAGGATGCTGGTTTAGGAAATGGTGGATTAGGTAGATTAGCAGCTTGTTTTATGGATTCAGGAGCTTCATTAGAAGTACCTTTAAAGGGTTATGGAATTAGATATAATAATGGTTTATTCTCTCAATATTTTGAGGATGGCTTCCAAAAAGAAGATGTGGATAGCTGGTTAAAATATGGAGAACCTTGGAGCATAAGAAAAGAGGATGAATTTGTAACTGTTGATTTTGAAGATATGACAGTTAAAGCAATTCCATATGATACTCCAATTATAGGATATGCTAGTAAAAATATAAATACTTTAAGACTATGGAAGTGTGAGCCTGTAAAAGAATTTGATTTTAAATTATTCAATGAACAAAAATATGATGAGGCATTAGAGCTTAAAAATAGAGCAGAAGACATATCAAGAGTTTTATATCCAAATGATTCAAATAGAGAAGGTAAATTATTAAGATTAAGACAACAATATTTCTTAGTAAGTGCTTCATTAAAAGATATAATAAGAAAGCATAAAGAGGTTTTTGGAAACGTTACTGAAGATTTTGCAAAGATGCATGCTGTTCAATTAAATGATACACATCCAGTTTTAGCAATTCCAGAGCTTATAAGACTTCTTGTAGATGAAGAAGGATTTACTTTTGAAGAAGCTTACAATGTAGCTTCAAAAACTTTTGCTTATACAAACCATACTATATTAGCAGAAGCTTTAGAAAAATGGGATGTTGACTTAATAGAGGAATTATTCCCAAGAATATTAGAAATAATTGAAAAGATAGATGCAGAGTTCATAGTTGGCCTTGAAGAAAAAGGATACTCAGAGGAAGAGATAGAAGAGTTTAGAATAGTTAATGATGGAAAAGTTAGAATGGCTAACTTGGCAATACATGTAGGATTTGCTGTTAATGGTGTTGCTAAGTTACACACAGATATATTAAAAAATATTGAGCTTAAAAACTGGTATGAATTATATCCAGAGAAGTTCCAAAACAAAACAAATGGAATAACTCCAAGAAGATGGTTAAGACTATGTAACCAAGAGTTATCAGCTTTAATCACTGAACTTTTAGGAAGCGAAGATTGGGTTAAAAATCTAGACTTATTAAAAGGATTAGAAAAATATAAAGATGATGAAGAAGTATTAAAGAGATTCATGGATATTAAGCACACTAAAAAAGAGCAATTAGCTGCATATATTAAAGAACATGAAGGTGTTCAGTTAGATCCAGATTCAATATTTGATATACAAATTAAAAGATTACATGAGTATAAGAGACAATTATTAAATACTCTATATATCTTAGATTTATATTATAGATTAAAAGAAAATCCAGATATGGATATACCAAAGGTAACATTTATATATGGAGCAAAGGCTTTCCCAGGATATAAGAGAGCTAAATCAATAGTTAAGTTGACAAATGAAGTTGCTAAACTTATAAATAATGATGAATCTATAAAAGGAAAAATAAAGGTTGTATTTGTAGAAAACTACAGAGTTTCTTATGCAGAAAAATTATTCCCAGCGGCAGATGTATCAAAACAAATATCAACAGCTGGTAAAGAAGCATCAGGAACAGGAAACATGAAATTCATGTTAAATGGTGCACCAACTTTCGGAACAAATGATGGAGCTAATGTAGAAATTGTTAGAGAAAGTGGATCAGATAATAACTTTATTTTTGGATTAGAAGTAGAAGAGATAGAAGCATTAAAAGGTAAATATGATCCAGTTGCTTACTATGAAGCAGATGCAGATTTAAAGAGAGTTTTAGATTCATTAGTAGATGGTACTTTTGATGATGGAGGTAATGGTGACTTTGAAGATCTTTATAATTCATTATTAGAAGAAGGGGATCAATACTTCTTATTAGCAGACTTTAAAGCATTTAAAGATACTGAAGATAAGGTCTTTGAAGCTTATAAAGATAAATTAGGATGGGCTAAAAAAGCTTTTGAAAATACTTGTAATGCAGGTATGTTCTCAAGTGACAGAACAATACAAGAATATTGTGATGATATTTGGGGAATTAAAAAATGTACTAATAAATAATAGGGAAAATAACTTTATAAAAACATAATAATAAAACTTACAAACATATTCCGAGAATTACTAGATATTCTCTTCATATTGTTTGTAAGTTTTATGTTATATATGACTAGGAAATATAAGTAATAAGAGGAGTGGCTTTGCTAAAGCTTGAAAACTTAGTAGGAATTTATGTTTTATTAAAGTGTAAATTTTAAGTTTGGTTTTGAGTTTTGTGCAAGGCCTTTTCTAAATTTATGTACAAGCTTAAAATTCGTGAAATTTATAGCTAAAAGGGTACATTAGGTATTGAATTAAGGGGTGTTAATTTATGAAGTTTGGAAAAAAAGATTGGACTAATTATGACAGAGGTATAGAAAAAGAGTGGATGCTTACTAATGGCATAAGTGGATTTTGTGGAGGAACTGCTATAGGAGCAAACTGTAGAAAATATCAAGGGTTATTAGTAGCATGTACTAATTCTCCAGAAGAGAGATACATGATTCTTTCAAATCTAAATGAGGAAATAAATATTAATGGGAAAGTTAACCAGTTGAGTTCTTGTAAATATACAGATAAAATAGTTGATGGCTTTAAAAATCTTCAAGGATTTTATTATGATGGACTACCTCATTTTAGATTTTTTGTAGATGGAGTAGTTATAAATAAAAAGATTGCTATGGAATATGGAAAGAACACTGTAGTAATAGAATATGACATATTAAACGGAAGTAAAGAATCAAAAATAAAAATTGAGCCACTATTTACTTTTAGGAATCCAGGAGTATGTAGTGGAGAAGAAAATTTAAAATTTTCAAAAACTGTGGATAAAAATAAAATTCAACTTATTCCACAGCTAAATGAGGACATAAATATAAGATTTTTTACTTATGGTGGAAAAATAGTAGATAAATCTGAGAAAATTGTGGATAAAATTTATTATGATGTGGATAAAAGTACAGGTGATAAGTTTGTGGATAAATGTTATATTCCTGGAACTGTTGAAATAAATTTAAATCCTAAGGAAAGAAAAAAGGTTTATTTACTTTGCACTATAGAAAATGAAGAGAATTTTGACTGTGAAAAAATCATAAAAAATGAAGAGAAAAGAATAAATAGTCTTACAAATACCTTTGATGATTCAAGAATTTTAGCTAAATATCTTCCTATTGCAGGGGATCAATTTATAGTAAATAGAGAATCTATAAATGGAAAAACAATATTAGCTGGCTATCCTTGGTTTTTGGATTGGGGAAGAGATGCTATGATTGCTATTAATGGATTAACGTTATCAACTGGAAGATTAGAAGATGCTAAAGATATTATAAGAAGTTTTAGCCTTTATGAGAAAGATGGATTAATACCAAATATGTTCCCTGGGGAAGGACAAGAGCCACTTTATAATACAGTAGATGCTTCACTATGGTTTATAAATGCAGTTTATAATTATTTGCTTTATGCTAATAGTGATGAAGCTTTAGCATTTGTTGAGAAAGAAGTTTATGGAACTATAAAAAATATAATAAAGGCTTATAAAGAAGGTACTGAGTTCTCAATAAAAATGGATGAAGAGGATTCTTTAATAAATGCTGGATCAGGATTAGACCAAGTAACCTGGATGGATGTTAGAGTAAATGGCATAGTTGTTACTCCTAGACATGGTAAACCAGTTGAAATCAATGCCTTATGGTATAATGCATTAAAAATAGCAGCCTTATTAAAAGATAAATTTGAAAAAGAAGAAAAGAATGAGTACGAAGAGCTAGCGCAAAAGGTTAAATCTTCATTTACTAAGGCTTTTTGGAATGAAGATGGAAAGTATCTTTATGATGTTGTAAATGATCATGAGAAGGATGATAGTTTAAGACCTAATCAGATTTGGGCAGTATCATTACCTTTTACAATGTTAGATAGAGAAAAAGAAAAGTATATTGTTCAAAAGGTTTTTGAGGAATTATACACTCCTTATGGATTAAGAAGTTTAAGTAGAGACCATAAGGATTATCATGGAGTTTATATAGGAAAGCTTTTTGATAGAGATATGGCCTATCATCAAGGAACAACATGGGCATTTCCTCTTGGAGGATTTTTCACAGCTTATTGTAAGGTAAATGATTATTCTAAAGAAGCTGTAGATTTAGTTGATTCTTTAATGAGTGATATGGAAGATCATATACAAGATCAATGCTTAGGAAGTATTGCTGAAATTTTTGATGGTGATAATCCTTATAGAGCTAGGGGATGTTATTCTCAAGCTTGGAGTGTTGGAGAAATGCTTAGAGTTTATTATGAGGATATTCTAGGAAACTACAAAAAATTAAAAAAAGTCCACAAAGATATATTTATATAAATGTTTTGCTAGAGATTAATTTAATGATCTCTAGCTTTTTTTAATTTTTGTGATTATTAAGTTTGTAATTTTAGGATATAATTAAAGGAAGAACTTAGCGTAAAGGGGCGATTTACATGAGAACATCATTGAATATAGAAAATAAAATTAATATGATAACTGAAATGAGAGGAGATTCTGTATTTCAGGTTTTAGAGTATGATAGTTTAAAGGGAGGAAATTCCTTAGAGCTTGCAGTTAAACTAAATCAAATGAAGGAAGCTAATATAAAGCTTAGACAGGTAAGAATTATTTTAGAAGATAGCTCTGTAAATATAGAA
The DNA here is from genome assembly GCF_054767895.1 of Clostridium sp. CTA-17. Lineage (NCBI taxonomy): Bacteria > Bacillati > Bacillota > Clostridia > Eubacteriales > Clostridiaceae > Clostridium > Clostridium sp. CTA-17. Next base: position 65,953 of record NZ_BAAABF010000008.1, read on the forward strand.
AAGGGAGCCTTAAGCTATATGAGAGGTCCAATATCTATGAAAAATAAGATTGGTGGGCCAATAGGATTAGGTAAAAAACTTTTTTCTAGTAAAGTTACGGGAGAGAGTACATTTAAACCTAAATATGAAGGAACAGGGGATATATTTTTAGAACCTTCCTTTGGTCATTATGCCTTAATTGAATTAGAAGATGATGAAATAATAGTTGATGATGGATTGTTTTACGCTTGTGAAAGTAGTGTAGAAATAACTGCACACATGAATAAGTCTTTATCCTCTATGGTTTTAGGAAATGAGGGAGTATTTCAAACTAAGCTTTCAGGAAATGGAATAGTGGTTTTAGAAATACCAGTGCCTGAGGAAGAAGTATTTAAATGTAAAATAAATAATGATGTGTTAAAGGTTGATGGAAATTTTGCCATATTGAGAACTGGAGATATTGAGTTTACAGTTGAAAAGTCATCAAAATCATTAGTATCTACGGCTACTGGAGGAGAAGGTCTTTTAAATGTGTTTAGGGGGACTGGAGAAGTATGGCTAATACCAACTAAATCTGTTTATGAAAAGCTTGAACATGGATGGAATTCCTTAAGACCATTAACAGATCCAAAGGGTAGCTCTAATACTAAGGTATAATTTATAAAGATTAAATTAGTTCTAATACAAGTATTATTTTATTTATTATGATAAAGATATATAATTAACTTATTAAAGAAAAAAATATTTAATTATTATAGAGTTATATTAATATACCAGTAGTTGAAGGAGAAGATTATATGAATGGAGTACAGTCTAAACTAAAAGGTAAGGATTTAGATTTTTTATTTGAGGCTATATTAAAGTTAGAAGATATAAATGAATGTTACAATTTTTTTGAAGATATATGCACTATTTCAGAATTGAAAGCATTAGCACAAAGATTACATGTTGCAAAAATGCTTAGGGAGAAAAAGACATATACTGAAATTGCAGAGGAGACTAAGGCTTCAACAGCTACTATAAGTAGAGTAAATAGATGTTTAAACTATGGAGCAGATGGTTACAACAATATCTTAAATAGATTAGATGAGAAATAATTAGGAGAATAATTATTTTAAAAAGAGGCATACTACAATCATTAATACTTAAGGAGGGATATAGTATGCCAAATTTAAGCTGTGGTGTAGATAACTGTGCATATAATCAAAATGATATGTGTTCATTAAATTCAATAAAAGTAAATGGTTCATTTGCTAATCACTCAGAAGCTACTTGTTGTGGAAGCTTTGTTGAGAAAGGTGGATTCACTAACGCTGCCGTTGATATGGGGCCTGCAGAGCCAGCAACTAGCGTTGCATGTGAAGCTGAGAAATGCTGCTATAATAAAAACTGCAAATGTCATGCTGAAAGCATAGATATTTCAGGTGATTATGCACAACACCAAGACAATACAGAATGTTCAACTTTTAGACAAGAATAATAAAATATTGATTTTACTAATTTAGAAGGAAGACTATATGATTTAGTCTTCTTTTTAAATAAATCTATTTATTTTATTGGACAAGCTTATAATTCTACATATTATTTATATAGTTTTTAGTTATAAATATAACTAATGAAAATTCTAATTATTTATAAGAGGTGGAAAGTTTGAATATATTATTAGTTGATGATGAAGAAAAAATCATTGAGGTATTAGAAGCTTATTTGAAAAAAGAAGGTTTCAGTGTTTTTTCTTGTAGTAATGGAGAAGAGGCTTTAAAAATATTTGATAACAATAAAATAGATTTGATTCTTTTAGATCTTATGCTTCCGGATTTAAGTGGAGAAGAGGTCTGTAAGGTTATTAGAGCAAAGAGTTGTGTTCCAATAATAATGATAACAGCTAAGACTGAGGAAGAGGATTTATTAGAAGGATTTGATATTGGAGCAGATGATTATGTTACAAAACCCTTTAGTGTTAAACAGCTTATTGCTAGAATAAAAGCTATTATTAGAAGAAGCACACCATGTCCTAATGAGGGAAATGATATTTTAGTATTTGATAATGGAGAGTTAAAAATTAATGTGGACACAAGAGAAGTATGGGTTAGAGGTGAATTAATAACTCTCACATCAACAGAGTTTAATATACTTCTTTGCTTGAGTAGCTATCCAAAGAAAATATTTACTAGAGACGAAATAATAGAGTTAGTATTAGGGGATAAAAGTGATAGCTTTGATAGAGTTATAGATTCTCACATTAAAAATTTAAGAGGTAAAATAGAAGAAAACACTAGAAAACCTAAGTTCATAGTGACTGTATATGGGGTGGGATATAAATTTGAAGGTAAGAAAATATAAAAGTTTAAATTTTAAGGTTATAGTTCCATCTATAGTTATCATAATAATTGTCACTTTACTTACTGTAGCAATATCTAAATTTTATTTTGATAAAAAATTTGGTGACTATATTATGATTAAAAATCAGAATACAGTACAAAACATTTTGATGGAGCTAAGTGAACAATATTCTGACAATGAGTGGAATTATAAGAATATAGAGAAGATAACTTATAATTCCTTAGATAAAGGGATTATAGTTGCTTTATATGATAAAGAAGATAATGAAATAATGAACATAGAAAAAAACTCTAAGGATAAATGCAATAGAGTTATGAATTTTATAAAAAGTTCTATGGAAGGTAAATATGGCTCTACAACAAGTCAATTTGAACCTGTGTATTATCCTTTAATAAAGAGTGGAGAAAAAATTGGAGAAGTTAGGGTTAAATTTTACGGACCTATATTTTATATGCAGAATGAATTAGTTTTTTTGGACATAGTAAATAAGATAATATTAGGTATTGGAGTTTTACTAATTCTAGCATCTACAATAATGGGATTTATAATTTCAAGGTCAATAATAAGACCAATAAATAAGCTCATGACAAAGGCAAAGTATATGTCTAAAGGAGAATATGACAAGAAAATTGAGATAAATACAGATATTTTAGAGATAAATGATTTGATAAATTCCATAAATAATCTTTCACAGAGTATAAAAGAGCAAGAGAATATAAGAAAAAGACTTACTGGAGATATTTCTCATGAATTAAAAACTCCTTTAACAAATATACAGTCTCACTTAGAGGCCATGATAGATGGAATATGGGAACCTACAGAGGAAAGGTTAATAAGTGTTAAGGAAGAGGCAGAAAGATTATCATCATTAGTAAGTGATATGCAAAAGTTAAATAAGTATGATGAGGCTTCTATTAAGCTTAAAAAGGATAATGTGAATATAAGTGATATAATTTGCTTTGTAATATTTCAATTTTCTAATTTAGCAAAAAGCAAAAATATAAAGATAGAATATGAAAAAAAGAATATTAATTTATATTGTGACAAGGATAAAATAACACAGGCTTTAGTAAATATTCTTTCAAATGCTATTAGATATTCAAATGAGGGAAGTACTATTTTTATAGAAGAAAAATTAAAAGATAACAAGGTTATAATATCCATAGAAGATCAAGGTATAGGCATTTCAGAAGAGGATTTAAAATATGTCTTTGAAAGATTCTATAGGGCAGATAAGTCTAGAACTAGAGCTACTGGAGGAACAGGAATAGGACTAACTATAGTTAAATCTATAGTATCTTCTCATGGAGGAGAGGTTAAATTAGAAAGTAAACTAGGTGAAGGAAGTAAGTTTACTATAATATTACCTAAGGAAGATATATAATTATGTTCTTGTAAAGTGATTTTATCCTCTTATAGTACTATATAAACAATTAAAATACTTAGAAAATATATAATTTTAATAAAATAGTTAAAATGAAATAGTTGGGTAAAAATATAATACCCCTTAAGTAGGTTTTAAAAAGGTGGTTTTCTTGAATCTACTTAAGGGGTGTTTTTAATATTTATAAGTTAATAATATACAAATATATTTTCCTAGATTATAACCTATATTTTTATTTTAAATTGTTTAGTTCATTTCTTATTTCATGCATTTCATTTTGAACTTCTTTAACTTTAGCTTTGTTGCTTTCAATTCTACCTTTGATATCTTCAACTATTTCTTGGTATTTTTCAATAGTTTCTAAAGAATTGTTTCCAGGTCTAACATTAAATAATCTGTTAGTAAAGTCAGAAAGTCTTTCTTCATCTTGGCTAATATATTTTTTTAGTTTTTTAACAAACTCATCTTTATTTTTAAGTAAAGAGTTTAAGAAATCTTTTTGTTTATTAGCTCTAGCAGCATTTATCTTATCAAAATATTCTTGTCTAGCAGCGTAGAAACCATCTCTTATTTCTTTAAACTCGTTTATAAGTTTTTCGTTTTCTTCTTTTCCGCAGAATCCTATTTTAAAGAATTCATCACTTATTTCTTTAACTTTAGCAGAAGCTTCTTTCCAACTATCATTTTCATATAGTTTCTTTAATTCTTCTATAAGAGCTTTTCTTTTTTCTATATTAACTTTATTCTCAGCTTTTAAGGCATCAAAAAATTCTTGTCTCTTAGCAAAGAAAGCATCTTTAGCTTCTTTATATCCTAGAGAAATTTCTTCATTTCCTTCTTTTCCAGAGAAACCTATACCTTTGAATTCATCACAAAGAGCATTGAACTTTTCAGTAGCTTCTTTCCAGTTTTCATTATTAACTAAAGCTTTAAGTTCTGAGATAATTTCTCTTTTTCTATCAGCTTTATTTCCGAATTCTTCTCTTAAGCCTTCCATAGCAGCTTTTCTAGTTTCTTGAGCAGCATTTCTAGCCTTTTTAAATCTATTGTATAATTCAGTGTTTAAATCTTTACCGGCAAAACCTAAAGCATAGAATTCTTCAGATAAAGATTTAGCTAACATATCACCAGCTTTTATATCACTTGTATATACTAAAGCTTCAAGTCTTTTTATAACATCTTCTTTCTTCTCAGCATTTTCTTTGAAACCTTCATTTGCTTTTTCAAAGAATTCTTTTCTAGCATTATAGAATTCATTTTTAGCTTCTCTTAATTTACTTTTTAGGGTATTCTCAGTTTCTTGGTCATAGTAATAAATATTGTTAAACTCTTCAAGAAGAGTGTTGAATTCTTTATTAGCTTCTTTCCAATTTTGAGCATTTTTTGCTAAGCTTTTTATTTTCTCAATTACTTCTTTTTTTCTCTTACAAGAATTTTCTTCTTCAGCAGCTAAAGCTTTAGCAAAATCTTCAGTTTCTATAGGATTTTTATTTTCATCTATGTAATTAGATTCATTAGTTGTCATGTAAATTATCCCCTTTCTTTTATATCACTCAATTAATATTTTAAGGCGTAACGAGTCTTATGTCCATAATTAAAATGTTTTCATCAATATTTATGTAGGATATATAGAAATATAAGATTTATAGATGTTTAAATAGACATAAATTTATTACCTTTATAATTTCAATTATATGCTAATATTGATGATATATTATATTAATATAAATAAATCTATGTAATAATTAATGAAAATAATGTTAACTAAAATAAGCTAAAAATAATATTTTAGTAATAAATATATTTTATTCATGTGATAATATAAAAAATGACTATAAAATAGAGAAATTTTAATTTTTTAATAACTAATATTTGACAAATAGTATTACATACAGTATTCTTTGAAAGTGTAAAAAGTATTAATTAAGTAGCAAAATTATAGGTATTTTAATTAAATATAAGTATAATATAAATTTATTAGAGGGGTGACATAAATTGTCAAGATTATTTGGAACAGATGGAGTTAGAGGAATAGCAAATACTGAATTAACAGCAGAATTAGCATATAACTTAGGTAGAGCTGGAGCTTATGTTTTAACAGAGGGAACTCATAAACCTAAGATATTAGTAGCAAAAGATACTAGAATATCAGGAGATATGCTAGAGGCTGCTTTAGTTGCAGGTATATTATCAGTTGGAGCAGAGGCAGTATGCTTAGGAGTAGTTCCAACACCAGCGGTAGCTCATTTAACAAGAGTATATGGAGCAGATGCTGGAGTTATGATATCAGCTTCACACAATCCAGTTGAATATAATGGAATAAAATTCTTTGATGATAAGGGATATAAATTATCAGATGATTTAGAAGATGAAATACAAAGAGTTATAGAAAGTGGTTTTGAAAATGTACCTTCACCAACGGGAGCTAATTTAGGAAGAGAAATAATAGAAAAAGCTGCTTTAGAAGATTATATAAGCTTTGCTAAAGATACAATAGGAATATCTTTAGAAGGATTAAGAGTAGCTTTAGACTGTGCAAATGGTGCATCTCACGAAGCTGCTGTTAGAGCTTTTAGAGAATTAGGAGCAGAAATATTTGTAATAAATGATAATCCAGATGGAACTAATATAAATGAAAATTGTGGATCAACTCATCCAGAAGAATTAATGGAATATGTTGTTAAGAAAAAATGTCATATGGGATTTGCTTTTGATGGAGATGCAGATAGATGCTTAGCTGTTGATGAGCAAGGAAACTTAGTTGATGGAGATTTCATCTTAACAATATGTGCTAAATACTTAAAAGAATTAGGTAGATTAAAAGATGATACTCTAGTTGTAACTGTAATGAGTAACTTAGGACTAATGATAGCTTGTAAGAATGAAAAAATAAACACTGCAGTTACAAAAGTTGGAGATAGATATGTATTAGAAGAAATGTTAGCTAAAGGATATTCTTTAGGTGGAGAACAATCAGGTCATATCATATTCTTAGAGCACAATTCAACTGGAGATGGACTTGTTACTGCACTTCAAGTAGCTAGCATAGTTAAGAGAACTGGAAAATCTTTATTTGAATTAAAAAATGTAATGAAGGTATTACCACAAGTTTTAGTTAATGCAAAAGTACCTAATAACATGAAAAATATTCATGAAGAAGATGAAGAAATAATAGCTGAAATTAAAAAGATGGAAGCTGCTTTAGATGGTTGCGGAAGAGTATTAATAAGACCATCAGGTACAGAACCATTAGTAAGAGTTATGCTTGAAGGTGAAAATCAAGCTGAAATAGATGAAATGGCTCACAACTTAGCAAAAATGATAGAAGCAAAATGTAATTAATATATTATATTAAATTATAAAAATATTATTAAAATCATAGAATTATAAAAGCTATAAATACATGATAAGTTTAATTCAAGATCTTCATGTTATTTATAGCTTTTTATAATTTAGAATATTCTTATTTATTTGATTATGAAAAGTTATATTAATTATCTTCAATTGGTCCATATTTATCTGAATCAAGTCTCATTAAAGCAAGGGTAAGTTCCTCCACATGCTCTTTTTCCTCCTTAGTTATATCTCTTATCATTTTAACAAGGCATTTATCTTCTATTTTATTTATTAAATCATCATAGAGTAATATTGCCTCGTATTCTCCTTTAATATCATCTCGTATTTTATTTAAAATACTATAAGCAGTTAATTTTTTATTTTCGTGATATGTTTTCTTTAAAGGTTTGTCTTTTATTTCTACATGATCAACTGATTCTACATAGACTTCAAATTCCTCTTTATCATATCTTCTGAGAGCTTCTAAAAATTGACCATAGTGTCTTTTTTCATCTTCCATTATGTGATGTAATAATTCTTTTATCTCTACTAAAGCAATTTCATCTATATGTTTACTATAACCATTGATGGCAACTATTTCTGATATTAAAGCTTCCCTCAAAAATCCTTTTATGTCTAAGGCTTTTCCTTGAGGTTGCTTTTCTGTAGTATAGCTCATAAAAAATCTCCTAAATTATTTTTATAGTATTCATAATATGATTTTTCACAGGAAAAGGAACAGTTAAAGATATATATTTACTTGTTCTAAGCTTTTTTATAAGAAATTAAAGTATAAAAATTAATTACTATAAATAAGTGAGCTTTTTTGCTGAGAAATTTTAAACAAGGGAAAGTATTTATACACTAATTATACTTTAAATTTAAAAATGAAAGAAATAAATATAAAAATTTCTTTTACAATATGGAATTTGAAAAGTTAATTTTAAAATTAAATACTATAGATGTCTATACAACTATACATTAATATATTAAATGAAAGAAATATAGAGGTATAGACAGATAATTAAAAATATTTCTTAAAAATAAATGAAAATAACTAAAAATGAACTAAAATAAGCTTTAAAAGGTTGAAATTTTTTAAAAAAGTGTTAGAATAAGTTTGTGGCTTTTTAGAAAGATGATGCATAGAATATATTAACTTTCAAAATAATAGATTAAAGCGCCAGAACTTAAAGTTTTATTGATAGACTAATAAGTAATTTAACTCTAGTAGATTAAAATGCTTATTAGGATTCTTAATAAATTTAAGTTGACGAGGTTGGGGAGTATCGAATTTTCGGCGGATGCCCCACGGTAAAGCACTACCGTAAAAGATTGGTTAAAACTTAAAAGTGATTTTAAGGACAAAGCCAATTGGGTGTTTCAAACCTTCTATGCAGTAAGAAGTTATATAAAGCTTATTTTGAAAGTTAGAATATAATTTTACAAAAGGGAAGGAAGAAAACAATATGTGCGGAATAGTTGGATACGTAGGACAGAAAAAGGCAACAGATATATTAGTTGAAGGATTATCAAAATTAGAGTATAGAGGATATGATTCAGCAGGAGTTGCAGTTTTAGAAGATAATAAGATAAAGGCTGAAAAGCATAAAGGAAGATTAGCAAACCTAGAAGGAATGTTAAATGAAAATCCAATAGAGGGTGGAATCGGAATAGGACATACTAGATGGGCTACACATGGAGAACCATCAGATGTTAACTCACATCCTCATTTAAATAATAAAGAAACAATAGCTGTAGTTCATAATGGAATCATTGAAAACTACAATGAATTAAGAAACTGGTTAATGGAAAAAGGATATGAATTCAAATCAGAAACAGACACGGAAGTTATTCCAAACTTAGTAGATTTCTACTACAAAGGAGATTTATTAGATGCAGTTATGGAAGCTACTAAACACATGGAAGGTTCATATGCCATTGGAGTTATATGTAATGATGAGCCAGAAAAATTAGTAGCTGTAAGAAAAGATAGTCCATTAATAGTTGGATTAGGAGAAAAAGAATATTTTATAGCTTCTGATATCCCAGCAGTTTTAAATCATACAAGAGAAGTTTATCTTTTAGAAGATAAAGAGTTTGTAGTATTAACAAATGATGGAGTTACTCTTTTTGATGAAGAAAAAAATCCAGTGGAAAAAGAAGTTTATCATATAACATGGAATGTTGATGCTGCTGAAAAAGGTGGATATGAAGATTTCATGTTAAAAGAAATTAACGAGCAACCAAAAGCTATAAAAGATACAATGACTTCAAGAATAATGGAAGGAAAAGAAGTAACTTTAGATGATATATCAATAACTAAAGAATATTTAGATAATGTTGATAGAGTATATATAGTTGCTTGTGGAACAGCTTACCATGCTGGAGTAATTGGAAAATACGCTATAGAAAAATTAGTTAGAATACCAGTAGAAGTTGATATAGCTTCAGAATTTAGATATAGAGATGCTGTTATTACAGATAAAACTTTAATAATAGTATTAAGCCAATCAGGAGAAACTGCAGATACTTTAGCAGTTTTAAGAGATGGACAAGCAAAAGGTGCAAGAGTGTTAGCTGTAACTAACGTAGTAGGAAGCTCAGTTTCAAGAGAAGCTAACGATGTATTATATACATGGGCTGGTCCAGAGATAGCTGTTGCATCAACAAAGGCATATGTAACTCAATTAATTGCTATGTACACATTAGCATTACACTTTGCTGAATTAAAGGGAAGCAAATCAGTAGAAGAAATTGAGGAAATCAAAAAAGCAATGCTTGAATTACCAGAAAAAGTTGAAGAAATCCTTAAAAATACAGATTTAATAAAAGAGTTTGCAGTTAAAGCATCTACAGAAAAAGATTTATACTTCTTAGGAAGAGGTATGGATTATGGAGTTGCAATGGAAGGATCATTAAAACTTAAAGAGATATCTTACATTCACTCAGAGGCTTATGCAGGTGGAGAACTTAAACATGGGCCAATAGCTCTTATAGAAAAAGATATTCCAGTAGTATCATTATTAACTCAAAGAGAGCTTATGGATAAAATGATAAGTAATGTTCAAGAAGTTGTTACAAGAGGAGCTAACGTTTTAGGTGTTTGCTTTAAAGGTGACATGGAAGAAAGTAAGAGAAAAATGTTTGAAGGATTAATAGAAATACCAGAAACATTAAGCTTATTATCACCGGTTTTAAGTGTTGTACCATTACAATTATTCTCATACTATGTAGCTAAAGCTAAAGGATTTGATGTTGATAAACCACGTAACTTAGCTAAATCAGTAACTGTTGAATAAAAAAAGGGGGATTTTGAATATGAATAATGAGAGTTTATTAAAATTATTAGCAGAGTATAAGGAAACTAAAAAGTGCCTTGAAACAGGGTTAAACTGGTTAGAAGAGAAAGACTATGCTAAGGGTAAGTTAGATATAGTAAATGTAATAATAAGAGATTTAGAAGCAGCAATTGGTGCTGAAAGAATTTAATATAAAATTAGCTTAAAATTTTAACCTTATTTATATGTGTTAGGGGTGTTTAAATCATTAAAATAGTATTTAAAATGCTATAAAGTGATTTTAAACACTCCTTATTTTTAGTGAAAAATATATTGAAAAATGCTTTTTATTGAAGTATAATACTTTCGCTAAAACCTCATAATTCTGAGGAATAAGCTAATATTAATTAATGAGGTATTTACAGTGGAAAAATTTCAAGAAAATAATATTTTAGAAGATAAAAAAGTATGTATAAATGAAAATGAAGAGGCTTGGAATAAAGAGACATATAATGCTTGGGTAAAGAGATTTGGAACTGCTAAAGAAGCCGCAGAAAAAATTAAAGCTATGCCTGAGAAAAAATTAAATGTTTTATTGGATAAATTTGGAGATGTTAAAGGAAAGAAGATATTTAATCTTATGGGCTCTAATGGAAATAAGGCTGTTGCATTAGCTTTATTAGGGGCAGATGTTACTGTAGTAGATTTTTCAGAAGGAAATAGAAGATATGCTTTAGATTTAGCTGAGGCTTGCGGAGTAAAGATTAACTTCATTCTAAGTGATGTTTTAAAAATGCCTAAAGAAGTTATGAGTGGAGATTATGATATAGTATTTGCAGAGATGGGAATACTTCATTATTTCTCAGATTTATCTCCTTTCATGAATGTTATACATAGCTTATTAAAGGATGGAGGAAAAGCGGTATTAAGAGATTTTCATCCTGTATCAACTAAGTTAATAACTTCAAGAGGATCTACAGCAAAGGTAAGAAAACATAAGGTTACAGGAGATTACTTTGATACTTCATTAGAGGAAAAAGAAGTTGCTTACTCAAAATACTTAGAAGAAGGAGAAATAGAAAAAGTATTTTTACGTAAGTGGAATTTAGGAGAAATAGTAACTGCCGTTGCTGATACTGGGCTTAAGATAGAAAGTTTAACAGAGGAGCCTAATTTATCAAGTGATGTTTTTGATAAAGGGATTCCAAAGACTTTTACAATAGTAGCTAGAAAATAATTTAATAGACTTGGTCGTGTATCAAAATAGATTTTTATAAAACTTACAAACAGTATGAAGAAGTAATTCTCGGAATATGTTTGTAAGTTTTATTATTATATTTTAATACAGCACATTATTTTTTATTATGATGTATTTATACGAAAAGAATATTAAGTGTATTTATATAGTATTGCAATACAAAATATGGTAAAATTATTAAAAGTCTATGAGGAGGAATTTCATATGGATAAGGGAGAGTTAAGAAAAGAGATTAAGCTAAAAAGAGAAAATATAGATAGAGATACTAAGTTAAGGGCTGATGAAAAAATAAGAAAAACTCTTTTGGAAAGTGATATATATAAGAATAGTAAGGTTGTATTTATATATGTAAATATGGACTCTGAAGTAAATACAGTTGAGATAATAAAAGAATTATTAGCTTCAGATAAAAAGGTTGCAGTTCCTAAAGTTATTCCTGTTAGTTTAAAAGAAAGACAAATGAAGGCTTTGAAAATAGAATCTTTACTTCAATTAAATGAAAGTGGTGCCTTTGGAATATTAGAACCAAGCATTGAATGTGAAGATATAAGTGAGGAAGTTGATTTAATTATAATACCTGGTTTAGCCTTTGATTTAAAGGGAAATAGATTAGGATATGGGGGAGGATTTTACGATAGATTTTTAAGTAAATACCCTAATAGTAAGAGAGTTGCTTTATGTTATGATTTTCAAGTTTTTGATGAAATTCCACATGAATTCTTTGATGAGAAGGTTGATTTAATAATAAGTGAAGAGAAAATTATTAGTTTAAAAAAATCATAATAGTAAAATAATATTTTTGATAATTTTACTTTATTGATAATAAATTTTACTTGTGTCAGAATTATAGAAAATATAATTGTGAGGTGGGGTAAACAATGAAATTTGAAGATTTTAAATATGAAAGACCTAATATAGAAAAAGATAGAGAAGATATTAGATCTTTTATAAAAGAGTTAGAAGAAGCAAAGGACTTTAATGGGGCTAAAGAAGTAATAGGCAAAATAAATAAGATAAGAAATAATACATCAACTATGATGGCATTATCAGAAGTTAGACATACAATAAATACTGAGGATGAATTCTATAATGAAGAAAGTGATTTCTGGGATGAAAATTCTCCTCTTATTGAAGAAGTTAATAATGAATTCTATAAAGCATTATTAAGTTCACCTTTTAAAAATGAAATAGGTGATTATTATGGTGAAACTATAATAAAAGAGGCAGAGTATTCTCAAAAAAGTTTTTCAAAAGAAGTAATAGAAGATATGCAACTTGAAAATAAATTAGGTAGTCAATATCAAAAACTTATTGCTTCAGCTAAAATTGACTTTGATGGAGAGGAAAGAACCTTAGCACAATTAGTTCCTTTTGTAACATCAGAGGATAGAGAAGTTAGAAAAAGAGCATCAGAAGCTAAATATAACTTTTTTGTGAAGCATGAAGATGAAATAGATGATATCTTTGATAAACTTGTAAAGGTAAGAACAAAAATAGCTAAAAAGCTTGGTTTTAATAACTTTGTGGAATTAGGCTATGTAAGAATGAGAAGATATGACTATAATAAGGAAATGGTTGAAAACTTCAGAAAACAAGTTGAAGAGTTTATAGTTCCTATAGATAGTAAATTATATGAAAGACAAGCTAAGAGATTAGGACTTGAAACTTTAAAATATTATGATGAAAAATTTGAATTCTTAAGTGGAAATCCAACTCCAAAGGGAGATTCAAAGTGGATAGTTGAAAATGCAAAGGTAATGTATTCAGAGCTTTCAAAGGAAACTAAAGAATTCTTTGATTTTATGGTTGAGAATGATTTAATGGACTTAGTTGCTAAGAAAGGAAAGGCAGCTGGAGGATATTGTACTAATTTCCCTAACTATAAAGCTCCATTTATATTCTCAAACTTTAATGGAACAGCTGGGGATGTAGATGTATTAACTCACGAAGCTGGACATGCATTCCAAAACTTTAGAAGTTCTTGGATAGAAATGCAAGAGTGCCAATGGCCAACTATGGAAAGCTGTGAAATACACTCAATGAGTATGGAATTCTTTACTTGGCCTTGGATGTATTTATTCTTTAAAGAGGATACAGACAAATATAAATTCTATCATTTAGGAGATGCCATTAAATTTATTCCTTATGGAGTAACTGTAGATGAATTCCAACACTTTGTATATGAAAATCCAGAATGTACACCAAAGGAAAGAAAAGATGCATGGAGAAGAATAGAGAAAAAATATCTTCCACATAAAAACTATGATGAATGTGATTTCCTAGAAAGAGGTGGTTGGTGGTTCCAACAAAACCATATATTCTTATCACCATTCTATTACATTGATTATACTTTAGCTCAAATATGTGCACTTCAATTCTGGAAAAAAGATAGAGAAAATCATGAAAAAGCATGGGAAGATTATTTAAATCTATGTAACATAGGTGGAACTAAAACATTCTTAGGCTTATTAAAATATGCTAACTTAAAATCACCATTTGAAAATGGATGTGTTGAAAGTGTAGTAGGAGTAGTAGATGAATACTTAGAAAGCATAGACGACAGCAAATTTTAGTTTTTAAAACAAAATTTATGATCTATTTAGAGTATGATTAAGTAAGTTTATTATGAATATAGATTAAACTTATCAAAATTAATAATAACTATAAAATATTATTAATCTTATTTAGTATAGATTTGTTTGCTTAATATTTTAGATTAATATTTCTTTTAAAATAAAAAAACTTGGAGTATTACTTATGGATTTCATAGGAATACATCCAAGTTCTTTTTTGATTATAAATCAAAATGTTTAGTTAATTAGACTTTGTATTTTCTTAGTTTTCTCTGTTAGCTATTTCAAGAACTATTCTGTTTACAAAGTCAGCTAAAGGCATAGCACCTTCTTCACCGTTCTTTCTGCTTCTTACAGAAACTTCTTTATTTTCAGCTTCTTTTTCTCCAACAACTAAGATGTAAGGAGTTCTTTCTAATCTAGCTTCTCTTATTTTATAACCGATTTTTTCAGCTCTGTGGTCAGCTTCAACTCTAACGCCTCTTCTTCTTAATTCTTCAACAACTTCATTTGCATAATCAGCATATTTATCTGATAAAGGAAGAACTTTAGCTTGAACTGGAGCTATCCAAGTTGGAAGAGCACCTGCATATTTTTCTATAAGCATTGCTAGTGTTCTTTCATAACATCCAATTGAACTTCTATGAATGATGTAAGGACGTTTCTTTTCTCCATCTTTATCAATGTAGTACATTCCAAATCTTTCAGCTAAAGCGAAATCTATTTGGATAGTGATGATTGTATCTTCTTTTCCATGAACATTCTTGAATTGGATATCAAGTTTTGGACCATAGAAAGCAGCCTCATCATCAGCTTCAGTAAAGTCTATATTTAAGTGGTTTAATATTTCTCTCATTATATTTTGAGTATTTTCCCAAGCTTCAGGATCATTGATGTATTTCTCAGTATTGTTTGGATCCCATTTTGAGAATCTGTAAGTAATATCATCAGCTATTCCTAAAGTTTCCATAACATATTTAACTAAGTCAACAGTATTTTTGAATTCATCTTCTAATTGCTCTGGAGTACATACTATGTGTCCATCAGCAAGAGTGAATTGTCTTACTCTTATAAGACCGTGCATTTCTCCTGAAGATTCATTTCTGAATAGAGTAGAAGTTTCAGCAAATCTTACTGGTAAGTCTCTATAACTGTGTTGAGTTGAGTTATATATTGCGTATTGGAATGGGCAAGTCATTGGTCTTAAAGCAAATACTTCACTATCTTTTTCCTCATCACCTAAAACGAACATACCATCTTTATAGTGATCCCAGTGTCCTGAAATTTTATAAAGGTCGCTCTTAGCCATTAAAGGAGTTTTAGTTAAAACATATCCTCTTCTTTGCTCTTCGTCTTCTATCCATCTTTGAAGAGTTTGGATTATTCTAGCTCCCTTTGGCATTAATAATGGAAGCCCTTGACCTACATTTTCATCAGTAGTAAAGATTCCAAGCTCTCTACCTAATTTATTATGGTCTCTTTTCTTAGCTTCTTCTAAAGCTTCTAAATAAGCATCTAATTCTGATTTCTTAGGAAAAGCAGTTCCATATACTCTTGAAAGCATTTTGTTCTTTTCGTCACCTTTCCAGTAAGCACCAGTAGATCTTAATAATTTAACTGCTTTTATTGGTTTAACAGCCATTAAGTGAGGTCCTGCACAAAGGTCAACAAAATCACCTATTTGGTAGAATGAAATCACTTCATCTTCTGGAAGATCATTTATAAGTTCAACTTTGTAAGGTTCATCCTTCATAAGTTCTAAAGCTTCGTTTCTAGGAAGTTCAAATCTTTTTATTTCAGGATTTTCTTTTATTATTTTTTTCATCTCTTCTTCTAATTTGTTTAATTGGTCAGCAGAAAATGGTTTTTCAGTATCAAAATCATAATAGAAACCATTATCTATTGATGGTCCTATAGCTAATTTATCTTGAGGGAATAATCTTTTAACGGCAGCTGCTAATACATGAGAAGCAGTGTGGTTAAAAGCATGTTGACCTTCTTTAGAATCAAAAGTACAGATTTCTAATGAAGAATCTTCATTAACTATAAATCTTAAGTCCTCAACTTTTCCGTTTAATATACCACAACAAGCATTTCTAGCTAGTCCTTGGCTTATGCTTTGAGCTATTTCAAAAATTGATAGTCCAGCTTCAACTTCTTTTATTGAACCATCTTTAAGTGTAATTTTTATCATATTAATTTCTCCTTTCAAAATAAATTTCTTTTAATTTTCATTCATATAAAATAAAAACTCTCATCCCTCTTCTAAATATAGAAAAGGGACGAGAGTGTATATTCCCGTGGTTCCACCCAAATTGTACTTTAATAATTAAAAAATAAAGTACCACTTAAAATTAATCGTAACGTGATTATGACGGACTGGATTAGAGTCACTCAGAGGTAGTCTTCAACTAATTCCATTTAAAAGTACTTACAGCTATTGTACCTTCTCTCTGAAAATGTACCAAAGTTTACTCGTCTCTTCATTGTGTTAATAAATTTATAATATTTACTTTAGATTATAAGTTTATTATTTTTGTATGTCAATGGATAAAATAAAAATAAATTCTAATTGGAATATAAGATATTATAAGGGTTTAGGTGGAAATAAGTTCTTAATATTATAAATTTTAATTAAAAAAGTTATTAAGTTAATTAAAGTTTTAAAAAAATAATTTGCAAAAAAATCTTGAAATAGAATTTGAAAAATATTATAATAAAAACATAGTTTTGCAGGTGTGGCGGAATTGGCAGACGCACTAGACTTAGGATCTAGCGCCTACGGCGTGGGGGTTCGACTCCCTTCACCTGCACCACTAAGCGGGTGTAGTTCAATGGTAGAACACCAGCCTTCCAAGCTGGATACCCGGGTTCGATTCCCGGTACCCGCTCCAAATTAATATAAAAATATGCGGGAGTGACTCAATGGTAGAGTGTCACCTTGCCAAGGTGAAAGTTGCGGGTTCGAGTCCCGTCTTCCGCTCCACTTATGCGGGTGTAGTTCAATGGTAGAACACCAGCCTTCCAAGCTGGATACCCGGGTTCGATTCCCGGTACCCGCTCCATTTTTTTAAGATTTACTGTAAAATTATTAAAAAAAATATAATATGCACCATTAGCTCAGTTGGTAGAGCACCTGACTCTTAATCAGGGAGTCCAGGGTTCGAATCCCTGATGGTGCACCAAGCATCGATTTATAATCGATGCTTTTTTTATTTTATAATAAAATTTTTAGAAGATTTCATAATTTTATTGAAGTCTTTTTTTATTAAAATTAAATATATGATTTGCTTAGTAAAAATTAATTTTTAAGCATATTAATATTTTTATAGCAATAAATATATAAGGGGAGAGGATTAATTAAATAGTAATCTACCAAATATGTAAGTGCTTTATAGAAAATTAAGTTTTTAAGAAAGATTATTTTTACTAAAAGTAAAAGGGGATTATAAACTAAAGTTAGAGGATAAAAGGAAAGAGGGAATTGGAATGATTAGAGGAGATAAGGGATTAAGCATTGTTTTTACTGGGGATAGTATAACTCATGGGCCACTTCATACTAAAGGATATAGAAGTTATACAGAACATTTTAGAGAAAGATTAAAAGAGAAATTTAAAAACGAGAATATTATGGTTTTTAATACTGGGGTGTCAGGAGCTACAACTAGAGACATAATAAGAGACTTTCATATCTGTGTAAATATATATGATCCAGACGTTGTTTTTATAATGCTTGGAATGAATGATTCATCAAATCAAATTGTTCCTTTAGAAGAATATAGAAGCAATATATTAGAACTTATTAATAAAGTTAGAGAAATTGGGGCAATACCAATCATTCAGACAAGTAACATAATAAAAATGGATTTAAGTAGGAAAAGCCTTAAATTTTATATGGATATTGTTAGAGCGGTTGCTAGAGAAAATAATGTAATGCTAATAGATCATTATAGTCATTGGGAGGAGTTAGAAAAAGAGGATTCTAATATTAAAAATGAGCTTCTTAATGATTTAATACATCCTAATGAAAAAGGGCACTTAGAAATAGTTAAATTTATTTTTAAGGAATTAGATATTTTTGAAGAAGATAGTTACACCTGCAATTTAAGTTATCCAATAAAAGCAGAAAATGATTTGGAAAGAAAAGTTGATAGTGAATGGAATAAAGGATTTTTTAATGACATAAGTAATAAGAATTTCTCTCAAGAAGAATTAATTCAGAATACTAAAGAAAATTTCAATAATAATTTAGAATCTATAACAAATTTAATAAATGAAGATAAAAAGGGTATATGGGTGTTTTTAGGGGATGAAGATACAAATGAAATAGGGGATACCTTGGGTTATAAAAATTATGTTGAATATATGGAAGAAAGAATTAGATGGGAATTAAATGATGGAAGCATAAATAAAAGAGAAAAATTTATGATTAACTTTGGCACAGAAGATATTAATTCAGAGTATTTAATGAATAACCTTGAACATTTAGTATCAAAATATAATCCTAAAGTTGTTTTTATAATGATTGGAGGAAATGAAAAAATTACTCCAGAGGAATTTAAACATAATTTAGTTAATATAGTAAGCAAGGTTAAAAATATAAACTCAATACCTATATTACAAAGTCCAATAAAAAATGGAAGCAATATAGAGGAATATGTAAAAGTTATAAGAGTGGTTTCTGAAGAAGAAAAAATATTTTTAATAGATCATTATGAGTATTGGGATAGATTAAGCAAAGTTAAAAAATGGGTTATAGAATCATGGTTAGTAGAAGGAAGAGCAAATCATAGAGGACATTTAGCGATTGCTAAGAAGATTTTTAAGGATTTAAGAATATATGATTATAATAGTTTAATATGTGGTTTTACAATAGAAAGATCTTAGGATATTAAAAATTAGTTCTTTAAAGCATAAGTAATTATAAAGAAATTAGTTGAGATACAAAATGAGGATATAAAAGTTAAATTTGTTTAAAAGAGAAATAATAGCTTTATTTCATAATGAATATTAAATAATTGATAAAAATAAAGCTGCATCAAAACTGAAGTAGCTTTGATACAGCTTTCTATATACAACTTATTGCTTTTTGCAATATGAAATCTTCTATATATTCTTCTGAATAAACTTTTCTGCCCATAAGATTAAATATTATTTCATCACTAGAATATCCTTCTTTATAAAGTTTTAAGTTCTTAGTTAACTTTTTTAAAGAACCAGGTGTAAGACCTAACATAATTTTTATGTCATTACCAGTATAAAAACTTTTTATAAAGAGTTCTCTTAGTTTGTTTTGCATTTCAAGTTTATAATTTAAATCTACGACTTTATCTCTGTGGGGGCCCATTTTAGACCTATGATGTTTTTTGCATAAATACTTGTAATTAAGTTTAAAATCTAAACCGCCTTCTGACCTATGAACTATGTGATGAACATCTGCATAATCACCACAAATTTCACAATAATAAGACATATAATCCTCCTTAACTTTTAATACCCATTTATAGTAATAAAATAGCATAAAAAAACAGTTTAATCAATATAACGGAGCTTTTCAGATAAAGATGAAGATATATAAAGGAATTTAGGATTTTTTACACTTTGCTGTTAAAAAAAGTTAGCAATATAATTAAAATATAAAGGATATAAGGGGGTTTTGAGATGCATAACTTATTTCGTAAAAGATCAAAGATAGAAGAAAATCCCGAGAAGTTTTGGAGGGAATTAATAACAAAAAATGAAACCCTAAAAGGAAGAATGTTTAAAGATGAACCTATAACTGAGGATACAAAATACCTACATTATGTAATATTTAACAGAAAAGTTGGATTTCAAAATGTTTGGGTTATGGTACCTAATTTTAACAGATTAATAGAATTTATAGAGTATGTATTTATGCCAGAAGCATACTATAAATGGGTTGAAGGAAAAAAGAAATTAATAACTCATATACCTTCAATTGATGTAGAGAAGATAATTTCTATGATAAATAGAAAAGCAACTGAAGAAGAAAAAGAAAAAATGAAAAATGATATTTCAGCATTAAGAAAATTAAAAGGATTAAGTGCTGACAATGGAATGAGAAAACTAAAAATATTCTGTAGTAGATTCAATAACAATTGGCTTGGAAATGATGATGAGTTTTTATACTTAAAAGCTTTTGGTAGTGCTGAAGAGCTAGGGAATTTTGTAGTAGAAACTAACTTACAAACAGATTGTGAAGATTGTTATGAAAAAACTATAGGAATGACTACAGAAGAATGGTTTAAAGTTTGTAAAAATGCTCATAAAAATAAAGAAGATGAGCAAAAATTTAAAAAAGTTTTATTTAAACACTTAGAAGATATTGTATAAAATTAAATTTTCTTGATATTTTAAAATTAAAATCGCTTAGTATTAATAGAAATATAAAATAAATTGAAAAAAATGTTGACATTTTTTAAATAACTATGTATAATAATTTTTGTTGATTCAAGTTTGTATCTTTAGCTCAGCTGGATAGAGCAACGGCCTTCTAAGCCGTGGGTCAGGGGTTCGAATCCCTTAAGGTACACCATACTGGGATATCGCCAAGCGGTAAGGCAACGGACTTTGACTCCGTCATTCGCAGGTTCGAATCCTGCTATCCCAGCCAGTTTTTAACTTGGTTTAAAAACTTGACAACATATTAACAGTATGTTAATATATAAACATACTAAGCGGGTGTAGTTCAATGGTAGAACACCAGCCTTCCAAGCTGGATACCCGGGTTCGATTCCCGGTACCCGCTCCATTTTTTAAAGTTTTACTGTAAAATTATTAAAAAATATACAATATGCACCATTAGCTCAGTTGGTAGAGCACCTGACTCTTAATCAGGGAGTCCAGGGTTCGAATCCCTGATGGTGCACCAAGCATCGTTTTATAAGCGATGCTTTTTTTATTTTATATAAAAATACCGATACATTTGATATAAGAAATTTTAATTAATATAATACTAGGTAATAAGAATTTTATTTAAGAGCAGATTTTTGAAGGGAGATAGAAATGGAACCTATGAATAAAATCGCTGCTATTCATGATATTTCATGCTATGGGAGAGCAGCATTAGCAACAATAATACCTATATTATCTTCAATGGGAAATCAAGTATGTCCACTTCCAACAGCAGTATTATCAGCACATACAGATGGATTTGGAAAACCTGCAATCAGAGATTTAAGCGATTTTATATATGAAACCAAAGATCATTGGAAAAGACTTAATTTAAATTTTCAATGCATATATAGTGGATATTTAGCTGATCCTAATCAAGTTAAATTTGTTGAAAAATTTATAGAAGAGTTTAAAGAAGATGATACTCTAGTAGTTATAGACCCTGTCATGGCTGATAATGGAAAGCTTTATGATGGCATGAGTGAGAAAATGATTGAAGAAATGAGAACGTTAATAAAAAGTGCAGATATAATAACTCCCAATATTACAGAAGCTTCTTTTCTTTTGGGTAAAGAATATAAAGAAATTTTAAATGAAGATGAGATAAAAGAGTATTTAGTAGGTCTAGGGAATTTAGGACCTAAAATAAGTATAATAACAAGTGTAGCAAGTTCAATAGCAAATGAATATATTGATACTGTACTCTATGATAGAGAAGAAAAAATGTTTTACACCTATTCTCATAAAAGAATAAATGCTTTTTATTGTGGAACAGGTGATGCTTTTGCTTCATTGTTAATCGGATGGATATTAAGAGGTGAAAGCACTGAAAAAGCATTGGAGAAGTCATGTAATTTTATTGCAGAAGCTATAGAATATAGCGAAAAATTTGATTATCCTCCAAATGAAGGAATATTACTTGAAAGTTTGTTATATAAATTAATAAGTAAATAAATTATTAAACTCAAAAAAATAAATTGACAAAGTAATTTTAGCATGATACTATTTAAAAAAACAAAATTTAATAAATCTTATCAAGAGAGGTGGAGGGACTGGCCCTGTGAAACCCAGCAACCGGTAATTCTTTGCGGTTAAAACAATACTGATTTTAAAATGAGAAAAATCAGTAGCAATTTCCTATGCAAAGATTTATAGCGGTGCTAAATCCTGCGGTAGAAACTGAGAGATAAGAAAGAGAGTCTGTAAGAATAATAACTTCTATCCTAGGATAGAAGTTTTTTTATTTTGTAGGATAAAGGATAGATTTATTAAATGGATTAGGAGGAGAGAAAATGAAAAAAGGAAAGTTTTCAGCATTATTACCATTAATAATTTTTGTATCGATTTACTTGGGAACTTCATTAGTAATGAAAGATTTCTACTCTGTATCTGTTTTAGTTCCAGGAATAATTGCAGTTCTAGTTGGGATATTCATGAATAGAAAAAGAGGGCTTGAAAAGAACATAGAGATATTTTGTAAGGGGGCTGGAAATAGCAATATAATTTTAATGTGTTTAATCTTTATATTAGCTGGTGCATTTGCAGAGGTTGCTAAAAATATGGGAGCTGTAGAATCTACAGTGAATTTAGGATTAACAATATTACCTAAAAATATATTAGTAGCAGGAATATTTATAATATCATCATTTATAGCTATATCCTTAGGAACATCAATGGGAACAATAGCTGCTATAGTTCCAATAGCAATGGGGATTGCAGATAAGACTAATATAGCCTTACCACTTATAGTTGGGGCAGTAGTAGGTGGAGCTATGTTTGGGGATAATCTATCAATGATTTCTGATACCACAATAGCAGCAACAAAGACTCAAGGATGCGAAATGAAGGATAAGTTTAAAATAAACTTTAAAGTTATATTACCAGCTGCTATCTTAGTAATTGTAATATATACATTCTTAGGAAGTGGAGCTAATACATCAGTAGGTCAATACGATTATAATTTTATTAAGATTATTCCTTACTTAGGTATTTTAATAGCTGCATTAATGGGGGCTAATGTAATTGCTATATTATCAGGTGGAATAGTATTAGCTGGAGCAATTGGATTCTTCACTGGATCTCTAGATTTAAAGACTTTCTTTACTTCAATATCAACTGGTATAGGTGGAATGAGTGAACTTATATTAATTTCAATAATAATTGGGGGAATTGTTGAAATAATAAAAGAAAATGGTGGTATAGACTATGTATTAAACTTAGTTACTAAGAGAATCAATGGCAAAAAAGGGGCTGAATTTGGTATTGGATTATTAGTAAGTTTAGTTGATGCATGTACTGCAAATAATACTATTGCTATAGTTACAGTTGGACCTTTAGCAAAGGATATTTCAGATGAATATAACTTAGATTCAAAGAGAATTGCAGGAATATTAGATATGTTCTCTTGTGCAGTTCAGGGAATAATTCCTTATGGAGCACAATTAATGTCAGCGGCAGCTTTAACTGGATTAAGTTCATTTGAAATAATGAAATTTTTATTCTACCCATATTTAATGGGAATAAGTGCAATAGTATTCATAGCATTTTTCCAAAAGAAAGAAAGTGATGAAAAAAGTGGGGAGTTAAATGCTATAGCCGTTGAATAAAATGTTAAAAAGCAATAAGCATTAAAAAGGGGATTTATATAAAAGGGGTTTAATCAACTTTGGTATAAAGTAAAAAAAGATAGGCTATATAAGGCCTATCTTTTTTATTTTATTAAAAGACAAATACTTTGAGATGAGATTCCTTCACCTGAACCAGTAAAACCAAGTCCCTCCTCAGTAGTTGCTTTAACATTTATTTGATCTAAGTCTATATTTAATGCTCTAGCTATATTTTCTCTCATAGTAGGTATATGAGGAGCCATTTTGGGTCTTTGAGCTATTATAGTTGCATCTATATTCGATATTTTATAGTTATTTTTATTTAAAAGCTCACCTACAAATTCTAGAAGTTTTATGCTATCAGCACCTTTATATTTAGGGTCTGTATCTGGAAAATGTTTTCCTATATCTCCTAAGGCTGCTGCTCCTAAAAGTGAATCCATTATTGCGTGTAATAATACATCTGCATCTGAATGGCCTAAAAGTCCTTTTTCATAAGGAATTTTTACTCCACCTAATATTAAATCTCTATTTTCAACTAATTTATGAACATCATATCCCATTCCTATTCTCATTCTTATCACCTCTTAAATTTATTTATTTTTTCAATAAAAATTTATTTTTATGATTTCATTATATATAATTCTATTATGTTATCAAAGTATCAATAGCTATTAAAGAAAATTAAACCTAGTTGTAACAAAAATAGAGTTACATAAAATTAAAATATTTATAGGTTTTAATTATGTAAAAGATGTATTTATAATATAAAATTTTATATAGATATCATGGGGGCTATGGTATAATAAATTGAGATTTAATTAAAGAAAATAGCTTATAATAATTGATTAGAAATAATTTTAGTTTTTATTAATATTATTAGAAGCTTTAAGTAAAAGGGAATTTAAATAGAAAGGGTGAATTGAGAAGTGTGGGGAAAAATTAGAAATGTATTAGGTATTCTTTTAATAGTGGCAGGGGTATCACTTATTGGAGTAACTATTTGGATGAAATATGATACTTATAGACAGCAGCAAGCTGTTTTAGATAGTTTTAGAAATTTACAGTTTGATGTTCCAGAGGGTGAAAATAAAGATAGGGAAACATTAGAAGAAGATACTAAAGAAAATAGTGACGAAAAGAATATAGCTGATAAAGGTGAAGTTGAAAAAGACAAAAAGCCAGAAAAAGCACAACTTGAAGAGGGAAAAGGAATTGCTATTTTAAATATTCCAAAGATAAATTTAGAGATAGGCATAATAGAAGGCGTTAGATATGAAGATATAAAGTATGTAGTGGGTCATTTCCCAGGTTCACCAATGCCAGGGGAAAAAGGAAATTTCTCAATAGCAGGACATAGAATATCATATTTTGGACAAGCTTTTAAGGATATTGATAAGCTTGAAAAAGGGGATAAAGTCAAAGTTACTTACAATGGAAAAGAGTACACTTATGAAGTAACTTATATGTATGAGGTTACTCCAGATGAAACTGAGGCTTTAAACCCAACAAAAGATGCTACTATAACTATAGTTACATGTACAACTGACGCTAAAAATAGGGTTATAGTAAAAGGAAAGTTAGTGGAATAAGACTGGGTTTTTGCCTTAGTCTTATTTTTTATAAAATATACATAAAGGAGTGTATCTTGAGTGAGTGAGGTAACTTTTAGAAAAGATAAATATATGTTTTCTACTAGAAATATAAAGAAAAATCTAGATAAAAACATATTGAAAAAAGAAATAAGTACTTTCATAAAAGAGCTTAGAAAATTTAAAGTTGATTTAAAGAGTCTTTCAAATGAAGAGTTTAATATTGAGGAAAGAAATTTAATTCTTAATATAGCCTATTTCTTAGTTGATGAAGAAGTGTTATTAAGAAAGATAATAAATAGAAGAGAATTACAAACAAAGGTTATAGCTAAAAAAACAGGATTTAGTAATGAAAAGATTATAAGTTGGTCAAATTACATAATAGCTTATTTAATTTTATTATACAATGCAGATTACACAAATTTAGCTATGTATTTAAATATAAATTTTAAGGACTTAGAAAACTTAGCTGTTATAAAGGGTACAAAAGGGGAAGAAATTGTCCATAAAGGATTAGTTATGTTAGAGGGGAAAAAGAGTACTATAATATTAACTAAGGAAGGACAATTTATAAGAATAAAAACAAGATGTGAAAATAAAGTTGGAGATGAATTGTCCGGAAAAGAGAAGAAAACTTTAAGACATTATAGGAAGGTAATAGTTAGCGTAGCTTTAATTGCATTTATTCTTATAGGAAGTGTTACTTTTCTTTATAAGCAACAGGAAACTACTATATTAATTCAAGGAACATCAAAGGTTAAAATTGGATTGAATAGGTTTGATAGAATAGTTTATAGTTATTCTCCAACAGAAAAGGGAACTATATTAATAACAGAACTAAAATTAGAAAACAAGAAATTTGAAGATGGTATGATCTCAATTTTAAAAGGTTTTGAAGAAGAGGATATGCTTCCTCCTAATAGAATTGTGGATGTTTATATAACTGGAAAAATGGTTGATACTGTAGATTTAAATAAGGTTACAGAATATGTTGAAAGTGTAAATAAGGATGATAATGCAAAGAATAATTTTAGAATAAAAATAAATAATTCAGGCTATGAGAAGAAAAATTAATTAAGGAAAGGATTATTTATAGTGAGAAAAGCATCAAAAAATAACAATAGAAGAGATAAGAGTTTATCTAATAAAAAGTTTAAGAGTGAAGATAAAAATTTAAATAAAACTAATAAAAATAATAAACAAAAAGTAGCTAAAAAAGCTTCAGCAAAAAATACTATTATAGTATCAAATAAAAATGAAATAAGAGATGAAGTTAGATTAAATAAATATATAAGTGAAACAGGATTTTGCTCAAGGAGAGAGGCTGATAAGCTTATAGAACAAGGAAGAGTTAAGATAGATGGGGTAAAGGCTACAACAGGTATGAAGGTTTCTAAGGGGCAAAGTGTATCTATTGATGAAAAACCTCTAAAGGTTGAAAATGAACTAGTTTATATAGCTTTAAATAAGCCTGTTGGAATAACTTGTACTACTGAGAGTAAGATAAAAGGTAATATAGTTGACTTTATAAATCATGAAAAAAGAATTTTCCCAATAGGAAGACTAGATAAGGATTCTCAAGGATTAATATTTATGACTAATGATGGTGATATAGTTAATAAGATATTAAGAGCTGGTAATAATCATGAAAAAGAATATATTGTCACTGTAAATAAGCCTATAACTGATGAATTTGTAAAAGGTATGAGTAATGGAGTACCTATACTAGGAACAGTTACTAAGAAATGCTTAGTTAAGAAAGAAAGCAAAAACTCATTTAGAATAATACTAACTCAAGGGTTAAATAGACAGATAAGAAGAATGTGTGAGTATTTTGGATATGAGGTAAAAAAATTAGAAAGAATAAGAATAATGAATGTTAGCCTAGGAAACCTAAAAATGGGATCTTGGAGATACTTAACTAAGAAAGAATTAGCTGAAATAAACAGATTAACAGAAAACTCTTCAAAGACTGAAGAGGCTTCAATTTAATAATTAAGTGATATATATCAAAAGTTAATAATAAAACTTACAAACATATTCCGAGAATTACTAGATTTCGCTAAGAATTTATAATCATTACTCCAAAGATATTACTAAAGCTTCGAAACTTGCTACGCTTCGAACAGTCTCAGCTTTTTAACGTAATATCTTCTCCGTAATGATTTAAATTCTAAAGCTCATCTAGATATTCTCTTCATACTGTTTGTAAGTTTTATTAAAACATGTCTTGATATAGAATTTAAACTTTTACTTTACTTATACAAAGATAATGCTTTTTCGATAAAGGTCATTATCTTTTTTTCGTATAGAATTTTATTAACTTCTAAAGCTTCAGCATGTTTGGCACCTTCAACTAGGTAAAGTTCTTTATAGCCTTTAGTTTTAGCTTTATATAAATCTACTGACATATACCATGGGACAAAATAATCTTCTTTTCCATGGATAAACATCATTGGTAATGAGGTTGAAGATACTATATCTATAGGTACTATTTTTTTCATAGAAAATTTAGCTTTAGTTTTCATAAAGAAGTTTGCAAATATAAGGCTTGGACGAAGAATTCTTCTAACAAGTCTATTTTTATATTGATGAGTTATTTGGAAGCCTATAAGTTCATAAAAGTTAGAGTAACCACAATCTTCAATGACAAATTTTATAGAATTATTTAGAGGAATAGTCTCCATAACTGTTCCTGCTCCCATTGATTCACCATGAAGACCTAAAATTATATCATTACCAAATCTAGATTTTAAATATTCTATCCACATGTTTACATCATATTTTTCATAAAAACCATATGTGGAATATTTCCCTTCACTTTTTCCATGTCTTCTTTGATTCACTATAAGAACATTAAAGCCATTTTTATAGAATATATCAAAATATTTTAAAGAACCAACATAACAAATAGAAACTCCATGGACTAATACTATAAATTTATTTGTAGGATTTTCATTCATTATAAGTGTTGAGGTTAAATTAAGACCATCAAAGGATTTTAAAGTAATATCTTCCTTAGAAGCAGAATTATATAAAGCTTCGTCAAAAAGATTATTTTCTACATATCTAGTATAACTTTTTTCTATATCATGCAGTTCTCTAGTTACAGTAGATCTAAATATATACAGACCTGTTGCTAAAAAAAAGACAATAACTAGAATTGCAATAATTATCAATATAATAAGATAGGTCACTTATATCACTCCAATCAGCTTTTAATAGATTTTATTTATACATTATACATAATTATAACACTTAAGAGAAAAATAAAATTAGCCAAATATAAAGTGGAGGTTTATTTTATGAAATTTAAAAAAGTTTTTTTATGCCTTATGTCATTACTTCTTATTTTTTCTACTGTAGTTTTAGGAGAAGAAATAAATAAAATAGAAGTTATAGAAAAATCTATAGAAGAAAATACTGACAAGTATGAAATTAAAGTTAAATATCCAATAATTCAAGGTGGAGAAAAAGATGTTACAGATAAAATAAATAAAATTGTAGAGGATTATACTTTAAATTGGATAAATGACATTAAGTTATTAGGAGAAGAGTACAGCAAAGAATATGAAAAGGCAGGAAAAGAAATGCCTAAAATGGAGGCATATAGTCTTTTTGAAGCATTTAATACAGATGAAGTAATTAGTTTACCTGTTTCATATTATCAATATACTGGTGGAGCTCATGGATTAACGACTAAAGTAAGTTATAATTATAACCTTAAAACAGGAAAAGAGCTTAGATTAAAAGATTTATTTAAAGAAGGATTTGACTATAAAAGTATAATTGATAAAAAGGTAAAAGAGGATATTGAAAAAGAAAAGGAGCTTTATTTTGATAATGGAGCTTTGTTTAAGGGAGTTAATGAAAATCAAGCCTATTATTTAAATAGAGATGGAATTATAGTGTATTTTCAACAATATGAAATAGCTCCATACTCTTCAGGTATTAGAGAATTTAAAATTCCTTATGTAGAATTAAAGGAAGGATTAATTTATAAATTAGGAGATTAAAATTAAGTTTAGGAAACTAGTAGTAGTTTTCTAAACTTTTTTGTTTAAAGTTCTTTATAAAAATAATTTAAAGAATCATGTGTTTTAATATTAAATAAAATAGGTCTATAATAAATTTAAAAGGAATTGGAACAATGGGGAGGGGAAATTTTATGGAAGCCTTAAGAGAAAAAATAAATAAACAGAGGGAATATTTTAGTACAGGTGAAACTAAGGATATAAATTTTAGAATAGAGAAACTAAAAAAGTTAAGAGATGTTTTAAAAAGTGAGGAAGAGAAAGTTTTTGAAGCTTTAAAAAAAGACTTAATGAAATCTAGCTTTGAATCCTATGTTACAGAAGTAGCAATGGTATATGATGAAATAAATATGCACATTAAAAATATAAAAAAATGGAGCAAAAAAAGAAGAGTAAAAACTCCATTAGTACAATTTCCTGCAAAAAGTTTTATACAGTTAGAACCTTATGGAGTTGTTTTAATAATAGGCCCTTTTAACTATCCTTTTATGCTTACAATGGATCCTTTAATTGGAGCAATAGCAGCTGGAAACACAGCCGTTATAAAGCCATCTGAATCAGCGCCAGAGACATCTAAAATTCTTAAAGAAATATTAGAAAAAGTATTTGATGAAAAGTATGTTCTTCATGTTAATCCAGAAAGGGGAAAAGAAGTTGTAGAAGAACTTTTAAAAGAAAAATTTGATTATATTTTCTTTACTGGAAGTGCCACTGTAGGAAAAATAGTAATGAAGGCAGCTTCTCAATATTTAACCCCTGTAACTTTAGAACTTGGAGGGAAAAGTCCTTGTATTATTGATAAGGATTGTAAGGTTGAGTTAGCAGCTAGAAGAATAGTTTGGGGAAAGTTAATGAATTCGGGACAAACCTGTGTTGCACCAGATTATTTATATGTCCATAAGAATATTGAAGAAGAATTTATAAAAAAATTAGAGGAAGAAATAAAAAATCAATTTGGAGATAATCCTTTAGAATCTCAAGATTATTCTAAAATGGTAAATGAAAGAGAATTTAATAGAGTACTTTCATATATAGATAAAGAAAAATTAGTTTTTGGAGGAAATTATAATAGAAAAACTTTTCAAATAGAACCAACCATATTAAAAAATATAACTTGGGATGATCCAGTTATGGAAAGAGAAATTTTTGGTCCTATATTCCCAATTTTAACTTTTGAAAATTTAGATGAAGTAATAAGGGTAGTAAATAGTAAGGACAAGCCTTTAGCACTATATTATTTTTCAGAGGATAAAAATAAAATTGAAAAAGTTCTTAATAGTACATCATCAGGAGGAGTAACAATAAATGATACATTAGTTCATGTATCATCATCATATTTACCTTTTGGTGGAGTTGGAAATAGTGGTATGGGAAAATATCATGGTAAGTATAGTTTTGACTTATTTTCCAATAAAAAGGGTGTTATGAACAGAAAAACATTCTTAGACTTAAAGATTAGGTATGCTCCTTTCCAAAATAAGTTAACAATTGTTAAAAAAATCATGAAATAAATAAAAAATGAATGAATATGGGTGGATTTGTATGGAAATGATTAAAAAAGTTATGTATAATATACTTAAAGATTGTATATGTTTTCAATGAGCGGATAAAAAGTATTTAAAATAAAGTGTTCAATTTATACTAAAAACATATAACTAAATTAGGAATACAATCTTTGAAAGTTACGTCTATGTACTAATGCCTGTTATTTATAGATGAACTTCTAACAAGCCAATAATGGTATGATAAACATATTTAAGATTAAGTTTTTAAGCTTTAAGGTTTGGGGGAGCCTTCTAGTACAATTACTATTGAAAATATGAGTAAATTTTATTTTAAACTTAAGAATAAGAAATTGTTCTTACATGAATTTTATAAGCTTCGACGGGGAAGAAGCTAGCATATCTTTCGACTTATGATAGATATTAGGGTATTTATATTGAGAAATTATTTTATTATTGAATTTTGAGAGAATTTATTAAATATGGTCATTTAAAGGGGACGTTATGAGTTTAAATTAAAATTTATACAATTATATTTATAATATTGGTTTGAGAAAAAAAGGTCTAAGTTATACTTAGATCTTTTTTTTTCTTGAAATTAACCACTTTTTTTGGAATTAAGCCATATAAGAACCCTAGAAAAAAGTTTCTTTAAAATATACAATTAAGTAGAGAAAAAGTTTACAAAGGTATAGGGGGTTTTCACATGAAATATACTTTCCCAGAAAACTTTTGGTGGGGAGCTGCAACTTCAGGACCTCAGTCAGAAGGTAGATTTAACAAGAAACACGACAATGTATTTGATCACTGGTTCGATATAAATCCAGAGTTATTTCACAATGGTATAGGACCAAATGTAGCATCAAATTTTTACAATAGTTATAAAGAAGATTTAGCAATGCTAAAAGAAATTGGATTAAATTCATTTAGAACTTCAATTCAATGGACAAGATTAATTAAAGATTTTGAAACTGGTGAGCCAGATGAAGATGGAGTAAGATTTTATAATGGTGTAATAGATGAGTGTTTAGCAAATGGAATAGATATAATCATGAATTTACATCACTTTGATCTTCCTGTTGAATTATATGATAAATATGGTGGGTGGGAATCAAAGCATGTTGTAGAATTATTCGCGAAATTTGCTAAGACTGCCTTTGAGTTATTTGGTGATAGGGTTAAGAAATGGGCTACATTTAATGAACCTATAGTTATTATTGAAGGACAGTTTTTGTATAAATGGCATTATCCTTGCATAGTTGATGGAAAAAGAGGACTTCAAGCTGCCTATAATATAGCATTAGCTTCTGCTAGAGCCATAGAAGAGTATAGAAAATTAGGACAAGATGGAGAAATAGGAATAATAGTTAACTTAACGCCAGCATATCCAAGAAGTGAGTCAAAAGAAGATTTAAGAGCAGCTGAAATTGCTAATGCTTTCTTCAATGAGTTATTCTTAGATCCAGCAACTAAAGGAGAATTTCCTAAGAACTTAGTTGAGGTTTTAGAAAAAGATGGAGTAATGTGGGATTCTACTAAGGAAGAATTAGAGGTTATAAAAAATAATACTGTGGATTTCTTAGGAGTAAACTACTATCAACCAAGAAGAGTTAAAGCTAGAGAAGAGGAATATAGTGGAGAAACATGGGCTCCAGAAAAATATTTTGATAATTATGATATGCCAGGAAAGAGAATGAATCCTCATAGAGGATGGGAAATATATCCTAAGGCGATTTATGATATAGCTAAAAATGTGCAAGAGAACTATGGCAACATAAAATGGTTCATTTCAGAGAATGGAATGGGTGTTGAAGGCGAAGAGAAATTCAAAAATGCTGAAGGTATAATTGAAGATGATTATAGAATTGAATTCATAATAGAGCATTTAGAATGGCTTCATAAGGCTATTGAAGAGGGTTCAAATTGTGTAGGATATCATTTATGGACTCCAATAGATTGTTGGTCATGGTTAAATTCATATAAAAATAGATATGGATTTATATCATTAGATTTAGAAACTCAAAAGAAAACTATTAAAAAATCAGGAAGATGGATAAAAGAAGTTTCTCATAATAATGGTTTTTAAAACTTTGAATTTACTTAGCTTAGATCAGTTCTAAAATAAATTTTCTACGTTAATATGATTATGTAAAAAGTTTTTTATTATAAAATTAGCAATAAAATAAATTAATATGAATAAATGAGGAAAGGCTTTAGTTGGAGTATTTTTACTTAAACTAAAGCCTTAAATTTTTTTAATACTCACATAATGGAATATTTTCACATAAAATACACTATAACAATTAACGGAGTTGAAGGCAACATGCTTTACTCATTAATTTTAGCAGGAGGAAAGGGTACTAGACTTTATCCGCTTTCAAGAAGTTCAAACCCTAAACAATTTCTTAGCATACACAATAATGGGAAGAGTTTTTTAAGTAATACTGTGGATAGAATTAGACCTATAATCCATAAAGATAATATTTATGTAGTGACAAACCAGGAGTATGAAGACAAAATAAGAGATGAACTTAAAGACATAAGAGAGGAAAATATCTTTACTGAACCTGCTAATAAAGAAACTGCAACCTGTATAGGTCTTTCAGCAGCTAAGCTTTTAAAGAAAGATAAGGATGCAGTTATGATTGTATTGCCTTCAGACCATTATATAGAAGGAGATAAAAGTTATCTTCAAACTCTGGAACAAGCCGTAGAGATTGCGGATAAGAAGAGAGCTATTGTTACCATAGGAATAGAGCCAACTAGACCAGAGACAGGTTATGGCTATATAGAAATGGGCGATAGAGTCAATGGACACATTCCTACCTTCAAGATAGCAAGGTTTACAGAGAAACCTAATTTAGAAGTAGCAAAGGACTTCTTATTAAAAGGGACTTATTTATGGAATAGTGGAATGTTCATATTTAGAGCTGATGTTATATTGAGAGAAATTGAAAAATATATTCCTAAGATGTATAAATGTTTAATGGAGATATATCAACACATTGGAGAAGATGATGAGGAAGAAATAATAAAAGAGCAGTATTCTTTAATTGATGGAATATCTATAGATTTTGGGGTAATGCAAAAAACAAGAAGATCATTTGTTATAAAATGTGATTTTTCTTGGGATGATATAGGTACTTTCTCAGCTCTAGGTAGATTTTTAGAGCCTAATGGAAATAATAGAACTTCAGATAATGTTTTTTTAGAGGAATGTGAGAATTGTTCCGTTTTTGGAAAGGAAAAATTAATAATAGGATTTGGAATAAAAGATCTAGTATTAGTTGATGCAGGAGATGTTATTTTGGTCATGGACAAGGGTAGGGACCAAGAGATTAAGCATCTATTAAATTCTATTAGTGGTAAGAAGGAATTTAAAGAATATCTATAAGTTTATAAACTTATGTAAAAAAAGTCCTATATCATATACTTTAGGTGTATGATATAGGACTTTTTAGTAGATTTTTTATTTGAAATTTATTGAGAAGGAATAAAATTATTTAAAATTCACACCAAATTAAAATAAAATTAAATTTAATCTTTAAAATATGTTATAAAGATATTTTTATGTTATTATAGTAATAATATAAGTTTGAACTTTACGGAGGTATTGTTTTATGAGTGATAGAATTGTAGATTTTAATGAGTTAAAAAATAAGGCAAGAGATAAAGATATAGATAAATTTGAGTCATATATTTATGATTTATATTATTCAGTAGCTCAAGGAAAAATGAGTATGATGGATCTTTCTAGAGAGATAACTAAATATATGAATGAAAATAATATTTCTCAAGAAAAGTTTTTAAATATTCAAGCAGAAATGCTTAAGAGATATGGCTTTGATATGGGTGATATTGAAGGGCAAATGAAAAACTTAGGTATAGATATGAGTAACTTAGGAATTCAAGGTGGAGATTATGAAAGTTTAAGAAAAACTTTGAGTTTTCAAGAGAAGTATAAAGGAAAAGTAAAAACATCTACTGTTACTACATATTTTATTAAAAATGAAAAAAATGATATTGAATTAATTTTAGAAAATAACAAAGTTCTTATAACTAGTCCTAAACATATAGATCTTCAGGACAGTGAGTTAAATGAGTTCTTGTGTTCATACAAAAAAACTCTTTCAGATGACCTTTTAGATATAAGAATTTGTGAGAATGTAGGAAAGTACGATTATTAATATATATTTTTAATAAGACTAGACCTGTAAATTTTAACTTACATGTCTAGTTTTTTTATTTTAGGAATCATTTTATACTATAGATAAATCATTAATTAATAATTAATTAATAAATTCAATAGATTTTTGTAATATACTTTTAGTTAATATGAAATACTATATTAATAAGAGACTTTTTTAAAAGAGATTAGAGGTAATAAATTATGTTAATGAACACTCACATTCTTATTGCACAAAATATATTGAGAGATGTTGACGTAGATTTTAAAATAAGTGATAAAAACTTTATATATGGAAATGTAAAACCTGATATGGTTTCAAAATATAAATTAAAGAAGCATTATTTAGATGAATCTTTTGATATGATAGTTAATAAGATAAAAAAATTAGCATCACTTAGTATGTATGATTTTAAAAAGAAATTTTCAGTAAGTAGATTTAGTCAGGAACTAGGAGTTATATGTCATTTTATATGTGATTTTTTTTGCATTCCTCATAGTGAAAGATGGGAATTTAAGCATAGTATGAATAAACATGTTAAATATGAAAAAGAGTTAGCTAACTTTGCTAAAACATATATTCCATCACAAGATGATTTTAAAATATGGGGTAATATGTCTGTGGAGTTTTTCTTAGAAGAAGCTCATAAGATATATAGAAAAAGAGAAAGTTATGAGAATGATATGAAGTATGCATACTTTGCATGCAGAAGTATAGTTAAATATATAAGCGATTCTATAGCTAAAAATACAAAGACAGCTTATTCTGAAGCTATAGCTTAATACAAATATTTCCTTTGATTAATAAAATATGTTAAAATCAATTATATATGTATGTTGATTAAACTAATTTTTATAATAGAAAGGAAATGAGATGGAGAGTAAGGTAAATGAACCTATATATAAGCAAATTGCTTTAGATATTGCAGGTAGAATATATAATAATGACATAAAGGTAGGACAAAAGATACATGGTAGATCTACTTTAGCAAGTAGTTATAATGTATCACCAGAAACAGTTAGAAAAGCCGTTAAGCTATTAGAAGATATGAAAGTGGTATCATCAAGCAAGGGGAGTGGAGTAACAATTATTTCAAAAGATAATGCTTATAATTTCATAAATAGGTTTCATTCAATTGAAAGTGTAACATCTTTAAAACATGATATAGAATCCTTAATGGAAGAGAAAAAGGCTATAGAAAAAAATATAGGCGAAATGATAGATAAAATAGTGGATTACTCTAACAGGCTTAGATATACAAATCCTTTGACACCTATAGAAATAGAATTGCCAAAGGAATGCAGTCTTATAGGTAAAAGTGTTTCAGATTCAAAGTTTTGGCAAAATACAAAGGCAACTATTGTTGCTATAAGGAGAAAAGGAGAGTTAATAATATCTCCTGGACCATATTTGAAATTTGAAAAAGATGATAATCTACTTGTAGTTGGAGAAGAAGACATATTAAAAAAAATAGAAATGTTTTTAAATAAATAATGGAAAAAGGTTGTATCAATAAAATTTTTTGATATAACCTTTTTTAGTTGCATTTTTTGTAAAACAGACATATAATAAAAGTGAACATATGAACAAATGCTCATATGTAAAAATGAATAATAGGAGTTAAGGATATGGATAATAATAAAATAGAAAGTTGTAACTGTTCTTATATCCACCAAGATATATTAAGTAGGGTGAAAGAACATTTACCAAAGGAAGAAGTACTTTATGAATTAGCAGAAATATTTAAAGTTTTTGGAGATTCAACAAGAATAAAAATTTTATGTGCTCTTTTTGAAGGAGAGATGTGTGTATGTGATATGGCAGAATTATTAGGTGTAAGTCAATCAGCAGTATCTCATCAATTAAGAGTTTTAAAACAAGCTAGATTAGTTAAGTTTAGAAGAGATGGTAAGATAGTTTATTACTCTTTAGCTGATGATCATGTTAAACACATATTCAATGAAGGCTTAAATCACGTTTTAGAGTAAAGGAGGTATTTAGACATGAAAGATATAAAGCTTTATTTAGATGGCTTAAATTGTGCGAACTGTGCTGGTAAAATTGAAGATAAAGTTAATAAACTTGATGATGTTGAGGAAGCTGTGCTTAATTTTTCAACAAAACTTTTATTGATAACTCCTAAAGAAGGTGTTTCAGAAGGAGAGTTAGAAGATAAAGTTAAAAAAATAGTTTTAGATTTAGAGCCAGATGTTAAAGTACTAAAGGATAAAAATAGAATGAAACCTTCAGCTAATGCATGCAATGATGGATGTTGTGGAGAAGGAGAATCTCATAAACACAATAATGGAGAGGGAAATTCACATTCTCATGAACATGGACATTCTCATAATCATGGAGGAGTCAACCAAAGCATAGAAAAGAAGGAACTTTTTAGACTAGGTATAGCTTTAGTTTTATTTATAATAGGAATGATAGTTAATTTAGATAAAATGTATGAGTTTATTATCTTTGGTGTAGCTTATATTATAGCAGGTGGAGAAGTTCTTTTAAGAGCATTTAAAAATATTTTAAAAGGACAAGTATTCGATGAAAACTTCTTGATGGCTATAGCCACAATTGGAGCTTTTGCTATAGGAGAATTCCCAGAAGGGGTAGCAGTAATGCTTTTCTATGAAGTAGGAGAAATGTTCCAAGATTATGCTGTAAATAAATCAAGAAAATCAATATCTGATTTAATGAATATAAGACCAGACTTTGCAAATTTAATTGATCTTAATGGAGAGGAAAAAAGAGTATCTCCAGAAAGCGTTAATGTTGGATCAATCATAGTGGTAAGAGCAGGAGAAAAAGTTCCTCTAGATGGAGTAGTTTTATCAGGAGAGGCAACTCTTGATGTATCTGCATTAACAGGAGAATCTTTACCAAAAGAAGTTGAGGCAAAAGACGATGTATTAGCAGGATCAATAAACAAAAGTGGATTATTAAAAATAAAAGTAACAAAAAGTTTTGGAGAATCTACAGTTTCTAAAATACTAGATTTAGTTGAGAATGCAGGAAATAAAAAATCACCAACAGAGAAATTTATAACTAAGTTTGCAAGATATTATACACCAGTAGTTGTATTTTCTGCCTTAGCCCTTGCAATTATTCCGCCTTTAGTAATAAGTGGAGAAGGTTTCTCACAATGGATTTCAAGAGCCTTAATATTCTTAGTTGTTTCATGTCCTTGTGCTTTAGTAGTATCAATACCACTTGGATATTTTGCTGGAATTGGTTTAGCTTCTAAAAATGGTATTTTAATAAAAGGAAGTAACTATTTAGAGGCACTAAATAATGTGGAGAGTATAGTTTTTGATAAAACGGGAACACTAACAAAAGGTACATTTAAAGTTAAAAAATCAGAGAGCACAAGCAAGTTAAGTAATGAAGAATTATTAAAATTAGGAGCTTATACTGAATATTACTCAAATCATCCAATTGCTAAATCTATAGTAAGTGAATTTAATAAAGAAATTAACAAAGCCTTAATTTCAAATTATGAAGAAATTTCAGGAAAAGGAATAAAAGTAGACATTGATGGAGAAACATTCTTAGCAGGTAATTTAAAGTTAATGGATATGTTTAATATAAAGATTTCTTCAATCAATGAAATAGGAACTGTTGTTTATTTAGCAAATGAAAAGAGCGAGTTAGGATATATAGTTATTTCAGATGAAATAAAAGAAGATTCTAAAGAAGCCATAACTGGATTAAAAGAAATAGGAGTTAAGCAAACAATTATGCTAACTGGGGATAATGAGAAGGTTGGAGAAGGTGTTGCTAAAGAAATAGGTTTAGATAAAGCGTATTGTAGTTTATTACCTCAAAATAAAGTTGAAAAATTAGAGCAAATTTTTGAAGATAAGAGTAAAGGTAAAAAAGTTGCTTTCGTTGGAGATGGAATTAATGATGCACCTGTATTAGCTAGAGCAGATATAGGAATAGCTATGGGTGGAGTTGGATCAGATGCAGCAATAGAAGCGGCAGATGTGGTAATAATGGATGACAAGCCAAGTAAGATAATAAAAGCAATAAAAATAGCTAAGAAAACAAATAAAATTGTATGGCAAAATATAATTTTTGCTTTAGGCGTTAAAATTGTAATATTAATATTTGGTGCTCTAGGAATGGCTAATATGTGGGAAGCTGTATTCGGAGATGTAGGTGTAACCCTAATAGCAGTAATAAATTCAAGTAGAATATTAAAAAATAAAAAATTATAAGCGTGAAATTTGTCTAATGTTGTTGACAAGGATTAGTTTTTTTGCTATCTTAATAAGGTAAGAATACTTTCAGGCATAGGGTATAGATTGTAAATAATTCCCTTAAACTTTTATATTAAACATTATGAAATGTTTAAATAGGCTTGTGTGCACGTAGGGTTTTAGCCACGCAAGCCTTATTTTTTTTGTAGAAATTTATTATGAAGTTAAGTTATAATGAAATAGTATAAATTTAATAATATTAATTGCAAAATATAAAAAATGCAATTAAATGTAAAAAATACACTTTAATACATATATTTTTGATAGTGAAACCAAAAGAATGTTAAAATATAGACAAACTTTTTAGGTTATGGTAATATTTTAGAAGGTTAAATTTGTAATTTTATCATTCGATTTTAGAATACAGTCTAAAAAGTAATTGCTTTTTAAAAAAAGAACAATTTTAGAAAGAGGTGCTATTAAAATGGAAAAGAAAAAAGGCATATCTATGGCTGTTATAAAAAGATTGCCTAAATACCATAGATATTTACAAGAATTAATGGAAAATGATGTTGATAGAATATCTTCAAAAGAGTTAAGCGAAAAAATAGGCTTTACTGCTTCTCAAATAAGACAAGATCTTAATTGTTTTGGAGATTTTGGGCAACAGGGATATGGATATAATGTAAAAGAATTATATAATAACATAGGAAGTATATTAGGCCTTACAAGAGACTATAACACAGTTATAATCGGAGCTGGTAACATAGGTCAGGCTATTGCAAACTATAATAGTTTCAATAGATTAGGATTTAAATTAAAAGGTATTTTCGATGCTAATCCAAGAATGTTTGGAATAAAAATAAGAGATGTTGAGATACAAGATGTTGAAAAATTAAAAGATTTCGTAAAAGAAAATGATATTGAAATAGGTATAATCTGTGTTCCAAGAACAAATGCTCAAAAGGTATGTAATGATCTTGTTGAAGGCGGAATCAAAGGTATATGGAACTTTGCGCCTATAGATCTTGAGGTGCCAAAAGATATAAGAGTAGAGAATGTACACTTAAGTGAAAGCATGATGACTTTAGTATATCTTTTAAATCACAATGATGTAAAATAAATTGGTTTTATTTTATAAAAATTTGTTTAATATGGAAAAATAGTATTAGATTTTCAAAAAA
Organism: Clostridium sp. CTA-17; assembly: GCF_054767895.1. NCBI lineage: Bacteria > Bacillati > Bacillota > Clostridia > Eubacteriales > Clostridiaceae > Clostridium > Clostridium sp. CTA-17. Next base: position 106,332 of record NZ_BAAABF010000008.1, read on the forward strand.
ATATATTGAAAAATTTACTTTTAAGTTTTATAATTTAATTGAAGTACCGAGTACTTCAATTATTTTTTTTGTCTTTGCTTGTTACAAAATTAACAATAAATTCTGGAAAAAGCATAGGATAAAAAATATTAAGTTGTTAGTTATTAGTTGTTAAGTTATTTAAAACCATATATTCGCTATGGTATATGAGGGAGGAAATACAATGGAATTAAATAATGTAATCTTTGAAAAAGAGGGAAACATTGGGGTTTTAACAATTAACAGACCTAAGGCATTAAATGCACTAAACTCAGAAACTTTAAAGGATTTAGATACTGCTATAGACCATATAGAAAAACAAGATGATATATATGTTGTTATTTTAACAGGTGCTGGAGATAAAGCATTTGTTGCAGGTGCTGATATAGCAGAAATGAAAGATCTAAATGAAGAAGAGGGGAGAGAATTTGGACTTTTAGGTAATAAAGTGTTTAGAAGATTAGAAAAATTAGACAAGCCTGTAATCGCTGCTATAAACGGTTTCGCTTTAGGTGGTGGATGTGAAATTTCTATGGCTTGTGACATAAGAATAGCAACTACAAAGGCTAAATTTGCTCAACCTGAGGTTGGATTAGGAATAACTCCAGGATTTGGTGGAACTCAAAGATTACCAAGAATAGTTGGACCTGGTAAGGCTAAAGAGCTTATTTACACAGGAGATATGATAAAAGCTGATGAAGCTTTAAGAATTGGTTTAGTAAATAAGGTTGTTGAACCAGAGAATTTAATGGAAGAAGCAATGTCAATAGCTAAGAAAATAGCTAATAATGCACCAATAGCTGTTAAGTTATGTAAAGATGCAATTGATAGAGGAATGCAAGTTGATATAGATTCAGCGGTAGTTATAGAAGCTGAAGATTTTGGAAAATGTTTTGCTACAGAAGATCAAACAGAAGGTATGAGTGCTTTTGTAGAAAGAAGAGAAAAGAACTTTAAAAACAAGTAATTTTTTAAACAAAATGGTTGTGTGGATTTAAGGAGGGTAATTAAAATGAACTTTCAATTAACAAGAGAACAAGAATTAGTTAAGCAAATGGTTAGAGAATTTGCGCAAAATGAAGTTAAACCAATAGCTGCAGAAATAGATGTAACAGAAAGATTCCCTATGGAAAATGTTAAGAAAATGGCTAAATTAGGAATGATGGGAATTCCTTTTAGTAAAGAATATGGCGGAGCTGGTGGAGATACTTTATCTTACATCTTAACTGTTGAAGAATTATCAAAAGTTTGTGGTACTACAGGAGTTATAGTTTCAGCTCACACTTCATTATGTGCTTCATTAATAGATCAATTCGGTACTCCAGCTCAAAAAGAAAAATATTTAACTCCACTTGCAAAAGGTGAAAAATTAGGTGCTTTTGGATTAACTGAACCAGGAGCAGGTACAGATGCTGCAGGACAACAAACTACAGCTGTATTAGAAGGAGATAATTATATCTTAAATGGAAGTAAAATTTTCATAACTAATGGTGGAGTTGCAGATACTTTCATAATTTTTGCTATGACTGATAAGAGTCAAGGTACAAGAGGAATTTCAGCTTTCATAGTTGAAAAGAATTTCCCAGGATTCTCAATTGGTAAGTTAGAAGACAAAATGGGTATAAGAGCTTCTTCAACAACTGAGTTAATCATGGAAAACTGTGTTGTTCCAAAAGAAAACTTAATCGGAAGAGAAGGAAAAGGATTTGGAATAGCAATGAAAACTTTAGACGGTGGTAGAATAGGTATCGCTGCTCAAGCATTAGGTATAGCAGAAGGAGCTTTAGAAGAAGCTGTTGCTTACATGAAAGAAAGAAAACAATTTGGTAGATCATTATCTGCATTCCAAGGATTACAATGGATGGTAGCAGAAATGGATACTAAAATCGAAGCTGCAAGATTTTTAGTATATAAAGCAGCTTGCTTAAAAGAAGAGGGTAAACCATATTCTATAGATGCTGCAAGAGCTAAGTTATTCGCTGCAGATGTAGCTATGGAAGTTACAACTAAGGCAGTTCAATTATTCGGTGGATATGGATATACTAAGGAATACCCAGTAGAAAGAATGATGAGAGATGCTAAGATAACTGAGATTTACGAAGGAACTTCAGAAGTTCAAAAAATGGTTATTGCAGGAAGCATATTAAGATAATTTTAGGAGGGCTTTGAGATGAAAATAGTAGTTTGCTTAAAACAAGTGCCAGATACAACAGCTGTTAAAATAGATCCAAAAACAGGAACTCTTATAAGAGATGGAGTTCCATCAATAATAAACCCAGAGGACAAGCATGCTTTAGAAGCTGCATTACAATTAAAAGATAATAATGGAGCAGAAGTAACTGTATTAAGTATGGGACCACCTCAAGCTAAGTTAGCTTTAAGAGAAGCTTTATGTATGGGAGCTGATAAAGCAATTCTTATAACTGATAGAGCATTTGCAGGTGCAGATACATTAGCTACTTCAAAGGCTTTAGCAGGAGCATTAAAGAAATTAGAATATGACATAATATTCGCAGGAAGACAAGCTATAGATGGAGATACTGCACAAGTTGGTCCAGAAATAGCTGAACATTTAAATATTCCTCAAGTAACTTATGTTCAAGGCGTTAAAGTTGAAGAAGATGGATTATTAGTAAATAGAGCTTTAGAAGATGGATATGAATTAATAAAAGTTGAGGCTCCAGTACTTTTAACTGCTATAAAAGAGTTAAATGAGCCAAGATACATGAATGTTAAAAATATATTTGAAACATCTGATGATGAAATCTTAGTATGGTCAGCTGATGACATAGATGTAGATAAAGCTGAATTAGGATTAAAAGGATCTCCAACAAAAGTTAAGAGATCAATGACTAAAGAAGCTAAGGGTGCAGGAGAAATAGTTAAAGAATCACCTAAAGATTCAGTTACTTATGTACTAGGCAAATTAAAAGAAAAACACTACATCTAAGGATTATGGGAGGTATTTAAGATGAATAAAGCAGATTTCAATGGCGTTTGGGTTTTTGCAGAGCAAAGAGAAGGTCAATTACAAAAAGTTTCATTAGAATTATTAGGTGAAGGTAGAAAAATCGCTGATAAATTAGGATCAAAATTAACAGCGTTATTAATAGGAAGTAAAGTTCAAAATTTGGTTGAAGATTTATCAAGACATGGTGCTGATGAAGTGCTAGTTGTTGATGCTCCAGAATTAGAACATTACACAACTGATGGATATACAAAAGCTATATGTGAATTAGCTAATGCTAAAAAACCAAATATAATTTTCATAGGAGCAACATTCATAGGAAGAGACTTAGGTCCAAGAGTTGCTGCAAGATTAGAAACTGGTTTAACTGCTGACTGTACATCTTTAGATGTTGATGTTGAAAGTGGAGATTTATTAGCAACAAGACCAGCATTTGGCGGTAACTTAATGGCTACAATAGTATGTCCAGATCATAGACCACAAATGGCTACAGTAAGACCAGGAGTTTTTGAAAAACTTCCACTAGGAGAAAATGATGCAATTGTAGAAAATGTTGAAGTAAAATTCAACTCTAATGATATAAGAACAAAAATTGTTGAAATAATTAAAGAACACAAAGATATCGTTGATATATCAGAAGCTAATGTATTAGTTGCAGGTGGTAGAGGTATTGGTTCAGAAGAAAACTTTAAAATGCTTAAAGAATTAGCAGAAGTTATGAATGGATCAATAGCAGCTTCAAGAGCAGCCGTAGAAAAAGGATGGGTAGATAAAGATTACCAAGTTGGACAAACAGGAAAAACTGTTAGACCAAATATATATGTAGCTTGTGGTATATCAGGAGCTATTCAACATGCTGCTGGTATGCAAGATTCAGATATGATAATAGCTATAAATAAAGATGCTAATGCTCCAATAATGAAGATTGCTGATTATGCAATAGTTGGGGATGTAAATAAAGTTGTTCCAGAATTCATAGCTCAATTAAAAGCTATGAAGGAAGAAGCTTAATTAATAAATAATATAACAAGGGTAAACTTATAAAATTTTTCAATTAATGGTGTAGGGCTTTTCTGTTAAGTCAGAAAAGTCCAATTAAAGAGAGTATTTAGGAGGAACTTAATATGGAAAAGATTTTTGTAATTGGTGCAGGTACAATGGGTGCTGGAATAGTTCAAGCATTTGCACAAAAAGGATATGAAGTTATCGTTAGAGATATCAAAGACGAGTTTGTTGATAGAGGAATAGCTGGAATCAACAAAGGTCTTACTAAATTAGTTTCTAAAGGAAAAATAACTGAAGAAGATAAAGAAGCAGTATTATCAAAAATCACTGGAACTACTGATTTAGGATTAGCTGCTGACTGTGATTTAGTTATAGAAGCTGCAGTTGAAAATATGGAAATCAAAAAACAAATTTTCGCTGAATTAGATAAAATTTGTAAAGAAGAAACTATATTAGCTTCAAATACATCTTCATTATCAATAACAGAAGTAGCTTCAGCTACAAACAGACCTGATAGAGTTATAGGAATGCATTTCTTTAACCCTGCAACAATAATGAAACTTGTTGAAGTAATAAGAGGTATGGCTACTTCACAAGAAACTTTTGACAAAGTAAAAGCTATGTCAGAAGCTATAGGAAAGACTCCAGTAGAAGTTGCTGAAGCACCAGGATTTGTAGTTAATAGAATACTTATCCCTATGATAAACGAAGCTGTTGGAATATATGCAGAAGGAATAGCTTCAGTTGAAGATATAGATACTTCAATGAAATTAGGAGCTAATCATCCAATGGGACCTTTAGCTTTAGGAGATTTAATAGGATTAGATGTTTGCTTAGCTATAATGGACGTATTATTTAAAGAAACTGGAGATAGTAAATACAGAGCTCACAGTCTTTTAAGAAAATATGTTAGAGCAGGATGGTTAGGTAGAAAAACTGGTAGAGGATTCTACAACTACAACGCATAATATTGAAAGTTTATAAGGTATAAATTTTCTATAATATTTTAAGGTATATATTATAGGATGAGATTGAAGCAAAGTAAGAGATTGATATTTTATCAATCTCTTTTTTCTTTTATAAAAAGCTTTTTATTTAAATAATTTTATCAGGTTGATTTAATTTAGAAAGTTCATTATAATTAAAAGAATGAAAATTGGTGTTAATTAATAATTTTTATCATTAAAAGGAGGTAGCATGTTAAAAAGATTTATACGTTATTATAAACCATATAAAAAATTGTTTATTTTAGATTTATTAGCGGCATTTTTAGTTTCAGCTTGTGATTTATTTTATCCTATGATTACAAGAAATATAATTAATGATGTTATTCCAAATAGGCAGATAAAATTATTGTTTGTTTTTACAATTGTACTTACTCTAATATTCTTAATTAAGGCAGGATTGAACTATTTTATGCAATATTGGGGACATGTAGTTGGTGTTAGAATGCAAGCTGATATGAGAAGAGACTTATTTGATAAGTTACAGGATATGCCTAATAAGTATTTTGACAATAATAAAACTGGAGTTATTATGTCTAGAATTATAAATGACCTTCTAGATATATCAGAATTAGCTCACCATGGTCCAGAGGATTTATTTATATCATTAGTTATGTTAGTAGGATCATTTATAATTTTATGTACAATAAATGTACCTTTAACAATTATTACTTTTGCTATAATACCTTTTTTACTTTTTTATACTATTCATAAGAGAAATAAAATGAAAAAAGCATTTAAAGAGACAAGAGTTAAAACTGGTGAAGTAAATGCTACTATAGAAAATAGTATTTCAGGGGTTAGAGTAACTAAATCTTTTGGTAATAAGGCTTATGAAATGGAAAAGTTTGATAATAGTAATGGTATCTTTAAGAAAGCTAGAGAACATGCTTATAAGGCAATGGCTGAATATTTTTCAGGGATGTTTTTCCTTGTAGATATGCTTGAACTTATAGTTTTAATAGCAGCTGGATATTTTACTTACTTAGGAAAAATAAATGTAGGAGATTTTGCAGCATACTTATTATATATAAAGATGTTCTTACAGCCTATTAGAAAGCTTATAAATTTCAATGAAATGTTCCAAAATGGAATGTCTGGTTTTGAAAGATATGAAGAGATAATGAATGAGGAAAACGAAAAAGAAATTCCTAATGCAAAGGATCTTAAAGATGTAAAAGGAAAGATTACAATAAAAGATGTTACTTTTAGATATGATAATAAAGAGAGTATTTTAGAGAATTTCAATTTAGATATTGAAGCAGGGAAAATGGTTGCTTTAGTTGGTCCATCAGGTGGAGGAAAGACAACAATATGTAATCTTATACCTAGATTCTATGACTATGAAAGTGGTCAAATTTTTATTGATGATGTGGATATAAGTACTGTTACTTTAAAGTCCTTAAGAGAAAATATTGGTATAGTTCAACAAGATGTATTTTTATTTACAGGAACTATAAAAGAAAATATAATGTATGGAAATCCTAATGCCACAGATGAGGAAGTTATAGAGGCAGCTAAGAATGCATGTCTACATGATTTTATTATGGGCTTAGAAGATGGATATGATACATTTATAGGTGAAAGAGGGGTTAAGCTTTCTGGAGGACAAAAGCAAAGAATTTCAATAGCTAGAGTATTCTTAAAGAACCCAGCAATATTAATATTAGATGAAGCTACATCAGCCTTAGATAATGTTACAGAATATGAAATACAAAAAGCTTTAGAAGAATTAAGTAAAGATAGAACAACCCTTGTAGTTGCTCATAGACTTTCAACTGTTAAAAATTCTGATGAGATAGTTGTATTAACGGATAAAGGCATAGAAGAGAGGGGAACACATGAAGAGCTTATTAAGCTTGGTGGTGTTTATAGTAATCTTCATAATTTATAATTTAGTTTAATTAAAACTGTATTAAGAGTAATTTTATTTGCTTTTAGTACAGTTTTTATTTTTATATAGGAATACTTTACATAATCTTTGAATATACATATAATAGGAGAATTATATTTTATATTTAGCAAGGGTGAATTTATGAATAGTAAAAAGATTGTTAATACTATATATTACATAGTTATTTTTATGTTAGTTATAATATTAGTAAATAATTTTATGAGTAAGTCAGATTCAATATTTAAAGCTGTTGGATTTAGAACATATTCAATATTAAGTGGAAGTATGGAACCAGAGATTAATACTGGAGATTTAGCTATTGTTAAGAGTATTGATTCTGAGGATGTTAAAGTTGGAGATATAATAACATTTAAATATGAGGGGAAAGTAGTTACCCATAGAGTTGTTGAAAAAAATGAAGAGGGATTTATAACAAAGGGTGATAATAATAATGCTAATGATACTGAAATAGTTAGAGTAGAAGACTTAATAGGAAAAGTTTTATTTCATATGCCTTTCTTAGGGTATGTTACAGTATTTTTATCAAAGCCTATAGTAATATCAGGACTTATGGTTCTAATTGCAATAAGCATACTTTGGGATACTTTTAAAGTTGATAAGAAAAAAACAATAAAGGCTTAGATTAATAACATGGAGGGTGATTCGAAAGAACACCTATCCGTGTTTTTCTTTTTAGATTATATAAAAAGACTATTTATTAATAACTTTTATTAGTATAATATTATTAGTATAAGGTTTTAAAATTATAATTTAAAATATTATTTATATGTATTTTTAAAAATAAAGTTTTTATTTATAATAACTAGAAGATAGAAGTTTATAGTAATAAAACTTTATTTTGGAGGGATAATATGTTAGTTGAAAAAGCAAGAGAAAAATGGGATAAGAAACATGATTTAAATTGTGCAGAATGCATAATGTATGCTGCAAATGAAGAATATAATTTAAATTTATCAAAGGAAACTTTAAAAGTAATGTCTTCTTTTGGTGGAGGATTAGCAATAGGAAATTTATGTGGAGCAGCAACAGGGGCAGCCGGTGTTCTAGGACTTATATTTACAGAGGATAGAGGTCATCAAAGTCCACAAACTAGAGCATTAACACGGGAATTTATGGAAAAGTTTTATGATAAATTGGGATACTATAATTGTACTGACTTAAAAGCTAAGTACAAAAAAGATGATGACAGAAGATGCATAGTTATGATAGAAGCGGCAGCTGAGGTTTTAGATGAAATCGTAAGAAGAGAAAGATAGGTGAAAAGAATGGATTTTAAAAGTGTAGAATATGGAGAGAACAAAGTAATATTAAAAGATGCAAAAAACTTTAATATAAAACAAGTTTTTGAATGTGGTCAATGTTTTAGATGGGAAAGAACAGAAAGTGGCTCATATATAGGAGTTGCCTTTGGAAAGGTTATAGAGTTAGCTCAAGAAGGCGATGATGTAATAATATACAATACTAACAAAGAGGACTTTGAAAATATTTGGATTGATTATTTTGATTTAGAAAGAGATTACTCAAAGGTAAAGGAAGCTTTATCTTGGGATGAAACATTAAAGAGTGCTGTTGAATTTGGATATGGAATAAGAATATTAAATCAAGATCCATTTGAACTTGTTATTTCATTTATAATATCAGCAAGAAATAGTATTCCTGTAATTTCAAAGACCATAAAGAAAATTAGTGAAAAATGGGGAGAACCAATAGAGTATAAGGGAAATACTTATTATTCATTCCCAACTCCAGAAAGTCTATCTAAGGCTTCAATAGATGATATAAGAGAGACAGGAGCTTCATTTAGAAGTAAGTATATATGGGAGACAACTAAAAATATATATAATTGTGAGTTAGCTAAAAAGGGAATACTAGATGCACCAGAAGAAGATATAGTTGAAATATTAGAAAAATATGATTTAGAAAAGATAACTAATATGGATGCTGATGGATGTCATAAAGGACTTCAAGAATTTATGGGAGTAGGAGCAAAGGTAGCAGATTGTATAATGCTATTTTCTATGAAAAAAAGTTCTGCATTCCCAGTAGATGTTTGGGTTAAGAGAGCAATGATGCATTTTTATGGAGCAGATGATGCTTCATTAAATAAAATAAGAATTTTTGCAAGAGAGAGATTTGGAGAATATTCTGGATTTGCTCAACAATATCTATTCTATTATGCTAGAGAAAATGGAATAAAAATTTAACAAAAAAACTTACAAACATATTCAGAGAATTACTAAATTTAGCTAAGAATTTAATTTCTAAAGCTTATTTAGATATTCTCTTTATATTGTTTGTAAGTTTTATTTTGATGTAATACATTTTATTAATAACGGCCTTTTTTACGAATAGCTTTGGATTTTTTTATAGTAACATTAGCATCACCAGGTTGCTTTTTTATGAATTTTAAGTAACGCTTAATTTTTTCATCATTTTTAAGTCTTGGAAGAGAATTAAGTCTAACAGCCAATTCATAGTTACTATATAAAGCATGTACTTGTTTATGACAAGGTACACAAAGCCAAGTTGTTTCATCAAATCTTCCACCTTTTTCGCGAGGAATGAGATGATGTTCTGTGACTTTAGGAACTTTTCTTTCACAAAGAGCACATATATGAGTTTCTTTATTCATATTCATCACACCTTAAATAATTAGAATACTTATAAATATTATAATATATGTATTTAAAATTAAAAAAGCCGTTACTTTAATATTTTGAAAATTTAAGAGGATTTATGCTAAATTTTTAAATTAATCTATTTTATTTTAAATATTATTTTTATTTTAAATGTTTATGTTTTTCTAGAGTATAAAATATTTTAGATATTATTGAAAGTATCATTACTAGAAATAAAATGAAAATTGCTAAAAATAAAAAATAAGATTCAGGCAAAACATTTATTATTGGATCTTTTTTAGGATCAAATATCCAGTAATCATTATTGAAAAATATTTTATGGAATATGGTAAAGACTTTCGAGAAGTTTAAGTAAAAACTTAAGATTAAACTAAGAAATATAAATAAAACTTCATAGAAGAAAATATTTAAAGCTTTTACTGATATTTTTAGTTTGAATTTTTTTGAAAGTATAAATAAAATTATTCCTAAAACTAAGCAAGCTAATCCTATTAAATATATTAAAGAAAAAATTTCTTTAACTTCTAAAAAGTGAAATTCTCCAGTAGGGCTTATTTTAAAATTTTTAAACTTAAGGACTTCTTCTTGGGGAGAATTTAAATAATGAATTATATTATTATAGTCATTTAAAATTTCTTCCTTGCTAAGGTTGTTATACTTAGGGATTCTATTAAGTTTAATAAATAGGGAATAGATTACAGGAGAAATATTTAATGTTACAATAACAGAAAATACTACTGAGCTTATTAGTAAATAAAATGAAAACAATATATCTTTTAAAATCTTAATCATTATTTACTCCTTAAAATAATTATTTTTATTTATTCTAGACTTTTTTATTAAATATTAAACAAAAATACATATTTTAAGAAAAATTTTAGTATTAATTTATAGTATGTAGTGTATTAAGAAATAATAATATGGAAATAAGTAATAAATAGAGATGTATACTAAAAAAAGCAAATTAAAGAAATTTCAAAAGAATAGCAGAAAACTTAAGATAAATTATCTTAAACATAGAAAATAATAATAATATATTCTAAATAAATAAATTTAGTTATTGAATTTACAACTGGTAAATTATATGATAATAGTAAGAATTAGCACTCTATATTGGTGAGTGCTAAATAAAAAATAATTAGCATTTTTAAGGAGGGTTTTTTAATGAGTATTAAACCACTTGGAGACAGGGTTGTTATTAAAAGATTAGAAGCAGAAGAAACTACTAAAAGCGGTATAATAGTTACTGGAACTGCTAAGGAAAGACCACAAGAAGCAGAGGTTGTTGCAGTGGGACCAGGAGCAATAGTTGATGGAAAAAGAACTGAGATGGAAGTTAAAATAGGAGATAAAGTATTATATTCTAAATATGCAGGAACAGAAGTTAAGTTCGAGGGGGAAGAATATACTATCTTAAGACAAGACGATATACTAGCAATAGTTGAATAATTTAAAACTATAAGTGATTTAGATATTCATAATAGATTTGGGAGGTAAGTTAATATGGCTAAAACATTATTATTCGGTGAAGAAGCAAGAAGATCTATGCAAGCTGGTGTAGATAAATTAGCTAACACTGTTAAGGTTACATTAGGACCAAAAGGAAGAAATGTTATTTTAGATAAAAAATTTGGATCACCATTAATAACAAATGATGGGGTTACAATAGCAAGAGAAATTGAACTTGAAGATGCTTATGAAAATATGGGAGCTCAACTTGTAAAAGAAGTAGCTACAAAGACTAATGATGTGGCGGGAGATGGAACTACTACAGCTACATTATTAGCACAAGCCATTATAAGAGAAGGATTAAAAAATGTAACAGCAGGGGCAAATCCTATATTAATAAGAAATGGAATTAAGACTGCGGTTGAAAAAGCTGTAGATGAAATACAAAAAATTTCTAAGCCTGTAAATGGAAAAGAAGACATAGCTAGAGTTGCTGCAATTTCAGCAGCTGATGAAAAAATTGGTAAGTTAATTGCAGATGCTATGGAAAAGGTAGGAAATGAAGGCGTTATAACTGTAGAAGAATCTAAATCAATGGGAACTGAGTTAGATGTTGTTGAAGGTATGCAATTTGATAGAGGATATGTATCAGCTTATATGGTTACTGATACTGAAAAAATGGAAGCTGTCTTAGATAATCCATTAGTATTAATAACAGATAAGAAAATAAGCAATATCCAAGATTTATTACCATTACTTGAGCAAATAGTTCAAGCGGGTAAAAAACTTTTAATAATAGCTGATGACATAGAAGGCGAAGCTATGACAACATTAGTTGTTAATAAATTAAGAGGAACATTTACTTGTGTTGCAGTTAAAGCACCTGGATTTGGTGATAGAAGAAAAGAAATGTTACAAGATATAGCTACTTTAACAGGAGGAGTTGTTATATCTGATGAAGTAGGTGGAGATTTAAAAGAAGCTACATTAGATATGCTTGGAGAAGCTGAAAGTGTTAAGGTAACTAAAGAAAGTACTACAATAGTTAATGGAAGAGGAAACTCAGAAGAGATTAAAAATAGAATTAACCAAATAAAAATGCAATTAGAAGCTACTACTTCTGAATTTGACAAAGAAAAATTACAAGAAAGATTAGCAAAATTAGCAGGTGGAGTTGCAGTGGTTAAGGTTGGAGCTGCCACAGAAACAGAGCTTAAGGAAAGTAAGCTAAGAATAGAGGATGCTTTAGCAGCTACAAAGGCAGCTGTTGAAGAAGGAATAGTTCCAGGTGGTGGAACAGCTTACGTAAATGTAATAAATGAAGTTGCAAAATTAACTTCTGATATACAAGATGAACAAGTTGGTATAAATATAATTGTAAGATCTTTAGAAGAGCCTATGAGACAAATAGCTCATAACGCAGGACTAGAAGGTTCAGTTATAATAGAAAAAGTTAAAAATAGTGATGCAGGAGTAGGCTTTGACGCTTTAAGAGGAGAATATAAAGACATGATTAAAGCAGGAATAGTTGATCCAACTAAGGTTACAAGATCAGCTCTTCAAAATGCAGCATCAGTAGCATCAACATTCTTAACAACAGAAGCAGCTGTAGCAGATATTCCAGAAAAAGAAATGCCTCAAGGTGCAGGTATGGGAATGGACGGAATGTATTAATAAAAGAAGGATAAAAAGGATGACTTAACTGTCATCCTTTTTTTATTTACTTTTATATTGAAAATAATTACATAAGATGATTAATTTGGTTTAAATGTCGAAAAAGTGATTGAAAAGTTTATGAAAATAGGGTATTTAGAAATTAATTGTAATTAAAAGTATTAATTTTAAGTTTTTAATTGGTATAAAAAATATATATTAAAAAAAATAAAAAACATTGTATTATTTTGTAGACAACTGGGAAAAAATGTGTTATTATAAATACATAAATTACAAATGATCTTTGAAGAACAAAAGAATTATAAACACTAAAGATAAGATAATGACTAACAAATGAATTCATAGAACGAAAGATATTAAAGTTACATATGAGTGAAGTTTGAAGATAGCTTTTGCTATTAAAACAAAAGACATTAGAGAAATACGAAAGAATTTATAGAGTACTTAAGTAAGTTAGAATAAACAAAAGATTTAAAAAAACCAAAGATTTTAAGATAACTTAAGACTTTAAATAACATAAGAAATTAAATATACAAATGATATATAAAAAGAGATTCTTTTAAAGAATCTCTTTTTTTGTGCATATAAATGGTAAAAATGTCCATAATCCTAATATAAATCTAAAGTTAAAGATTTTTTAACTTTAAAAAATATAAAGGGAGGACTATAAATGTCATTAATAAAAATAAGTTTAATGCTTAGAAAAAGAAATGAACGTAAAAGAAATAAGAAAGGTGGATTCACATTAATAGAATTAACTGTTGTTTTAGCTATTATGGCTATAATTTTAACAGTTATAGCTCCAAATTTCTCATCTGTTAAAGATAGTGCTAAGACAAAAGTAGATCAACAAAATTGTGCTGCTATTGAAAGATCTGTGGAAATGTTGTTAGCGGAAGATGTAATTTCAAGTAATGTAAAAAATATAAATATAACCTTAGATGATGGAAAGATAGAATTTAAGGGGATAAGTGGTGAAAGTGAAAATAAGTTAAAGGATTTACTTGAAGATTTAGATAAGCCTCAAAATGGAAACTCTTATAATGTAAATATAGAAAATGGAAGAAAAGTTACAGTGTCTATAGTATAAATATACTTTAATTAAAGTAATTTTATAGGGGCTGTATAAAATATAATAATAAAAATTATTTTGCTACACGCCCTTATTTTTTAGGATTTCAAAAGATATAATTTAATCATTTATTAAGTACTATTTAAGAATAATATTAAATAATTAAAAAAATTAAATTATTAGTATAATGATTAAAAAAGCTTAATCAAAAATATTTACAAAAAATTTCAAGATGTTTATAATGGTTATGAAATATTAATAAATAATTCATTTTTGAATAATTTTGGAGGAAATGTGTCTATAATATTTTTTTTATTTGGATTAATAATTGGAAGTTTTTTGAATGTGTGTATTTTTAGAATTCCTGCAGGGGAGTCTATAGCATTTCCGCCTTCACATTGTGGTACATGCAAAAAACAATTAAAGCCTATAGATTTAGTACCTGTTTTTAGTTATTTATTTTTAGGTGGAAAGTGTAGATATTGTAAAAGTAAAATATCTATAAGGTATCCACTAACAGAATTACTTACAGGTTTTCTGTATTTTTGTGTGTATAAATATTATGGTATATCTTTTTTGACAGTTAAGTATATAGTCTTAATTACATTTCTCATAGTAATTTCATTTATAGATTACGATACCCAAGATGTTTACGTGGTTACTACTTATCCAGCTATAATACTTGGGATTATTTTTGCGCTAATAGAAAAGTTTTATTTTGGAGAAAATATTTTAAATTACTTTATAGGATTATTAATATCTGCCTTAGTAATATTTTTAATTAGTAAGTTAACTGGAGCTATGGGGAGTGGAGATATAGAGATACATGCCATAGCAGGAATTTTTTTAGGGTGGAAATTAGCAATAATAAATATATTTTTATCATTTATTATTGGTGGAGTAATAGCAGTATTAGCTATTTTATTTAAACAAAAGAAAAAAGGTGATTATATAGCCTTTGGACCAGCTATAGGAATATCTACTATTATTTTAATATTTTTTGGAAACATAATAATACCAATATATTTTGGATTTTAAAAAGTTTAATATATTAGTTGAAGTTATATAGTTTTATAGTTAAATTTTTTGCTTAAAAAGGAGGCATTTTCTTTGATTAGTTATCAGAAAAAGCGTTTAGGAGATATACTAATTGAATCAGGAAAGCTTACAGAGGATAAGCTTAAAGAAGCGTTATTAATTCAGAAGCAAGTTGGAAAGAGGCTTGGAGAAATCTTAGTTGAACAAAATTTTGTTACTGAAGAGGATATAATAGAAGTTTTAGAAAAACAATTAAATATTGAAAGAGTAAATCTTGAAATTATAAGAATAGATAGAAGAGCTATAAAGATGATTTCAGAAAATGTTTGTAGAAAACATTTGATATTTCCTTATGAAGTGGATGATAATACCATAAAAGTTGCAATGGCAGATCCCTTAGACATAGTTGCAATAGATGATGTTGAGATTTCTACAGGTTTAAATGTGCGCCCTTATATAGCTGTAAAACAATCTATTCAAAGAGCTATAGACATATATTATTCAAACCAAAAGGTTTTATCAGTTGCAGAAGAATTATCAAAAGCTTCTGATGAAGAAAACAATGAACTTAATTTAGACAAAATTGAGGAAATAGATAATTTAGATAATGCTCCTATTGTAAAAATGATAGAGTATGTTATTAAAAATGCAGTTGAGGAAAGGGCTAGTGATATACATATTGAAACTTATGAAAATATATTAAGAATTAGATATAGAATAGATGGTAAGTTACATACAATATCTACTTTGCCAGTAGATACTCTAGCTCCTTTAGTTACTCGTGTTAAGATCCTAGCTAACTTAGATATATCAGAGAAAAGACTTCCTCAAGATGGAAGAATTCTTACTAAGGTTGGAGATAAGCAAATTGATTTAAGAGTATCTATTCTTCCTATGATAACAGGGGAAAAGATAGTTATAAGAATAATAAATAAAGAAAACTTCATAATTTCTAAGGAAGGACTTGGACTAAATAATTTTGAGCTTGCTCTGTTAGACAAAATAACAAAGCATTCTAATGGAATAATTCTTGTTACAGGGCCTACAGGAAGTGGTAAAACCACAACACTTTATACTATTTTAAATGAGCTAAACACAGAAAGTAAAAATATTATTACTGTAGAGGATCCTGTTGAAGTATCAATTGAAGGAATTAACCAAGTTAATGTTAATACTAAAGTTGGCTTAACATTTGCTACAGGATTAAGATCTATATTAAGACAAGACCCTGATACCATAATGGTTGGGGAAATAAGAGATACTGAAACAGCTCAAATAGCGATAAGATCAGCTATTACAGGTCACTTAGTTTTATCAACTTTACATACTAGTGATGCTCCATCTAGTGTTTTAAGATTAGAAGATATGGGAGTTCAAAGATATTTGATTGCAAATGCTATTAAAGGAGTTATAGCTCAAAGACTTGTAAGAAGAATTTGTCCAAATTGTGGACAAACATATGAAGCTACACCATATGAAAAAGAAATATTAAATATAGATAAAAATGAAGAAATTATACTTCGTAGAGGAAAAGGGTGTGCTTATTGTAATAATACTGGCTATGTAGGTAGAATGGGTATTTATGAAATTATGGAAGTAACTAAGGAACATAGAGATGCTATTTTAGAAAATAAAAGTGCAGATATTCTTAAGGAAATTTCAATTAAACATGGTATGAGAACTCTTGGACAAGCGTGTAGAAGTTTAGTCTTAGAAGGAAATACCACAGTTGAAGAAATGTTAAATATAACTTACGATATGTAATTTGGTGAAAGAAAAGGAGAGGAATTATGGCAAATTTTAAATATAAAGCTATTAATTCAGAAGGGCAAAGAATAGAAGGTTCTCAAAGTGCTGATTCTGAAAGCCAAGTTAGGGAAATGCTTTTATCAAATCAATATTATCCTCTAAGTATAGAAAAGGAAAATAGTAAAAGTAAAAGCAGTCTTTCTTTTAATCGTAAGGTGAAGCTTAAGGATATAGCAGTATTTTGTAGACAGTTTTATGTTATGTTAGATTCTGGATTGTCTATTGGTAAAACTTTAAATATATTAATAGAGCAAGGTGAGAAGCCAAAGCTTAGGGAAGCCTTGATTGGAGTAAATTCTGATATAAAAAGAGGGGAAACCCTAGCAAATTCCATGAGAAAAAGAAAGGATGTTTTTCCCAACTTACTTACTAGCATGATTGATGCTGGTGAGAGAAGTGGTAACTTAGATATAATCTTAAAAAGAATGGCTGAGTACTATGAAAAAGAGACAAAGATAAGAGGAAAGATAAAAAGTGCTATGATTTATCCAATAGTTCTTGGAGTAGTGGCTATTATTGCTATTACATTTATTCTTACCTTTGTAATGCCAACCTTTGTACAGATGTTTGAAGAAAACAATGTAGATCTTCCAACATCAACTAAGATGGTTCTTGGGACAAGCAAAATGTTGGGAAAGTATGGAATAATAATTTTTTTAATTTTAGTAACAGCAATTATATTGCTTGGCAAATATTTAAAGAGTGAAGAGGGTCAATATAAGTTAAGTGTAATAAATTTAAAGATCCCAGTAATAAAGAAATTAACTCAAAAAATAATAGTTTCTAGATTTACAAGAACAATGGGAATAGTATCATCAAGTGGAATGTCCTTAGTAACTTCACTAGAAATAGTTGCCTCTGTAGTTGGAAATAAAATTGCAGAGAAGGAATTACTAAAAGTAAAAGAAAAGGTCTTAAAAGGTGAAGGACTAGGAGATTCAATAATGAAAATGAAAATCTTTCCACCAATGCTTGCTTCAATGGTTAAGATTGGAGAAGAAGCAGGTTCACTAGATAGCATACTAGATAAAACAGCAGACTTTTATGATGATGAACTAGAAAGAGAAATACAAACAGCAACAGCATTAATAGAACCAGCAATGATAGTTCTTATGGGAGTAATTATAGGATTCCTACTAATTTCAATATTAACACCTATGTTTAAAATGTATAACAGTATAGGTTAAAAGGATAATTAATAAGAATTAAAAGTTTAGCTTTTAATATAAATTACATATTATTTTAAGGAGGAAAACCAATGAATACAAAAAAACAAAACAAGAAGAAAAAAGGTTTTACGCTAATTGAACTTATTATAGTAATAGCAATAATAGCAATATTAGCAGCAATAGCTATACCAAATTTCTTATCAATACAAAGAAAATCAAAAGTTAAAGCAGATATAGCAAGTGCAAAAACAATATATGATGCAACATCAGCTTTAATTGCAGAAGGTAAGATAGTACCAGGATCAACTGATTTTGGGAAATTGGATTCTGTTACTCCAATAAATGATAAAACTAATAAAGATGTTTTAGATTTACAAGGATATTTACAAACTATACCTACTCCTAAGTCAGTAGATAACTCAACATTTGCAATTTCAATAACTAAGTCTGAATCTAAACCTGAGATTAAAGTTTATATAAAACCAAAAGCAGGAAATGCAATTGAATTGTATCCTGAAACTCAAAATAGTGAATATGATTTAAATAAATAATAAGGAGGGCTAGTAATGTCTTTAAGAAAACAAAATAAAAAGAAAAAAGGTTTTACGCTAATTGAACTTATTATAGTAATAGCAATAATAGCAATATTAGCAGCAATAGCAATTCCAAACTTCTTGTCAATACAAAGAAAATCAAGAGTTAAAGCAGATATAGCAAGTGCAAAAACAATATATGATGCAACATCAGCTTTGGTTGCCGAAGGTAAGATAATACCAGGAACAGAATTAAATACTGTAACTGAAATTGAAACTAATCCAAATGCTAAAGACGACGTTACAGATATACAAGGGTATCTTCAAACTATACCTAAACCAAAATCAATTGATGGTGGTGTATTTGCAGTAGAAGTTTCAGGCAAAGAAGATTCACCAGTTATTAAGGTTTACATTCAAGCAAATGGTAAAGATTATTTAGTTTATCCAGATGGAAAAGAACCATATGATTTAAATGGTGATGGAACTGGTACACCAAAAGAAGAAACTAAATCTTCAAATACAACACCAGCACCTTCAAATACATCAGCATCAGCAACTAATGAAAAAAATAATTAATAGTATTAAAAGTTTTAATATTAGTGAAATAATAAGGTGATTTTTTAATTATAATGAAAAAAGTGTAAGGAATTTTTCCTTGCACTTTTAAACTATAAAGGTAAAGGAGGGAAAGTTTTGGCAATAGGAAATAAAGAGAAAAAGAGTATATTGCAGATGGATGTTTCGGATATAATCAAAGCTATTAAGAAGAAAAATTCAGGGAAAAAGAATGATAAAAAAGGTAGTAAGAAAAAATCTAAGATTGTTATATGTAAAAAAGCTATTTCTATTGATGTTGGAAGTGAGAATACCAAGGTTGTGGTTGGGAGATATCATAGAAACAAGGTTAGTATAGACAAAGCTTTTTCTTTTAAGACTCCTGAAGGAAGTATAGAGGATGGTCATATTAAGGATATAGATAGTTTGGCTATGGCTATTAATGATGCTTTGGATTCTAATAATGTTAAGAATGATAATGTAATTTTTACTACAAATAGTACTTCTATTATAAATAGAACAATTATTATTCCAAAGGTGGATGAGGATGAAATAGAATCAGTTATTAAGTACGAAGTTCAGCAATATCTGCCTATAAATTTAGAGGATCATATGATTCAATATAATGTTTTAGGAGAAAAGGTTATTGATGGGAATGAAAAGCTAGAGGTTTTAATTGTGGTTTATCCAAATAGAATGGTTTATTCCTATGCAGAACTTGTTAATAAAATTGGTGGAAAACCATATGCTTTAGATTTAAATTATAATTCTAAAAGAAAAGCTTATTATGTAATGAATCCTGAAATAAAGGAATCTGTTTTAAGTATTGATATGGGAGCAGAAAATATAGGATTAACAATAATGAAAGATAATGAGTTAATACTGATAAAAACTACAAAATCTGGTGGGAATTATTTAAACAGTAAAATATCAAAAGTATTAGAAATTTCATCGGAAAATGCAGAGATGCAAAAGAGAGAAAATTGCAATTTGATGAACAGAGAAGAAGGGCCTTTAGAGCATGTTGTTAGAGAGGTTGTAGATTCTTGGTTTGATGAAGCAAATAGAATAATTAAATATTATAAAAGTAAAAGTACTCAAAATAATATAGACAAGATATATCTTTGTGGAGGAAGTTCAAACATAAAAGGACTAGAAAGATATGTATCAACTAAACTAAATATGAAAGTAAAGATAGTTCAAGGAAATAGCAATATAGAATTTAAAAAAGGTGTAGAAGAAGTGAATATTTCAGAATACATAAACGCTATTGGAGCCTTAATAAGACTTTAGGTTGGTGATAAATAATGAGAGATTTTAACTTTTTCTCCCATATAGCTGAGGAAAGAAAAAGTGATTCAAAAAGAAAGTATATAGGATTTGGAATAGTTGGAGCCTTAGCCTTTATATTTGCAGTTAACTTTTCAGTAAATATGATAAAAGAACATGTTTTAGGTAAAAACATAAGTTATTATCAAGGAGAAATAGATAATCCAGATATGCAAGAAAAGTTAGGTATAGCAATGAAGGTGGAAAAGGAACATGATGATTTAGAAAAGTATTATAATAATGTGAAAGTTGCTACAGGACAAGTTTATGATAATAACTATGTAACTACTCAAAGAATTAAAATAATAAATAGTACTGTTCCTAAGGATTTAGTATTTACTCAAATAAGTATAGACAACAAAACATTAACTATACAAGCATTATCAAAAACAAGAAGTGCTATAAGTGATCTTCAATATAACTTAAATAATTTAGGTTTTATAGAAAATACATATATAAGTGGAATTGGAGAAAGAAATGCACAGGGAGACTATTCATTCTCCATAAGTTGTACTTTAAAGGAGGTAGGAAATAATGAAAATTAATAAAAGAGAAAAAACTTTATTATTTGTCCTAGCTCTAGGGGTTGTTGGTTTTGGATACTATAAAGTGGTTTGGGACTATCAATATAACAAATTAAAGGATTTAAAATCAAAAGAACTAAAAGTAAAGCAAGAATATAATGATGATGTGAAAATGGTTAATTCCATAGAACCTAATAAGGAAGAAATAAATATTTTTAATTCAGAAATTCAAAACTTAACATCAGGCTTTTATTCAAACATATCACAGCCTAATATAATATTAGAATTAAATAATCTTATGAATGATGCAAATGTTAAAGGAACTATGAGTTTTTCTGAAATAAAAACTATGCCTGTTATTGAAAAGCAAGAGGGAGATTCATCTAGTAAAAGTGAGGATGATGAAAATAAAAACCAAATACAGGGAATAGTTAATGATTATAATAATATAACCGATAAGAAGAAAAATGAAGATAAAAAAGATAAAAAACCAGAGGAAATTTATAACTTAAACCAAATGACAGTTTCATTAAGTGTAAATGGTACTTATGATAATGTTATGAAATTTATGAAGTCTATTGAAGAGAATCCAAAGCACATAAATATACTTAATTTTAATTTAAGTGCACAAACTGATGGAAATGTATCAGCAAATATGAATATACAACTTGTTGCAATTCCAAAGATAGATGCTTCAAAAGAAGAGTTTACAACAGCTGATGAGAAGTATGGTAAGGAAAATCCATTTTCAGGAGCAAGTGCGGTTGGAACAGGAACAATAGAAAATGAATTAGAAAATTCAAAGGTTAAGAATGATTTCTTAATGACTGTTAGACCTATAAATTCAGATTTGCCAACAATAGTTTTAGGTAAAGCAGATGATAAAGATAAAAAAACATATTTAAATAATGATGAAAACTCAGTAAGTAATATTGAGATGTACATTTCAGGTGATAATGGAAAGTACTATTATAAATACAAGGTTGAAGGAAAGAGTTACCCAACAAAATTTGAAGGTAATGGAGAAGAATTTAAACCAAATGGAAATGACATAAACTTTGAAATATTCTCAGAGAAGAGAGTAAATAAAGATGATAAATCTGGAGCTAACATAAAAATAGTGAATAGTTCAGATAAAGAAGTTAATTTAATAATAAATAAAGATGACGAAAAAAGTCCAAGAGTTAATGTAACCACAGATGGTAAAGTTAAAGTGATTAAAAACTAATAGAAAAGGTGTGTGAAGCTATGGGTATCAAAAAAAGAAAAAGTAAAAAAGGGTTTACAGTAATAGAAGCTATAATTAGTTTGGTTTTGTTTACTTTAATAATGATACCCCTAGGTAGCTTTACTTTAACAGCAGTTAAAACATCAGTAAAAAGTGCTACAAAGGAGCAGGCTATAAATGCTGGACAAGGTGCCTTAGAACAATTAAAAACAATTAAGTTAAATCAGCTAAATAAAATAGATTCAGATGCTAATTATAGTGAGAGTCATAAAGCTACATTGAAGATTGGAAATTTAAATGTTATAAAGACAAAGGACAATCCAATTTATAAAGTTGAAGGTGAATATGTAGATCCTAATAATAAGAAGAAATTTAACATAGATGGAGACATAACGCAGGGTAAGCTTGAGGATAATGGAGAAAATGACAAGGAACATGCTTTTAATGACACTAGTCTAGGAATTGATTATATGGTGTATATAGGAAATAGCACTATAACAGTACATAGGTTAATTAAAGAAGGGGATGATAACTACAATCCAATAGTTAAACCTGGTTGGTATGTAATTAAATATAATAATATAAATAAGGATGGAATCAATAAAAAAAGAATACTAAATCTTAATATAACTAAAAATGAAGATGGAAAGATAGATATTAGATGTGATAATGAGGGCCAACCAGTTAATAACGATCAGTCTAGTAATAACAATAAAAATTTATTAGATAAAAACAGTGTTGATAGAAATATAAACAATATAAAAGTACGCTTTTATGAAGATTCTATAAATAAGGAAATAAACTTAAAAATAGCAAATAAATGCATAGGAAGTCAATTGAATGTTTATACATACAAGAATAAAGGGAGTGGAGTAAGGTATAACATTTATACTTCAACTGAAAATCCTCATGGTGATGTAAGTGTATTTAAGAATTATATAGAGGGAAATAGTGAAGATTTAAGAGGTCAATTATTTAATATTAATTTAAAGGTTAAGGAAAAAGATGAGGTTCTTTATAACCTTAATACAACAGAGTTTATAGGAGGATGATAGCATGTTTTGTAGGAAAAAAAGAAAAGGGGCAACTCTTGCTTATGTAATAGTGGTATTAGCAATAATTGCTGTAATAGGTACTGCTATAGTTTCACTTTCTTTAACAAACTATAAGGCAATGATTGTCCATGGGAAGAAAACTCAAAATTTATATATGTCAGAATCAGGACTTGATAAAGTTCAAAAAGCCTTAGATATTCTTACTGCTAAGGCTATAACTTATGGAAATGATGCTGTTGCGAAAGAAGATGCATCATTATCATCAGAGGAAGATTTAAAATCAGGTGGTAATAAAACAGATGATGGTTATAAAAAAATATCATCTGAAAAGGAAGAAAGTCAGAATAAAATATTCAAGAAAGCTTATAAGGAATATATTATAAAGGAATTAAATCCTAATAGTGAAGTTAGTAAAAATGAAAAAGTATTTTTATTAGAAAATAATAAAGTTAAGTTTAATAACAATTTAATTAAAATGGCTGAAGAAGATAAAAATAAAGAAAAAAATGAAGAGGGTAATTATGATATTACTCTTATTGATATAAATAATAAAAAAGTATCTAATGGAAGTGGTTTAAGTGGAATTTTAAATTTTAAAACCACATCTGACAAGGATAAAAAGGAAGAAGTAAGTTTAAGATTAGATTCTAAGTTTAATGTTAAAGAATCAGATGGTAATAAGAACTATAAAGATGTATCTTTAACTTTTAATATTGAGGTTCCAGATTATAATGGAGCTTATAAAATTGAAGAGTTTCCTTTATATAATGTATGCTCAAATGGTTTAGTTGTTGGAGAAAACTTAAATATTGGTACAGGATCTACATTAAATGTGGATGGTGGAATTTTTGTATCAGCAAATGTTGTTAAGGATAAAGAAGATTTAACAAGTGGAAATATAGTTAATAAAAAAGATGGAGATGGGGTTGTTATTAACGGAGGAACACTTAGTGTTAATAATGGCTCTTTGGTAAGTAAGAATGATATAAGACTTGGTGGAGAAGGAAGTAATTTAAAAGTTGGTTGTGAAACAGAAAATAGTAAAAATAATAAGAGTAATTTAAATGATGAATCAAAAAAATCTGATAGTAATTTAAATAACAACTTAGGTGTATACACAGGAAATATAGGAATAAATGGAGATAAGATTGGTTTTGACAAAGATGTTAGTAAAGGAAATATTACTTCTAATTATCCTGTTTATGCAATGAACGATTTAATATTAAATGGAAAAAAATCATCAATAAATTTAAATGATGGTTTTTATGGGCTAAATAGTAATAGAACTGAAGATAAATTAACAGGTAAAATAAATAATTCTAGCGCAATTATAGTAAACACAGATGATATAGGAAATGGATCAAGTATAAAAATAGGACAAGAAGCTATTATAATGGGAACAGCTTACATAAATACAAAGCCTGAAGCATATCAAACTGGAGAGTCTGTTTCTGTTAAAGGAAATTATATAGCCTATACAGTTGATAATGGAAATGTGGAATTTAAATATTATAATCCACTACAACTTGTAAAGCTAGATTCTGTTGGTGAAAAGGCAAAATATTTTAAGGATAATGTTAAAAATGCAAAGGGAACTAAACATTTAGATGGAATAAGTTTACCTAATAATACAACTAGTATTGGAGCTACAATAAGCAATAATGAAGTAAGGCAAAATAATGATAACTTAGACAAGACCACTGGCGTTAGAATAAATCAAGTTAATCAATATGAAAAGGCAATTAATTATATAGGAAGCTTAATTAATACAACAAATAATGATAATTCAGAAATTGAATTTCCTGATAAGGAAGTAAGAAAAATTGTAAATATTAAAGAGAGTGATGGAAAGTTAACTAAGGCAATAATCTATATAGATTCTAAAAATGATAAGGGTGGAAATCTTACAATTAAATATGGGAATTCAACAGATGTAACTGATAATGAAATAAATCTAGGAAATGGAATTGGTGCAGGAATAATAGTTACAAAGAAAAATGTAATATTAGATTCTAAAGATAAAAGTTTAAAGTTTAATGGAACTATTATAACAGCTGATAATCTAGATGTTAAAGAAAGTAAAAAAATTGACTTAGTATATGATGACAATATTATAAAAAAAATAATATCTCAAAATTACAATTATTTTAAAAATTTATTTAGAGGACAGGTTTGTAATAATTTTATTACAATAAAATCACAAACCAACATGAGTGATAATACTTTAAATTTAGTTAAAACAAGTAATTGGGAAGTAAATTAAGCTATTAAGAGAAGGTTGGTGATTAAATGAAAAATTTAAAATTAAAAAGAAGAGGGCTTTCTCTTATAGAATTAGTTGTGGCACTATCCTTAATAGCAATAATATTAATGATAGTTGCACCTTTCTTTATTTCAAATTATGTAACTTTAGATAAGACAAGCAATCAAATAGATTTTCAAAGGGAAGCTAAGGCCATAATGAATTATTTTACTGATTCAGCTATGGAAGCATCTAATATAGAAAGCTTAACTAATGTTAAAAATGAGGTTCTTTCAAATAATAATTATACTGAGAGTTTAAAAAAGAACTCTTTGAAATCAAAAGATGGCTACCTTAAACTAACTTTTAATAATAGTGAAAATAAAAATGAACATATAACATTTATACTAAAAGATAGATCATTATATATGAAGAAGAAAGATTCAGAAGAGGTTAAAATAGGAGATTTAGTTAGTAGCATTGAATTAACCTCTTTAACAGAAGAATCAACACAAGGTAAAGAAGAAATCAATAATTTTAAAAATGCTAATGCTATTAAAATTGAAATTACATTTGATACTAGAAAGAATACACCATATAAGGTAAGCAATATATTAACCTTTAGAAATAAAAATTAAGTTTGGATGGAGGTGAGTGAAATGAATTTATTAAAAAATAAAAGAAGAGTAAATTTTGCTATTATAAGTTTATTATTAGTTTTTAGTATGGCTGGAATGGTTGCATATGGAATTGTGTTTAATGATCCTAAATTTAATATTAAGATAAATAAATCTGAGGATGTTATTGTTTCTGAAAATGGTACAGGAACAGTTAATATAAATGATGGAGATAGTGTTAATGTTAGTTATAATATAGAACCACAAAAACTTTCTATTGAAGAAAAGCCAATTGATGCTGTTGTTATAGTCGATACATCTCAAACTAACGGTAATAATATCCCTACTGTAAAAGCTGCTGTAACAAAATTTGCAAATGATTTTATTACTGGACCTAACAGAAGATTGGGTATAGTAGAATATAATGGTTCTGCAAGTATTGTTAGAGAATTAAATAGTAGCAAATACACTAATGTTATTGAAGAGTATGAAAAAGATGCAAATCATCTGGGAACTAATACTGGTGATGCTTTAAGGTTAGCTAAGTCAATGTTAACCAAAGAGAAAAATAATAACAAAAAGGTTATTATAATTATGACAAATGGATTTGCCAATGCATATACAGGAAGATTTTTCAGAAGTGAAGAAGATTACAGTAATATTAAAAATAAAGAAGATTTTTGGATGAGTAACTATAATAATAATAAAGATATAGAAAACCATGATATTAATAAAGATAATATTATTAGTAGTTTTGGAAGTAGTTATTACCATGGGGATATAGTTTTTGATAATACCGGAATACAGTATGATGGTGTTAATACTTATTTATCTGAAAGATATTTTTATTTAGGTGATGATGAAATAAATAATAGAATGTGGTTTAGTCAAAAGGATAAAAATGCAAATTTTAATACTAGTCTAGGTAATTGGAATAAGTTAATTATGTCTAATTATTATGAACAGAGATATTTGGGAAAAATTTTTAAAAGTATGAATTCTTATATACAGGATATTAATAATATAATTGAAGATAATTATATTTTAAGTTTGAATGATTATAATATATATATATTAAATGAAAAAATTAAAAAGATTAATAGAGATTTAGATAAGTTAAATAATTTATTTTCGGAAAATATAAATAAATTAAAAATAGCAAATACAAAGTACTATTACGATTACCATAATTATTATTCAATAGATAATTTAAATTATAAGATAAATAGTTTAGAGAAATTTTTAAATTATATAAATAAATCAGAGGAATTTTATATAAATGCACGTAATGTAAAAAGTAATAATAATTTAAAAAATTATAAAGAGCTTGGAAATGCAACCTTTACAGGAACTCAATACTTTAATAATATTTTAGGACAAATATATTCATGTTATATGGCAAAGGAAGTTGCTGATTCTGGAATAACAATGTACCCTATGTTTTTTGGTGGTGTTAATGAAATAAAAAATAAGGATTTAATAGGATTAAAAGATGGACAAGTAAAAGAATTAGAGTTAAATGGGCACAAAGAAAAAGTACAAAAATGTGGAGATATAAGTTCAGATTCAGGAATTTTGATAAAATCTGACGGAGAATTTAAATTAGGAAAGAATACAAATAAAGGATACTCTAGATATGGTACTGTATATCAATTAGCTGAATTTGGTGATGCAACTAAAAACATATTAATAGGAAATAATAGTTCAGAATCCCTTGAAAAGAAGTTTAATGAAGCTTTAAATATGGTAGAATCAGAAGTTACAGTAAAAACAATACTAGATTTTAATAAGCTGCCAAAAGGAGTAAGTATTGATGATATAAAAGTAGTTGGAGGAGATAAAGTTAGCATTAAGAATATAGGCAATGGAAAATATCAATTAACAATAACCTATAAAAAAGGCAAAAATAATGATTTTAATGCTAATAACTTTAATATTGAAGTTACATATAAAGCTCTTAATGATACGGGAAATATTATAAAGCAGGATGTAGAGGCAAAGATTATAAATAGTGAAAATAATAATGAAATAGCTAAATTTCCAAAGATAACTTTTAATATAGGGCAAAGAGTAACAACTATTGATATAAATGATTCTAGAGGAAAGGTTGGAAATACATATAACTCTTCTAAGAATAATATTAATGTTGGAAAGTCTACAGAAGCAACAGAGATATTTGGACAAGGTTATGCTGATATAAAAGTTAAGGGAATAGGTGATAAGAAAAAAGAATATTATTTTAAATATAATTTTGTTGATGAAGATAATAATTCAATTAAAAGTGGAACGCTACCTTTACATTCAGACGGTAACATAATAAATACTAGTGATGTAGATATAGGTAAAGAAGGAAATCTAAACGCTATGTTTTATGAGAACTTAATTTCAGACACTGATAAAACAGAAAAGACATGGACTGATAGAAATAAGTTATTTCAAAAGTCAAAAGGAAAATCTGAAATTTTACCAGCTACTATTTCAAGAGATAGGAACTTAAATAGCATATTTTTTGATTCATATAATCATATGGGTATTCCTTTAGGCTCCAATTATGTAGAAATAAATAAATATTGGGGATATATACAGCCTGAAGAGAGTGGTTGGTATATATTAGGAGCTTATGCAGATGATGGTGTAAGAGCATGGATAACAACTGATAATAAAAAAATAGACTTTACTAATAATGAGTGGGGAATAGATTTAGCTGGATATCCAGGTAGTGATCAAGGATTTGATAAGGGAATTGTATATTTAAAATCTAATTTCTCTCCACATAGACCAACTTATTATAGTAGCTTTGAACCAGTGTATTTAGATAAAAATATGTATTATCCTATATATGTTGAGTATTATAACTATGGTGGGAGTGGAGCTTTTGAGTTGAATTACAACTATTATGGTGATACTGAACCTAAAGATATAAGAAAAACTAATGAGCAAATTAATTATATTATTAAAAATTATAATAATGATTATATGTTGAAATATAAGCTTGAAGATTATAATAATCAGTTAGGTAAGTTTAAAGAAAATATAAAATTTATGGAAAATGGAAGTGGATTTAAATTTTATCCTTCAAAAAATACTACTCCTGGAGAAATTGCAAGTGCAACATTTTCTGGAGAGCATAACTTAATGCTACCATTTAGTAAAAAACCTTATAAAATCACTTATGAAGTTATAGAAAAATCAAATAATAATGAAAAAAGTGTTTTAAAAGGAGAGTATGGGTATTTTAAAAATAATGAAATATTTGAAGCTACTATAAGTAGTGATGAAAATATTTATCCTGGAAAGGAATTTACATTGAATTATAATATAACTCCAAAAGAAATACCTTTTAATGAGGGAGATAAGGAAAGTATATCTGTTAATTCTATAAATATAACAGGAAAACTACCAGATGATATTAAATTAGTAACTGATGATGTAGAAAATAGTGAATATAAAATATATAAGAACGAAGATTCTAAGTTTACAATATCATTTAAAAAACCTATGAATTTTAAACATAATGGTTCAAAATATGTATTTGATGGAAGAGATAAAAAAATATCAATACCTATTAAGGTTAAGACGAGTTATAATATAAGACCTAATAAAGATGGTATTAATATAAATCCAGCTGAAAATATATTAAGTTATAAATGTGGAGATAGCGATGAGTTAATTACTCAATATTTTAATGGTAAATTAGATATTAAAAATAATCCTTCAACAATAGAAAGTATAGGACTATTAGATTATGACAATAAAACAAATAAATCAATTATAAATGAAACTGCTAATAATATTGCTGGGGGAATACCTAGTAAAGTAGCAGTAGAAGTTGATGCAAAATCTCCAGAAACTTCAGTAATATTAAAGATTGATAAAGGAACAATAAACGATAAAACATTAAAATTATATGAGGTAGATGAAAATAATAATATTATTAGTACAAAAATTGATATAGGAGAAAATAATATTAAAACAGATGATGATGGAAAGTCAATTAAGATTAATTTAAATAATATTCTTAATAAAAATAATTTTGTTGAGAAAAAGTATGTTATTGTTTCTGAAATAACTACTCCAAAAGTAGAAACTAAAGAGAATCCACAGAGTTTAAATGTAACTGCGAGCATTGAAAATAATCCAAATAGCACTAAGAATAAAGAATTTATTTCTGGAGAAATGCCAGATGTATTTTAAACTAAAAGAAAAATAAGATCACATAACTTAATTTGTGGTCTTATTTTTGTATTTATTAATAAATTTTAGAGCATAATATATTTAATTATTAAAAACTTAAAAAGAAAATTAAGAGAGAAGTGCCTTTAGTATTGTTTAATCAAGTAAATTTTATTTATAAGTATGAAGAATGGCTAAATATCTTACTACAAAAGACTAGGATTATAAATAATATGTAAGATATATATAATAAAATAAAAAATGTATGTATTAATATTAAAAGTACTACTAATAAGAATATAGTACATTATGAATGAGATTATGAATTATTTTATTCAATTATTATAAATAATGCAAGAAAAAAATCAATTATGAACTTTTGAAATTAATTTTCTGCATTTTATTGACAAGCTTTCTTTCATAGATTATAATTAATAAAAATTAAACAAAACGGAATATAAATAAACTCGTATAAGCTTTGAATAAGGCAAGGCGTTTCTACCGGAAACCTTAAATTTCCGTCTATGAGTGAATTTGATATACTATAGGTGTACTATAAGCATATTAACTTCACTTGGGAGTTATTATGCTTTTTTTTGAAAACAAAATTTCGTTTTCTATGTATATTTGCAAGTTTACTTTCAAAAATGAGCGGGATTTAAAAAGGTGGAAATACGGAAAAACATTTAATTGTACGTAAATAACTTAAAGATAGTGTGTGGAGGCGATAGTATGGCAAGAATATTAAAAACAGCATATACATTTGATGATGTATTACTAGTACCAAACAAATCAGAGGTCCTACCTAATGAGGTTTCTTTAAAAACTCAATTAACTAAAAAAATTCAATTAAACATTCCATTAATGAGTGCAAGTATGGATACAGTTACTGAATCTAAAATGGCAATAGCTATGGCTAGAGAAGGTGGAATAGGAATAATCCATAAAAACATGACAATAGAAGATCAAGCAAGAGAAGTTGATAGAGTAAAAAGACAAGAAAATGGAGTAATAACAGATCCAATATTCTTATCAGAAGATCACACAGTAAGAGAAGCTTTAGATTTAATGGCTCAATACAGAATTTCAGGAGTTCCTGTAACAAGAGAAGGAAAACTAGTTGGAATCATAACAAACAGAGACATAGTATTTGAAACAAACTACGATAAAAAAGTTTCAGAAGTTATGACAAAAAGTCCATTAGTTACTGCGAAGGAAGGAACTACATTAACTGAAGCATTAGAAATATTAAAGCAACATAAAATAGAAAAGCTTCCTTTAGTTGATGATGAAAATAATCTAAAAGGACTTATAACTATAAAAGATATAGAAAAAGCTAAAGCTTTCCCAAATGCAGCTAAAGATGAAAAAGGAAGACTTTTATGTGGAGCTTCAATCGGTGTAACTAATGACATGATGGAAAGAGTAGATGCAGTAGTTAAAGCAAAGGTTGACGTTATTGTTTTAGATACAGCTCATGGTCATTCAAAAGGAGTTATTGAAGGAGTTAAGAGAATAAAAGCTAAATATCCTGAACTTCAAGTAATAGCTGGTAACATAGCTACACCAGAGGCTGTAAGAGATTTAGCAGAAGCAGGTGCAGATTGTGTTAAAGTAGGTATAGGACCTGGATCAATATGTACTACAAGAATAGTTGCAGGTGTTGGGGTTCCTCAATTAACAGCAGTTATGGATTGTGCTGAAGAAGGTAAAAAGCTAGGAATACCAGTAATAGCTGACGGTGGATTAAAATATTCAGGAGATATAGTTAAGGCTTTAGCAGCTGGAGCATGTGCAGCTATGATGGGATCAATCTTTGCAGGATGTGAAGAAGCACCAGGAGCTATAGAAATATATCAAGGTAGAAGCTACAAAGTTTACAGAGGAATGGGTTCACTTGGAGCTATGGCTAAAGGATCAAGTGATAGATATTTCCAAAATGGTACTAAGAAATTCGTTCCAGAAGGTGTAGAAGGAAGAATTGCTTACAAAGGACATTTAGCAGATACTATCTACCAACTAATAGGTGGAATAAAATCAGGAATGGGTTACTTAGGAGCACCAACTTTAGAAAATTTATATGAAAATGCTAATTTTGTTGTTCAAACTTCAGCAGGATTTAGAGAAAGTCACCCTCATGATATAAACATAACTAAGGAAGCACCAAACTACAGTGTTAACCAATAATTAGATTAAAAGCTTCAGCAAAATGTTGAAATATATCTTATAAGTTTTAACATTTTGTTGAGTATACTTTATACATAAACGGAAAATGAAATTGTGGAGGAAAGCAAATGAGAGATTTAGTTTTAGTTGTCGACTTTGGTGGACAATATAATCAATTAATAGCTAGAAGAGTTAGAGAATGTGGAGTTTATTGCGAAATAATACCTTACACATATAGTATAGAAAAAATAAAAGAAAAGAATCCAAAGGGAATAATATTCACTGGTGGACCAAACTCAGTTTATGGAGAAAACACTCCTACATTAGACAAAGAAATATTTAACTTAAATGTTCCTGTATTAGGAATATGCTATGGAGATCAATTAATGGCACATCTTTTAGGTGGAAAAGTTGATACTGCTCCAGTAAGAGAATATGGAAAAACTAATGTAACTTTAGATAATTCATCAAAATTATTTGCTGGAATAGAAGCAGATGAAACTTGTTGGATGAGTCACACTGATTACATAGCAGAAGCACCAGAAGGATTCAAAATCATAGCTCATACAGATGTTTGTCCAGTAGCGGCTATGGAAAACGAAGAAAGAAGACTTTATGGAGTTCAATTCCATCCAGAAGTTGAGCACACTCCATTTGGTCAAAACATGATGAGAAATTTCCTTTACAATATATGTGGATTAGAAAATTCTTGGTCAATGGCTTCTTTCGCAGAAGAAAAAATAGCTGAAATCAAGAAAATAGTTGGAGATAAAAAATTAATATGTGCATTATCAGGTGGAGTTGATTCATCAGTTGCAGCTGTTATGGTTCATAAGGCTGTAGGTAAGCAGTTAACTTGTATCTTTGTTGACCACGGTCTATTAAGAAAAGATGAGGGAGATCAAGTAGAAAAAATCTTCAAAGAAGGTTTTGATATGAACCTTATCAGAGTTAACGCTCAAGATAGATTCTTAGGTAAATTAAAAGGAGTTTCAGATCCAGAAACTAAGAGAAAGATAATCGGAGAAGAATTCATAAGAGTATTTGAAGAAGAAGCTGGAAAATTAGGAGATATTAAATTCTTAGTTCAAGGAACAATTTATCCAGACGTTGTTGAAAGTGGAACAGATACTTCAGCAGTAATTAAGAGTCACCACAATGTTGGAGGACTTCCAGAAGATATGGAATTCTCATTAATAGAGCCATTAAGAGAATTATTCAAAGATGAAGTAAGAGCTGTAGGAGAAGAATTAGGAATTCCTCACCACTTAGTATGGAGACAGCCATTCCCAGGACCAGGCTTAGCTATAAGAGTTCTAGGAGAAGTAACTGAAGATAAATTAGAAGTTGTTAGAGAAGCTGACGCTATATTCAGAGAAGAAATAGCTTTAGCAGGTCTTGAAAGTGAAATATGGCAATACTTCGCAGTATTACCTAACATTCAATCAGTTGGTGTTATGGGAGACGAAAGAACTTACTGCCACACTGTAGGATTAAGAGCAGTTACATCATCAGACGGAATGACTTCAAACTGGGCTCATATACCATATGAAGTTATAGATAAAGTATCAAGAAGGATTGTAAATGAAGTTAAGGGAGTTAACAGAATTGTTTATGATGTAACTTCAAAACCACCAGCAACTATCGAGTGGGAATAATATAAATAATTAATTCAGATAGGTATTAATCCTATCTGAATTTTAATATAATTTATCTGGTTAAAAATTCTTAATAGGTCTAAATCAGATAAAATTTAAGTATCCAAACTAATCAAAAGATATATAAATTTTTATTACGGATAAATAGGCAGTCATTTTAGTATGATTGTCTATTTATCTTGTTATAATCAATAAAAATATATGCTTTTTTATTAGATTATAAAGGGGCTTTAATAATATTTTGTGGATAATTTAGAGTTTTAATTTTGGTGGATAATTTTATATTTATAAATTACTTATAATTTAAAATAAAAAAGTAGCTATGAAATTTCATAGCTACTTTTGTTTTATATAAATGTTTTATTTTGCTGATTTCTTTTGTAAAGCTTGGAATAAAGCTATTACTCCAATTGCTACAATTATTAAAACTATAAATACTGAAAATCCTTGTGAATATCCAGCAAATCCTGATCTGTTTAGGAATGATGCCATTACAGGAGGTATTAAGAATCCACCTAAAGCACCTAATCCACCAATCCATCCTGAAGCTCCACCCATTGCCTCTGGAACTGCATTAGGAACTATTTTAAATACTGCTGCGTTTGCAACTCCCATACCAATAGCAAGTAAGATTATACCTATTATTGCTAAAGTCATAGTTGAAGCAAAAGTCATACAAATTGCACCTATAAGTGCTATTCCTAGAGAAACTATAGTAGTTATTTCTCCACCATTTTTATCAGCAACTTTTCCACCATATATTCTAGTTAATGAAGTTAATATAGAATATAAAGCTGTTAAAAGACCTGCAACTTTCATATTTAATCCGAAATAAGTCATCCAGTAGTTAGGGAACCAACCTGTTAATGCTAAGAATCCACCAAAAGTTGTGAAATAGATAAATACTAAAGCCCAAGTTTTCCATGACTTAGCTGATATTAAAAGTGTTTCACTTGCTTTTCCCTTAGGGAATAATTCTTGACCATACTCTTTTGATGCTATTTCCTTAGCTTCATCTTTATTTATTCCTTTGTCAACAAGTTGGAAGTACCAAGCATTTTGACCTATTTTTATGTAAATTACAGTACCAACTATTAAGAATATTAACCAAGCTAAGTAAGAACCAGGTAATCCTAATAGAGGAAGTGCTAAGTTTGGAATTAATAATGCAAATATTCCAGGTGCTAAGTTACCAACACCACCATATATTCCTAAAGCTACACCTTGTTTGCTTTTTGGGAACCAATATGATGCTTGGCTGACACCAACAGAGAATGTTGCTATACCACATCCAGATAATAGTCCAAGTGCAAATAATAAATAATAATATTGATTTAAATTATTGCTAAAGAAAGCTAATACTACGTATAAACCACCCATACCTATTATTGATAAAAGTAGTAAAACTATAAGGGGCTTTCTCCCACCAGTTGTATCAACCCATGCTGAAAAAGGTATTCTAAGTAAAGAACCTGACAGGTTAGGGGCTGCAATAAGTAATGCTAGTAATACTGGATTAAGGTTTACGAAGGCTTCTTTAAATACTGCAGAAGTTGGTCCGTAAAGAGAAACTGCTGCAAAACCTATGAAGAAACCTAAAGTAGCTCCTGTTAATCCACGATTTGGATTACCTTTAAGATTTAAGTTTTTCATCTCATTCACTCCGTTTTTTCTTTGATTGTTAATTTTTTAACTCTAAAATTTATAATTATCTAATAAATACTTTGCAAGTATATCATCAAACAAGAGAATAAACTGTAACTTTTATCACGAAAGTAAAAATATTTTTATAGGAACAAATTATTAAAATTGCATATTATATATATTATTATCTTTAAAATTAATAATTTAATACATATTAGGCATATATTTAAAATAACTTATTATTTATAGTTAAGATTTATTGATTGTAATTAATAATCTTTTTGAGAAAATATTTATAATGAAAAAATAATTTTACAATATTGCAAAATTATTGGAAATAATTTAAAATACAAATAATATAATTTTAAAAGACGTGTGTTTTTCTATGATATACACTTGAATTTTTGATAAAGTAATTATATATTAAGGTTTATTTTGATAATTTATTAATTAAAATATTTACTTACAAGTAAATTATAAGTTATATAAGTGTTAACATGAAAACAAAGAAAAATACGTAATAAAATTTTATTTTAAAAATCACAGTAAATGTATGTTATTGTAGCAAGATTTTTCATATGGGGCATTTTAAATTTGTTACGTAACAGCAATAAATATATTAAAAGGGGGCAGATTAAATGAAAAGAAAATTAGTTGTATTATTAACAGCGGGGTTAGCGGCTTCAATGTTATTTGTAGCATGTGGAGGCGGAGCTAACAATACAGCTCAAGGAAATGGTAATAGTTCAGAATCAGGAGGAACTACTAAGGATTTATCAAAGCCAGAGAGAATAGAGGCGTCAAATCCTAGTGCACTTCCAGATGCTGCAAAAAATAGAACTGATACTTTAATAGTAGGGACTACAGATCCAAAGGGTGAATTTGTACCAATATATTCTTCTACTCTTTATGATTCATGGGTTAACAAGTTAGTATTTGATGGATTGATTACTAATAATGAAAAGGGAGAACCAATTCCAAATGTAGCAGAAAGTTATGAAGTTTCTGAAGATGGAAAAACTTATACATTTAAATTAAATAAGGGTATTAAATTTACTAATGGTCAAGAATTAACAGCAAAGGATGTAGCATTTACATTTACTTCTATTTGTGATCCAGGATATGATGGACCAAGAATGGATGCTGTAAATAATTTAGTTGGATATGAAGAGTACAATAAGGGTGATGCTAGTAGTGTTGAAGGTATAAAGGTTATTGATGATTATACAATATCATTCACTAACAAGAATACTGATGCAGCTGGTATATGGAATTTTGAATATGGAATTATGCCTGAAAGTGTTTATAAATTTGAAAAAGGAAACTTCCAAGCTGTTAAGGATAAATTATTAGAGCCAGTAGGTTCAGGTGCTTATAAATTTGTTCACTTTAAACCAGGACAAGAAGTTAAGTTTGAAAAAAATGCTGATTACTGGAAAGGGGAGCCGAAGATTCCTTATATAGTAATGAAAGTTACAAATGCACAAACATTACTACAAGAATTAATGGCTGGAACAGTTGATATAGATAGAGTTGGTGCTAAACCAGAAAATATAGATCCATTAAAACAAGCTGGATTCTTAAATTTAGATTTATATATGCAAAATGGTTATGGATATATAGGGCTTAACTATGGAAGTGATAAAGTTAAGGATCCTAAAGTAAGACAAGCGTTACTTTATGGATTAAATAGAGAAGGATTCATGCAATCTTATTACCAAGGATATGGTCAAGTTTATAATTCACATATTCTTCCTACTTCATGGGCATATAACCCAGATGTTCCTAAGTATGAATATAATCCAGAAAAAGCTAATCAATTACTTGATGAAGCAGGTTGGAAAGATACAAATGGAAATGGAGTTAGAGATAAGGATGGAGTTGAATTAGAACTTCAATGGTTAACTTATACTGGTTCTAAATATGTTGATGCTTTAATCCCAATAGTTCAACAATCTTGGGAACAAATTGGTGTTAAGGTTACTCCAGAATTAATGGAATTTGGAACAATGATGGATAAAGTTAATAACAGAGAATATGATATATTCAATGGTGCTTGGAATCTTTCAATAGATCCAGATCCATCAGGAATATTTGCAATCTCTCAAGATGTACCAGGCGGATTTAATAATATTGGATGGAGAAATGAAGAAGCAGATAAGTTATTAAAAGAAGGTAAAGGAACAACAAATCAAGAGGAGAGAAAGAAAGCTTATGCTGAATGGCAATTAAAATTCTCTGAAGATGTACCTTATATTCTTCTTGGAAATGCACAAGAAATGTTTGCATCAAATTCAAGAGTTAAAGGATACAACCCTTCAACTTATATAGATTGGACTCACGATGTTTATAAACTTGAATTAGATAACAATAAATAAAATTTAAAATAAATTAAGAAATTAGCCTGGACAAAAAATCCAGGCTAATTTTGAAAAATGGGGGGAACAGCAATATGCTACAGTATATCACTAGAAGAATACTATTAATAATACCGACTATTGTTGGTGTATCATTAGTACTTTTCTTCATATTTGCTATGGCTCCAGGAGATGCTATTACAGCAAATATGGATCCAAATATGAGTGTAGAAACAAAACAAGCAATAAGAGAGAAATATCATTTAGATGAGCCAAAAACAACGCAGTACATGTATTGGTTAAAAGGCGTTGTAACAGAAGGGTCTTTAGGAGAATCTTTTTACTATAAAAGACCAGTTTCAGAAGTAATGAAAGATTTTATACCAAATTCCTTTATTTTAGGAGCGGCATCACTAATTTTGGGGCTTATAATTGCGGTGCCAATAGGTATAGTTTCAGCAACAAAGCAATATTCATTCTTTGATAAATTTTTTACGGTATTTGCCCTTATGGGAATATCAATGCCATCATTTTTCTTTGGACTTATATTAATTAAATATTTAGGAGTTCAACTTAATTTATTTCCAATATCGGGTATGACTACTCCAGGAAGTGCATATACAGGAATGCAATATGTTCTAGACGTATTAAAACATATGATTTTACCACTTATAGTTTTAACTCTTGGAAGTGTAGGTGGATGGATGAGATACACAAGATCAAGTATGCTTGAGGTAGTTAGACAAGATTATATAAGAACTGCAAGAGCAAAAGGATTAAAAGAGAAGGTAGTTATATATAAACATGCTTTAAGAAATGCACTTATACCAGTTGTAACACTATTAGGAATGTCAATTCCAGGATTATTCTCAGGTGCTACATTAACAGAAAAAATCTTTAACTGGCCAGGAATAGGTCCAGTACAGTTAAGTGCAGTTAATAACAGAGATTATTATCTACTTATGGGTATAAACCTTACTTTAGCTATATTGGTTTTAATAGGAAACTTACTTGCTGATATTATATATGCATTAGTAGATCCAAGAATAAGGCTTAAGTAGGAGGTGCTTTTTATATGCAAACAGAATTAAATAAAGAAGTTAAAGTGAAAAAAGAGAAAATAGAAAGCCCTTGGACTGTAGCTTTTAAAAGACTGAAAAAAAACAAGCTAGCTTTAGGTGGCTTATTTATATTGTTGGTCTTAGTTTTAATTTCAATATTAGGACCAATGTTATATCCACATGATCATTTAACAATAGATCTAGTAAGAACTAATCAACCTCCATCAGCTCAGCATTGGCTAGGAACTGATGAATCAGGAAGAGATGTTTTAGCTAGACTTATGTACGGGGGAAGATATTCACTTTCAATAGGTATAGTTGCGGTAGGAATTTCTATAATTATAGGAACAACTTTAGGTATATTAGCAGGATATTATGGTGGCTTTGTAGATAGTTTAATAATGAGAATTGTTGACGTATTTATGTGTTTCCCATTCTTATCATTATTAATAATGGTATCTGCTATAATGTCAGATTTAAAAATACCACCAGAGTATAGAATTTTCGTAGTTATGTTTATTATCGGGGCATTGAGTTGGACTGGTACCTGTCGTATGGTTAGAGGTATGGTCTTATCTTTAAGAGAACAAGAATTTATGCAAGCGGCAGAAGCCTTAGGACTATCAGATGCTAGAAAAATGTTTTTACACTTATTACCTAATACATTGGCAGTTATTATAGTTTCAGCTACATTAGGAATTGGTGGAGCTATATTAACAGAATCATCTTTAAGTTTCTTAGGTCTTGGAGTTACACCTCCTACACCAACTTGGGGTAATATGATACAGACAGCTCAAGATTATTATACATTAACAAATAGATGGTGGTTATGGATACCTCCAGGAGTATGTATATTCTTAACTGTTATATCTATAAATATTTTTGGAGATGGATTAAGAGATGCTCTAGATCCTAAGCTAAAGGTCTAAGGGGGCGAGTGTAATGGGAAAAACATTAGTAGAATTTAAAAATCTTGAAACTCACTTTCATACAGGTGAGGGAATTGTTAAAGCTGTAAATAACGTTAGTTTTAAAATAAAAGAAGGAGAGACAGTTTGTGTAGTTGGAGAATCTGGATGTGGAAAATCTGTTACTGCCATGTCTCTTATGAGATTAATACCTAGTCCTCCTGGAAAAATAGTTGGAGGAGAAATTCTTTTTGAGGGAAAAGATGTTTTAAAGTTCACAGAGCAAGAACTTATGGATATGAGAGGAAATGATATATCAGTTATCTTCCAAGAGCCTATGACATCATTAAACCCAGTATTTAAAATAGGAGATCAAATTTGTGAAGCAATAATTCTTCATCAGCATTTATCAAAAGAAGAAGCAGAAAAGAAAGCGATAGAAGTTTTAAAAATAATTGGTATAGCTAGAGCAGAAGAAATAATGAAATCTTATCCTCACGAATTATCAGGGGGAATGAGACAAAGAATTATGATTGCTATGGCAGTTTGTTGTAATCCTAAGCTTTTAATAGCTGACGAGCCTACAACTGCCCTTGATGTTACAATTCAAGCACAAATTCTAGATCTTATGAGAGATATTAAAGAGAAATTAAATACATCAATATTATTAATAACACATGACTTAGGAGTAGTTGCTGAGATGGCGGACTATGTTGTTGTAATGTATGCTGGTAAGGTTATTGAGGAAGCTCCAGTTTTAGAGTTATTTAAAAACCCTCTTCATCCATATACACAAGGGTTACTTAAATCTAAGCCATCAGTTAATGGAAATGAAACTAGACTTTATTCAATACCAGGACAAGTTCCTAATCCAGTAGGTATGCCTGATAATTGTTACTTCAATGAGAGATGTGATAGATGTATGGAAAAATGTAAGGATGTTCAACCTACTCTTATTGATGTAGGAAATAGACACAAAGTTTCATGCTGGTTATATAAGGAGGGAAAGTAGATGGCAGATAATACAGTTTTAAAAGTTGAAAATTTGAAAAAATACTTTCCGATTAAAGCAGGAGTTTTTTCTAAGACAGTTGGCAATGTAAAAGCTGTTGATGGAGTAAGTTTTACTATAGATAAGGGTGAAACTTTAGGACTAGTTGGAGAATCAGGTTGTGGAAAATCAACAACAGGAAGAGCAATTTTAAGATTATTTGAAAAAACAGATGGAAATGTATATTTTGAAGGAAAAGATATTTTTGCTCTTAAAAAGAAAGAACTTAGAGATTTAAGACCAAAAATGCAAATGATATTCCAAGATCCATATTCATCATTAAACCCTAGATTATCAGTAGACTCTTTAGTAGGAGAGGCTCTTTTAAGTCATAAATTATGTAGTAAAGAAGAATTACCTGAAAGAGTAGCTCAAACTATAGAAAGATGTGGACTTGCTAGATATCATATGAAAAGATATCCACATGAATTCTCAGGTGGACAAAGACAAAGAATAGGTATAGCAAGAGCCTTAATTTTAAATCCAAGTTTTATAGTTGCAGATGAACCAGTTTCAGCACTTGATGTTTCTATACAATCACAGATTGTAAACTTAATGATGGATTTACAAGAAGAGATGGGATTTTCATATCTTTTCATATCTCATGATTTAAGTATAGTAAAGCATATTTGTCATAAAATAGGTGTAATGTACTTAGGTAGCTTAGTTGAATTAGCTCCTAAAAATGAACTTTATGATAATCCATTACATCCATATACAAAGGCATTATTATCAGCAGTTCCAATACCAGATCCTACAATTAAGAGGGAGAGAATAATATTAAAGGGTGATATTCCTTCACCAGCTAATCCACCAAGTGGATGTAAGTTCCATACTAGATGTCCATATGCTATGGATAAATGCAAGAAGGAAGCTCCAGAATATAAGTGTGTTGGAAAAGATCACTTTGTAGCATGTCACTTAGTTTAATTAAAATTGAGTTTTATTTATTAAAATGTAAAAATTGAATTAAAAAATTAAA
The DNA here is from genome assembly GCF_054767895.1 of Clostridium sp. CTA-17. Classification (NCBI taxonomy): domain Bacteria; kingdom Bacillati; phylum Bacillota; class Clostridia; order Eubacteriales; family Clostridiaceae; genus Clostridium; species Clostridium sp. CTA-17. The sequence continues at coordinate 148,178 of NZ_BAAABF010000008.1, forward strand.
TTTTATGTAGTGTAGGGGATTAAATTCTCCTACACTATAACTATATATAATAAAATTTCATTAAATATATAAAAAGTTCTATATTGTATTGTAATCCATAAATAATAAATGATAAAATATTAACGTGTGGTAAACAGGGGGAATTAAGTTTGTTTTGGTTTAAAGATGAAATAACTAGAAGAAAAGAAAAAGAAGAATATGAGAAATTAATGGAAGAAGTTAAAAATAAAGAAAAGCCAACTTTTAAGGATTTGGTTGCTATAATGTTAGCGCAATACGCAATAATACTTCCAATGGTTTTTGGAGGCTTAATTATTTTTGCGATTATATTATATATATTAATGGCGTGGTTAAAATAAATTTATAAACGCTAATGGAGGTAGTAATAATGAAAAAAGGATTAGTTGTTGATTTATCAAAAGCAGCTCCATATTTAAAATCTCACGAAGTTGCTTACATGCAAGAAACTATAAACCAAGCACACAATAAATTACATAATGGAACAGGTGCAGGAAATGACTTCTTAGGATGGGTTGACCTACCAGTTAATTATGATAAAGATGAGTTTGCTAGAATAAAAGAAGCTGCTAAGAAAATACAAAGTGATTCAGATGTATTAGTTGTTATAGGAATAGGTGGTTCTTACTTAGGAGCAAGAGCTGCTATAGAAATGTTAACTAATAACTTCTATAATTATGTATCAAAAGATAAGAGAAAAACTCCAGCTATATTCTACGCAGGAAATAACATAAGCTCAAGCTACATGGCTGATTTATTAAAAGCTATTGATGGATTAGATGTAAGCTTAAATGTTATATCAAAATCAGGTACTACTACAGAACCTGCTATAGCTTTCAGAATCTTAAAAGATTACATGGAAAAGAAATACGGAAAAGAAGAAGCTAAGAAGAGAATATATGCTACAACAGATGCTAAGAAAGGTGCTTTAAAAACTTTAGCTGATGCTGAAGGATATGAAACTTTCGTAATACCAGATGATGTTGGAGGAAGATTCTCAGTATTAACAGCAGTTGGATTATTACCAATAGCTGCAGCTGGAATAAACATAGATGAAATGATGGAAGGAGCTGCTGATGCTAGAGAAGAATATGCTAATCCTTCATTAGCTGATAACGAATGTTACAAATATGCAGCTGCTAGAAATGCTTTATACAATAAAGGTAAAGCTATAGAAATATTAGTTAACTATGAGCCATCAGTTCATTACTTCAATGAATGGTGGAAACAATTATATGGAGAATCAGAAGGAAAAGACAACAAAGGATTATTCCCAGCTGCTGTTGATTTCTCAACTGATTTACACTCAATGGGACAATACATCCAAGAAGGTAGAAGAGATATCTTCGAAACAGTTATTAATGTAGGATCTCCAAGAGAAGAAATAGTAATCGAAGCTAACGATGAAAACATAGATGGATTAAACTTCTTAGCTGGAAAAACTATGGACTATGTTAACAAACAAGCATTCAGAGGAACTTTACTTGCTCACAATGATGGAGAAGTTCCAAACGTAGTTGTTAATGTTCCAGAATTAACTCCATACTACTTCGGAAGATTAGTTTACTTCTTCGAAAAAGCTTGTGGAATCAGTGGATATGTTTTAGGAATAAATCCATTTGACCAACCAGGTGTTGAAGCTTACAAGAAAAACATGTTTGCTTTACTTGGAAAACCAGGCTTTGAAGATTTAAAAGCTGAGTTAGAAGAAAGATTAAAATAATATAAATTTAATTATAAAAAGGAGCTCTTTTTAGAGCTTCTTTTTTGTTTTAAGAGTATAATTTTATTAATATATAAATTATTTATTATTGTAAGAATATTAGTAAATTAATGAAAATGTGTATAATTTTATTAATGGATAATTATTTAATATTCAAAAAAAGATAATAGAGAATATATTATGGGAGGATTATAAAGGTGAAAATAATTATTGATGGTGATGGATGTGCAGGAAGAGATATAATTGAAAAAGTTGCTAAAAAGCATTCAGTAAAAATATTAATTTATTGCACAATAAATCATATGATAAATTCAGATTACTCTGAGGTGAGAATGGTTGATGGTGGATTTCAAAGCGTAGATATGTATGTGGCTAATAATACTGATAAAAATGATATTGTAATAACTCAAGATTATGGAGTAGCAGCTATGGCTTTAGGAAAAGGAGCGTTAGCCATAAGCCCTAGAGGGTATATTTATGATAATGATAATGTTGATAGATTACTTTTTGAAAGACATTTAAGTCAAAAAAATAGAAGAGCTGGTGGAAAATCAAAAGGAAATCATAAAAGAAATAAAGAAGATGATGATAGACTTTATTATAATTTAGAAGTTTTGATAGAAAAGGTAAAGACTATTTTAAATTAGATATAATAAAACAAGGTTTGGAAAATTAGAAAATAAACTTTGTAGAATTAGAAAATAAATTTAAAAAATAATATATATACTATTAATTAAGGTATATTAAAAAAAGAAATCTCAGAGTGGCTGAGATTTCTTTAATGGTTTGATTATATGGATATAATAAAATTAGGAGATTTACAGTGTTAAGTAACACTACCTATATTATAGACAGTTTTAAACTTTTTATACATTTTATAAAAGCAGAAAAAATGTAGAAATAGAGTGTTTTATGGCAAGAAAAATAGAAAATATTTACATAAAAACAGAAGTATAATATAATTTATTTATCTATAGTGTTTCGGGTTTTAGGGGGAGTGATTATGGGAGAATTACTTTTAGAGTTAGATACGAGAGATATAATAGAAGATAATAGTCCGGTTAACATAAAAATAGTAAATAATACTCATGATAATTTAAGGTATAAAATCTTAACAGGAAAGGATGGAATTTGGGAAACTTTAAGGGAATTTGAAAAAGGAAATGAATTTATCTGGAATCCTAAAGAAGATGGAGAGTATATGATTATGGTTCAAGGAAGAAAAGAGAATTCAACTAAGCCTTTTGATTATAAAGTTACTCAGAGTGTTAATGTGAAAAGAAGAGTTGATGGGCTTCAAAATGAAATAAATAAAGATGAAATTAAAGAAGAAAAATTAATAAAAGGAATCTATCTCAATAAAGATGTATTTAATGTTGGAGAGAAGGCAGAATTAAAGGTTGACAGTAACAATGAAAATATTATGTATAGATACTTTATAAGTGGAAAGAACGGATGGCAACTTATAAAAGATTATACACTAGAAAATAAATTAAATTATACTATTAATGAAAGTGGTCAATTTGAGTTTTTAATTGAATGTAAAAAAACAAGTTCAACTAATACAGCAGATGATTATGCCACAGTTATATTTACATCAAAAGAATTCGTGAAGCCTGAAATAATTAATTTTATCAATTTAAGTGAAAAATTAATAGTAAACTCAGAGCTTACTTTTGAAGTGGAAGCAAATTTTGAAGATGAAAGAACAGCACTATATAAGTTTGTAAAAATTTCACCTGATGGAAGTAGAACTTGCATTCAAGATTTTTCATCAAATCGTATAGTAACTTTTAAAGAATTTAAAGAGGGAAGATATAAACTTTTATGTTTAATAAGAGATATGTATTCTAATAAGGAATTTGATGATAGAGCCGTTATGGTATATGATATAAAACCATATGAACCATTACAATTAAGAAGTTTTACTACAGATTTAAGTTCACCTCAAGAAAAAGGAGAGGTAATAGAGGTAAAAGCTGTTATTGATGGAGGAAGTGATATCCTTTATAGATTTAAAATAGATGGAGAAATATCTGAAGATACAGGCTATACAAGAAATAGCACTTTAAAATGGAATGCTAAAAAAGAAGGAAATTATAGAATAACTCTTTGGGCTAAGGATGAATCATTTATTGGAGATTATGAAGTAGAATCAAAATTAGATTATAAAATAGAAAAAAAGGTTAAAAAGCCAATAAAAATAACAGAATTAATATTTGATAGAGATAAGACTCCTATAATTAATGAAGTAATAAAACTTAGGGTTAGTGCAGAGGGTGGTACTGACTTAAAGTATTCCTTCTTAATAATTAAGGATGGTAAAACCATAGAAAGTATTGATTTTGGAAGTAACAATTGGGTAGAATTTATTCCAAATGAAAAAGGAAATTATCAGCTTGATGTAAGAGTAAAAGATAAATATTCAACAAAAGAATATGATGTGCATACTGTATTAAATTTTAAAGTTAGGGAGTATGCAGAAGGGAAAATTGATCATATATTAGTTCCAGCTAAGGAATATTTTTTAGTTGGAGATGATATTGATATTGAAGTAATAGTTCAAAATACTAGACAAGTAAAGGTTAAGTATGTTACTAAAGTAAATGGACAAGTAGTAGAAGAAACTGATTATGTAAAAAATAAGAGGTTTAAAGTTACACCAAAATGTCCAGGAAAATACACAATTGATATATTTGCTAGAAATATTAAATGTAAAGAGGGATTTGATTCAAGAAGAGAAGTAAGATTTTATGTTAGTGAAGCTTTACCTATTACAGATACTAAAATAAGTGCTTCTGATAAGGTGTTTAAAATTAATGAGGAAATAAATTTTTCTACAAAATGTGAAGGTGGAAGTAGAGTTTGCTATGAATATTATATAATGATTAATGGAAACTGGTCTTTAGTTCAAAAATATAGTAGAAAGAGTTATTATTCTTTTAGGCCATATGTACCAGGAAAGTATAAGGTTTTAGTATTAACTAAAAGTTATTATAAAAAATGTGCTTATGAGGACTATGATACTTTTGAGTTTAAGGTAGAATAAAATATTAAAGTTTAATATATAATTAGGACTTTATTTTATATAATATTGATTTGAAAATAAGCTTTTAAGACTAATATTAAGTTGGTTTTTAAATTATTTAAAATTAATATTTACTTAAAATAGAGTCTTATTTATTTTTATAGTTTTAATAAGTTGTAATTAGTTAAACTTTGCTTTATACTAACCACAGATATAAATGTGATTTTTTACGAAGGAGTGATTAGTTAGTGGAAAGATTGGATAAGGTTTTATCAAACTTAGGATACGGAACGAGAAAAGAAATAAAGCAAGTTGTTAAAAAAGGTTTTGTAACAGTTAATGATGAGAAAGTTAAGGATAGCGGACTTCAAATAGATCCTGAGAAAGATACAATAGTTATAAATGGGGAAAAAGTAGAGTATAAAAAGTACATATATTTAATGATGAATAAGCCAGCTGGAGTAATTTCAGCAACTTATGATAAGAGAGATGAAACTGTTATTGATTTATTATATATGGAAGATCAAGTTTTTGAACCATTTCCAGTAGGAAGACTTGATAAAGATACAGTAGGATTATTACTATTAACTAATGATGGTGATTTAAATCATAAATTAATTTCACCTAAATATCATGTTGATAAGGTTTATTATGCAGAAATAAATGCTCCTATAACAGAAAAAGATATTAAAGCTTTCGAAAATGGTGTAACTTTAGATGATGGATATAAGTGTATGAGTGCAAAGCTTAAGGTTATAGAAAATTTAGAGGATTCATCTAGAGTAGAAGTTACAGTTCAAGAGGGTAAATATCATCAAGTAAAAAGAATGTTTGAGGCTAGAGGGAAAAAGGTTGTTTATTTAAAAAGAACTTCTTTTGGTAATCTTCCACTTGATGAAAGTTTAGAAGAAGGCGAATATAAAGAGCTTTCAGAAAGTGAATTAGCGGTACTTTACAAAAATTTTTAAAAATTTAAATAGTAATGATTGTAAAGGGAAAATTCATGTAGGAAAACTTGCAAAAAAAATATTAGATTACTTGCAATTTAAGTAAACATCTAATATAATAGTTGTGCGAGGATAAATAAAAGGAATAAATAGCCCCCTTTTTATTTATTGCTTATTGCTGAAACGCAACCTAGCCCCAAGGGTTGCGTTTTTTTATTTTATAATAATGCAATAAAAAATGCATTTTAGACAAACTATTGAAATAATATATTCAAATTATAAAGAGTTGATACTTTAAAGTATCAACTCTTTTTCTTTATAATATGTTCTAAATAAATACTGACATATAGATATAGCATATATAAGCATTTTTTTAATATTTATTATAAAAATACTATTGATTTAAGAATTAAAAATATATTTTTCATAAATATAATTAGATTTATTCTTAATATTATGTAATATTTTTCTAAAATAAATATGAACTAAGTTATTTTTTTTATAGTTGATGAATATAAATATAAAGTTAAATTAGATTTATTATGTTAAGACTATTAAAAAGGGGGGGAACAGTATGAGGAAAACTAAAAGCGTATTTTTATGTGCACTTTTAGCAACATTAGCTTTTATGCCAGCTAAAGATAATATTGTATTTGCTAAAGAAAAGGCCGGCGTTACTATTGATGTAGTGGAAGAAAAGAATAATTTGTTTAATGAAAAAATTATTTGGGAACCAGGAAATTTAGAAGAAAGCTCAATAAAAATATCTAATAATTTAAGTGAAGATATAGTTATAAAAACTCTAAATTTTCATGATGAAAAACTCTTAGACTATGTAAATTCTTCATATATTGATGAGGTGGATGAAAGGTATAAATATTTTTTGGAAAATGCATTTATTACTGTAAAAGACAGTGATGATCTGATTTTTCAAGGAACTCTTGAAGAGGTTTTTTCAGAAGGAAATATTAAATTAAAAGATGGAATAAATGTAGAGTCTAATAATAGTAAACTTATAGATTTAGAAGTAAAGATTTCTAATGACTTAGATAATAGAGGACAAGGCATACAAAATGCATTTAGTCTAAGTATTCAATATGAATATGAGGATGAAATAAATAATGGAAGTGGAAACTTACCAAATACAGGGGGCTTTAGCAATAACAATTTTATGGTTTTTGGAGTTTTAGCTTTAGGTATAGGAGCATCAATATTAAAGTTACCTCAAAAAAAGGAGGAGATTTAATATGAAAACCGTTAAGATGAGAAGAATAATTTCATTGGTATTAGCTATAGGAATAACAGGAGGTTTAGGAAGTTTAGCCTATTTTTCGGATAAAGAAAACGTAAACGGTGATTTAAAGTTAACTTTAGGAACTTTAAGTTCTGAGGCTACAAAAACAGTTAAAATAGAGAAAATGGATATAGAAGTTCCTGTTAGTGATACTTTTATAATAACTAATAATGGAACTCTAAATCAAAGAATGACATTAAATTTTAAAAATTCATCAATAGGAAATGATGGACTAGAGAAAATAAAGTATTCATTAAGTTTTGAAAGTAGCGAAAATAGAGATATACAAGGATATGGAAATGGAGAAGAGACATTACTTTCACTATTTAATAAAAATATTCAATTATTAGATGCAGAGGGGAATGAAGTAGTTTTAAATGATGGTGAAGTTTTAACTGCTACATTAACATTAAATATGCAAAGAGATATGCCAGAGAATTATTCTAATGCAGAATTTAAATTTGATTTAAATATAGGGTATACTCAGGAAAATAGTAAATAGTAGAGGAGGAGTTTAAGTGATTAGTAAGAATAAAATTATAGCATTAATTTTAGGAGTTTCACTTGCTTCAAGTGCTACTTATGGAAGTTATGCTTATTTTAGTGGAGAGTATTCAGTAAAAAATACGGTTAAAATAGTTGAGTTAGATCCTAAGGAAAGTCCTTTTGAAATTTCAAAGATAAGCACTAGAGAAAACTCTCTTGTATTAGAGTTTTCTAAAAAAGTCTTCTACAGTGGAGAGAATATAAATAGTGATATTGTTGGAAGTGAAACTTTTTTAGATAATGTTGAAATTTCAATAGAGGGAAAGGAAATTATAATAAGTAAAAAGGATGGAGAATTTTTAATTCCTGTTGGAATAGAAAATAATTTGCCAAGTATAAAATTAAATAGTAATTTTGAAGATAGATTTGGTAAGGATTTAGAAGAAATAACTTTATACTTATATGAAGATTCTAATGGAAACATCACATGGAGTTTAACTAATGATCAAAATGGTAATAAAGAAAGTCAATCTAATAATGAGATTAAGGGAGATGAAGGGGTTAAACCTAATAGCGAGGTTAAAGATGAGGGTGTAAATCAACCTAATAATGAAGTTAAAGAAGAATCTTCAATAGAAAATTCTAATAATGAAGGTGAAAACCTTGAGACTCCCAAAAGTGGAGATGAAAATACTACACCTGTAGAAGGAGAGAATTTACCTAAGGAAGAAAATTTAGAGCAAGAAAATATTCATGAAAATGAGCTGAATAAATCCTTAGGAGAGGGAGAAGTTTCAAATAATCTTACTAATATTAATTAAGAAAAAATATATGAAATAAATTAAAGAGGTAAATTTAAAAGATTATATTTAAAGTAAGAGTATTATATTTGAAATAAATGGTCACATTTTATAATGTGGCCATTTATTTTTTATTAATCATGTAAAAGAATAATATGTTTGATAGAATATAATATATAGATTTATATGGTATAATAAAGTTTAGTTTTATTGTAGGAAGAGGAGTGATCTAATGGATTTAAAAAGCTTGCTTAATAAAGAACAATATGAAGCAGCAACCACAATTGATGGTCAAGTACTTATATTAGCAGGAGCAGGTTCTGGTAAAACTAGAGTACTTACACACAGAATAGCATACATGATAGAAAATGATATAAAACCTTATAATATATTAGCAATAACATTTACAAATAAAGCAGCAGGGGAAATGAGAGAGAGAGTAAAATCTCTAGTTGGTGAAGTAGCAAACAACATGTGGATATCAACATTTCATTCATCTTGCGTGAGAATTTTAAGAAGAGAAATAGATAAATTAGGTTATAGTAAAGACTTTACAATATATGATTCATCAGATCAGAAAACATTAATAAAACTTGTAATGAAAGAGCTTAATATTAATGAAAAAGAGATAACTGATTTAGAGATTTTAGGTACTATAGGAAAAGCAAAGGATAATATCCAAAGTGCACAAAGTTTTAAGAAAGAAAATGAAGATAACTTTAGAAAAAATAAAATAGCAGATGCATATCTTTTATATCAAAAGAAATTAAAAGAAAATAATGCTCTAGATTTTGATGATTTAATAGTAAAAACTGTTGAGTTATTTAGAAAGCATAATGATGTATTAGAGTTTTATCAAAATAAGTTTAAATACATAATGATAGATGAGTATCAAGATACAAATAAAGCTCAATATGAATTTGCTAAGCTTTTAGCTGCAAAACACAAAAATATATGCGTAGTTGGTGATGATGACCAATGTATTTATGCTTGGAGAGGGGCAGATATAAGAAATATATTAGATTTTGAAAAGGATTATCCAGAGGCTAAAGTTGTTAAACTTGAACAAAACTATAGATCAAAAGGAAATATTTTAGAGGCTGCTAATAAAGTTATAAAAAATAATGCAGAGAGAAAATTTAAAATTTTAAGAACTGAACAAGTAGAGGGAGAAAAAATAAGTATTCATAGAGCTTATTCAGATAAAATGGAAGCAGCTTTTGTTGTTTCAGAGATAGAAAAATTAAAAAGTGATAAAGGATATAAATATAAGGATTTTGCTGTTCTTTACAGAACAAATGCACAGTCTCGTAATTTTGAGGAAGCCTTAAGAAGAGCAGGAATTCCATATAGAATTTTTGGAGGACTAAAATTCTATGATAGAAAAGAGATAAAAGATATTCTTGCATACTTAAAAATAATAGTAAATCCTAAAGATTCTATAAGTTTAAGAAGAATAATAAATGTTCCTAAAAGAAGCATTGGAGATACTACTGTAGAAAAACTTCAAAATCATGCGTCTGAAATAGATGATACATTATACAATGTTTTATTAGATGTAGATTATGTACCAGGATTAACAGCTAGAAGTATAAATCCTATTAAGAAGTTTACTGATATGATGGAAGAAATAATGGTTATGTCAGAGCAACTAAGTGTATCTCAATTAATTGAATATGTTTTAGAAAAAACAGGTTATTTAAAATCACTTAAAGATTCAAAGCTTATAGAGGATCAAAGCAGAATAGAAAACTTAGAAGAATTAGTTTCTGATGCTGTTGAATTTGAAAAGAGTAATGAAGAAGATAAATCATTATCAGCTTACTTAGAGAAGGTTGCTCTTGTTCAAGATATGGATGATTTAGAAGCAGAAGATAATTATGTAATGCTAATGACAGTTCACAGCTCAAAGGGACTAGAATTCCCAACAGTTTTCTTAGTTGGTATGGAGAACGGAATATTCCCAAATGCAGCTTGCTTTGAACATGATAATCAAATGGAAGAGGCTAGAAGACTTTGCTATGTTGGAATAACTAGAGCTGAGGAAAAGTTATATATGACATCAGCTGAAACAAGAATGATATTTGGTAAAACAGTGGCTTATGGACAATCAGATTTTATATCAGAAATTCCAGCTAACATAAAAGACTATGTAAATATCAATGGTAAAAGTTCAAGTAACTCTTTCAAAAATAGTTCACAAACTTATGGAGAGCCAAGAAAAACTTATAATCCTCACAGTATAAGAGGAGGAATGAGTGTTTCTAAAGCAAATGAATCCATAAATAAGACTTTATCAGGAAAATCTTCAGGTAATGCAGGAATAGATGAATTAACTATGGGAAGAAAAGTTAAGCATCCTAAGTTTGGTGTGGGAACATTAATAACAAAGAGTAAAGTTGGAGATGACTATAAGCTTACAATTGCCTTTGATAGTCAAGGAGTTAAACATTTAATGTTTAGCTTTGCACCACTAGAACTTCTTTAATATAGAAATTTACTTTAATAAGGAGTAGATGAGTAAGATGGATAAGAAAAAATTAATAGAAGAGTTAGTTGAAGAGTTAAATAAATATGCTTATGAATATTATGTTTTAGGAAATTCTTCAGTAACAGATAAAGATTATGATAAAAAATACTATGAATTAGTAGATTTAGAAAAGGAAACAGGATATAAATTACCATATTCACCTACTCAAAGAGTTGGTGATGTAATTCTTCCTGAGTTTAAAAAATACACTCATAAAGCTAGACTTTGGAGTTTAGACAAAGCTCAAACTTTAGAGGAAATTGGAGAGTGGCATAATAGAAATGTTAAATTTGTTGAAGAATATAATAGAACTTCAGATGAAGAATTACCACCATTAAAATATATTTTAACTAAAAAGTTTGATGGATTAACAATTAATCTTTCCTATGATGAAAATGGAGTATTAGTTACTGGAGCAACTAGAGGAACTGGGGCTATTGGTGAAGATGTGACAGCTCAGGTTAAAACTATAAAATCAATTCCATTAAAAATTGATTGTCATGATTTCTTAGAAATTCATGGAGAGGCTATTATGACTACAGAAGCCTTTGAAAAATATAATAGTGAAGCAGACACTCCTCTTAAGAATTTAAGAAATGGAGCAGCGGGAGCTTTAAGAAATTTAAATGTAGCAGAGACAGCTAAAAGAAATTTATCAGCTTTCTTCTATGATGTTGGATATAAGGAAGGAGCTCCTTTTAAAACTTATATGGAAATGTTAAATTTCATAAAAATTAAGGGATTTCCAATGGATGATTATATTAGGGAATGCACAACTTTAGATGAAATTCAAAAAGAAATTGATTATATAAGAGATATAAGATTTGATTTAAATTATGATATAGATGGATTAGTTATAGCTATAGATGATATAAGAACTAGAGAACTTTTAGGATACACAGTTAAATTTCCTAAGTGGGCTATTGCATATAAATTTGAAGCACAGGAGGCTACAACTAAGCTTTTAGATGTTGAATGGAATGTAGGTAGAAGTGGAAGAGTATCTCCCACAGCTATCTTAGAGCCAGTAGAGTTAGCAGGAGTTACTGTTAAGAGGGCTACATTAAACAATATGGATGATATAGCTAGAAAGGGAGTAAGATTAGGAGCTGAAGTATTTGTAAGAAGAAGCAATGATGTTATTCCAGAAATAATGGGAGTAGTTCCTGAAAGTTTAGAAGGTACAAAGGAAATTGAAGAACCAAAGGTATGTCCAGCTTGTGGAGCACATTTAGTTCATGAAGGAGTTCATATCTATTGTGAAAATACTTTAGGATGTAAGCCTCAAATGGTTAAAACTATAGTTCACTTTGCGGGTAGAGAAGCTATGAACATAGCTGGTTTTTCAGAAAGAACAGCAGAGCAATTATTTGAAAAGCTTGATATAAGAGATATATCAGATCTTTATAAATTAGAATATGAAAAATTATTAGATTTAGATAAGTTTGGTCCAAAGAAAGCACAAAATCTTTTAGATGCCATAGAAAAAAGTAAAGATTGTACTTTAGAAGCATTTTTATATTCCTTAGGAATTCCTAATGTAGGAGTTAAAACTGCTAAGGATTTAGTAAAGAGATTTGAGTCTTTAGAAAACCTAGAGAATGCTACTTTTGAGGAATTAGTATCTGTTCAAGATGTTGGAGATATAGTTGCTAGAAGTATAATAGAATTCTTTAAAGAGGAAAGAACTTTAAAAGTAATAAATGAATTATTATCCCTTGGAGTAAATCCTCATTATGAGAAAAAAGAAGTGTTAGAAAGTCCATTTATGGGAAAAACAGTAGTAGTAACTGGTACTTTAGAAAACTATTCTAGAACATCAATAAAAGAAAAATTAGAATCTTTAGGAGCAAAGGTTTCAGGAAGTGTAAGTAAAAAGACTGATTTTGTAATAGCAGGAGAAGCAGCTGGTTCAAAATATGATAAAGCTAAATCTTTAGGTGTTACTATATTAAGTGAAGAAGAATTTGAAAATATGATATAAAAAGTAAAAGCTATGTGAGTAATTTCACATGGCTTTTATTTTTCCTCTATATTTGAGTTTTCTTTTATTTCCTCTGATATATTTGTATCCTCTTCTGATTCTGTATCAGTTTTAATATCTTTATCTAAAAGGTTTTCTTTTATTTCAGAATATGAAACTGAATCATCCATAGCATTTAAGTTATCAAATATTTTTTCCTTATTTCTTATTAGAGATATATTGTGTGCTATTTTTTCAAGTAAATAATTCTTATACTTTATCTGTCTGTAAGCTTTATTTGCAATTACAAAACTCCAGATTCCTAAAAATATCATTATTAACATGAAAAGTATAGCAACAACTTGAACTGCTAAGGTCATTTAATTTTACCTCCATATAAAATAATAAATAAATTATACCATAAGAATAGTTATAAATAGTATTAAATAATTATTACATTAAAACATATAATTTTAGTAAGTGATAAATAAGGAGATAAGTATATGCTGAAATCTTTTTATGTTCTTATGAATTCAAAGAATATAGAAAAGTCATTAATGAAATTTAGGAAGATATCAATAAAAAAAGTAAGTCAAATAGTAATTAAAGAGTGTATTAAAGAAAAATTAAATTATGAAATCATAGAAAAAAATAATAATGAATTTATAGTAGAAATAAGTTCTAGTCGAAAAAAGACTTTAATAGTATTTCATAAAGTATTAGCTGTAACAATTTATGATTACTATAAATTTATACGTTTAATACAAGATAGAGAGATAGACAAGGGCGTATATATTACCACAGGAGTTTTTCAACAAGATGTTTATAACATGGCAGAAACAGATAGATTTATAAATAGAATAAAACTTCTAAATGGAAAAGACTTTGTTGTTAAGCAAAGGTGGATAAAGAGAAAGAAACATCATCATATTTCATACGACAAGTTAAGTTTTAAATCCTTATTTTAAGGGTAAAATATTGTTTTTATATAAATTTTAATGAACTTAAATTACTTTCTTGAATTAGATAAGTATGAGTATTTCTTTTAATATAGTTGTCAATAATTTAAAGGGAAAAGATTATTGAAGGAGATATTTACATGAAGAAAGTAATTTTATTTATATGTTTAATGATTTTATTAGTAGTTGGAGTAGGAAGGAGTTATGTGGATGTAACCCCTGTTTCTAATATGAACTTTGAATATAATGAAGGACTTATATATTCTCTTGAAAGTTTACCAGATACCATAAGTCCTAGTGAATCTTTAAGTACAGGAGAAGAAGATTTAGTAAGTAATATATTTTCAGGATTAGTTGAGGTAAATGAAAAGGGAGAACCAATTCCAGATCTTGCTATGGGATGGAAGGTTAGTGATGATGGCTTAGAATATACATTTAAGATTAATGAAAAAAATAAGTGGAGTAATGGTAAAGAGGTAACAGCAAAGGATTTTCAAATGTTCTTTAGAGATTTATTAAGTCCAGATAATGAAGATTATACAAGTAATGAGTTATATAGTATTTACGGAGTTAAGGATTATAGAGAAGGGAAAATTGATTTTAGTGAAGTAGCAATAAGTAGTCCTGATGATTATACATTGGTTTTAAGAATGAACAATAAAGATGATGATTTACTTAAAAATTTAGCTAAACCTATATATAGACTAAGAGATTTAAATGAACCATTAGATAATTATAAGAAGGATTTTAATGAAATATCATATACTGGGCCATATACAATATATGATGTAACTGAGGATGGATTTATAAGATTAAAAGACAACCCTTATAATAGTAGCGAATTAGAAATAAAAGATATAGCTTTTAAGGAGAAAGACTCTGATGAAATTGAGTTAGCAGCTTTTAATCTAGAAAAGGTAGATATTTTAAAGAATCCTCCTATAATATATTCAGAAGATATAGGATTATATAAAGATTTGAGTAAATATAATAATGATACTTTAAAGTTAATGGTTGTAAATAGTGATAAAGCTGAGATGATTCAGGGAATATCTAATATTATGCAAGTTTTAATTAGTGATAGTAATATATTAAAAAATAATTTAGGAGAACCATATATAAAAGTAATAAATAACAAAGAAGAAATTCATTCAATTAAAGAGGATGGAGTTAAAGGAGATTATAAGATTAGTGAATCAGAAAAAAATAATCTTAAAGAAGCAGGTAAAAATACTTTGAAAAAGGTTTTTGGTAATAATGAGGTACTAAAAATAGTTGTAGGAGATAATGAGGAAGATAAAGCTTTAGCAAATGAACTGAAAAAATTTTTAGACAAGGAGCTAGCCATAAAGAGTATAGTAAAAATTCATGATGAGGGTATAGAGGAAGTAATAAAAAGTGGAGAATTTAATATAGCTTTTGGTGAATTTAACTTCAATGAAAAAAACTCAGAAAGCTTAAAAAAAGAAAAGATAGATAAAGAAGAGAATGAATCAGAGGATAAGAATGAAAAAAGTGAAAAAGAGACTACTATTTCAGAAAAGCCTAATTTAAGTCTAGTTAGTTTATATTTTAAAAATGATGTTTGGTGTAAGTCGCCAAAGGTTAATTATTTATTTATTGATGGAAATGGAAATTTAATATTAAAATATAGCAGTTAAAATACTTATAAGTTTATATTAAAGCAAATTTGAACTCTAAGTATTAAAAACTTTAGGAGAATTTATTTTTACATAAATTCCCCTAAATTATATATTGTATTTAATAGCAAAATCTAAGCTACTAAAAAATATCTTCTATCATGTAGATCTAAGTTTTAATCATATTTACTAAAAAAACTTATAAATAGCATATTAGGAAAGTAAAGAGTATATAAGTTCCTAGAAAGCTATTTATAAGTTTTTAATTGTTTTATGGAGTGTAAATTATTATAAATCAGTAGAATCAAGAATATTTTTCATTTTATCATCTAAATCCTCTTTTTTATCTATTGAAGAATCAATATATTCAGATATTTCTCTAGTTAAGTTTGGATTTTTTGGTGGTGGAGAAATTTCATGCACTTGATCTTGATTAATTATAGAATTATAGTCTGATTCTCCAGCATCAGGTGGAACTATAAGAGTATTGGAATTAGAATTATTTAATTTAGGAAGTTTATTTGTTTTTTGTACATCCTTTAAAGAGCCTATTTGTTCTATTAACATAGCATTTTTTTTCTCTTGAGGAGTATCAGTAATAAAATCTATATATTTATCAATAAAGCTATTTATAAATACAAAGAATATAAACATATTTTTTGTACTATCAAAGGTAGTTTTATCTGAAGTGAAAATTGATTTTTTTGTAGAGTACTTTAGATTTTTTGTAAATATAGGTGCTAATCCTGTAAGTTCAGGGCTATTAGCATTAGTCATTCTAAACATTGATTCATCAATTAAATCATCAGGCTTTAAAGAGAATTTTTTATATCTTTCATGAGAATCTAAATTTGGTGCATCAGGGAAACTGGTTACTATTCCTGAGTTAACTATATAATTTTTATAGACCTTAGATATTATATTTTCTCTTTTATCTGAGGAATCCTCATCTAAATCAAAGGACATTAAAAGGTTAGTTAAATATAAGCATATTTCCATGTTAGAATATTTATACTCTTTTTTATCTGTTCCTTTTAGGATTATTCCCTTTTCATCATTAAACATATTACAGAAAAGCTCAATTAAGTCTAAGTAAGCATCTTTAAATATAAGTATGTTTGTATTCTTATAGCTTAAATACATATTTAAGGCTAGTAGAGAAGTTGTTTCAAGATTAGAAAATGTGCTATTTGATTCATAATATTTGTTTAATATGAAATCAGATAAATCTAAAACTAATAATTTACAATCTTCATTATTTGAATATAGAAGCATGTTATTTAAGCAATAGTCTATTTTGCAACATTCATCTAAGGAAAGTAAGTATAATTCTTCTTTAAAATTAACAAACATGTTTAATATTTGAAGTGCAAAATCTTCATAGGTTTTGCTATCAGAATCTTCAGGAGCTACTTTACTATACATATAGTAAGCTAACATCATTAAAGCTTGATCTGAATAAGACATTTCATCTTCTTTTTCACTTATATTTAAGCCAGACTTAGAAGAAGACTCATCATTTTTTTTGTTTACAAAAAAACCTTCTGGATTTCTTAAATAGGTATAATAAAATTCCAGTTGAAGCTTACTTAAATTTTTATAAAAGGCAGCTCTTTTATAAAGTGCACTATTAATATTTTTAAATTTTTCATAGTAAGAACAAAGTCTTAAAAGAGAAAGGGTCATTAATGCATTAGATGAAACTGGAATATCTTTTTTAAAGGTGGTATCATCCCAAGTTTTTGAATACTTAGAAGAATAAATATTAGGCTTTGCTTTTTTATATATACAAATTAATGGAGTATTATTTTTAAAGAATGATATCTCATCTTTTTTGAAATTTTCTTTAAGATTTTTGTAATTTGTAGATATTCCACACCTAGATTCAAGTACTATATGATTTACTGATTCTTTTGAAAGAAAAAGTAATTGTGATGCTATCTCTTCTTTAGAAAGAGAATTAGCTTTGAAGAATGAACCTATATACTTCAAATAATTCACCTCATGATATTATTTCTTATATATATTAATATGAATTTTTATTATAAATATTACCTAGTGAGTACATAATACTTTTAGGTGAAATAAAGGTTTAGAGGGCTTTTTATAGGTATAATTTTTATATATAATCCATGTTGATAAAGGATAAAATAACCAATATACTATTCTTATAATTAGTGTTTTGAAAATAAATTAAGGTAAGGAGATATTGAATGAGAAGTAGTGGAAGAAAAAAAGAACAGATAAGACCAGTTAAAATAACAAGAAACTTTACTAAATATGCAGAAGGCTCTGTATTAATAGAAGTTGGGGATACTAAAGTATTATGTACTGCTTCAATAGAAGAGAAAGTTCCACCTTTTTTAAAGGGTTCTGGAGAAGGATGGATAACTGCTGAATATAACATGCTTCCAAGAAGTACTCAAAGTAGAAAACAAAGAGATATAAATAAACTTAAAATAGATGGAAGAACAATGGAAATACAAAGACTTATAGGAAGAGCTCTTAGGTCAGCTGTAGATATGAAAGCTTTAGGAGAAAAAACTATTTGGATAGACTGTGATGTTCTTCAAGCTGATGGGGGAACTAGAACGACTTCTATTACAGGTTCATTTGTGGCATTAGTTGATGCTGTAAATAAACTTCATCAAAAGAAACCTTTCAATGTTTATCCTATAAGACATTTTGTCAGCGCAGTAAGTGTTGGAATAGTAGGGGAAGAGAAAGTATTAGACTTATGCTATGAAGAAGACCATGTAGCTAAAGTAGATATGAATGTTGTAATGACAGAAGAGGGAGAGTTTATAGAAATTCAAGGAACTGGAGAGGCTGGACCTTTTTCAAGAAAAGAATTAGATGAATTATTAAATCTTGCTGAAAAAGGAGCAAAACAAATGATACAAGCACAAAAAGATGCTTTAAAGACAGATTCTTTATGGATTGGAACAGGGAGAGAGTAAAATGAAAAAATTTATACTAGCAAGTAATAATGCACATAAGGTAAAAGAAATAAAAGAAATATTAAAAGATTTTAATTTAAACATATTATCTTTAAATGAAGCAGGAATAGACATAGATGTTGAAGAGGACGGAAAAACATTTGAAGAAAATTCTTTTAAGAAAGCTAATGAAATAAGAAAGTATTTACTTAGTAAAGGTGAAAGTGATTTTATTGTAATGGCTGACGATTCAGGATTAGAAGTAGATTATTTAAATGGAGCGCCAGGTATATATTCTGCTAGATATGCAGGGGAACATGGAAATGATTCTAAAAATAATGAAAAGTTATTAGAGGAATTAAAAAATGTTAAAGATGATGAAAGAAAAGCTAATTTTATATGTGTAATAGTTGCAGTTACAGATAAAGGAGAAAAAATAGTAGCAGAGGGAAAAAGTTATGGAGTAATTTTAGAAGCTTTAAGTGGAAATGAAGGCTTTGGATATGATCCTTTATTTTTCGTACCAGAATACAAAAAAACTTTCGCAGAAATGACTTCAGATGAAAAGAATGCTATTAGCCATAGGGGAAGAGCTTTAGAAAAACTAAAGGATAATTTAAAAGGGATACTTAAATAGGAGGAGAAGAAATGAAAGTAGCTATAGTCAGTGATACACATGGAGTTACTCATGTTATTGAATATATAAAAACTTTACTAAATGATTCAGATGTTCTTATACATTTAGGAGATAATATAAATGATGTTAAGTTATTAAGTGAAGGTTTTAAGGGAAAGGTATATTCTGTTGTAGGAAACTGTGACTATGAAAGAAATGGGCAAGTTGAGCAAGTTATTGAAATTGAAGGTAAAAAATTTCTAATAACTCATGGTCATAAATATACAGTTAAATATGGATTAGATAAAATTTACTATAGAGGACTTGAATTAGGGGTAGATGGAGTGATTTTTGGTCATACTCATAGAAAAGTAGCCTTAAAAGAGGGAAATATGTGGATAATAAATCCTGGTAGTCCATCAATACCTAAAGATGGAGAAGCAAGTATAGCTTTTATGAATGTAGATTCTGAAAATATAGAAGTAAGATTTTTTTCTATTTAATTAGAATTAAATTAAAAAATAAGTGCTAATACATAAAAAAAGCCTATGTATTAGCACTTTTTTTAAAAAGAAAACATAGATTTTATCAGGGTTTCAGAGGATTCGATAAATTTTTCTAAAAAAACTTTAAAAAAAGTGTTGACATAATAATAACTATACTGTAGAATAACTATTGTCGTCGCGAGAGAGCGGCGGTGAAACAAAGCCTTCGGGGTGTGGCGCAGATGGGAGCGCGCGTGGTTTGGGACCATGAGGTCGCAGGTTCGATCCCTGTCACCCCGACCATTATGCGGGTGTAGTTCAATGGTAGAACACCAGCCTTCCAAGCTGGATACCCGGGTTCGATTCCCGGTAC
>NZ_BAAABF010000009.1:0-85440 GCF_054767895.1 Clostridium sp. CTA-17
GCTTTATCATTTTTATCTTCATGTTTAACAACTTGCTTTGTATCTAGGTTGTAATCTTTATCTGTATCAATTAGATTTTCAACAGATTCAGCATTTTCAAATACAACATATTTTTCACCAACTAGAAGTTTTTGATTACCAAAGTCTAATTCCCAAGTACCACTTCCGTTTTCACCGGCTGTTACTTCTGTAGTCTTAGTAGCAACTTCTTCTAATGAACCATCAGCTTTTACGTGTATTAGTTTACCAGTAAGATTATATTTTTCATTAGCTACTAGATCTTTATACTCTATAGTGTCTTTAACATCTACGCCATCTTTAGAATTTTCAAAGTTTACTAAAGCTTCTTTTTCAGAAGAACCATTTATACCATCAGCAGTTACAGTAGTTTTTAAAGTACCTTCTTTAACTTCAGGTATGGTATTAGGAAGTTTTTCATTTTCCAACTTAATAAGGTTTGGTGTAACAAATTTTGTTCCAAGTAAATTTTGATAATAAGTATTATCTGGAAGATATAAATTTAAGACTAAATTATCGGGAATAGCATTCTTTGCATTTATTAATTCATTTAAAGCATCAATTTCTTTTTGAGATAATTTGTCTAAACTTAAATTACTATCTGTAAAGTTCCAAACAGCTCTTTGAGTAATCTTTCTAAACTGTCCTTCTGTTAATTGGTATTTTTCTTTAATGCCCAATGCGTTACTAGGATACCCGTTATATATAACTCTTAAAACTGAATTTTTTAATTCATCACCTTTAACCCTAGGCTTAATAGCTTTTTCTGTAAAAAGTTTAGGACTACCAAATTGTTCATTATATAAAAGTTTTATAACTGAACCTTTAAATGGAGGAGTAGCCTTTGTAACATTAAAACAATAAACAACAGAGCTAGTATCATTATTATCCATATCTTCAATATAAATAGCGTCTCTAAAATCATCTTCTTTAGGATATTGATCAAGTAGAGTGTATGCTTTATATTTTGTGCTTGTTTGAAGTCCCCCTGTAGGTGAAACCGTAAAAGTAATAGGATCTGCCTTTATATATCCATTAGGCACAGAAACTTGCACTAAGGTATATGTACCAGCTTCAAGTTTAAACTCTTTAATCTTTCCATCTGACACCCAACTTAATCCCTCTACTGGTGGACCAGATGTGTCAGTACCTTTTACAATTTTAAAACTTGCACCTTTTAATTCCGTCATAGTATTAGATTCAGTATTACTAAATTTAATTAATATTTTAGGATTTTCAGATGCAAAAACAAAGTGAGATCCAAAATTCATAAAAATAAATGTAAGCATTACAATACATGAAATTATTTTTCTTAATTTTGATTTGATAATAATCACATCCTTTTTAATATAATAAAAAATCTATTATTTAAATAAGTAGCTAAATAGCATTAAATTTAATGCTATTTTTAAAAGATATAAAAATATAATTTTAAAAATTTATAGCCAAGTACTTGTCCAACTTTTGTAATTAATTTTATATAAGTGAAATATAAAATTAATAAAAAAATAACGAATAAAAATTAATAAATAAAAAAAGCTACTTAGGATTTTAATAAATAATTAAATGTTATCGTTATCTGTTTATAAAATTTATATATTTTTAATTATATATTAACATAGAAAAGGAAATTTTAACATGATAATTTGTAAAAATTATTAATTAATTATTTAAATTTGATAACATTATTTACATAAACATAAAAAATATTAAGGAATATCGTTTATACTTGTATTGTTAAATATAATTCTCTTGAATTTAATAATAAGCTTAAAAATCATATTGTTTTATTAAGAAAAAAATCAGTGGTATTATAATGCTAATAAATAGAAATTGTTATGGAGATAGTTGGTTATTTGAAGTGGTTTAAGAGTATATTTTAATTTTTAAAATTTTATATGGAGGGAGATAAATTTGAAGATTAAAGAATCAAAAACTAGAAGATACTTAATTAATATTTTATTAGTGACTATGGCTATAATAGGTATAATTCTAATATTAAATGATCCAATTAAAGATTATTTTATAAAAAGAAACAGCAGAAAGTATTCTGTAGAAAATTTAGAAATAAATGATGTTAAAAAAAATAAGGAAATGCCTGCTTCTTTTGACTTTGATAATGTAAAAGAAATTGATTCTAAATCAGTATTTATGGAACAGTACAAAAATAAAGAATTGCCAGCTATAGGGGGAATAGCAATTCCAAGTGTAGGTATAAATTTACCAATTTTTAAAGGATTGTCTAATGAAGCCTTGATTTATGGTGCAGGAACTATGTCTAAGGATCAAGTTATGGGAAAAGGTAATTATTCATTAGCAAGTCACCATACAAAAAATCCAGAACTTTTATTTACTCCATTAGAAAAGGTTAAAGTAGGTGAGAAAATTTATTTAACTGACTTAGAAAATATTTATGTTTATGATGTTATATCAAATCAAAAGGTATCACCAGATTCAGTGTATTTATTAGATGAAATTCCAGGTAAAAATATTGTTACTCTTGTAACCTGTGGGGAAAGTGAAGGTATTACTAGAATAGTGGTTCAAGGGGATCTAATATCAATTACTCCATTAAATAAATCTACAAAGGATATGAAGAATGCATTTAATATTGATTCGAAAACATACTAATTTAAAATTAGTATAGGTTATTGAAGAAAAGTAAGTATTTTAATTAAATACTTACTTTTTTTGAATTTTTAAAATATTAATCCATAGATTATTTAAATTTTATATATTAGAATATTTATATGTTAAATTATTAACAAAATAATTGATTTTTGGTAAAATTTTAATAGAGGGTATATAAGTTGATTATAAATTAAGAGAATTGCATTATAGCTTTGCTAATTTATATATTAGTAAAAATATATTCAGCTTTAAGCAAAAGAAGGGGAGAATTAATATGAGTAAATATATTTATGATGAGAATGTTTTCTTGAAGATAGATAATTTTGATAATATTTATTTTGAAGAAAAAGATTCTGTTTTAAATATAAGATTGGTCAAAATAGAAGATGGGTTAGTAAAAGAGTTTTTTGAGGATGATTTAAAGTTTGATTTATCCAAGTATAACAATACAAAGAAAGAATTAAATAAAAGTTTAGTTTATGAATTAAAGAATGAATTCTTAGATTTTATGGATAATGAAAAAGAAAAAATATTTGATGTAATTATAAATTTAAAAGAACTTAAGGAAGAACTATGTAGTAAACCAATAAGTTTAGTATAGTTTTATAGAAATAAAAATAAGATTAAGATAGTATCTTAATCTTATTTTTGTTTAGATATTAATAATATCCTGAAATTAAATTGTATACTTTAATCTATCTTTAGCTTAGTAATATAAAGATGATTTATTTTTAAATAATTTAATAAGCTTTAATCCTCCTATTAATAATAAGATAATAGAGATTATTAGGAAAACTATATTTGTTATTATTGGTGAGAAATCTTTTAGTGAGGAAGTTATTAATGGAAGTATTAAAATACCAAATAAATTATAAGTTATATGAGATATTATTGATGCATATAAGGAATTTGTATAGTAAAAAAACGCACCTAAGAATAATCCTAATATAAATGCATAAACACCTTGAACTAAATTACCATGAGCTATAGCAAAAATTAATGCTTGTACTATTAAGGCTATTGGGAATTTATAATTATCTCTTAAAAAACCAAAAATAACTCCTCTAAAGAAAATTTCTTCAAATATTGGTATTAAAACTATAACTATTACAAGTGCCAGTATTGAATTATGAGTAGCACTTATAGCATTTCCTACAAGTGAGTAACTTTCAAATATACTAGGGAACAGACTACCGAAAAATCCCATTAAGAATAATATAAGCATTGTTAATCCAATAGAAAAAATTACTATATAGATTAATGTGTTTCCTTTAACTTTATTAAATCTACAACTTTTAAATAGTTTTTCTTTTGCGCCTAAGTATATTAAAAATAATACAATAAGCATTATTAAATCGGAGATTAAGGATAAATGATACATAACAGGCGTGATAACTTCCATTATATTAAATGAATCTGGACCTACTTTATTTATGACAAAATAAACTCCTATATAGATACCTGAAACCAAATTTGATATAAAAAAATAAAGTAGGGGCAAGCCTATTACGAATCCTAATGTTTTAAAGAATTTTTTCATTTATTTTCCTCCTTTTAGTTTAAAATATTTTAATTATAAATATTAGTATCTTAAAGTAAAATATTTATAAAAAGTAAAAAATATGAAATAATTATTAATATTGTATCAGAAAAAACACACTATGTATACTTTGATACTGGAGTAAAGCATTTAAATATTTATGGCTTTATAAATATTTTTTGGTATTTATTTAATGAGACTAAAAGTTAATTAATCATTTAATAATAGCAATAAAAAAAGAATTCTTGTAATTTAATATGTAATAGATTTTACTCTATGAAGAAAGCTTAATTGTAATTCTATATATAATTAAATACTTATAATATTTATATAAAATAAGTATTTTTACTTATAAGAGAAATGGTATATAATAAAATCATCAAGTGAGTAGGAAGTGGTGATTAGATAGATGAAAAAATATTTAGATAAGCTTCAAAACATGCCAATAGGAATTAGTGGAACTTGCTTGGCATTTATAACATTGAGTAATTCATGGAATTTAAAAGGAATAAATTATTTTAAACCAATAGCAATATTTTTAGCAGTTTGTATGCTATCTTTAATGATTTTAAGGCTTATAAGATTTCCAAAGGTTATGTATGATGAACTTAAAAACCCAGTAACAGGAACATTTTATCCTACAATGGGTATGGTTGTTTGGTTAGTATCAGGATTCTTTTATCCTTACTTTCCAGTAGTATGTAGTTGGCTTTGGATAGCAGCTGTAATATATCATTATGGAATAGTTATTTTCTATACAATAATCAGAATAAAAGAAAGAAAGTTTGAAAACATAATGCCAACTTGTTTCATAGTTTATACAGGTATGATAACAGGTAGTGTAGCAAGTAAAGGTATGGATGGAGTAATTCCTCAAATTCCTCAAATAGCACATTTTATGCTTATGTTTGGATTTATATTCTATACAATTCTTCTACCACTAGTTTTATATATAGTATTTAAAAGTGAAATATTAGATGATCACAAATTACCAACAGTAGGTATAATTTGTTCACCAGCTCCACTTGGAGTAGTTGGTATATTAACTATAGAACCAAACCCTAACCCATACATGTTAGCTTGGTTAATAATAACAGGATTAATATTACTTGTTGTTGTTTATGGATACATTTTAAAACTATTTAAAGAAGGTTTTAAACCATCATACGCAGCATTTACATTCCCATTAGCAATTGCTACTTTATCAGCATTTAAGTTATCAACTTATTTTACTGGTTTAGGATATGCTAAAATGGCTAACTTATTTAAATTCTTAGGTGATGTTGAAATATTTATAGCAACATATGTAATATTCTTTATGCTACTTAACTTCTTAAATATGTTCTTCAAAGCTATAAGTCCAAAACTTGGAGAATATGTAGAGGAAGAAGAAGAATTAATAGGTGGAACTCTTTATTCAAAATAATTGAATAGAGTTTACATATAAACTTAAGACTTGATTCACAGTTGAATTTTAGTCGAAAATTTCTAGAATGGGGCTTAAACTTCTAGAGATACAAACTCTTATATCTATTATTGTTATAAGATAAGCTTTTAGTTAAACAACATAATAAAAATCTCAATCACTTTACAGTATTTTATAATAAAGATTATGGGTAATTCTTTAATAGTAAGTCAAACTCCCACCGACTTTATAAAATGATAAAATAAACAAATTTAGCCTCTACTCATAATCTTTTTATAAGATGCTCCAAAAATAATGTGTCATGCTGTATTTTCTATTTTTTGGAAAATCTAAAAGGTAAGTGGAATGATTTAATAGTCATTCCACTTTCTTTTTTATATAACTAAAAACTTATTATTTATATAATTTTTTAGTATTTTTATTTATATATCGAGGTATGTATAATAATTTCGTAATGCAACTAAAGATGAAACTTTGGAGTTTATTTAATATGAGAACAAGAAAGGAAACATATGAAGAATAAAATATTAAAAAAATCTAAGTCCATATTACCTGGACTTTTTATATGCTTAATAATAGGCATTATTGCTGAAGTTTTAGGAAAAAGCTTTCCTACTATAGGAGCAGCTACCTTTGCAATATTTATAGGAATATTTTTAGGAAATACACTTTTTAAAAGTGATAAGTATGATGAAGGTACTAAATTTTCAGAAAAAGATCTTTTAAACTATTCAATTGTTTTAATGGGAGCATCTTTAAATATTATTGATATAATGGCTCTAGGATTTAACGGAGTGTTTTATATAGCTATTTTAATGACATTAACAATATGCACAACTTACTTTATAGGAAGAAAGTTAGGCTTTGGAGAAAAGTATTCATTACTCATGTCAGCAGGAAATGCTGTGTGTGGTTCATCAGCAATAGGATCAGTTTCTCCAGTAATAAAGGCTAAGGATTCAGATAAAGTAATTGCCATAACAATAGTAAATGTAACAGGTACAATATTAATGATACTTTTACCATTAATAACATCTATTTTATATAATAATGATGTTTTGCAGAGCTCTGCATTAATGGGAGGAATATTACAGTCTGTAGGACAAGTTATTGGTTCTGCTAAATTTATTGGTGACCCAGTTGTAGAGCTAGCTACAGTATTTAAGATTATAAGAATAATATTCTTAGTTGTTGTAGTTTTAGTTTTTGCTAAGATAGAGGTTAATGAAGAAAATAAAGAAGAAATAGCTCATCATCACAAACCAACACATAAGGTTCGTATTCCATGGTTTATAATAGGATTTTTCATTATATGTATTTTAAATTCTATTGGAATTATTCCAGGAATACTTGGAAGAACATTTAAATGGATTAGTTCTAATTTTGAAATCATAGCTTTAGCTGGTATAGGAATGAGAGTAAAAATTGGAGATTTAGTAAAGGAAGGGCCAAAGGCTATGCTTTATGGAGGCCTTGTAGGAGTCTGCCAAATTATATTTGCTATATCATTGATTAATATATTTATAAAATAAAAATCGTCAAGAAAGTTGGATAAAATATTTAAATAGTATTTTATTCAACTTTTTAATTTTTATATACTTTCATTATGATGTTTTATTAGTTAAATATTTTTTCTAAAATGCATTGAAAGCTTATATGATAAATTAAAGCATCATTTTATACCTTAAAAATTCATATATCTTAAATGAAGAGTTTATTAGGAGGAATAAAATGATAGGAGAGGTATTAAGTTTTGGATATGATCAATGTGCTAAACTAGGTTATGCTATAGGCTTTGGAGCAATGGAGGGGTTAGTTATATACCTTGGGCTTTTAGCCATAATTGTATTGAAGCTTTTTAATAGTAAAAGCAAAGCTAATTAGTTACATTAGTAAGTATGTTTGTGAATAAATTTGATTTGAGAAGGGTTAAATACTTCAATAGATTAGAATACTAAATTTTTAGGTTTTATAACATTGATTTTTATAAGATAAAAATTTATAATTAATTGATTTCATTATAAAATAATAATTTTTAATTTTCGACAAAAAGAAAAAGGCTGTGAAGTTATCACAGCTTTTTTCTTTGTTTTAAATAATAGTTTTAATCTGTAGAAACTAAAGAGTTATCTTCATTTACTTCTTCTATAGAAGGCTTTTTATTTCCTAAAATATTTAAAATTGAAGAGCCAACTATTATTATATATCCTGTAAAGGATAAGAAATCAGGAACTTCTCTAAAGAACATAAAGCCGTATATAGCTGCTATAATAAGCCCAATGTAATCATACATTGATATTTCAGATGCTGGAGCATTTTTGTAAGCTATAGTTAAGGCAACTTGTCCTAATGTGAAAGCTATTCCTGCACTAACAAGTAGAAGTATATTTATTAGTGTTAAATTTTCTGTGTTCATAAACATTGAAGGTAACATAACAATAGTAGCTATACCTGTAAAGGATAAGATTATTGTCCAGAAGTCTTCTTTATCACCAAGTACTCTTATCATTGTGTATGCTATTCCTGCAAAGGCAGCAGAAGCTACGCCAATAAGAGATGGAATTATAGCCGTACTAAATTGAGGTTTTATTACAAATAAGCTTCCTGCAAATGCTACTATTAAAAGTGTAAATTGTTTTTTAGTAATTTTTTCGCTAATTAATAAATAAGAAAAGATTATTGTAAAGAATGGTGCTAATTTAGTTAGTATTGTTGCATCAGATAAAAACATTTTATCTAGGGCATAATAGTTTGTTAGTATGGACAGAGTACCTACAACCCCTCTAACTAGCAAATATTTTCTACTTTCTTTTTTTCCAAAAAAAGAACCTTTTTTAGATGCTATTATAAAGCAAACTATTAAAGTTGCTACAACATTTGTCAAAAAAGTTTTTTGATATGAGTTAACTCCTACAGCTAGCTTACTAAGTAAATTCATAGTAGCAAAGGCTGTTGAGGCAAGTATCATAAAAATAATTCCTTTAAATTTTGAATTCATTTTTTCCCTCCTTAATTTATTTTTATATAGATCTTCAAATACAATTTATTTTTAGTCAGTATTCATTTCATTGTTTATTAAAATACTATTAATATTCTATATAAAAATTAAAAGTATTATTATAAATAAACAAAGACTATTATAGAGCTAAGAAAATAAGAGGTCAAATTTAATTGTAAAAATATTTATATAATAATTATGAATAATAGGAAGAATATAAATAAAAACTAGGACATAGAGAAGAAAGTAGAGTAAAATTATTTGTTAGAGGATAATAAATAATTTTATAGAAATAAAATTATAAATTAAGTTTGAGAAGGTGATTTTTTTGAAAGCTGAAATAATGGCAATAGGAACAGAAATACTTTTAGGCGATATAGTAAATACCAATGCCCAATTTTTAGCTAAGGAGTTAGCTAACTTAGGAATTGGAGTTTATCATCAATCAGTAGTTGGAGATAATTCTGAAAGGATTTTAGAGGCTTTTGACAATGCTTTTAAAAATTGCGATACAATTATTACTACAGGTGGGTTAGGACCTACTAAAGATGATTTAAGTAAGGAGCTTGCAGCAAAGTATTTCAATATGGAAATGTGCTTAAGAGAAGAGCTTCTTTGTGATTTGGAGGATTATTTTAAGAAGAATAACCTTGAAATGACAGAGAACAATAAAAAACAATGTTATTTTCCAAGGGAGGCCATAATACTTCCAAACCCTAATGGAACAGCACCAGGAGCTATTTTAGAAGGAGAAAATAATAAGAGAATAATACTTCTACCAGGGCCACCAAGAGAAATGGAGCCAATGTTCACAAATCATGTAGTACCATATTTAAGTAAGTTTACTGATAGTGTTTTAGTATCTAAAATTTTAAGAGTTTTTGGCATTGGAGAAAGTAAGATGGAGGATTTAGTATGTGATCTTTTAGATAATGAAAATCCAACCGTTGCTCCTTATGCAAAAAATATAGATGTTATTTTAAGAATTACTGCTAAGGGAAAAAATAAAGAAGAGGCAGAAAAACTTATTGCTCCTATGGAAAAAGAGATTAGAAAAAGACTTGGAGATAATATTTATGGTGAAGGGGAAGTAACTTTAGAAGAAGTGGTTGGAAAGTTATTAGTTGATAAAAAAATGACAGTATCAACAGCTGAATCTTGTACTGGTGGCATGGTTGCAAGCACATTAATAAACTATCCAGGAATATCAGAAGTGTTTATGGAAGGTGCCGTAACTTACTCCAATGAAGCAAAAATGAAGAGACTTGGAGTAAAAAAAGAAACTTTAGAGGATTTTGGTGCAGTTAGTGAAGAATGTGCTAGAGAGATGGCAAAAGGTATTGCTAAAAATGCAGGAACAAGAATAGGAATATCTACAACAGGTATAGCAGGTCCAGGTGGTGGAACAGAAGAAAAGCCAGTAGGTCTTGTTTATGCTGGATTATGTATAGATGGAATTACAAAGGTTAAAAAATTTAATTTTAAAGCTGATAGACAAAAAGTTAGAACTAGAACTATGATGAATGTTTTAGATTGGTTAAGAAGAGAACTTGAAAAAATTGATTAAAGAAAATTAAGCTTTAAAAATATTTTTACTTTATGTATAGAAAAGAAATAAAAAATTACCCATTAAGTAAACTTAATGGGTAATTCATATGTGCTTAGAATATCTAATAAATTATTTTAAAAAAGCTTAGCTTTAAAATATATGTCTTACTTAAAAATTGAGAGAGTATATGAATACTCTCTACTAGAAAAACATGAAGAAAATTTATTACATTATAAGGGTTTTAAGGGGGAGACAGTTTCGTTAGTCCGTATTTTAACGAAACTGTCAGTATAAATAAAATGGGGGAGAGGCTATTATAAGATTGAAGCTTATTGCCTCAGTAAATATTATTAACAGTATTAATTTTTTTATACAGTTAAAATAAAATATTTTTTAGATTTATTTTTAGAAAAAAAGATTTAGGAAAAAATTAAGTTGTTTAAACTTAAATATGATAAAAATAGCTTATTAAGATATTTATAGAATTTATATGTTTTAAAATTAATATAATAAAAGGTGAGTAAAATAAAAAAAGTAATTAATTAGTACTATAAGCTAATTGATAAATATGTTATATTTTAAAATGATTAAATATGATTTAAAGTATTAAAATTATATCTATATGATTTTTAAATTAATTTTTTTTAGGAGGGAGAAATAAGATGAAGCCTATATTTAAAGTAAGTTTATATTTTCTTATAGTATTAGTTTTATCTATAATAGGGCCAATGTTTGTAACTCCGGTTCTATACAAAATAGGATTAGCGCCACCATTGGTTTTAATGGTAATACACATAATATTTTTCATAGTACCAGCAATAATATATATAATTGTAACTAAGAGTAATTATAAAAAGGTTTTTAGTCTTAAAAAGCCAAAGGGAAAAGATGTGTTCTTTTCTATATTAATAGCAGCTTTAGCGCTTCCAATAATGACATTCTTTTCATATACATCAAGTTTCTTTTATACAAATGATGTAGCATTAGTTTTAGATCAAATGAGATCATTCCCATTATGGTTAATGATTTTAGTTGTAGGGGTAACACCTGCCATAACAGAAGAAATAACTATAAGAGGTATTGCTTTATCAGGATTTGAATTTAAAAGTAAACATGTAGCAGCAATAATGACAGGAATAATGTTTGGTATTCTTCATTTAAATGCACATCAATTTTTATATGCTACAGCTATGGGAGTAATTTTAGCTTATGTAGTAAGAGCTACAGGAAGTATATTTTTATCAATGTTAATCCATTTTTTAATTAATTCATGGAATTTAATTCTTCAAAGAGTAGTCAGTCAAGGAATAACTACAGAGGATTTAGTACATTCAATGGATTCTATAAAAAATATTTCAATGAATTTGAAAATAGGAATGTTCTTCTATTATTTAATTGCTGCAATAGTAGCTGCATTTTTAATTAGTTATCTAATAAGAAAAATGGAAAAGAGAAACTTCGATATAACTTTAGATGAGTTAGATGTTGCAACAAGAGTTTCTTACAAAGAAGAGAGAGTAATAAACATACCATTTATATTAAGTGTAATAGTATTTGTTATATATACATTTTTTATAATGAAAGGTTAATAAGCAAACACTGAAATTTATAATAATTTAGAAGTAAAAAAGGAACTGTTTGGGAGAACAGTTCCTTTTTCTATTAAATTGTGTGGTTAACTTAAGAGTGTATTAAGCTATTAATATTATTGACTGATAATTAAAAAAATATACCAATTAATATATTTTAAATTTTTTCCCTAGAATAGTATTTTTATATTCTAAAGTTGCATCTGTAAAGAAATGAGAAACCTTCTTGTCGGCAACTATTTTAATACCATTATCAACAACCACATCATCATTTTCACGCTGTTCATCCAGAACAACTTCAATATTTAAGCCTGCTCAGCCAGAGGAACAAGCTTTTATTCTAAGGGCATCTTTATCACTGTTATCAAGCATATCTTTAACTTTATCTAATGTATTTGGATGTATTTTAACCTTCATAATAAAAACCTCCTTATAAATTTAAAAGTATTTATATTATAAATTAACTTTATGGATTAAATTATATACTCATATTAAAAAGGTCGCTATAGTATGTAATTTTAAGGAAATATAAAAATAAAATATAGTTATTATTTTCTTATATATTTGAATAATAATATATGAATTTAGAAACAATATGAATGTTTAAATGATAAAATAGTTTTATTAACAAAATGTTCAAAAAATACTTGAAATTTTACCTGAAAGTGATATTATAAATTATATAAGGAATAACAATTATTAATTAATATGACTTAAAAATTATTTATTTGGAAAAATAATTTTAATTGTGTTTTTTCAAATAAGTGATTTGTAGGAGGTTTTTTATTATGAAAAGTTTAAAAGGAACTAAAACAGCTGAAAATTTAATGAAATCATTCGCTGGTGAATGCCAAGCAAGAACAAGATATACTTATTTTTCAAGTACAGCTAGAAAAGAAGGTTATGTTGAAATATCAAATATATTTTTAGAAACTGCTGAAAATGAAAAAGAACATGCTAAGAGATTTTATAAATTCTTAAAAGATGATCTTCAAGGAGAAGCTGTAGAAATAAATGCTGCTTATCCAGTAGAATTACCTACAGATACATTAACTAACTTAAAATTTGCTGCTGAAGGAGAACATGATGAATTAAGTAATCTTTATCCATCATTTGCTGATGTAGCTGATGAAGAAGGATTCCCAGAAGTAGCTGCTGCTTTCAGAATGATAGCTAAAGCAGAAACTGCTCACTATAATAGATTTACTAAATTAGCTAAAAACATTGAAGAAGGAAAAGTATTCAAGAAAGATGAAGTAGTACTTTGGAAATGTGGAAACTGCGGATTTATTTGGGAAGGTGCAGAAGCTCCATTAAAATGTCCTGCATGCTTACATCCACAAGCTTACTTTGAAGTTTTCAAAGAAACTTATTAAAATATAGATTTTATTTACGCTTAACTCGTACCATTTTTATGGATTGAATGTGAATTTAATAAACTAAACTCATTTCAGAGAGAAGAAATTCTCTCTGATTTTTTTATTTTAAGGTAATGGATAACTAAACACAACCATTTTATTTTCATCATTTATTGGTCTCCAAAATTGAATTTCATCAATTAAAAGTTCCCTATCAAAATTATAATCTTGAAGTTTTGTATAAGCTGACTCAAACTCATCCTCTCCCCATACTCTCTGTGCAAAATATGGGTTAGCTAATGATACATGAAGTTGCCATGTATCTGGGTTAGAAGTCAATTTAAATCCTTCTTTTAATAAATTCTCATAAAGCTCTATGGAAAGTTTCTTGATTATTCCGCTTTCTTCATCTACTTTTAAATTTACAGATCTATAAGGGTCTCCAAATTTAATTAACCCATTTAAATGAACTTCAAATTTTTTATATGATTTTAATGTATTTTTTACTACTTCATTTAATTTATCCATATCAGGATCTTCAATTACAGCTAAGGTAATATGAAGCATAGGGAGATTTTTATAAAGTTTATATTCATTTGAAATAGATTCTTGCAATGGTTTTATTATTGCATAGGAAACCTTATCAAACAGTGCCACTAAATAATATAGCATAAACAAACCCCTTTCTTACTAATTTGTACAATTTATACCAAGTATTTAATTTATTATATCATATAGAAACTTAGTAGTACTACAAATTGAATTTATTACAATATGATATACAATCTTAAGAGAATAGTTGATTTTGTTAAAAAGTAATATTAATTTTTTAGAACAAATTTTAAAAAGATGTATATATTAGTTTATTGAGGGAATTTATAATGAATCTAAAAAGTTTTAGTAAATTGAGAGTAAAAAAGAGATAAATTTTATTGGGAGGAAGAAAAATATATTTGAAAAACTAAAGTTAGATAATATACTATATATAATGTGTATTAGAGAAATTTTATTTTTAATTAATATATTTTAATTTAAAACTTTTGAAAGGTGGAATAGGGAAATGGTAGAAAGCAGAGTAAGTAGATTAAACAAGAAAAAGTCATCTAAGATGTCAGTTCTATATAATATAGTTGAAATTTGCTTTTTAGCTTTAATTTTATTTGTTGGTAGTCAAATGTTTCTTTAATAATTTATTATTTGGTTGGAATCTATTTGCATAGATATAAGTTCTGTATAAAGAAGTTATTTTTTATAGTTAATCAAATTATTTTCTTTATATGGATAAAGTGAGTGTAAATAAAAATTCCAGCTTAAAATATTTAGTATTTTACATAATATGAGGTTTAGTTTAGAAAATAGATTTTTTTTATTAAGGGATAGTATTTTGAGTTCATATATTTTATGAGATTATTTTTATAGAGATTTTTAAATAAGGAGAGATAGAAGTTAAATGAGTATTTTAATAGTTAAAAATATAAATCATGGCTTTGGAGATAGAGCTATATTTGAAGATGTGTCTTTCAGACTTTTAAAGGGGGAGCACGTTGGACTTATAGGAGCAAATGGAGAAGGTAAATCAACTTTCATGAACATAATTACAGGTAAACTTATGCCAGATGAGGGAGATGTTCAATGGAGTAACAAGGTTAGAGTTGGTTACATGGATCAGCACGCTCATCTTGAGAAGGGCAAAACTATAAGAGAAGTTTTAAGAGAAGCATTCCAGTATCTTTTTGATATGGAAATTGAAATGAATGGTCTTTATGAGAGAATGGGTGAAATGTCAGAGGATGAGATGACTAAAGCCTTAGAAAGAACAGCTACAATTCAAGATATGTTAGATCATAATGGATTTTATATGATAGATGCAAAGGTTGAAGAGGTTGCAGCTGGATTAGGTCTTAGAGATGTAGGATTAGATAAAGATGTTACTGATTTAAGTGGAGGACAAAGAACTAAGGTTTTATTAGCTAAACTTTTATTAGAAACACCAGATATATTACTTCTAGATGAGCCTACAAACTATCTTGATGAGGAACATATAGCTTGGCTTAAGAACTATTTAATAGGATATGAGAATGCATTTATCTTAATATCACATGATATTCCATTCTTAAATAGTGTAGTAAATGTAATATACCATGTTGAAAATAGAGCATTAACTAGATACACTGGTGATTATGATAATTTTATGAGAGTGTATGAAGCTAACAAGAAGCAATTAGAGGCTGCTTATGAAAGGCAACAGGCTGAAATAGCTAAACTTGAAGACTTCGTTGCTAGAAATAAGGCTAGGGTTGCTACAACAGGTATGGCAAGAGCTAGACAAAAGAAATTAGATAAAATGGATAGAATTGAGCTTGCTGCTGAGAAACCAAAACCAGAGTTTAACTTTAAGCAAGGAAGAACTTCAGGTAAATTAATCTTTGAAGCAAGAGATTTAGTTATAGGATATGATGAGCCATTAAGTAAACCACTTAACATAAGAATGGAAAGAGGGCAAAAAATAGCCTTAGTTGGAGCTAACGGACTTGGAAAATCAACACTTCTAAAAAGCTTAATGGGATTAATAAAACCAATAAGTGGAGAGGTTGAAACAGGAGATTACCAAAGCATAGGATACTTCGAGCAAGAAATAAAAGAAGCAAACTATAATTCATGTATAGAAGAAGTGTGGCAAGAGTTCCCTGGATACACTCAATATGAGGTAAGAAGTGCCTTAGCTAAATGTGGATTAACAACTAAGCACATAGAAAGCTCAGTAGCAGTATTAAGTGGGGGAGAACAAGCTAAGGTAAGACTTTGTAAACTAATAAACAAAGAAACAAACATACTTATCCTAGACGAGCCAACAAACCACTTAGATGTTGAAGCTAAAGATGAATTAAAGAGAGCATTAAAAGAATATAAAGGAAGCATACTTTTAGTTTGCCATGAACCTGAATTCTATAGAGATGTAGTAACAGATGTGTGGAATTGCGAAGAATGGACAACTAAGATTGTATAATAAATAATTAAATAAATTAAAGCTATGGTTTAAAAGCCATAGCTTTTTATTTTATTTAAAATTATTTGTTTATTGTAGCTTACTTTAATATAACCTTAATTATATTATGCGGTATTAATATTAAAAGTATTAATATAACTTAAATATTAATAATTCTTTATAAGTGTAATATCAAAAGTAGTATTGTTATGTATCTTTATATTCTAAGATATCTCCTGGTTGACAATTTAATTCCTTACAAAGTGCTTCTAAAGTAGAAAATCGTATAGCTTTGGCTTTTCCGTTTTTTAATATAGAAAGATTAGAATTAGTTATGTTAACTTTTTTAGACAAATCTTGTAAAGATATTTTATTTTTAGCCATCACTACATCTAAATTTATTATTATTGCCATGGTAAAAATCTCCTCATCAATTAAATTGTTTGGTCATTTTCATCTTTAATTTCTTTAGCATTGTAAAACAATTCTGCAAATACTAAACATAGAAGCGTTAATGGTATACAAATTATTGAAATTAGAATCATTATAGGAATCATAGTAAAGTCATTGAAAATATTTGTGTTGAATTTTAAAAATAGTGAAGCAAATATAAAGATTAACATTTCACTAAAAACACATATGGCTATTGTTTTTAAACATGTAATACTTTCGTTTGAAAAGGACTTATTTTTAATTACTAACTTGCAAAGTTTATTTAATTTAAATAAGGCTATTATATAAGGTATTGCACATAAATAAATACAAAAAGATACTTTAAAAATTAATGAATGATTTAAAATTCCAAATGCACTTTTGAAAAAAGCAGTAGCAATTAATGGCGTTCCTAAAAGAGCAAAGAATGTTAATATTATACCTAATATTAAAATTACGTTTAAAATCTTTGCAGTTAAATGTTCTTTCATTTTGTTACCTCCATGAATTAAATATTATCAAAAAAATAAATAATTAAAAAGCTTAAAAATTGGATTTTTTTAATCTTTTATATAAGATAAATAAAACTTTAGTAAGAAACATGATTATTCCTATGAAGAAGCATACATATCCAATAGGAATTAAAAAGAAAAATGGTTCAATAAGCATTCCATTAGGTGCAATACTTGAACCAGAGATTCCTGATATAATAAAGCAAAATATTCCTAAAATAAATGGTAAAATGTAAATGTATTTTTTCATATAAAGTACTCCTTTCGAATTTGTAAATTTATAATAGCATACATGCAATTAAAAAACAACAATAATTTATTGATAAACAATAAATTATTGTTGTTTTAAAATGATGAGATAATATACTTAATTTAATAGTAGGTCTGTTATAAGCACATATATCTATCAGTATTTGAATATTGAGTATATAGAGCTTACGGATAAGGGGAAAGATTATTGTAAAAAGAGTATAGAACTGAAAAAACAAATAGAGAGAAATAGAAGAGGTTCTAGGAAAAGAGAAAGTAGAAGCACTTAAAGATTTAGTGAGTAGGGATTGGAGTATTAAATAATAGATTTAGTATTAATATTTATGAGTTCAGATTATTAAATTTAAAAATAGCTATTGTTCTCTATGATGATTAAACTTCAACAAGCATATTAATTACTGTATATAAAATAAATTAAATATATATTAAAGTTAAAAGAATAATTTATATTAATTTTATTTATTAAAATAGAGTGAAATATTTAAGTTTTAATAGAAAATAGTATTATTTTAATATTTTATTCTTTAGTGACAGAGTTGTGACGTATTTTTGACGGAGTTGAAACCGGAGTTTTTCTAGTGATACCAATGGTTTTGACGGAAGTGACGGACTTTTTCCTTTTCTGGAATATAGGGAAAAAAATAAAAAAATATATAGTATACATGTATACATAGAAATAGAAAAAAGTCCGTCAAAGTCCGTCATAAGTCCTTCTAAGTAAGTTATATCAAGGCTTTAAAGTATGTGACGGACTTATAAAAGTCTGGTACAAGTCCGGCAAAGCGCTTTTAGAGATTAAATTCACATGGTCTAAGTGGTTAAAAAGGTACTATTTATGATAGAATTCTCTTATTAAGAAGATAATGATATTAATAATCTAAAATTTATTTTTGAAGATAATTTTATTATGCTTTATTAGGATAAGTTAGAAATATCATAGGAGAGTAAGGGAATTGGTGGCATGAAAAATAATGATTCAAAGATAAGTAAATACATAAGTTTAATACTAAGACATAAGCCAGAAGAAATAGGATTAAAACTAGATGAGCATGGATATTTAAGAGTATTAGATTTAATAGAGGGGATAGATAAGTCCTATGAAGGATTTAGCATGGATGATTTAGAAAGAATAGTTAGAGAAGACTCAAAGGGGAGATATTCTTTTAATGAGGATAAGAGCAAAATAAGAGCTAATCAAGGTCATTCAATTAAAGTAGATCTAGGCTTAGAGTCTATTAAGCCACCAAAGGTTTTATATCATGGTACTGGAAGAAAATATTTAGAGTCAATTTTGAAAAATGGACTTATAAAGAAGGAAAGACAGTATGTTCATTTATCAAAGGATATAGAAACTGCAAGTATTGTTGGAAAAAGACATGGCGATTTAGTTATTTTAGAAGTAGATTCAGAAAGTATGTTTAAGGATGGAATTAAGTTTTATTTATCTAAGAATAATGTATGGCTTTGTAATTATGTTCCAGTAAAATATATCAAAGAATTAAATTTAGACAAAATTATTTAAGATTATTTTAAGTTTAAAATATAAAATTAAGATGAAAAAATGATAAAGATTCGTGTCGAAAACATAAAAAAAACAAATCTTTATTGATAAGTTGATATTAAATTATATTAAAATTTATTGTATTAATAATAAAAACTTGATAAATTTAATAAACAATATTTGCTTAGAAAAAATGTATTTTGACAATTTTTTTAAAATACTGTAACATACAGATACAAATTGAAAATTGAATATTAAAAAGTAATGAGTTTTAAGAAATAATTAGTAAATACTAAAATATTATAGAAACGTTGATGTATATTCTGTATCTGGGCATCTGGGATATACTGAGTTAGTGATGCAACCGACTATATTTATAAAAATTATAAATATAGTCGGTTTTTTATTTTCCATTTTTAAGAGAGGAGGGCTTATTTTATGAAAAATAGTAAAAATTATAATATATTTACCTTATGGTCAATTATTATTTCTATGATATTGATTATGATCGCACCTGGAAGTATTGCTTTAGGAGAAGAATCAAAATCACTTCAAAATGATGGTGCTGTTGAAATTACAAGTGCTACTTTTGAAAGCAATACTGTGGCTAAAGATATAAGCAATAATTTACGGATTGACTATAAAATTTTAAATAAAGATAAGCTTAAAAATGGTGATAAAATTATCATTAGTTTACCAGATATATTTAAAGATATAGAACCTAAATGTCCTGAGCAGCATTTTAAAGACTTTGATGTTAAGGATGGAGTGGTAACTTTAACCTTTAATGAAAATGTAGAAAAAGCCGTAACGGGATATATGATTATAAGATTTGTAGGAAATAGTAATATTAGAAAGGGAGTAAGCTACCCAGTTAGTATTGATTTAAATGGTAGACCAAAGACTATTTATATAACAGGAGAAGAATATTCTAATCCTAGTTCAGGTGGTCAATATCCACTTATGTATAAAACTGCTAACTTACCAACAGCTGCTACAGATAATGGACATGGAAAGGAATATTACGGAGAAATAGTCAATAGAAATGAGCCAATACAATATTATGTAGAGATAAATTTAGGTGATGGTATAAATCCCAATACAAGAAGTTATCTGAGAAATGCTGATTTTATTGATAATATTCCAAAGGGAATGGCTTTAGATGTAAATAGTATATCCATAAAAAGAATGGGATATTATGATGAAAGAAGTACAGATGTTACAAAAGATTTTTGGGAGGGCAATAGAATTAAAGCTGATACCAAATATTTAGAAATAAGTTTTGGAGATATAAAATATGAACGTTACTCAATTAGCTATCAGACGCGAATTACTTCTACTGAAAGTGGGTATTTAAATAATGCTAACTTACATTATGATGGTGATAAGGATTTGCCTTCAAAACATTATTCAAAATTATCAAAGGATGCAGGGGCATTAAATGTTTATAAATATGTTGATAAGACAAAAGTAAAAAATGATCCTAATGATCAAAAAATTAAATATCAAATTAAGTTTGATTCTTATGGATACTTTTTAAAAGATACTTTAAATATTTTTGATAAATTAGATTCTAGATTAAGTGATATTAAAATTACAGCTACTGATCAATTTATAATTGATTTTGATGAAAATACAAAAGAGCTAGTTATTAAAAATAGTAATGAAAATATAGATGCTAAAAAACCAGCATATATTACCATAGAAGCAAGTATGAAAGGTGTAAGTCCAGGGGATGAAGTTAAAAACATTGCATACATAAATGGGAATCCAACCAATGAAGTTTCAACTAAAAAAAATCCTTTAGTGGAAATAATCAAGGTTTCTAAAGACGATGCAGAATCAAATTTACTTGAAGGAGCAGTTTTTAAACTAACAACTAAAGACGGTAAAACTGTTAAGGATGTGTACAATCAAGAAATTAAAACGTTTACATCGAGTTCTGAAGGGCCAATAAGGTTTGAATTACCTAATGGAGATTATAAATTAGAAGAAATAAAGGCTCCTAAGGGGTATAAACTTGATCAAACTCCTATTGAATTTACTGTAAATGATGAAAGTAAGATAGTTAAGGTTGTGGCTAAGGATGATCCTCTACCAACTACTTGTAACTTAGTTATAAACAAAATAAATGAAAAAGAAATTCCTATTTTAGGAGCTAAATTTAAATTGTTTGAAGAGAGCAATCCAAAAAAAGTTTTAAAATTTAGTTCTCAAAAAAATAATTACGAATTAAATCAAAATGGAGTTGGAAAATTAACACCTTCAGGGAAAAATGCATCTTTTAAAATTAATAATTTACCTTATGGCAATTACATATTAAAAGAAGTACAGGCTCCTAATGGATATAAATTAAGTGATGATATCTATATAACTTTAAATTCTGAAGAAAGTTTTTATAGAGTTGGAAAAGAAGGAGAAAAAATAATTTTACATAAAAATACAGAAACAAATACATATGATATTTCAGTTAAAAATATTCCAAGAATAATATTACCTGAAACAGGTGGGAGTGGAACTTTTAAGTTTTTATTCATTGGAATTACATTGCTAGCAGGTGTATTAAGCTTGTTAGTTACTACAGAATTTATTTTAAGAGAAAGGAAGAATTAATAGATGAGAAACAATATATTAAAAAAGTTTAGTTTTATAATGGTGTTTATGTTTATTTTTATTACAACATCAATACCTGTATTTGCGGCGACGCCATCAATATCTAAAGATGCTCCTACTGAGGGAAGCATAACAATATCAAAAAAAGGTGCTGTTTTTACTGCATATAAGTTATTAGATGCAACTCAAAGTGGGGATGCATATGAATACTTACCAAG
The DNA here is from genome assembly GCF_054767895.1 of Clostridium sp. CTA-17. Classification (NCBI taxonomy): domain Bacteria; kingdom Bacillati; phylum Bacillota; class Clostridia; order Eubacteriales; family Clostridiaceae; genus Clostridium; species Clostridium sp. CTA-17. The sequence goes on from NZ_BAAABF010000009.1 coordinate 21,642, forward strand.
TAATAATTTTAAAGATTTTTTCAATAATTCTAAGTATGGTTCTTATAGCCAAGAAGCAATACCAAAGTTAAGTGGAGAAGAAGTAAAAGAATTTGCTGTTAACTTACATAAATATGTTCTTGATAATAAGATATCTGGACAAGAACTTACAGATGGACAAAAAAATAATGTTGATTTAGGTTATTACCTAGTTACAGAAACTTCAAGTAATTCAGAGGGGGCAGCAGTTGCTTCAACACCTATAATAGTTTCAGTTCCTCAAGTTTCAGGAGATTCATGGAATTATGATGTAACTATTAATCCAAAGGATAATACTCCTATATTAGAAAAAAACATAGTTAAAGAGAATCAAAGAGTTAAAACTTCATCTGAGAATATTGGAGATGTTATTAAATACGAAGTAAAAGCTTCTATACCAGTTTATCAAAAGAATGTACAAAATATAATGTATAAATTTACTGATACTATGAGCAAAGGCTTAACATATGATGAGAAAACTGGCTTTAAGGTAACTTCAGGAGATAAAGTTTTTACTAAGGATACAGATTATACTGTAGATGTAAAAAAACAAGAAGATGGGTCAACAATTATTATAATTAACTTTAATTATGATAATATAAAAGCTTATTCAGAAACTGGAATAGCTTTAAATTACCAAGCTACATTAAATAATGAGGCAGTTCTTAGCACTCAAGAAAATGTGGGAAACACTAACAACATACAATTAGATTATACTAATAACCCACATGTTAAGGATAGTTATAAGAAATTAACTGATAAGGTTACTACTTATACTTGGGGATTGGGTATTACAAAGGTTGATTCAGAACTTAATTCTAAGCTTTTACAAGGTGCTGAGTTTTCAGTAAAAGATGAAAGTGGAAAGACAGTAGCTAAATATACATATGGTGAAAAAGGACAAGTGGTTTCTTTAAGTGGAAATGGGGTAACAGATTCAAAGGGAGTTACAACGTTCATAGGCTTAAAAGAAGGAAAGTACAGTATTAAAGAGGAAGTAGCTCCATCTGGATATAGCTTATTAAAAAATCCAGTAGAAGTAACAATTACAGCTAATAAAGATAAGTCTGGAAATTATACAGGAGCTGCAACTATAGAGGTTTCTAATAGTAATAAAGCAGGAAAAATAATAAATGATATTTCAGAGAAGGATGGAAATATCTTATTTAATGTTCAAATAGAAAATCATGCTGGATTTTCTCTTCCATCAACAGGTGGATTAGGAAACACAGGATTTATAAAAATAGCTATTATCTTATTAAGTATAGTTTGTGTTTTAGCTATACTAGGACTTGGCTACACTAAATTTGAAAATAGCAGAAAAACTAAGAACTAAACTTAAAAATAGACTTAAAAATTAAATACAGAGATATAAATCAAAATACAATAACAAAACTTACAAACAGTATGAAGAGAATATCTAGATGAGCTTTAGAATTTAAATTATTACGTAGAATATATTACGTTAAAAAGCTGAGACTGTTAATTTCTTAGGAATACAATCTCACAAAGTTAGATTGCATAAGTTCAAGAATCCAAATTAAAAATTTGGTCTTTCACTTAAGTTTCGAAGCTTTAGTAATATCTTCGAAGTAATAATTATTAAAATGACTCCAATGTAACTAAAGTTCCATTGGATAAGTTCAAGGTTCCAAATTAAAATTTTGACTTTCACTTAAAATCTAGTAATTCTCGGAATATGTTTGTAAGTTTTATAAAAGTATTTTGATATAGAGCATATAAATAAAAACTTCTTTTTATAATTCAAATTAAAAAGAAGTTTTTTTATGACATGAAGATTTGCGTCTTTTAGGTTAATTAAACTTTAGGAGGTGAATTGGTGCATATCAAAATAACCTATAACTAATGAATTTTGATATAGCACTAGATTTTTTGAAAAGGCTAAAAAAAATATATTTTTCTATTTTAATTTTAATTACACTTATTGCTCTAGGATTTTTGTTATATCCTAGTTTTTCTAATTACATAAATAATAAATTTGCAGTTTCTACAATTTCTGATTATACAGAGAAAATAAATAATGTTAAGGATGAAGAAGTTGATGATTTAATAAAAAATATTAATAAATATAATGAAGATTTATTTAATGGAACTGCTGAGAATGAATTGCCAGATTACTTAAATATTCATCAGGGGGATGTCTTAGGATACATAGAAATTCCTAGCATAAATATTAAATTACCTATATACTATGGAACTTCAGTTGATATTTTAAAAAAGGGAGTTGGAGTTTTAGAGGGAACATCATTGCCCGTAGGAGGAGAAAATACACATTCAGTCTTATCAGCTCATACTGGATTAACAAACCAAAAACTTTTTACTGATATAGACAAGCTAAAAGATGGGGATATTTTTTACCTACACATTTTAAAAAAAGATCTTGCCTATAAAGTGGATCAAATAAAAGTTGTTCACCCAGATGAAATTGATGAACTAAAAATATCAGAGGGCCAGGACTATGTAACTTTACTAACTTGTTATCCTTATGGAATTAATACTGAACGTTTATTAGTAAGAGGAGAGAGAACTGATTTAAGTCCAAGTAATGTAGAGCATATTCAAAAGGAAATAAGCACTTTTAATCATTCAAATGGAAATCTAATACTAATAGTTACAATATTAATTTCATTACTAATAATCATTTTCTTATTATTTTTAATTATGAAATTTAAATATAAGAATAAGAGTAATAAGTAAAAGTTATTTAGCTTAAAATGAATACTATAAATAATAAATTCAAATTTATTATTTGAGTTAATTTACTAAATTAAAATATAAATACTTATTATAAATAGGGAAGTTGTGAAAATAAGCTTTATTAATAGGAAAGAGTAGTTTTGAAAGGCAGAAAATACTAAGATGAGCTTTAAATAAGTCTTATTAATAATTTTTTATAACTTCCCTTAAGATTTTAATAGGTATAAATAAGTCTAGATAACTCTGCACTTAAGAACACAATTGTTCTTTTAAGAGTATAATATATAAAAAATTAAATTGGAGAATATTATGATATCTAGAGAAAAATATGTTACCTCATCATTAGAATTACATCTTTTTTTTATGAGAATTATGAAAGAACATGCAATATTTTTAGAGGCAGGATTAGGACCTAAAAATTCAAAACTCGCTAAAGAACTTGATAAGTGCAAGGGAAATCTTGAGAAACTTTTATTGGATGTAGTAAAGCTTAGTAAGGGAAGGGTTAGACAATCCATAGTAGATTCAGGAGAAGTTTTTACTGATTACACTTTAGAGACAGAAAAGAAAACAGAACATTATACAGGAATTAATATTAATTCTAAAATAACAACAATGGAAAAAGATTTGATGTGTGCTCCTAAAAAGAGTATTGATTCTAAAGTAGCAAGCTGTGTAAAAGATATTAACAATAAGGCTATTAAGTTATTAGATGAATTAATAGATCTTAAGATGAAAATTTTAGATGATGTATTATGTTGCAAGATTTTCACAAGTAATTATCCATCACTTGTTGAACATATCATAGAAGAAGCTAAATTATATCGTTCATATATAGATGATATTGAATGCAATAGAGATATAGATGAGGTCAATATTAGTAAGACAGAATCTTTTTGGAATGAAATTATGATGGAACATGCTCTATTTATAAGAGGACTACTTGATCCAAGTGAATATGAATTAATAAATACTGCAAATGAATTTGCCCTTGAGTTTAATGAATTAATTCAACAATTAAATAATGTTACAAATGTCACAATAGAAAATGTTACCCATGAAACCTTAAAAGAAACAATTAGATTAAGAGATTTTAAGGAAGAAGGTACAAAGGGAATAATGAATTGTAATATAAAATCCTTAATATTACCGCTTCTTTCTGATCATGTTTTAAGAGAGGCAAATCATTATATAAGAATATTAAGATGCTATGAAAAATAGATTTTAAACTTTTATAGTACAAGACTTATGCTTTAAAGAATTTAAAGTTTTTTATCATATATATTTAAATAGAATTATTAGAAGATGTATCAAAAGTTAATAATAAAACTTACAAAACTATGGAGTCAGAGGGTTCTATAAATATTTTGTAGGTTTTATTAAAAGATATTTTGATATATCTTCTTTTTTTATAACAACTTGTTCTTAAATAAAAATGTAATGTAAATTTAAGATTATTATAATATATAAGTTCAGTATTATAGGTTATAATGTATGTAAAAAATTGCAAGTGATTTACATAAAAAAGAGTTAATATGGTTAAATTTAGAGTATATATAATTTTAATTTATATTAACTTTAGACAGTAATTTTATTTTAAATAGTTCTTTGTTTTAGAAAGATAATAGATAGAATAAATACTTATTTAAAATAGAATTTAAAAACTATTTAAGGAGGAAAATCTAAGATTTAAGTTTATTTATGAAGAAGAAGAGTTTAATAATTTTAAGTATAATAGTTTTAATATTTGTATGTATAACTCTTTATTTAACTAGAGAGCATATAATGGTTTTTTATAAATTAATTACTAATGGTGAAGTTGTAAAGAGTTATCTTGAAAGGTTTGGTCCATGGGCAGCAGTAATATTTTTTATATTCCAAATATTACAGGTTGTTATATTCTTTATTCCAGGAGAGGTTATACAAGCTGCTGGGGGATACATATTTGGAGCCTTAGGAGGAACTTTACTTTCATTTTTCGGTATAGCAGTTGGATCTGCAATATTATTTTACATATGTCAAAAGTTTGGAAAGAAGCTAGTACAAAGGTTTGTACCTAAGGACATGTATGATAAATTAGAAAAGATTTTAAATAGTCCTAAATTTAAGCTTATTTTGGTAATACTATTCTTTTTACCAGGAGCACCTAAAGATTCACTTATTATGGTTTGTGCACTAAGTAACATAACAATAGGACACTTCATAATATTCTCTATGATAGGAAGAATACCAGCCTTAGTTGCATCTTCTTTTATGGGAGCAAACTTAGCAGAAGGAAATATTGTAGGTGTAGCGATTATTGGGGTAATAGCCTTAATAGCTTGTGCTTTAGGAGTTATATTTAGAAAAGATGTATTTAAGTACATGGAAAAACTTTAATATTTTATTTAAATGGAGATTTATAAAAATTCATATATAAAATTTATAATTTTATATGAGAGTTTTTACGTAACTCCATTTTTTTATTTAGAATTATAGTTTTATGATAATATGTTCAATGGAAAGGCTTCAGAAGTGTTTAATATAAGCATTGAGTAGAAGGGATTTTAAGAAAAAGGTCTGTTTAAAGTTTTATAGTTAGGTTAGAATATAAGCAAGTTAAGGGGGAGGTATTATGAGATATTCTATAGAATGCATTTGCGAGAGATTTAAGAGTGAAGAGAATTTAGATTTCTTATTTTTCTGGGGACATACAAAAAATAAAAGTGACAAAATAACTAAGGTGTGTTTTAGTCAATGGTATATTTCTGATTTTACTATTGATGGAGTTTTATATAATTGTGCAGAGAAGTATATGATGGCTGAAAAGGCAAGGTTGTTCAAAGATTATAAAACTTTGGAAGAAATATTAGTTACTGAAAATCAACCAGAAATAAAAGCCTTAGGAAGAAAGATTAAAAATTTCAATGAAGAGATTTGGAATAGAGAAAAATATGAAATTGTTAAGAGAGGAAATTTAGCTAAGTTTTCTCAAAATGAAGATATTAAAGAATTTTTATTAAGCACAGGAGATAAAATAATAGTTGAAGCAAGTCCATATGATTGCATTTGGGGAATAGGAATGGGAGCCAATGATGAAAATATAGAGGATCCTACAGCTTGGAAGGGAGAAAATCTCTTAGGTTTTGCTCTTATGGAAGTAAGAGACTTGTTAAATAGAATTTAGGAAGATTTAGGAGAAAATAAATTTCAATATATTCTTTTATTAATATTTAAATTGTGTATTTTAAAATTATAAAAATATATTAATTTTAAAAGGGCATTTATCAAAACAACTTTTAATAAAAATTACAAATATTCAGCGAAATCTAGCAATTCTCTGAATGTTTTTGTAAATTTTGTTATTATTTTTGATAAAGCCCTTTTTGCTTTAGCCTTCAAATTTAGTTTTTTCTATTTCATTTAGAATTTTAACAATATTATTTAAATCATATTGTATTGCTAAATTTGAAAATATGTAAATATTATTATAGTTTTTTGGTATGTAATTGGGATCAAAGTTTGTAATTACAAGATCATAGTTTTCTTGTTTATGTTCATCATAAACTTCCACAATAACATCAAATTTTCTTCTTAAAAACTTTCTTAAATAATCGATAGTGGTGTTAAGAATTAAACTATCTATTCTAGATAAAATACCTATATTAAGGGAATGTTTGGACACTCCACTAAGATAATTTAAGGTTAATATTATGCAAAGTTTAAAGTAATCTGGGTCAAAGGAATATTTTACTTTATATAAAGAATTAATTTTTAATAATAAGTTATTAACAAATTTTTCTCTAGAATCACTTGTAAATTCATTTAAATAATAATTTGTAACAATTTTATTATTTGAATAAAAAACTCCCTTGAAGAAGTAACTTTTAAAGCATAAACTTAATAAATGTAGCTTTAATTCATCATTAAAATTGCTAGGTGGAGTAGTGTATAAATTGCTCATTTCGCTAGTCATTAAAGTAAAAATCTTAAAGGGAGTACTTTCGTTAATAATAGAAATTTCTTTAATAACTTTATATGGGATTATATTAAAACTTAAAATAAAGCAAAGGGTAGAGTAAGCTAAGTATGTACTAGAGGATTTATTTAATGAATCTTTTTCAAAGAAATTTTTAAGTTCTATAAAAATCTTATTATTTTCTAATATTTTTAAATTCTTTTTTGTAAATTCATCCATAAAAAAGTCTTCAACAAAAAATCTTTTTCGTATAATTAAAATTTTTAACCAAGTATATAAGGGATATTTTTCATTAATTTTTAGGGAAGTATTAAAAATTTTTTCAATTACTTCACTTATGTTGTGATTAGATGATACTACAGAAGATATATCTATTCTGTTATTCCAAAATAATAAATAATAAAAATAAGCTATTTGTAATTGAGAACCTGTAAGTTCATAGTTTTTAATAGATATATCAAATTCTTTTAGAATTAGATTACATTCTAATATTTTTCTATTTAAAGTTGCTAAACTTACATTAAAAAGATTACAAAGCTGTATTCCAGTAAAATTTTTTTGATAATTAAGAAAGAAAAACTTTAAAAGTTTATATTTAAGAGAATTTTCTATATAACAAGTTGTTAAACAGTGAAGACTTATTCCAGTATCATATTTCAAAAAAATAAAATCTTTTGAAGAAGATATTTTTACTTTTGATTTATAACATTTATCTAATAAGTCTTCAATTTTTTTTAAGTGATTTTTTAGAGTTGGTAAAGAAATATTCAATTCATTACATAAATTATTTTTATTAATTTTACCGTTATTTACATATACTTTTTTAAAAATGTTATATTGAACTTTCTCAGATGTTTCCAGTAAATCTTCTTTAAACATGTTTAAACCCTTCTATTTAAAATTTGTTTAATATATTACAAATTTTCCTAAGGTGTCAAAGTATTTTGTCAATAAAATATGTAAATATTACATTTTAAAATATAACTTAAAAGTACAAGCATTTCAACTAAAATAAAAAGATTAGCACTAGCTATATTATTATGTAACTAAAACATGAAATTTTAATAATTTACAAAGTAAATTACATAAAAGTTCAAAAAGTTTCAATTAAGTTTAAAATTAACTCTTAAATTTTAAAAAAATAAAAAAAAGTTGAGATTAAGCAATTGAAAAAATAAATTAATATTAATGTATAATTAGTTTCATTAAAATATTAAGCGAGAGAGGACTGGTTTAGATGAAAAGGTTAAAACTAGCTTCAACAATATTAGCTATGTCATGTATTGTTGGAATAAGTATTTTAAATCCAGTTAATACTTTTGCAGCTGGTTTAAGTGGGTATGAGAATATTGCAACATTAAATGATGCTAAAAATGTTGTTAAATCAGATCAGAACTCATTGAATGCTACTAATCAAGAAGGTATTAACTCTGGAATTTTAGGTTTAAAATATAACAGAAATCAGGTTTTAGCTGTAAATGGAGACACAATTCAAAGTTTTGTTCCAAGAGAAGGTAAAAATGCAGGTGAAAAATTTATAGTTGTAGAGCGTAAGAAGAAATCACTTACAACAGCCCCAGTAGATATTTCAATAATTGATTCTGTAAATGATCGTACATATCCAGGAGCATTACAACTTGCTGATGAAGCATTTGTTGATAATAGACCAACATTGTTAATGGTAAAAAGAAAGCCTATTAATCTTAGTATAGATTTACCAGGATTAAAAGGTGAGAATACTGTAACAGTTGATAATCCAACTTATGGCAATGTGTCTGGTGCCATTGATGGATTAGTATCTAAGTGGAATGAAAAATATTCATCTACTCATACTTTACCAGCAAGAACTCAATATTCAGAGTCTATGGTTTATAGCAAATCACAAATAGCAAGTGCACTTAATGTTAATTCTAAGGTTCTTGAAAACTCACTTGGAATAGACTTTAATGCAGTAGCAAATAATGAGAAAAAGGTTATGGTTTTAGCATATAAGCAAATATTCTATACAGTAAGTGCAGCCTTACCAAATAATCCATCAGATCTTTTTGATGATAGTGTTACATTTAAGGAATTGCAACAAAAGGGTGTAAGTAATGAAGCACCACCGCTTATGGTTTCAAATGTGGCCTATGGAAGAACTATATATGTTAAGTTAGAAACAACATCTAATAGTAAAGATGTACAAGCTGCTTTCAAAGCTCTTATAAAAAATACTGATATAAAAAATAGTCAACAGTATAAAGATATTTATGAAAGTAGTTCATTTACAGCAGTAGTTTTAGGTGGAGATGCACAAGAACATAATAAAGTTGTAACTAAAGACTTTGATGAAATAAGAAAAGTAATTAAAGATAATGCAACTTATAGTACAAAGAATCCAGCATATCCAATATCATATACTAGTGTTTTCTTAAAAGATAACTCAGTTGCTACTGTTCATAACAAAACAGACTATATAGAGACAACTTCTACAGAATATTCTAAGGGAAAAATAAACTTAGATCATAGTGGAGCTTATGTTGCACAATTTGATGTATCATGGGATGAAGTTTCTTATGATGAAAAAGGAAATGAAGTTTTAACTCATAAAACATGGGATGGAAATTATAGAGATAAAACAGCTCATTTTTCTACTCAAATCCCTTTAAATGCTAATGCAAGAAATATAAAGATTAAAGCAAGAGAGTGTACAGGTCTTGCTTGGGAATGGTGGAGAACTGTGGTAAATGAGCATAATGTGCCATTAACAAAAGATATAAATGTTTCAATATGGGGAACTACATTATATCCTAGATCAAGTATTACTTACAATTAATCTAAAGTTAAAAACTGATTTTGGCTTATGTCAAAATCAGTTTTTATTTTATAATTGAAAGTATTATAATTGCTGAGTATTTTTTTATTTATACTATAAAGAGGTTATAGGCTTAGTTATAACTACTCTCATATAAATATTTTTATTAAAACACCTAAAAATGTCACAATAATAAATAGAAATATATATTATTAATAAGAATAATTTTAGGAGATAAATAATGGGACATTATATTGAGGTTGAAACAGGAGTAAATTTGTATGTAGAGGATCTTAATAAAGAAGGAAATGAAACCATAGTTTTTTTGCATGGATGGCCAGGAAGTCATAAGCTTTTTGAGTATCAGTTTGACTATTTAGCACAAAATGATTGTCGGTGTATTGGAATAGATCAGAGGGGATTTGGAAAATCTGACAGACCATTACATGGATATGATTATAATACATTAAGTGATGATCTTAGATGTGTGATTCAAGCACTTGGACTTAGTGATTTTACATTATTAGGGCATTCTACAGGTGGGGCAATAGCTATTAGATATATGTCTAGACATAAAGGTTTTGGAGTGAAAAAACTTTTGCTATGTGCAGCTGCGGCACCAAGCCTAATTAAACGTTCTTACTTTCCATATGGTATAAGAAGAGAAACGGTAGAAGATATAATTAAGGGAACATATAATGATAGACCTAAAATGCTAGAGAACTTTGGGAAAATTTTTTTCTATAAGAAAGTTAGCCATCCATTTTCACAATGGTTTTTGCAGTTAGGTTTTGAAGCCGCTGGGTGGTCAACAGCAGAAATTGCTAAGACTTGGCTTGGTGAAGAGCAGTTATTCCAAGATATGAGAGAAATAAATAAACCAACATTAATTATTCATGGTATTCATGATAAAGTATGTTTATTTCAATTAGCAGAACAGCAGAAAAAGCTCATAAAACATAGCAAGCTCAAAAGATTTGAGAATAGTGGACATGGATTATTCTATGATGAAAGAGATAAATTTAATAGAGAAGTTTTGTGCTTTGTTAATTTAAATAAATAATATTATATAAGTAGATTTTAATTAAATAATAGGATAAATAATAGAATATAATAAAATTACTACTTTTTATCCTATTATAATTTAAAATTTTATTTTATTAAAAAATATTTGATTTTTTTGTGATTTAGTATAAAATATAAAATAACTTTAATAATTTGTAAAATAATATTAAAAATTAATCTTTATAAAATAATATTGTTAGAAGTTAAAGTAAATAATTTATGAAAAATTAAAAATTTAATAGTTAATAATAAATTTTATTATAAATCAATCAGTAAACGTTTAAAAGAAAAGTTTTTTAAAAACTAAGGAGGAAAATTTATGCAAGTTTTAATTGGGGCAGGGCTTTTATTAATAGTTTTAGGATTGTTTACCTTATTTAGTTATAAGGCGCCACATGGAATGAAGGCTATGGGAGCATTGGCAGGAGCAGCATGTGCAAGCTTTTTAGTTGAGGCATTTCACTCATCATTTTTTGGAAATGTTCTAAATATAGAATTTTTGAAGAAGGTTGGAGATGCTAATGGAAGCTTGGGAGGAGTTGCAGCAGCAATTCTTGTACCTTTAGCTTTAGGAGTTTCACCAGTTTATTCAGTTTTAATAGGACTATCATGTTCAGGATTAGGAATATTACCAGGCTTTATAGCAGGTTATTTAATGTCATTTGTGGTTAAATTCTTAGAAGAAAAATTACCAAGTGGTTTAGATTTAATTGTAATAATAGTTGTGGCTACGCCTCTTACGAGAATAATAGGTGATTTTACAGCACCAGTAGTTGATTCTACTTTATTAAAAATAGGACAGGTTTTAATAGCTTCAGCAAACTCTAATCCAATAATAATGGGAATAATACTTGGAGGAATTATAACGGTAGTTGCTACGGCACCCTTAAGTTCAATGGCTTTAACAGCTATGCTTGGACTAACAGGAGCACCAATGGCAATAGGAGCATTGTCAGTTTTTGGATCATCTTTCTTAAATTTTGTCTTATTCCAAAAAATGAAGTTTGGAAGCAAAAAAGATACAATATCAGTTGCAATAGAACCATTAACGCAAGCAGATATAATAACTGCTAACCCTATTCCTATTTATGTAACTAATTTTATTGGTGGCGCTTTATGTGGAGTTATAATAGTTTTAATGGGACTTACTAATATGTCTCCAGGGACAGCTACCCCTATTGCTGGATTTGCTGTAATGTTTGCATATAATCCAGCATTTAAGGTATTAATGGCTTCTCTAGCTTGTGTAGTTGTAAGTGCAGGTAGTGGATACTTAGGATATTTATTATTTAAAAACTACAAAATACATACAGTAGATGAGATACGTGGAAATGATTTAGAATTGGAATAATTAAATTATAAAATTAGAGGATGTATCAAAATAACTTTTTATATTTTGGATATATTCTCTTTTTTTTATTTAAGTTTTAAATTACCAAAAAACTAGAGTATAAAATTAGAAAATAGTTGATATGGTTTATTCTGTGATGAAAAAGATAAGTTTAATAGAGAAGTTTTATGCTTTGCTAATTATAATAAATAATATAATAATTTTAGATTTTTAATAGGATAAAGTATTTAATATTAAAATGTTATAATATTTTATCCTATTATAGCAATATTTTATTTTTATAATAAATGAATCTTTTTATATATACTTAATAATTTTTAGTTGTATAATAAGAATAAATATTAGACTTAACTTGAATATTACTAACTAATAAATTTGGTTGGCATGTATTAGGTTCATATGAATTAAAAAAGTTTTTATGAAGCCGAGTTTAATAAAATTTTTATTGGAGGGATTAAAATGAAATTAGCTGAGGCATTGATTTTAAGAGCAGATTTACAAAAAGAATTAATGAGTTTAAAAAATAGAATAAATCAAAACTTATTAGTTCAAGAAGGTGAGAAACCCTCTGAGAACCCATATACACTATATGATGAGATATTGTTGAAAGTAAGTGAACTAGAGGGGTTAATTTTAAAGATTAATAAAACTAATAGTAATTACATAACTAGTAATAATGAAAGTATTTCTGATTTAATTGTAAAAAGAGATATGCTTGGAAAGAAGATAAGCATATTAAAAGAAATAGCTGAAGAAGCTACAGTAAAAGTAAATAGATATTCTCAAACTGAAATAAAAATATTTTCTGCAATGAAGGTAGATCAATTGCAGAGAGAAATAAATAAATATTCTAAGGAATATAGGGAACTTGATACTAAACTACAAGGTCTAAATTGGACAATAGATTTAATGGATTAGATATTTAAATGTTGGTAGCTTTTATTAATGAGGTCATAAATCCTAACCTGGGAGAAAAGGTAATTATGTTACATATGTATCTAGGAGCAGATACTTATTTTATAATTTATGCTCAAACAAGTTACATGGGTACTATTTAAGAGTTACAATTTACAACCATATGACTATTAATAATAAGTGAGGATGGGGCAAGGGGATACAATTTAAAGAAAATAGAGCTATGATATTTTAAAGAAATTATAGCTCTATTTTTTTATTATTAATTTTATTTGTTCTAAATTAAAGTAAATAAAAACTAATTAAATTTAATACAGATCTATTTTTTATAATTCTATTCTCATTTTTTATAATTCTATTGTGAAAATTCACTTCTAAATTATTATGGTTTACCAATAATATCCTGAATTTAAGTAGAAAAATGCTTTTAAAAGAAATTTTATCTTTATTTATGGTAAATATTTAATACGTAAAAATTTTAGTAATAGTTTAATACTATTATACTTCTACATAAACATTTTAAAAGTAACTAATTATAAGATTTCTTTAAAGATATTTTCCAATAAAATCAAAAAAATATAAATTATAATAAATTATTAAAGATAATAATAAATAAAAAACTAAATTTCAATATAGTTCACAGAAATAATATTTATGCACTAATAAATAATAAAGAGTAAATTTTAACTAAAAAACTTAAAGAAATAAAAATTGATTTTTTATCTGTTTATTAATAATATAATTAATTTCAAAAAATACTGAGAAAACATTAAAAAATAATAGTGTTTTTGGTTGATATATCAAATAATATAGGTTTTTATAAAAAATATGGTTAATACTTAATGTTAAAAATATTTTAATTAAAGGTAATTTAGTAAAATAATTTAGTAAAATTATAGTTTTTTTACTAAATATTCAAATTTTGTACATTAACATTTTCACAAAAAATGATATTATAATGTCAGAAAACGTTTCCTAAGGAAACTTTATACTTAAAATATGAAATATGAGGGGGATTTTTAAGATGAGTGAGAGAAAAAGGTCGCTTAGTTCAGGGGCTTTAATGCTTATGACATTTACAGCGGTATTTTCATTCGGAAACATAATTGATAGTAGTGTAAACATTGGACTAGCTACAATACCATCATACATATTTGGTACAGTATTTTACTTTTTACCATTTGCTTTAATGATTGGTGAGTTTGCTTCAGCTAGTTCAGATTCTGAATCAGGTATAAATAGTTGGATAAAGAAATCTTTAGGGGCAAGATGGGCCTTCTTAGGATCATGGTCTTATTTCTTTGTTAACTTGTTCTTCTTTACTTCACTATTACCTAAAATATTAATTTATGCATCTTATACCTTTGTTGGTAGAAATGTATTTGATGGAAAAACAGTATTAATTTCTATTATATCAATAGTATTATTCTGGGCAGTAACTATAATTTCTACTAAGGGTGTATCTTGGATTTCAAAAATAACAAGTATATCTGGTGTAGCTAGAATAATTTTAGGTTTAGGATTCATAGTATTATCTTTTGGAGTTATTTTATTCTTAGGAAAAGCTCCAGCTCAAGAATTTACAGCAGAAACTATTATGCCTAAGTTTAACTGGTCATATTTCATGGTTTTAGCTTGGATTTTACAAGCAGTAGGTGGTGCTGAAAGTATAGGTGTATATATTAAAGACGTAAAGGGTGGAAATAAAACATTCATAAGAACAATGGTAATTTCAACTGCTATAGTTGGTGGTTTATATGCACTTGGAGCTGTTTCAGTAGGTTTAGTTGTACCTTCAGAAGTATTACAAGGTAATTTCTCAAATGGTTTATTTGATGCCTTTGCAATATTAGGTGCAAACTATGGAGTAGGTAATATAATAACTAACATAGTTGGATTCATAATGATGCTTGCTTCTTTAGGTTCATTAGTTTTATGGACTGCAGCTCCTGTTAAAGTATTATTCTCTGAAATTCCTGAAGGAATCTTTGGTAAATGGATTGCTAAAACAGATAAAAAAGGAACTCCTGTAAATGCTTTATATGTACAAGCTGTAATAGTAACAGTATTACTATTAGTACCAGCTTTAGGAATAGGTTCAGTTGATAGCTTACTTGAAATGTTAATAAACATGACTGCTTCAACTTCATTAATTCCAGTATTATTCTTCTTAGTTGGATACATTGTATTAAGAGCTAAGAAAGATGATATGGAAAGATCATTCAAGGTTGGATCTAAAAACTTTGGAATAGCAATTGGGGTATTATTACTTGCTTTATTCGTATTCGTATTTGTAATATCTTCAATTCCAGCTCCACAAGACTTTGCAGCTTACTTTAATGGAACATTAGCAGAAGGTGCAACAAATCCTGTATTCGTACTTTTATACAATGTATTGGGATTAGTATTCTTCTTAGGGTTTGCTGAAATCTGCTGGAGAAAATATGAAAAGAAAGTTGGAAAAGCTGTAGCTAATGAATGGGACGAAGAAGAGGTTTCAGAAATAGCTTAATTATAGTAATCACAGGGTTTTAAAAGATATCAATTAAGGAATAAGCTATAAAAATATAGCTTATTCCTATAACTATAAACTTATTTAGAAATACACAATTTACTTTATAGATTAATAAGAGAAGAAAATGATTAACTTGGTAAAATGGAGGGATTATTTTGAAAAATTATGGACCAATAAGTTCTAAAATAACAAAAATGCTTCATGGAGCAGACTACAATCCAGAACAATGGATTGATATGCCTAACATATGGGGAGAAGATGTTAGATTAATGAAGCTTTCTCATACAAATGTTGTAGCTGTAGGAATATTCTCATGGACAATGTTAGAACCTGAAGAAGGTAAGTTTAACTTTGAATGGTTAGATGAAATCATGGATTTAATGCATAAGAATGGAAACCACGTAATACTTGCTACACCAAGTGGAGCTAAACCAATATGGATGGCTCACAAGTATCCAGAAACTTTAAGAGTTGCTCCAAACAGAGTAAGAAACTTATATGGAGAGCGTCATAACCATTGCTACACATCTCCTATATATAGAGAGAAAATTGCTATAATAGACAGATTATTAGCAGAAAGATATAAAGATCATCCAGCTTTAATTTTATGGCACATTTCAAATGAGTTTGAAGGTCAATGTTATTGTCCTTTATGTGAACAAGCTTTTAGAGATTTCTTAAGAGAGAAATATGATAATGATATAAATAAATTAAATAAAGCTTGGTGGACTAAGTTCTGGAGCCATACATATGCTTCCTTTGATGAAATAGAGGCACCAGCTCCTCATGGAGAACCAGCTCTTCATGGATTAAACTTAGATTGGATGAGATTTGTTACTCACCAAACTTTAGATTATTACAAGCATGAAAGAAGCATATTAAAGGAAATCACACCAGATATTCCTGTAACTACTAACTTCCATGACTATATTTCATTATTTAGAGGAATAGATTACTGGAAATTTGCTCCTTACTTAGATGTTGTATCATGGGATAACTATCCTTACTGGCATGGTGAAAGAACAGATGACCATGAAGGTAGTAGAATTGGATTTGTTCATGACTTAAATAGAGCTATTTTAAATGGTAAGCCATTTATGATGATGGAAAGTTCACCAAGTTCAACAAACTGGCAACCAGTTGCAAAACTTAGACGTCCAGGAATGCACGTTTTATCTTCTCTTCAAGCTGTAGCACATGGTTCAGATACAGTTCAATATTTCCAATGGAGAAAAAGTAGAGGATCATCAGAAAAATTCCATGGAGCTATTGTTGATCACTGTGGACATGAAAATACAAGAGTATTTAGAGATGTAACTAAGGTTGGAGAAATTCTATCAAAACTTGATGACGTAATAGGAACTTCTGTAGAACCACAAGTAGCTGTTATTTACGATTGGGAAAACTACTGGGCAATAAATGATGCTCAAGGTCCTAGAATAGAGCAAAAGGATTACTTTGAAACTTGTCAAAAACACTACAAAGCTTTCTGGGATATGTCAATTCCAACAGATGTTATAAACATGGATTGTGATTTTTCAAAATATAAGGTGGTTGTAGCACCAATGCTTTATATGGTAAGACCAGGTGTTGGAGAAAGATTAGAGGAATTCGTAAATAATGGAGGAACTTTAGTAACAACTTACTGGAGTGGTATTGTTGATGAGAATGATCTTTGCTTCTTAGGAGGATTCCCTGGCCCATTAAAGAAAGTTACAGGAATTTGGGCAGAAGAATTAGATGCACTTTATGATGAAGATGTAAACTATGTTTCTATTGAAGAGGGAAATAGCTTAGGAATGAAAGGTGAATATGAAGCTAGAATATTCTGTGACTTAATTCACTCAGAAGGAGCTGAAGTTCTTGCAACATATAAAACAGACTTCTACAAAGGAATGCCAGCTTTAACTTGTAACAACTTTGGAGAGGGACAAGCTTACTATATAGCATTTAGAAATAATGATGAGTTTTTATCAGATTTCTACTCAAGCTTAGCTAAGAAGTTAACTTTAAAGAGAGCTATAGAAATTGACTTACCAAAGGGAATTAATGCTCAAGTTCGTATGGATGAAAATAACGAGTTTGTATTCTTAATGAACTTCTCATCAGAAGAAAAAACAATAGACATTAAGGATCTTGATTTAACAAATATGTTAACTGGTGAAAAGGTAACTAAGGAAATGGAAATAGAACCTTATGGAGTTAGAATAGTTAGAAGATAATTGAAGTATTATTAACTTATAGTTAGTTTAATAGGTTAATAAGATAAAAAGTAATGCTGAATACTTTTAGTCAAAATTGAATTTTTTATATGAGACAGGCAAGTGAAAACTTGCCTGTTTTTATTTTATAAATAGTTTTTTTAGCAGAGATTAAACTAAAGAATTATAGATTTTTATTATTTATAAGACAAGAATTTATAGAAAAAGCAATAAGATTTTAAAATATTTTTATTGAATTTAAAGCTAATTTTCATAGAAAAACACCATAACATTAAATTTTTTTTAAAATATTATTCATTGATTATACATAATATATTCAATAAAAAGTAATTATTAATATTTATTGCAATATATGGATTTTACAAAATTTGCTTGATTAACCGGTTTATTAGATAGTATTTTTTCTGAATAAAAATAAAAAATTATATACAATAATTTCCAAAATATGGTTTGAAATCGTTTTGTTAGGGGTGTATAACATAGGTGTAGGAAGGACAACGACCTACAAAATCCTAAAAGTTAAAAGGAGGAAGGGTATATTATGAGAGATGACAGAGCATTAAACGTTACTTCTGAAATAGGAAGATTAAAAACAGTTCTACTACATAGACCTGGAGAAGAAATTGAAAACTTAACACCAGATCTATTAGATAGATTACTATTTGATGACATTCCATACTTAAAAGTTGCAAGAGAAGAACACGACGCTTTTGCACAAACTTTAAGAGAAGCAGGAGTAGAAGTGCTTTATTTAGAAGTTCTTGCTGCTGAGGCAATAGGAACTAGTGATGAGGTTAAACAACAATTTATAAGTGAATTTATTGATGAGGCTGGAGTTGAAAGCGAAAGATTAAAAGAAGCATTAATTCAATACTTCAACTCATTTAGTGATAATAAAGCAATGGTTGATAAGATGATGGCTGGTGTAAGAAAGGAAGAACTTAAGGATTACCACAGAGAATCATTATATGACCAAGTAAATAATGTATATCCATTTGTATGTGATCCAATGCCAAATCTTTATTTTACAAGAGATCCATTTGCAACAATTGGACATGGTATTACATTAAACCATATGAGAACAGATACAAGAAATAGAGAAACAATATTTGCTAAATACATATTTAGACATCATCCAAGATTTGAAGGAAAGGATATTCCATTCTGGTTCAATAGAGATGATAAAACTTCTCTTGAAGGTGGAGATGAATTAATACTTTCAAAAGAAATTTTAGCAGTTGGTATATCACAAAGAACTGATTCAAAATCAGTTGAAAAATTAGCTAGAAAGTTACTTTACTATCCAGATACAAGTTTTAAAACTGTATTAGCATTTAAAATACCAGTATCAAGAGCATTTATGCATTTAGATACAGTATTTACTCAAGTTGATTATGATAAGTTTACAGTTCACCCTGGCATAGTAGGACCTTTAGAAGTTTATGCCATAACTAAAGATCCAGAAAATGATGGACAACTAATTGCAGTTGAAGAATGTGATACTTTAGAAAATATACTAAAGAAATACTTAAAGAGAGATATTGAGTTAATAAAATGTGGTGGCGGAGATGAAATAATAGCTGCTAGAGAACAATGGAATGATGGTTCAAATACACTTGCTATTGCTCCAGGAGAGGTTGTAGTTTATTCAAGAAACTATGTAACTAATGAAATCTTAGAAAAGAAAGGAATTAAGTTACATGTTATACCTTCATCTGAATTATCAAGAGGTAGAGGGGGCCCTAGATGTATGTCAATGCCTCTAATAAGAGAAGATTTATAAAATAATATTTAATTGGCAATTTACTATTAGAAATTTAAAAAAAGTTAATATTCTCATACCTACAAAAGAATGTATATAAGAATATTTAATATTAGGAGGAATTCAAAATGGCAGTTAACTTAAAAGGAAGAAGCTTTTTAACATTAAAAGACTTTACACCATCAGAAATCAGATATTTATTAGATCTTTCTCATGATTTAAAGGCTAAAAAGAGAGCTGGAATATTAGGAGATAGCTTAAAAGGTAAAAATGTAGTTTTACTATTTGAAAAAACTTCAACTAGAACAAGATGTGCTTTTGAATGTGGAGCTGCTGAAGAAGGTGCTCATGTAACATTCTTAACTAACTCACAAATGGGTAAAAAAGAATCAATAGAAGACACTGCTAAGGTTCTTGGAAGAATGTATGATGGTATTGAATTTAGAGGATTCAAACAATCAACTGTTGAAGAATTAGCTAAACATGCAGGTGTTCCAGTATGGAATGGATTAACTGACGCTGACCATCCAACTCAAATATTAGCAGACTTCTTAACAATAGAAGAACATGCACATAAACCATTAAGTGAAATCAAATTAGTATTTACTGGTGATACAAGAAATAACATGAGTTATGCATTAATGTATGGTGCAGCTAAAATGGGAATGCACTTTGTAGCTCTTGGACCAGATAGCTTAAAACCAGATGAAGATATTCTTAAAGAAATGCAAGAATACTCAAAAGAAACTGGTGCAACTATAGAATTTAGTTCAAATGTTGATGAAGCAGTTAAGGGTGCAGATGTTATCTACACTGATATCTGGGTATCAATGGGTGAAGATGAAAGCTTATATCCAGAAAGAGTTAAATTATTAACTCCATACAAAGTTACTAGAGAAATGATGAATAAAACAGGAAATAAGAATACTTTATTCATGCACTGCCTACCATCATTCCATGATGAAGATACAGAAGTATGTAAAGATATGATGGATAGATTAGGTCTTGATATAAGAGAAGTTGAAGATGAAGTATTTAGAAGTAAAAATTCAGTTGTATTTGATGAAGCTGAAAACAGAATGCATACAATCAAAGCAGTAATGGTAGCAACTGCTGGAAGATAATAAATTTTCTTAAGGGGCTGTATTTATAATATCATCTAAGGAATAATTAGCATTTAAATTATTTAATTTTAATAACTGAATTTTCCTTTCATTGTATTATAAATGCTGCCCTGTTTTTAATAATATGAAAGTGGGTGAAGTTATATGGCAGAGCAACATAATGAACCAAAAAAATTAGGATTTGCTCAATTAGCAGCCTTAATAGTTGGTTCTATGATTGGTGGCGGAGCTTTCAACCTTCCATCAGATATGGCAAGGGGAGCTGGTACTGGAGCGGTTATAATAGGATGGATTATAACAGGTATTGGTATGATAGCTTTAGCATTTGTTTATCAATCATTAGCTAACAGAAAGCCTGAATTAACAGGTGGTGTTTATAGCTATGCGAAAGCAGGGTTTGGAGAATACATAGGATTTAATTCAGCTTGGGGATATTGGTTAAGTGCATGGATAGGAAATGTATCTTATTCAGTACTTCTATTTGGAGCAGTAGGTTATTTCCTACCTATGTTTGGTGCAGGAAATAACGTAGCATCTATTATTGGTGCATCAGTATTACTTTGGGCATTTACATTACTAATATTAAATGGGGTAAGTGGAGCAGCACTTATAAATCTTATAACTACTATAGCTAAGTTGGTTCCAATATTCTTATTTATAGTTATCTCATTATTTATGTTTAATTTTGATAAATTTACTTTCCAATTTTGGGGTACAAGTGATTTAGGCGGAATTGTAACACAGGTAAAGAGTACTATGCTAGTAACATTATGGTGCTTTATAGGAATTGAGGGAGCTGTAGTTGTTTCAGGAAGAGCTAAGAAACAAAGCGATGTAGGTAAGGCAACAGTACTTGGTCTTATAGGAACATTAATAATATATATGTTAATAACATTAATGGCACTTGGAGTTATGGACAGAGTTAAACTTTCAGGTCTTGAAAACCCATCAATGGCATATGTTCTTGAATTTGCAGTTGGTAAATGGGGAGCAGTTCTTATAAATTTAGGATTGATAATTTCATTATTTGGATCACTTCTTGGATGGGCATTACTTGCAGCAGAAATTCCTTATGTAGCAGCAAAGGATGGGGTATTACCTAAAGTATTTGCTAAATTAAATAAAAAGGGAACACCAAGTGGTTCATTAATAATAACTAATTTATTAGTACAAGCATTTTTAATATTAACTTTAGTAGCAAGTAGTACTTATCAAGCTTTGTACTCTGTAGCTAGTACAGCTATATTGGTACCATATCTTTTAAGTGCTATGTATGGATTTAAGTTAGCACTAACAGGTGAAACTTACGATAAAGATCCTACAGGAAGAACTAGAGATAAAATCTTTGGTGGGATAGCAACTGTTTACGCTATATGGCTATGCTATGCAGCAGGACTTAAATATTTATTATTATGTTTCATATTATATGCAGTAGGAATTATATTCTTCTACATTGGTAAGAAACAGAATAATAAAGATGGCGAAGTATTTGTAGGAAAAGAAAAAATACTAGCAATAATTGTTTTGGTTATAGCAATCATAGCAATAGTAATGTTATTTAACGGAACAATAACTATTTAGAGATAAAATAAATTTAAAACTTAAAGGTTAAATTGAGAGAATTTAGGAGGAAAAAGTAATGAAAATTGTTTTAGCATTAGGCGGAAACGCATTACAAAAGGATTCAAAGGATAAAAGTGCAGAAGGTCAATTAGAAACATGTAGACAAACAGCTGTTTCAGTAGCTGATTTAATAGAAGATGGACATGAAGTATCAATAGTACATGGAAATGGTCCTCAAGTTGGACAAATATTAGCTAGTATTGAATTAGCACATCAAGTTGACAATGGAAACCCATTATTCCCATTTGATGTAGTTGGTGCTTTTTCAGAAGGTTATATCGGTTATCATCTTCAAAACACAATTAGAGAAGAACTATTAAAAAGAGGAATAAAAAAATCAGTAGATACAATTACAACTCAAGTAATAGTTGACAAAAATGATCCTGGTTTTAAAAATCCAACTAAACCAATAGGTTCTTTCTATACAAAAGAGGAAGCGGAAAAGTTAGAAAAAGATAAAGGATATACTATGAAAGAAGATGCTGGTAGAGGATACAGAAGAGTAGTAGCTTCACCAAAACCAGTAGATATAGTAGAAAAAGAAGCTATAAAAACTATGGTAGATAGTGGTTTCATTGTAATCGCTTGCGGAGGAGGTGGAATCCCTGTAGTAGAGGATGGAGATAGACTAGAAGGAGTTCCAGCAGTTATAGATAAAGACTTTGCCGCTGAAAAATTAGCTGAAATATTAGATGCAGATGCATTATTAATATTAACAGCAGTTGATAGAGTTTGTGTAAACTTCAATAAGCCAGATCAAAAGGCTTTAAAAGAAATCAATTTAGAAGAAGTAGATAGATATATAGAAGAAGGTCAATTTGCACCAGGAAGTATGCTTCCAAAGGTTGAAGCTTGTAAGAAGTTTGTATTAAGTGGAGACAAAAAGGTAGCTATAATTGCATCTTTAACTAATGCTAAAGCTGCTTTAAGAGGAGAATCAGGAACAAAAATAGTTAAATAAAATTGCCCATATATATTAATTTCATTGTTTATATAGCATACATACAGGGTTAAAGGGTAGCAAAGGAGATATTATGAGTAATTTAGAGAAATCTTTAAGACATGAAGTAATATTAGATATAATAGAGAGCAAATGTATCTGTAAACAAGAAGAATTAATAATTGAGTTAAAAGAATGCGGAATAAATGTAACTCAAGCCACTTTGTCAAGAGATCTTCATGAGATGAATATAATTAGAAAAAGTTTTAAAAATCATGAGCATAGATATATAGTTACAAAGGAAGATAAGTTTATTAAAAAGTTTAAAAGTATATTTAAGAGTTCTGTAAGAAGCATATCTATGCAAGAATATTTTATATCAGTTAATACTTTAGATGGTATGGCTAGTTTGATTGGAGAGTTTATAGACAGGCTTGGTGATGGAAGAATAGCTGGAACAGTAGCAAAAAAAAATCATATCTTAGTTTTATGTAGAAGTGTTAATGCTACTCAACAGATATTCAAAGAGTTAGATTCCTTGAGAGTTTAATTAAAAGCAATTAACTCTATAAAGAGTTAAAAATAAATATTAATAGCTTAAATGTTGCATTGTATAATTAATCATTATACGAAAAAATTCATGGACTAAAATATTTTATATTTTTTAGCGCTCAATAGTATTAAGAAATATAAATGTATTTTAGCTTAGAAAAAGTCTTAAACAATTACCTAAAAAATACCTTTTTAATATTACGGTGAATGGTGTAATTTACTGAGTTGCCAATAAAATACATTGGATCACCGTAATATTTTTTTATTTAATTAACTGGAATAATTATACATTTAATTTGGGTTATTAATATATTAAAAAAATAAATATAAAAAACAAAAAATAATAGGATTATTTAGAAATTAAATATAAAAAATTACAAATTTTATGTTATACTTAAAAAAGTTACTAAATTAATAACAAATGGTGAATGATTTTTAAATGTGTAAGGTTATTTTAAATTATGTATATAAGAAAACTTCAGCTTAAATAAGCAAAGTTTTATTTATATAAATATTATTTAAGATATAGGAGGCATTTAAACATGAAAAAAAACTTAAAAAGGGGAGAGCTAACGAAACTGAAGTTAGTTGAAAGATGGTCAGCTACTTTTACTTTAGCAGCATTTATTTTATTTAATAGCTCATTTAAAGTACTTGCAGCTGATAAAAAGGTAGAGAATAGTAATAATGGACAGATTACTAGAGAAATTAATGCTGATCAGATTTCTAAAACAGAATTAAATAATGAGGTAGCTACAGACAATAATAGACCATTAGGACCTAGTATTGCTCCATCAAGAGCAAGAAACAACAAGATTTATACATTCGATGAACTTAATAGAATGAATTATAGTGATCTAGTTGAATTAATAAAAACAATAAGTTATGAAAACGTACCAGATTTATTTAATTTTAATGATGGTTCATATACCTTCTTTAGTGATAGAGATCGTGTACAAGCTATAATATATGGTCTAGAGGATAGTGGAAGAACTTATACAGCAGATGATGATAAGGGAATTCCAACTTTAGTTGAATTTTTAAGAGCTGGATATTATTTAGGATTTTATAATAAACAATTATCATACCTAAATACACCACAGTTAAAAAATGAGTGTTTACCAGCTATGAAAGCGATTCAATATAATAGTAATTTTAGATTAGGAACAAAAGAGCAAGATGGAGTTATTGAGGCTTTAGGAAGACTTATAGGGAATACTTCAGCAGATCCAGAAGTTATCAATAATTGCATATATGTTTTAAGTGATTTTAAAGATAACATAGATCAATATGGTTCTAACTATAGCAAGGGAAATGCAGTATTCAACCTTATGAAAGGTATTGATTATTATACTAATTCAGTAATATACAATACTAAGGGATATGATGCTAAAAACACTGAGTTCTATAATAGAATAGATCCATATATGGAAAGATTAGAAAGTTTATGTACAATAGGTGATAAGTTAAATAATGATAATTCTTGGCTTGTGAACAATGCCTTATATTACACAGGTAGAATGGGTAAGTTTAGAAAAGACCCATCAATATCTCAAGAAGCTTTAGAAAGAGCTATGAAGGAGTATCCTTATTTATCATATCAATATATTGAAGCTGCCAATGATTTAGATCTAAATTTTGGTGGTAAAGATTCATCAGGAAATGATATAGATTTCAATAAGATAAAAGCAGATGCAAGGGAAAAATATCTTCCAAAAACATACACTTTTGATGATGGCAAATTTGTAGTAAAAGCTGGTGATAAAGTAACAGAAGAGAAAATAAAAAGATTATACTGGGCTTCAAAGGAAGTTAAGGCTCAATTCATGAGAGTAGTTCAAAATGATAAGGCTTTAGAAGAGGGGAATCCAGATGATGTTTTAACTGTTGTTATTTATAACTCACCAGAAGAGTATAAATTAAATCGTATAATAAATGGATTTAGCACTGATAATGGTGGTATATATATTGAAAACATAGGAACTTTCTTTACTTATGAAAGAACACCAGAGGAAAGTATATATACATTAGAAGAATTATTCCGTCATGAATTTACTCACTATCTTCAAGGTAGATATGTAGTTCCAGGAATGTGGGGACAGGGAGAATTCTATCAAGAGGGAGTTTTAACTTGGTATGAAGAAGGAACAGCAGAGTTCTTTGCAGGTTCAACTAGAACTGATGGAATAAAACCAAGAAAATCAGTTACACAAGGATTAGCTTACGATAGAAATAATAGAATGTCTTTATATGGTGTATTACATGCTAAATATGGCTCATGGGATTTCTATAATTATGGATTTGCTCTATCAAACTACATGTACAACAATAACATGGGAATGTTTAATAAGATGACAAATTACATAAAGAATAATGATATATCTGGTTATAAAGATTATATTGCATCAATGAGTAGTGATTACGGTTTAAATGATAGATATCAAGATTATATGGATTCTTTAATAAACAATATTGATAACTTAGATGTTCCTTTAGTTTCAGATGAGTATGTAAATGGACATGAAGCTAAGGACATAAATGAAATAACTAAGGACATAAAAGAAGTTTCAAATATAAATGATCTTTCTAGTAATGTTGAAAAGTCTCAATTCTTTACTACTTACGATATGAGAGGAACATATATAGGGGTAAGAAGTCAAGGGGAAGAAAATGACTGGAAAGATATGAATTCTAAGTTAAATGATATATTAAAAGAATTATCTAAAAAGAGCTGGAATGGTTATAAAACAGTTACTGCATACTTTGTAAACCATAAAGTAGATGAAAATGGTAACTATGTTTACGATGTTGTATTCCATGGAATGAATACAGATACAAATACTGATGTTCATGTTAATAAAGAGCCTAAGGCTGTTATAAAATCTGATTCTTCAGTAATAGTTGAAGAAGAAATAAACTTTGATGGAACAGAGTCAAAAGATGAAGATGGTGAAATCAAAGCTTATGAATGGGACTTTGGAGATGGAGAAAAATCTAATGAGGCTAAATCCACTCATAAGTATAATAAAACTGGAGAATATGAAGTAAAATTAACAGTTACAGATAATAACGGTGGAATAAATACTGAAAGTAAAAAGATAAAAGTAGTAGAAGATAAACCTGTTGAAGTTATAAATGAAAGCGAGCCTAACAATGATTTTGAAAAGGCTAACCAAATAGCTAAATCTAATATGTTAGTTAAGGGTACTTTGTCAGAAGAGGATTATTCAGATAAATATTATTTCGATGTAGCTAAAAGAGGCAATGTTAGAATCACTCTTAATAATTTAAATTCAGTAGGAATAACTTGGACACTTTATAAAGAGGGAGACCTAAACAATTATGTTTTATATGCAACTAGAAATGATGGAACAGAATTAAAGGGTGAAAAGACTTTAGAACCTGGAAGATACTATTTAAGTGTATATACTTATGATAATCAATCAGGAGCTTACACAGTAAATGTAAAAGGAAACCTTAAAAATGAAGTTAAAGAAACAGAAAAGGATGCTATAAAAGAAGTTGAAAATAACAATGATTTTGATAAAGCTATGAAGGTAGATAGTAATAGCAAAATACTTGGAACATTAAGTAATCATGATCTTAAGGATATTTATAGCATAGACATACAAAATCCAAGTGACTTAAACATAGTGGTTGAAAACTCAGACAATATAAAAATGAACTGGTTATTATATTCAGCTGATGATTTAAGCAATTATGTAGATTACGCTAATGAAGATGGAAATAAATTAAGTAACACTTGTAAGTTAAATCCAGGTAAATATTACTTATGTGTTTATCAATTTGAAAGCTCAGGCACTGGAAATTACACAGTGAACTTACAAAATAAATAAAAAAATACTTAAAATAGTATAAATAGAGGCTGTATCAAAGCTCAAATATAGAATTTATAAAACTATTGTTTATAATTTCTATGTTTAAGAGGGATGGTACAGCCTTAAATTTTATTTAAAATAAGTTTTATGTATTTTTATGAAGATTAATTAGTAGCTTCTTCTAAAACAGATGTACAATGAGGACATCTAGTAGCTTTTATGTCTATTTTAGTATAGCAATAAGGACAATCTTTTTCTGTAGCTTCAACTTTAACTTCTTCTTTTTTCATAGTGAAGTTTTTAAGCTTATTTATTTGTTTTATCACTATAAATATAGAAAATGCTATTATTAAGAAGTTAATTAAGTTATTTAAAAATAGTCCGTAATTTATAGTAGCAGCACCAGCAGCTTGAGCTTCTTGTAATGAGTTAAATTGTTGTCCACTTAAGTTTATGTATAAGTTAGAAAAATCAACTTTTCCAACTAAGCTACCAACTACTGGCATTATAATATCATTTACTAATGAAGTTACAATTTTTCCGAAAGCACCACCTATAACAACACCAATAGCTAGGTCTATTACATTTCCTTTCATGGCGAACTCTTTAAATTCTTTCCACATCTTATTTCCTCCTTTTAAATTTTAATATAAGTTTATAAGAACTAATTTAATACAAATTATTTATTAATATTCCATATCTAAAAATAAAAATTTTTATTAAAATAATAAACAAATTGTAACAGATATTGGTATAGGAAGTCAATTAATAATAATTTATGTTAACTTAGTTTAAAAGAGTGATTATAGAAAGTATTAAATATAGAATTTATATTGTGTAATAATAAAAAATCTATACATAAGAGGTTTTATTTTAAGAAAGTTAATGAATTTTTAAAAATAAATTCAAAAAGGTATTGATTTTTAATATGAATTATATTAAAATTTAATAAAAATTGCTAGTTTTCAGATAGAATTACTAGGATATAAATGCATTGAAAAAGTAAAGTAGCATTTTGGAAAATTACAGAGAGGAAAATGATGGTGAGAGTTTTCTATTTAGAAGAAATGTGAAGTGCACTTTGGAGCAGAAATCCGAAATTTTTAGTAGGGTTCTCCGGGATCACCCGTTATAGTGATTAGGCATGTTAGTGCTAAATTTTGAGTGCAGGTATATCTTTTATATCTGAATTAGAGTGGAACCGCGAGTTACCTCGTCTCTATAGATTTTTATAGAGACGAGGTTTTTTTATTTTAAATTTGCTTTATATAGTTGTTTTAATGCAAATATATTCTATTACATTATTTGAAAATTAATCAATTTAAAAAATTATAGTTTATTTAAATTTTAATTAGGGGGCTAATAAAATGAATTCAGTAAAATATTTTAATTCCATAGCTAAAGAATGGAATAAAATGAGAGTAGACTATTTTAAGGATGAATTAAGAGAAATGGCAATAAACTCTGTAGATATTAGCAATAAAGTTATTGCTGATTTAGGAGCAGGTACAGGTTTTATAAGTCTTGGTATTGCAAAGAAAGCTAATATAGTTTTTTCTTTGGATTCATCTAAGAACATGCTAAAAGAATTATATAGTTCTGCCAAGGAAAATGAGATAAATAATATTTATCCCATAAAAGGAGAACTTGAGAATCTTCCACTCTTTGATGATTCCATAGATTTAATTTTTATGAATATGGCATTACACCATGTAGCTAATCCTGATAAAGCTATTAAGGAAATGAATAGAGTATTAAAGCCTAATGGCAAAGTGGTCATAACTGATGTGTTAGAACACAAGGGAGAGTGGGCTAGAGAGGAAATGTTTGATATTTGGTTAGGTTTTAACTATGATCAATTAATAAATTGGTTTGAAAAAGCGGGATTTAAGAATATAAGTATAAAAAATACAGGATTAGTTGCTCGTGGAGAATCATCCTTTGGGGAAGTGATAGAACCAGGTATTTTTATGGCAATAGCTAAAAAATAGTGGTATGTGAAAAAATTAATTTAAATATATTATTTAGAGCAATAAATAAAAGGAGATGTAGTTATGAAGAAGAATTCTTTATTAATACATGGGGGCATAAGTATAGATGAAAAAACTGGGGCAGTAAATATTCCAATATATCAAACATCCACATACAAGCAAAGATCTTTTGGGGAAAATAGTGGATATGAATATTCAAGAACAGGAAATCCAACTAGGGAATCATTAGAAAAGTTAATTGCGGATATAGAATATGGAAAAAGAGGGTTTGCCTTTGCATCAGGCCTTGCAGCAATTACTGCAGTATTAAGTTTATTTAAAAGTGGAGATAAATTGTTAATTACTAATAATCTTTATGGTGGAACATTTAGAGTAATTGATAAGATATTCTCTAACTTTGGGATAGGATATGAAATAATTGATGACTTTAAAAATATTGAAGAAAAAATTGACGAGAGTGTTAAAGCTATTTATATAGAAACACCTACAAACCCTCTGTTAGATGTTATAGATATAAAAATAACATCAGATAAAGCTAAAAAGTATAATTTATTAACAATAGTAGATAACACATTTATGACTCCATATTTTCAAAATCCATTAAATCTTGGGGCAGATATAGTTATTCATTCAGCAACTAAATATCTTGGGGGGCACAGTGATTTAGTTGCTGGGCTTGTAGTTGTGAAAGATGAAGAGCTTGGAGAGAAAATACACTTTATACAAAACTCTACTGGTGGAATACTTCAACCTTTTGATAGCTTCTTACTAATAAGAGGAATCAAAACTTTATCAGTAAGAATGGATAGACATGAATTAAATGCTAATTTTATAGCTGAAAAGTTAGGTGATTTAGAGGGGATAGATAATGTATATTATCCAGGACTTAAAACTCATATTGGACATGACATACAAAAGAAACAAGCTTCAGGTTTTGGTGGAATAATCTCTTTCACTTTAAATAAGAAATATAATTATGAGAAGTTCTTTAATAGTTTAGAACTTATAACCTTTGGGGAAAGCTTAGGTGGAGTGGAGTCTTTGGCATGTCACCCAGCTTCTATGACTCATGCAGCTATGCCATTAGAACTTAGAGAACGTATAGGAATAACAGATAGGTTAATAAGAATTTCAGTTGGTATAGAAGATAAAGAGGATATTTTAGAAGATATACAACAAGCTTTAGTAAAGGCTGGTGATAAAAATGAAATATTATAATGATATAAGAGATTTAATAGGAAATACTCCAATATTAAAACTAAATAATATAAGTACCAAAGAAGGAGTAAATATTTATGCCAAAATAGAAGGTAATAGTCCAGGGGGAAGTTGTAAAGATAGAGTTGGAATATATATGTTAGAAAAAGCTGAGAAAGAAGGAAAACTTAAATCTGGAAGCACTATTATAGAGGCTACGGCTGGAAATACAGGCATTGGTATAGCTTTGGCAGCTATTAATAAGGGTTATAAAATAATATTTATAGTTCCTGATAAATTTTCTATAGAGAAGCAAAAGATAATGAAAGCTTTAGGTGCTGAAATAATAAATACTCCTAAAGAAGAGGGGATGGAAGGTGCTATAAATTTAGCAAATTCATTATTAAGTGAGATTCCTAATTCATTATCATTAAATCAATTCAAAAATGAGGCAAATCCATTAGCTCATTACGAGACTACTGGTAGAGAATTATATGATGGATTAGATGGACAAATTGATTATTTTGTTGCTGGAGCAGGAAGCGGAGGAACAATTTCTGGTGTATTAAAATTCTTAAAAGAAAATATTTTAGAAGTAAAGGGAATATTAGCTGATCCAGTAGGTTCTATTATTGGTGGTGGACAATGTGGAACTTATAAAATAGAAGGAATAGGAAACAATTTTATTCCAGAAACTATGGATATGAGCTTAGTAGATGATGTTATAAAAGTAAATGATGAGGAAGCTTTTGATGCAGTAAAATTATTAGCTAAAAAAGAAGGATTAATAGTTGGTTCATCTTCAGGAGCAGCATTTGCAGCAGCCTTAAAGTTAGCTGAGAAAATAGAGAAGGGCAATATAGTAACAATATTTCCAGATAGAGGAGATAGGTATTTTAGTACAGATCTTTTTTAATGGATATTAAAGAAAATAGAATTTTAAATTGTTTAATAAAATAAGTAAAAATATAAACGGATAATATTTATATAATAGTTTAAAGGAGATGTGTTAAGTGGTTAAAGTTGAAAGTTTTGAATTAGATCATACAAAGGTTAAGGCACCATATGTAAGAAAAGCAGGTATAAAGATTGGGCCTAAAGGAGATATAGTTTCAAAGTTTGATTTGAGATTTGTACAACCTAATAAAGAACTTTTAAGTGATAAGGGAATACATACATTAGAACATTTTTTAGCAGGTTTTATGAGAGAAAAATTAGATGATGTAATAGACATATCACCAATGGGATGCAAAACAGGTTTTTATTTAACTAGTTTTGGAGATATTGATGTTAAAGATATTATAGAAGCTTTAGAGTATTCACTATCTAAGGTTTTAGAGCAAGAAGAAATACCAGCAGCAAATGAATTACAATGTGGAAGTGCAAAGTTACATTCACTAGAGTTAGCTAAGAGTCATGCAAAACAAGTTTTAGAAAATGGAATAAGTGATAAATTTTATGTAGAGTAAACATAATATTTTTAAATTTAAAGGGCTATATTAAAACTACTAAATTGTTTTGATATAGCCTTTTATAAATGTTAGAATCTTCTATAAGTAAAAATATTAATTATTTAAGTAATTACTATTTATAATCTAAAGTTATTTATTATTATTTATGTTACATATAGTTTTTTATAATTAAGTTGAAATGTTTTAAGTTTTTTACTAAACAAATAAAAGTTATTTTGTCTTTAAGATGATAAAAGAGTAAAAATGAAAATTTTAAATTAATTGATTATGTAATACAATAAATATGTATTTTATTAGGAAGCTAAATATATTATAAGGGAAAAAGAGACTTAAGAAGGTGATTAGCATGTGGTTTAAAAAATTATATGTAGGGACTATAGATTTATTATCAGGAATTTTAGAAAAAGTAGCTAAATGCAATTTAGCATGTAAAATTTATAAAGCAGTTTTTCAATTAGGGGTTTTTCCAAAGCCAAAGAACTTTGATGAGATAGTTAGTAACCTAGTAATAGAGAAAGATATAGCTTATGAATCATCAATTTTAGAGGGGAATAAGTTAGACATATATTATCCTAAGAATCTTAATAAAAAGGCGCCAATATTAATGTGGATACATGGTGGGGGATATATAGCTAATAGTAAGGAGACTGTTAAGAATTATATGATGACCTTGGCTAATAAAGGTTTTGTTGTGTTTAACATAGATTATGCCTTAGCACCAAAGTATAAATATCCAAGTCAAATAATTCAATGTAATGAAGCTTTAAAGTATGTTTTTGAAAATGCAGAGAACTTTAATGGGGATAGGGAGAATATTTTTATTGGAGGAGATTCTGCTGGAGCTCAGATGGCTAGTCAGTTAGCTGCAATTATAAGTAATGGAGAACTATCTAAGAAAATGAATTTAAAACCAAGTATAACAAATAAGTTTTTAAAGGGAGTAATATTATTTTGTGGATTATATAATATGGACACTCTTAGATCAACTGAGTTTCCAGGTATAAAAACTTATATGGAAGCATTAACTGGAGAAAGCAATTTTGAAAAATATAAAAGAATAGATGAGCTAGCTACTATTAAAAATATAACCACTAATTATCCAAGTACCTTTATAACTGTCGGAGATATTGATCCCTTTTTATATCAAGGAAAAGAGTTAGCATCTTCTTTAAGAGCTTTAGGAGTTAATGTGTTTTCAAGATTTTTTGAAAATAAAGGTCTTTGGCATGAATATCAATTCAAATTTTCAATTCTAGAATCAAGAGAAACCTTTAAAAGTGTAATTAAATTTTTAAACTATAATAGTAAAAGTAGTAATTGATTTTGATTTTAACATAGAATTAAAATTTACTTAGAACATGGATAAAAAGGGAGGCTTACCTTATAGCACATAGCATGCTTTAAGGTAAGCCTCTTTTTATTATATAAATACTAAAAGATAATTTTATTAAAGGTACTTTTTATATTTATTGAAGTAGGGACAGAAATTATCTTTTAAAATTTATTTTGAGGTTTTTTAAGTTCTGTATTAAATTATTGACTACCTAGAATAGCTTATAGTTACATATAGTTTAGTATATTTACTTTACCTCACGGCTAAGGATAACACTTATAGACATATATGTTAAGAGATAGCTTAGTATCTTTAGTTTCCAGAACTTTCATAAGAGGAAACCCCTCTAAGCCATATCATATATGATACAACTATTGCTAAGATACCTACTATTAAAGTTAGTATAACTCCCATGAAGAAGCTTTCCTTACCAAGTAGATATGTTCCAGGGTAGTATCCTGTAAAAGCAAAGGGAATTATAAATGTTAATAAGAATTTTATAGCACCTGGGTAAATACTTATAGGATACTTAGAAAAATCACTTAATCCATAGGCCATTTGAACATGTCTAAAGCTTGTTTTAGTCCAAAATGATATTGATGCTGTGGCAAGCTTAATTCCTGTATATATTAAAGTTCCTCCTATAACAGCAATTATAAAGCCTATAATCCAAAGGGGAGTAATATTTACACTAAGCTTTATTGCAGAATAAACAACAAGTATAATTCCAACAACAAGCTCTCCAAAGCCATCAGGTTGAAATCTTTCAGCTATTACTTGAAATAGTGGATTTAAAGGTCTTAATAAATATCTATCAAACTCTCCACGAACTATACTTCTACCAGAAAAAATCCATAAATAATCAGTAAATATGTGATCAATTCCTCTTGGAATTTGAGAAAATCCATATATAAAGATTATTTCGTAAAAACTCCATCCAGAAAGGGTGGGTATATTACTAAATATAAGAGAAATAAAAATTATAGAGGTAGCTTGAACTAGAAAAAATCCTAAAATACCGTATATAAAATCCTCTTTATATTCAAGTAATGTCTTTAGGTATTGCTTCAAAAATTGCACATATATTCTAGCGTATCTTTTCATAATTCTAACCTCCTTGAATAGTTAATTTATCAATTACTTTATTCCACATAATTTTAGATAATATCATAAGAATTACTACCCATATAAGTTGTAATCCAAGGGATTTAGCTATTTCAACGTAACTTAATTTGTTAAGATAAATCATAGCTGGAGTATATATAATTGAACTAAATGGTAAGAAGTTAAATAACTTTTGAACTATTTCAGGGAAGAATGTAAGTGGAATCATGGCTCCTGAAACAAGCATTATAATAGCTCTAGCAATTTGACTTATTCCCCATATGTTATAAAACTTAAAAGATAGTAGTCCAAAAATATAAGAGTAATAAATATTGATTAAACATCCTAAAATAATACTAATTAAAAATATAAATATTGAAGCTAAGTTAATATTTATTCCATTATATATTGCGTAAGCGCTAATTAAAATTGCACCAGGCAAAAATAGTGTTAAAAAGAAAAATATAAAATTTCCTATTCCTATAAAAATTATTCTAAGCCTATAATTTATAGGTTTAATCAGATTTGTAGAAATTGATCCATCTCTAACCTCAAAGGATATTTCTCGGCTTATATCATTACTGGTAACGATTCCGATTAAAAGTGTAATCATAACATAAGTAAGCATTTCCTTTAGGGTAAATCCATTCATAATTCCTTCTTGAGAGCTACTGTAAATAGCTATCCAAAGAAAATAAGTAACACTTATCATAATTAATTGTCCTATTAGCCCCATAAGTAGATTGGCTTTATAAGATGAAAGAGCTTTAAAAGTACCTTTAGCAAAGGAACTATAAACTCGTATTGTTTTAAAGAAATCCATAGCTACACCTCATTTCTATAGATTTTTTTAATTATATCTTCAATGCTACTTTCTCTTAATAAGAAGTCTAAAACATCAACCTTTTCCATAACCTTTGAGAGGATTTTAGAAGAGCTTATTTTATTTTTATTAAAGTTTATAATAAGCTTTCCAGATTCAATATGTTCACTTAAATCATCACTAGAGAAGGTTTCAATAGGTATATTGTTTTCTGATTTTAAAATTTCCTTAATGTTTAGCAAGGTCTTAAAATCTTTCTTACTTTGAATTTCTAAGGTTGTCATATAACCATATTTTTTCTTAATGTCATCTAAACTTCCATCATATATCTTAGTACCTTTATCTATGATGATTATTCTTTCACATAATTCTTCAATATCACTTAAATCGTGAGTAGTTAGTATGACAGTTGTTCCAAATTCTTTATTTATTTCTTTTATGGCTGTCCTTACTTTTTCTTTTACAACTACATCAAGTCCAATGGTAGGCTCGTCTAGATATAGTATTTTAGGATTATGTATCAAAGAGGCAGCTAAATCTCCTCTCATCCTTTGTCCAAGAGAAAGGGTTCTAACAGGTCTTGTCATGAATTCTTCTAAATCTAAAACCTTATTTAAGAAGTTCATGTTTTTTTCGTATACTTCATCTGGAATAGAGTAAATGTCTTTTAATATTGTAAAGGTCTCTGATAGAGCTAAGTCCCACCAAAGTTGAGTCCTTTGACCAAAAACAACGCCAATATCTTTAGCATTTTTTTCTCTTTCCTTATAAGGAACTCGTCCATTTACTAATACTTGACCAGAGGATGGGGTTAGTATTCCTGTCATCATCTTAATGGTTGTGGATTTTCCAGCACCATTAGAGCCTATATAACCTACGATTTCTCCACTGTCAATTTCAAAGGAAATATCTGATACTGCAGTTTTTAAATCAAAATCATTGGTAAAAAGTGATTTAAAGGCTCCTTTAAGTCCACTTTCTTTTTTTCGAATTTTAAATTCTTTAGTTAAATTTTCAACTTTTATCAAAAAATCACCTCCTAAAAATTTCTCAATAATTCCCTTTAGCATATTGATTAAAAGCGAAATATTTTTCTTTTGAATACGATTAACCAATGATACTTATTATATTTTAGTTCTTTTTCAATAAAATTACAATTGGAATTTAAAGATATTTAAATAGAAATACACTATGATTTAGATAGTATATATTTAAATTATATACCTGAGTAAATCGATAAGAATTGTGGTATAATAAATAAAATAATAATATCTTAATGATTAGAAAATAATAATATTACATAAAAATAATAAATCAACATGAATAGGAGGATACAGTAATGAAATTGGATAGAAAAGATATTATAGATATTTTTAATTTTAGATTTGCTACAAAGGAATTTACAGGAGAAATAATACCTAAAGAAGATATGGAGATGATTGCAGAAACAGCTAGATTATCTCCAAGTTCATTTGGATTAGAGCCTTGGAAGTTTCTTATTGTAGAAAATAAAGAATTAATTAAAGAAATTTCAGAAGTATCTTGGGGATTTCAAAGACAAGCTTCAACAACAAGTCATATTGTAATTGCTTTAACAAAGGCAGGAAGTGAAGTTAAATATGATTCAGATTATATTAGAAACCTTTGGATTAATACAAAAGGGGTTTCAGAAGAATTTTTTGAAGGAATAAAAGATGTATTAAAAAACTTCCAAGTTGGAAAGTTAGAAGCTGATGAAACAAATGAAAAATTACTTGAATGGTCAAAAAGACAAACTTATATAGCATTAGGAAATATGATGACAGCAGCTGCTATGAGAGAAATAGATTCATGTGCTATTGAGGGATTTGATAAAGAAAAGGTAGAGGAAATATTAGTTAAAAAAGGGCTTTTAGATAAAGAAAAATATGAATTAACATATTTAATAGCCTTTGGATATAGAAAAGAAGAGCCTAATAGAAAGAAATCAAGACTTCCAAAAAGTGAAGTAATTCAATGGGTAGAATAAAGTATATAATTTTCTAAATTAAAATGAGCTGTATCAATATATATTAATAAAAAATATTTTGATACATGCTCTTTTTTTATGAAATAAATTTTCAAAAACAAAAATTATAAGAATAAAAGTGAAAAAAATATGAATAAAAATGGCTTGAAACATAGGTTGTAGGCATATTTGGAAAAACTAAGAACCATAAAATAGAAAAATATTTTCAAAAAGTATTGAAATTTTGTGGGAAAAGGATTACAATAAAAACATAAAGAAAATAATTTTCAGAAAAAGGTGATAAAATGTTAGACGTGGTAAAAGGAAATTTAATAGTTTCTTGCCAAGCTTTATCAGATGAACCTTTGCATAGTTCTTTTATTATGGGAAGGATGGCAATAGCAGCTAAGCAAGGTGGAGCAGCGGCTATAAGAGCACAAGGCGTTGATGATATTAATGAAATAAAAGAAGTTACTAAGCTTCCTGTCATTGGAATAATAAAAAGAAATTACGATGATTCAGAAATTTATATAACTCCAACTATGAAGGAAGTGGACGAGCTTTTAAAAACAGATTGTGAGATGATAGCATTAGATGCTACAAAAAGAAAAAGACCTAATGGTGAAAATGTAAAGGATTTAGTTGATGCTATTCACGCAAAAGAAAGATTAGCAATGGCTGATATATCAACTTTAGAAGAGGGTATTGAGGCAGAAAAATTAGGATTTGATTGTGTATCCACAACACTTTCAGGATATACACCATATTCTAAGCAAAGTAACAGTGTTGACTTTGAACTTTTAGAAGAGTTAGTAAAAAAGGTAAAAATTCCAGTTATTTGTGAAGGAAGAATAAACACTCCAGAAGAACTAAAGAAAGCACTTGATTTAGGTGCATATTCAGCAGTGGTTGGAGGAGCTATAACAAGACCACAACAAATAACTAAGAGATTTACTGATATTTTAAAATAAATCAAATATTTAAAGGATTTTGGGAGGAGAAAAACAATGAAAGGTATTTATTCAGCATTATTAGTTTCATTTGACAAGGATGGAAACATCAATGAGAAAGGTTTAAGAGAAATAATCAGACACAATATTGATGTATGTAAAATAGACGGGCTTTATGTAGGAGGAAGTACTGGAGAAAACTTCATGCTTTCAACTGACGAAAAGAAAAGAATATTTGAAATTGCTATGGACGAAGCAAAAGGACAAGTTAAATTAATAGCTCAAGTAGGATCAGTTAATTTAAAAGAAGCTGTAGAGTTAGCTAAATTTACTACAGATTTAGGATATGATGCAATATCAGCAGTTACACCATTCTACTATAAATTCGATTTTAATGAAATAAAACATTACTATGAAACAATAATAAATTCTGTTGACAATAAACTTATAATTTACTCAATTCCTTTCTTAACAGGAGTAAATATGTCAATAGAGCAATTTGCTGAACTTTTTGAAAACGATAAGATTATCGGTGTTAAATTCACAGCAGCAGACTTCTACTTATTAGAACGTATGAGAAAAGCATTCCCAGATAAATTAATATTTGCTGGATTCGATGAAATGATGTTACCAGCTACAGTACTTGGTGTTGATGGAGCTATAGGATCAACATTCAACGTAAACGGTGTTAGAGCAAGACAAATCTTTGAAGCAGCTCAAAAAGGTGATATTGAAACAGCTTTAGAAGTTCAACATGTAACTAATGATTTAATAACTGATATCTTAAATAATGGTCTTTACCAAACAATTAAATTAATTCTTCAAGAGCAAGGTGTTGATGCAGGATATTGCAGACAACCTATGAAAGAAGCTACTGAAGAAATGATTTCAAAAGCTAAGGAAATTAATAAAAAATATTTCTAATAATGAAAAGTTTTAAAGTATAGTGAGTTTTTAAGAGAAATGAAATAGTAGGCTAACTTAAAAAGTTAGCCTACATAAAAAATTTAAGAGGGGAGAATTGGTATGCAAGGGTTTACGAAGTTTGATTTAGTTGTACTAGTTGTTTACTTAGGAGCTGTTCTTTACGCAGGGTTAAAGTTCTCTAAGAAGGAAATGAAAGGTAAAGAGTTCTTCAGAGGTGACGGAACTATCCCTTGGTGGGTTACCTCAGTTTCTATATTTGCAACTTTATTAAGTCCAATTTCATTCTTATCACTAGCTGGTAACTCTTATAAGGGAACTTGGATAATGTGGTTTGCTCAACTTGGTATGTTTGTAGCAGTACCTCTTACAATAAGATTTTTCTTACCAGTTTATAGTAGACTAGATATAGATACAGCTTACGAATATCTAGAAATAAGATATAAAGATAAAGGGCTTAGAATTCTTGGAGCTATAATGTTCATCATTTATCAAATAGGACGTATGGCAATCATAATGTATTTACCATCAATGGTATTAGCAAATCTTACAGGAATAAATGTTTATTTACTTATAGTAGCAATGGGCGTAATAGCAATAATTTACTCATACACAGGTGGATTAAAGTCAGTTTTATGGACAGACTTCATTCAAGGTTGTGTACTTATAGCAGGTATCGTTTTTTCATTAATATTCTTAATTTCAACAATCAATGGTGGATTTGGATCTATTATGCATGAATTAACTGAAGGAGGAAAATTCCTATCTTCACAAGAGCCAATATTCAATGCAAACATATTTAAAACAAGTGTATTCCTATTAATAGTTGGAGGAGGATTAAATACTTTCTCATCATATATCTCAAGTCAGGATATAGTGCAAAGGTTTACTACTACTACAGATATAAAACAATTAAAGAAAATGACTTATGGTAACTTAGTATTATCATTATTTGTAGCAACTGTATTCTATTTAATAGGAACAGCTTTATATGTTTTCTATAATCAAAATCCACAGTTATTACAAACTGCTCAACAAGACCAAATTTTTGCATCATATATAGCATTCCAATTACCAGTTGGTATAACAGGTATAGTTTTAGCAGCTATATATGCAGCAGCTCAATCAACACTTTCAACTGGATTAAACTCAGTTGCAACAAGCTGGACTTTAGATATCCAAAACTTTATAACAAAAGATATGTCAATGGAAAAGCAAACAAAAGTTGCTCAATATATATCATTAGGTGTTGGTATAGCTTCAATAATTATGGCAGTAATCCTTGCAAATGGTGGAGTAAACTCAGCTTACGAATGGTTTAACGGATTTATGGGACTTGTTCTTGGAGTTTTAGCAGGAATCTTCGTACTAGGAATATTCTTCAAAAAGGCTACAAAAGCAGGTGCATATGCTGGATTTATAGCATCAGCAATAGCTGTTATAGTATGTAAATATGGCGGATTCGATGTAAGTATCTGGTCATACTCAATCATATCAATAGGTGTTTCAGTTATAGTTGGAATGATAGTTTCACTAATGACTCAATCTCAATTAGTTGATAAGAAGACTTTAAATGAAGCAACAGTATATTACAATAAAAATGAAGTTATTAATGGTTAATATAAATAAAAAATAATGTTTAATTAGAGTAAGTGTTGATTTTTAGATAGTTTTAAAATTATTTGAAGATCAGCACTACTTTAAAATTGAATATTTTAGAGGTGAATGAAATGATATTCGGCAATTTAATAAATTTAGAAAGTTATGATTATCTACCAAAACTTGTTAAGGAAGCTTTACTACATGCAAAAAATAATAATGTAATAGAGTTTGAACCAGGTACTCATGAAATAAAAGGCGAAGAGTTGTTCTTTAATAGAGTTAATTACACTACAAAAAATAAAGAGGATCGTTTTTGGGAAGGCCATAAGAAATATATAGATGTTCATGTGGTTTTTAGTGGAAGAGAAAGAATAGATCTTAACTTTAAAGAAAATTTAGAGTTTAAAGAATTTGTTGAAAAAGATGATTTCTTATCTTTTGATGGCAAGGAAAATTCTACAGTTATTTTAGAAGAAGGAGATTTCCTTATCTGTTATCCAGAAGATATACACATGACTTGTTTAAAGGCTGATAATGAGCCTTCAGATGTAAAGAAAGCTATTTATAAAGTAATTTTATAGTATTTTATTTTATGAGGTTGTATCAAAACTTAAAGTAATAAACCGAGGAGCTAGAATTATTTAGGTTTGTAATTTTTATTTTAAGTTATTTTTGATGCAACCTTTATTGTTTATAATAGACTTAGAGAATAATAATTTTATTAGAGGTGATATGTATGGGGTTATTTGCAGTTATAGATATAGGTGGAACTAGTATAAAATACGGAGTTATAAATGAAGATGGAACATTATTAGAGACTAATGATAGAGACACTGAAGCATATAAAGGTGGATTTAGTATAATAGAGAAAGTTAAAGATATAATTCATGAGATTAAGATCAATAATGACATAAGTGGAATATGTGTATCAACAGCAGGGATGGTATGTCCTAAAGAAGGTAAAATAGTTTATGCTGGTCCAACAATACCTAATTATACTGGTGTTGAAGTTAAGAAAATATTAGAAGAAGAGTTTAATTTACCTTGTTTTGTTGAAAATGACGTAAACTGTGCAGCTTTAGGAGAATTCTTTGGGGGTGCTGGTAAAGGTACTCATTCAATGGCTTGTTTAACTATAGGAACAGGTATTGGAGGAGCTTTAATCATAGATGGTAAAGTACTACATGGTTTTAGTAATTCAGCTGGAGAAATTGGATATATGATGGTTAATGGAGAGCATATTCAAGATATTGCATCAGCAAGTGCTTTAGTTAGAGATGTAGCATTTAGAAAAGGCGTTGAACCTAGTAGTATAGATGGAAGATATGTATTAGACAACTATGAAAATGGTGATTTAATATGCAAGGAGGAAGTTGAAAAATTAGCTGATAATCTAGCTTTAGGAATTTCAAATATTGTTTATTTAATAAATCCTGAAGTGGTAGTTTTAGGTGGGGGAATAATGGCTAGAGAAGAGGTGTTTAGACCTCTAATAGAAAATAGTTTAAGAAAGTACTTAATAGAATCAGTTTATAATAATACTAAAATAGCCTTTGCCAAGCTTAAAAATACTGCAGGAATGAAGGGAGCTTATTATAATTTTAAAGAAAATTTTAATAAGTAGTTATCTTTTGTAATTTTGTTTAAAATCATGGAGGATAAGATAATTTATATAAATTATGGAGCTTATATTACAAGAATGATATACTTAAAATATTATATTTGACTTAGTTTTAGAGTGTTTTAAATTATTTATAAATATTTAATATAACCATAGAATTGAGTCAAAATATTAAAACAGTAAGAGGTACTTTATGGGAATATTAGAACAATTAGAAAATCCAAAATTTAAAGCAACTAAGTCAGAAAAGACATTAATTGAATATATAAAGTCAGATTTAGACAATATTATATATAAATCAATATCTATAATAGCTAAGGAATCAGGAGTAGGAGAAGCGACCATAACAAGGTTTACTAAGAAGTTGGGGTTTAATGGATTCCAAGACTTTAAAGTTACTTTAGCAAAAGAGATTTCAAATAAAAAGAATACAAGCATTATAAACTTGCATGTTCATAGGGATGAGAGTGTAACAGAGACTGCAAATAAGATGTTAAAATCATCTATTAATATATTAGAGCAAACAGTTAAGCATATTGATTTAGATTTAATGAGTAAATGTAAAAATTTAATAATGAATGCTAAGAGGGTTTATTTCATAGGTATAGGTTATTCAGGAATAGCTGCTACAGATATAAATTATAAATTCATGAGAATTGGATTTACAACAGTACCTGTAACTGATAGCCACACAATGGTTATTATGTCATCTATAACAAATGATGATGATGTAATAGTTGCTATTTCAAACTCAGGTACTACTAAAGAAGTAATAAAAACTGTAAAGCAAGCTAAAGAAAATGGCACAAAGATAATAACCTTAACAGAAGAAAGTGATAATCCATTAAGAAAGCTATCTGATTATGAATTGACATATACATCAGCTGAAACAATCTTTGAAACAGGATCAATATCATCAAAAATACCACAAATATTTTTATTAGATTTATTATATACAGAAGTAATTAAAGAAATGTTTAGTGAAGCTGTTGAAAAGAAAATCAAGACTACTAGTGCAATTCTTAATGATTAAAATTGTAGATTATTAAAGAGTTAAGAAATTAAGATAAGCTTGTAAGAGGGCTAGTGTATTATTAATAGCTATAGTTTATAATAGATACAAGGTTTTTTATATAAAATTAAATGAAAATTTTAGTTGTATATTAATTAAAGTTAATTTACTAAAAAATAAGAATAAAAAATAGGTCACAGTAATAAAGCTGTGACCTATTTTACTTTGTTCTTTTAGATAATGCTATATCAAAACAAGTTATTCCAAAAGCAAAGCCTAATGATGAAGGTAACATTTTGCTTAATTTTAAGTCTGGTAATGGCAATAACAAATCTCCAACAAAATTAAGCATCA
The DNA here is from genome assembly GCF_054767895.1 of Clostridium sp. CTA-17. NCBI lineage: Bacteria > Bacillati > Bacillota > Clostridia > Eubacteriales > Clostridiaceae > Clostridium > Clostridium sp. CTA-17. The sequence goes on from NZ_BAAABF010000009.1 coordinate 65,408, forward strand.
TGATTCCTATAAAAAACATTAAGAATTTAACTCCTTCTTTTTTTACCTCTTCAAAAGTAAAATGTTTAACTGTAAATAGAACTCTTATTAATATGTATAAAGGAATAAGTATTGCAAATATGGCGTAAGCTGTAACAAAATTAAGAGTAGCCTTACTTGGAATATCCCTATATATTATGAAAAGAGTAACTATAGTCATAAAAATAAATAAGGAGTAAATGATTCCATCTAAGGTACGTACATTTCTTTTTTTCAATTTAATCCCCCCTGTTTTAATCTTTCCTATAATATGATTATACACAAAATTTTAACAATTAAATAGTTTAAGTGGATGACATGTGAGTTACAAAGACATTAAATTTACCTAAAATTTTTCTAAAGAAAAAATAAAGAGTTTTATTAATATTTTAGATTAATTAATAAGAAGTAAATAAAATACATGTACTATTTTCTGGGAAACAATTACAATTTAAGTATAATATGTAATATGGGGCTTTAGGGGGAAGGTTTATGAATAAGAATATTAGAAAAATAATTACATCTACAGTATTAGCAGCTATGACAATTAGTGTTTTGCCATCAAATTTAGTTGTTTTTGCAACAGATGGTATTACGGAAAACTTTTATGAAATATATCCAAAGCCACAAGAAATAAGCTATAGTGGTGGAGAATTTCAAATAAGTGATGAAATAAACATTGTATATGATGATGGAATTGATACTTACACCAAAAAGCGGGTTGATGAAGTTTTAGAAGCTAGTAATTTAGAAGCCACTGTTTCAAATGAAATAGTACCAGGAAAAACAAACTTTTTAGTAGGCATTAATGAATCAGGAGGAGTTGTTGACAATTATTTCAATGAAAATATTCCTCATGATGAGAGTTTTTTTGAAGAAAAAATGGATGCTAATATAGTAAGTGTTAAGGATGGAGTAATTGGAGTAATTGGGGAGGATACAGATAGTGCTTTCTATGGAGTTACTACTTTAAAACATGTATTTAATCAGTTAGAAGAGGGAAATAAAATTCAAAGTTTCAGAGCTGATGACTATGCAGAAGTTGCTCATAGGGGATTTATAGAAGGATATTATGGGAATCCTTGGTCTAATGAAGATAGGGCAGAACTTATGAAATTTGGAGGAGATTACAAACTAAATCAATATGTATTCGCACCTAAAGATGATCCTTATCATAATAGCAAGTGGAGAGATCTATATCCAGAAGAAAAATTATCTGAAATTAAGAAGTTAGCTCAGGTGGGGAATGAGACTAAAAATAGATATGTATATGCCTTACATCCATTTATGAATAATCCAGTTAGGTTTGATACTGAAGAAAATTATCAAAATGATTTAGGAGTAATAAAGGCAAAGTTTACTCAACTTTTAGAGAATGATGTTAGACAGTTTGCTATTTTAGCTGATGATGCTTCAGCACCAGCTCAAGGTGCCAGTATGTATGTTAAACTTCTTACAGATTTAACAAGATGGCTAGAAGAACAACAATCAACTTATCCAGATTTAAAAACAGATTTAATGTTCTGTCCATCAGATTACTATGGAAATGGAAGCTCTGCACAATTAAAAGAGTTAAATAAAGCTGAAGATAATGTAAGTATAGTTATGACTGGAGGTAGAATTTGGGGTGAAGTAGATGAAAATTTTGCAAATAATTTTATGAATAATATTTCTACTGAGGGTCACCCAGGAAGAGCCCCTTTCTTCTGGATTAATTGGCCTTGTTCAGATAACTCTAAACAACATTTAATAATGGGAGGAAATGATACATTCTTACATCCAGGAGTTGATCCAAGTAAGATAGATGGTATAGTTTTAAACCCAATGCAACAAGCAGAAGCTAATAAGTCAGCTTTATTCGCTATAGCAGATTATGCTTGGAATATATGGGATAATAAAGAAGAAGCTGATGAAAACTGGAGTGATTCATTTAAATATATGGATCATGGAACTGCTGAGGAAACAAATTCCTCACTTGCTTTAAGAGAAATAAGTAAGCATATGATAAATCAAAATATGGATAGCAGAGTTAGACCACTACAAGAGTCTGTTGAATTAGCACCAAAATTAGATGAATTTAAGCAAAAGTATGATAGTGGGGCAAGTATTAAGGAAGATGCTTTAGAATTAATAGAAGAGTTTACAAACCTTCAAAAGGCTGCAGAGTATTATAAAAATAATCCAGGAAATGAGAGAACAAGAGATCAAATAATTTATTGGTTAAATTGCTGGGAAGACACTATGGATGCTGCTATTGGATATTTAAAATCAGCAATTGCAATAGAAGAAGGAGATGATGAAGCTGCTTGGGCTAATTATTCAGAAGCACAAAGCTCCTTTGAAAAATCAAAAACTTATGGTTTCCACTATGTAGATCATACTGAGTATGCAGAAGTTGGAGTTCAACATATTGTTCCATTTATAAAGAGTATGGGTCAAAACTTATCAGTTGTTATAGGCTCTATTGTAGATCCAAATAGAATAATATCAACTTATATAAGTAATAGACAAGATGCCCCAACAGGAAATCCAGACAATATTTTTGATAATAATGCTAGTACTGAATTAGTTTATAAAAATCCAAATAGAATAGATGTTGGAACTTATGTAGGAGTTAAATATAGTAATCCTATAACTTTAAATAATGTTGAATTCTTAATGGGAGCAAATTCAAATCCTAACGATACAATGCAAAAGGCTAAGATTCAATATACAGTTGACGGAAGAGAATGGATTGATTTAGAAGAGGGTGTTGAATATACAATGCCTGGAGCTATAAAAGTAGAAAATTTAGATTTAAAGGTTAGAGGAGTTCGTTTAATAGCTACAGAGGCAAGAGAGAATACTTGGCTAGGTGTTAGAGATATTAATGTAAATAAGAAAGAGGATTCAAACTCAGGTGTAGAGTTTAATCCAAGTTTAATAAGAAGTGAATCTTGGCAAGTTTATGAAGGAAATGAAGCTAATCTTTTAGATGGTGATGATAATACTGGTGTATGGTATAAAACTCTTAATGGGGATACATCTTTAGCAGGAGAATTTATAGGTTTAGATTTAGGAAAAGAAATAAAACTTGATGGAATTAGATTTGTAATAGGTAAAAATGGAGGAGGAAGCTCTGATAAATGGAATAAGTTCAAACTAGAATATTCATTAGATAATGAAAGTTGGACAACTATAAAAGAATATGATAAAACAGGCGCTCCAGCAGGAAAAGATATTATAGAAGAATCCTTTGAAACTCCTATTTCAGCTAAATATATAAGACTTACTAATATGGAAAATATCAATAAGTGGCTTACTTTCTCAGAGTTTGCAATAGTTAGTGAGGAATTAGAAAGTGCAGGAAATAAAGAAAATGTATATACAAATACAGAATTAGATTTATTATCTTTAGCTAAAGAAGATGTAACTAAGTTGATACCTATAGATGACATAAGCTTAAATCATGGAGAATATATTGGGGTTAAATTAAATCGTATTAAAGATTTAAGTAATATCAATCTTGAAATTTCAAATGACACAGGATTAAAACTTCAAAGCTCTATGAATGGGGTTGAGTGGACTGAGATAACAGATAAAAATACATTAGAAGACGGCAGATATGTAAGGCTAATTAATACAAGTAATGAAGCTGTTAATTTTAATTTAACTAAGTTCGAAGTTAATTCAAATGAAGTTTATGAACCAGCATTAGTAGATGCTTATGTTGGAGATGATGGAGCTAAAAAAGCTGTAGATGGAGATTTAAAAACAAGAGTTAAATTTTTAGGTGCACCTAGTGCAGGTGATACTATAGTCTATGATTTAGGACAAGAAATTCTTGTAGATAATTTAAAATATGTTGTATTAGATACTGAAGTTGACCATGTAAGAGATGGTAAAATCCAATTATCTTTAGATGGAGAAACCTGGACAGATGCTATTAATATTGGAGATGGAGTAGAAAATGGAGTAGAGGATATGTTCTCTAAGCCATTACAAAATGGATATAAACATGGAAATCAATCAGGTGGAATAGTTCCAATAGATAGTGCTTATGTGGAAGGAGATAATTTAAATCAAAAGGCTAGATATGTAAGAATATTATTTACTGCACCATATAGACATCGTTGGACAGTTATAAATGAACTTATGATAAACAATGGAGAATATATCCCTACAGTTAATGATCCAACTTATATTTCAAATCCAATTGAGGAAAGAGGCTTTGCCCCAAGTAATTTAAGAGATGGAAATTTAACAACTTCATATAAGCCTAATACCAATAATGGTGAAATTTCTGAAGGTAGTATAACTTATCGCTTATCAGAAAAAACAGATGTTAGAAAGGTTACAATAGTTCAAAGTGGAAGTTCAATTTCAAATGCTAAGGTTATGGCTAGAGTTGGTGATGGTAGTGAAAATGTAACTAATCAATGGGTTCAATTAGGAACATTAAGTAATAGTTTAAATGAATTTATTAATCGTGATTACAACAATATCTATGAAATAAAAATTGAATGGACAGATGTTGCACCAAATATTTATGAAATAATAACTTTAAATCAAGAGTTTGAATTCCCAATTAATGATTCTTTAAAGGCAAAATATGATGAGCTTATAAATCTAAGTGGAGATGAATACACTTTAAGTAGCTTTGAAACTTTAAAAGAAGCATTAAACGAAGCTAAGAATATTTTAGATGATTCTAATTCATCTCAAAAGAAAATAGATAAGGCTTTAGAAAATCTAAATAAAGCAGAAGAAAGATTAGCTTTAAGGGCAACTGATTTTGAAGATTTCAATAAAGTTTTAACTCTAGGAAACTCTTTAGTTGAAGGAGAATATACAGCTGAGTCATGGGCTTTATTTAGTGAAGTTTTAGAAGCAGCTAATGAAGCTAACAAAAATAAAGCTGATTACACTCAAGATCAAATAAATCAAATAGTAATTGACTTAGATGCTTCAATAAAAGCTTTAGTAAAGGAAACACCAGAGGTTGATAAGACAAATTTAGGTGAATTAATAAATCAAGGTAAATCTTTACTAGAGGAAGCTGTAGAAGGGTTTAATGTTGGTGAATACCATAAAGGCGCTAAGGATGGATTAACAGTTGAAATTAATAAGGCTGAAGAAGTATTTAACAAGGAAGATGCTACTGAAGAAGAAATAAATTCATCTAAGGAATCTTTAGAGGGTGCAATAGCAAGATTTAACTCTTTATTAATAGAAGAAAGTACAGGAGACTTTAATGGCAATGGAAAGATTGATATAGGAGACTTAGCAATGGTATCTAAAAACATTGGAAGTACTACTAACACTTCTCTTGATTTAAATAAAGATGGCTCTATTGATGAATATGAGATAAGCTTTATAAATCATAGAATACTAAATTAAGATAATTCAATAAGGATAAATTAGATTTATAATTTTTTAGGAATCATAAGGATACTTAAAATCAAATTTAAAATACTAAGAATTTTAAAGATTAGTATTTTAAAATGATTATTTGTATCTAATATGATTCCTTTTAATTTAAAACATAACTTAATAAAAATTTTTTTGGAAATATTATTAGAATCAGATTAATTTAAGATAAGTTCTAAGATTAAATTTATATGCTAAATAGATAAGTTTCTTAATAATTAATATTTTATAATAATATATGAACAGGAATTATATGTTTAAAAATTACCGAAAGCCTTATATATAGCATATTTTCTAAAGAAATCTATAGAGTTTAATTGTAAATGCAATGCATATGCTATATAATGTTAAAGTATTGTAAAATTAAATATTTAGAAATAGGTTAAATAGTTACATTTGTAACTATATATTAAAAGGGAAGTTGGGTTTAAATCCCACGCGGTCCCGCCGCTGTAATAGAGGAGCTTTTTGTACTTTAAGCCACTGGAATATAATATTTTGGGAAGGCCACAAAAAGTGATGATACTTGAGCCAGAAGACCTGCCTATTTTTAAAACATCAGGATCCTACGGGAAATAGGAGGTGTTGTGCTTTGGTAAGTTATATTTTTTTAGAATTTTTATAACCTCTAGACGCAATGTCTAGGGGTTTTTTATTTCTAAGACTAAAGTTCTGATTTAACTAGAAATTAAAGTTATTCATATTTAGATTAAGTTTTATAAAGGGAAATATTTTTAGTACATATTGTTTTATTTGATGCGGAAATAGTTAAATCAAATTTTATCTTAAAATAAAAAGATGATAAATGGGAATACAAAATAAAAATATAATTTAAGGAGTAGAATTATTATGTCAAAAAAGAATCAAGTATTTATAGGATTTTTATTAATGTTCTTATTAATACCAAGAAGTGTTTCAGCTATGCATATCATGGAAGGATTTTTACAACCTAAATGGTGTATAGCATGGGGAGTTATAACTATACCATTTGTAGTATTAGGATTATTTTCTATTAAGAATAAGGTTGGGAATAATCCAAGACTAAAGATTTTGTTAGCTATGGCAGGAGCTTATGCTTTTGTTCTTTCAGCATTAAAGCTTCCATCAGTTACAGGTAGTTGCTCACATCCTACAGGGGTTGGTCTTGCGGCAATATTATTTGGACCTACAGCAGCATCAGTTTTAGGACTTATCGTACTTTTATTCCAAGCATTACTTTTAGCTCATGGTGGTCTTACTACTCTTGGAGCTAATACTTTTTCAATGGCTGTAGTTGGGCCTTTAGTATCATACGGACTTTATAAATTAGTAAAAAAACTTAATGGACCAACATGGTTAGGTGTATTTTTAGCAGCTGCTCTTGGAGATTTAGCAACTTACATGGTTACTTCAGTTCAATTAGGACTAGCCTTCCCAGCAGAGGTTGGAGGAGTTATGGCATCAGTTATGAAGTTCATGGGTATATTTGCAGTTACTCAAGTTCCTCTAGCTATAAGTGAGGGTATATTAACAGTCATAATCTTTAATACAATAGAAAATTATGCAAAAGAAGATTTAATGGAACTTAACATTTTTTCAAAGGGGGTAAAATAATGAAAAATAAAAGAGTGTTAACTAATGTGATATTACTATTATTAGTTGTATTTATTACAATAATACCTTTCTTTGTGGCTAAAAATGGAGAGTTTGGTGGATCTGATGATCAAGCAGAAGAAGCAATAACACAAATTGATGAAAACTATGAACCATGGTTCTCACCATTATTTGAACCAGCTAGTGGAGAAATAGAAAGTTTATTATTTGCTCTTCAAGCTGCAATCGGTGCAGGGGTAATTGGCTTTGGATTAGGATATCTAAAGGGCAAAAAGAAAGTGAACGACGAAGTAAATGATAAACATAGATAAATATGCTTATTCATCTAAGTTAAAAAATATTAATCCAGCAGAAAAGATGTTTTTTGCCTTAATTACTTTGTGCGTTTGTCTTTGGGCAAATAATTTTATTGTTTCTATGCTTATAATAAGTATTATGACTTTTTTAATAACAAAAGTAGGAAGAACAAAAATAAAGGTTTTTATAAAGTTAATGATGGTACCAATAGCTTTTTTAATAATTGGTATCCTAACAATTGTTGTTAGTTATTCATTAAAACAAGATACATTTTTAGTATCATTTAAGCTTTTTAATGGATGGATTGGAGTTTCTAAAAGTGGAATTATTCAAGGACTTAATATGTTCCTTAAGGTAATGGGATCTTTAAGTTGCTTATACTTTATATCCCTAACCACTCCAATGATAGATGTAATATCAGTTCTAGCTAAACTGAAGGTACCAAGTTTTTTAATAGAGTTAATAAGCTTAGTGTACAGATTTATATTTATAATTTTAGAAACTTCAGAAATGATGTTTATATCGCAAAATTCAAGACTTGGATATAGAGATATAAAAACATCATATAAATCCTTAGGTGCTCTTGCATCAACACTATTTATACGTTCGTTTAAGAGAGCTAATGATTTATATACTGCCTTAGAAGCCAGAGGGTATAATGGAGAACTTAAGGTTTTAGAAGAACAGGTTCAAAAAAGAAATTACATTTACATTATAACTATAATAATTAATCTTATTTTTATAGGAATAACTATATTTATTAAGTAGAGTAGGAGGATTTTATGGAAGACTATATATTAAAAGTAGAAGAGCTTAATTATAATTATTCAGATGGAACTCATGCTCTAAAAGGTATAAATATGAATATAAAAAGAGGAGAAGTTACGGCAATATTAGGTGGAAATGGTGTTGGAAAATCAACTTTATTTCAAAACTTTAATGGTATATTAAAGCCTTCATCAGGGAGAATACTTTTTGATAATAAACCTATAGATTATTCAAGAAAAGGAATAATGAAGCTTAGAGAATCTATAGGGATTGTTTTTCAGGATCCTGATAATCAGCTTTTTTCAGCAAGTGTTTACCAAGATGTTTCATTTGGTGCTGTTAATATGAAACTACCAGAAGATGAAATAAGAAAAAGAGTAGATAATGCATTAAAAAGAACTGGGATAGAACACTTAAAAAATAAGCCAACTCATTGTTTAAGCTTTGGTCAAAAGAAAAGAGTAGCTATTGCAGGGGTACTAGTTATGGAGCCAAAGGTTTTAATACTAGATGAACCAACGGCAGGTTTAGATCCAATGGGCGTTTCAGAGATAATGAAGTTATTAGTAGAAATGCAAAAGGAGCTTGGCATAACAATAATAATAGCAACCCACGATATAGATATTGTTCCTTTATATTGTGATAATGTTTTTGTTATGAAAGAAGGAAGAGTAATATTACAAGGAAATCCTAAAGAGGTATTCGCTGAAAAAGAAGTTATAAGAAAAGTTAACTTAAGATTACCTAGAATCGGACATCTTATGGAGATTTTAAAAGAGAAGGATGGCTTTGTATTTGATGAGTTAGATTTAACTATTGGACAGGCTAGAAAGACAATAAATTCTTGGAAAAATAAAATTTTTAATGATTAATATTTAAGTTAGATTAAGCAAGAAAGGCTTATACCAAATTAATTTGGTATAGGCCTTTTATTTTTATTAAATTAATTAATTTTTAGTATGTTTATTATTTTATGAGAGGAAGAAAGATCTTAAAAATATTATAACTATTCATATCATTAAAAAATATATTTTTTAGTTATAATACTATAATTTCTAGTTATAGATATCATAAATTAAAATTCATATGTGAATTTTCACGAGTTTTGGGAAAAAGTTGCATCATTATGAAACTAAGAACAGAGTGTGCTCATTTCGTTGTAAATGTTATCATTAATTGATATTATCTAATTAACAAATATTCCAATAAAAATTCATTTTAATGTATAAAATATTAAATTTTATTGGATATATAACTTAAGTATTAAAAATTTTAGGTATTTAAGTTAAGGGTATTAATAGGATTTATAAAATTTTAGTGGGGTGGTATAGTTATGATGCAAAAAATTCAACGTTTTGGAGCTGCAATGTTTACACCGGTTTTATTATTTGCTTTTGCAGGTATAACAGTAGGACTATGTATTCTATTTAAGAATCCAGACATAGTAGGACCAATTGCAAATGAAGGTACTTTATGGTATCAGATTTGGACTCTTATTGAAGAAGGTGGATGGACAGTATTTAGACAACTTCCATTGTTATTTGTTGTTGGGTTACCAATAGCATTAGCTAAGAAGGCTCAAGCTAGAGCTTGTATGGAAGCTTTAGTTACTTATTTAACTTTTAATTACTTTGTAAATTCAATATTAACTCAATGGGGTAGCTTCTTTGGAGTTGATTTTGCTCAGGAAGTTGGAGGCGTAAGTGGATTAACTACTATAGCTGGAATTAAAACTTTTGATACTGGTATGATAGGAGCAATCTTAATAGCTGGTATAGCAGTATGGATCCATAATCGTTTCTTTGATACAGAATTGCCTGAATACCTAGGAATATTCAGAGGGTCATCTTTCGTAGTTATGATAGGATTCTTTGTAATGATTCCAACAGCATTTGTAGTTTGTTTAGTATGGCCAGCAGTTCAAAATGGAATTAACTCTTTACAAGGATTTCTTGCTTCATCAGGAATAGTTGGAGTATGGATATATACATTCTTAGAACGTATATTAATACCAACAGGATTACATCACTTTATATATGGACCATTTATATTTGGACCAGCTGTTGTAGAAGGGGGAATAGCTACATATTGGCCTCAACATTTAGCTCAATATGCTATGTCACAACAAAGTTTAACAGAATTATTCCCAGCAGGTGGATTTGCTTTACATGGACATTCAAAAATATTTGGATCAGTAGGTATAGCTTTAGCGCTATATATGACAGCTAAGCCAAATAAAAAGAAAATAGTTGCAGGTTTATTAATACCAGCGACCTTAACAGCAATATTAGCTGGTATAACAGAACCTTTAGAATTTACATTCTTATTTGTAGCGCCAATACTATTTGTAGTACATGCAATTTTAGCAGCTACTTTAGCAGCGGCAGAATTTGCTTTCGGAGTATCAGGTAACTTTGGTGGAGGAATTATAGAATGGGCAGCACAAAACTGGATTCCTTTAGCTAAGAATCATTGGCAAACTTATTTAATTCAAATAGCTATTGGATTATGCTTTACAGCAATTTATTTCATAGTATTTAGATTTGTAATACTTAAAATGAATCTAAAGACTCCAGGTAGAGAAGATGATGATGAAGAGACTAAATTATATACTAAGGCTGATTATAAGGCTAAAAAAGGTGAAGAATCAGTCAAAGAAGATAAATCAGGTAAAAGCAAAACGGCTAAAAAAGCTGAAGGAATCTTAGAGGCTTTAGGAGGAAAAGAAAATATAGTAGATGTTACAAATTGTGCAACTCGTTTACGTTTAACTGTAAAGGATGAAAGTAAATTAGCGTCAGATAGTGTATTTAAGTCAGCTGGAGCACTTGGAGTTGTTAGAAATGGTAAGGCTATTCAAGTAATAATAGGTTTATCAGTTTCACAGGTAAGAGAAGAATTTGAACAACTTTTATAGTAATAAGAATATAAGTTAATTAAAATACCTAGAACACTATGGTGAATTTTAACCATAGTGTTTTTTATAGATTTAATAATATTTAAGTTAATAATTGAAATTTATCAACTATTAATATATGATACTTCAAAAATAACAAAACTATGATATCATTAGAATAAGAAAAATGTGGATTAATTACACAAAAACTATAATTTTTACATATATAGAGGCAATTTATTAAATAAGATATTAAGGTTATTTGTACTATTTTGGAGGGTATTATGAGATTAGAAGAGCTTGTGAATAAACATTATGATAAATTAAATCATAGTGACTTATATATATGGAAATATATATTCAATCATAAAAAGGATTGTTGCAATTTAACCATTGATGAATTAGCTAACAGATGCAATGTTTCTAGAACAACTATTTTAAGGTTTGCACAGAAACTTTCATTAAAAGGATATAGTGAACTTAAAATATATTTGAAGTGGGAAAGTGAAGATAAAGAGTTTAATGAAAAAGACTATTTAAAAGTAGTTTGTAATGACATAACAAAATTTATAAGTGATATGCAGGAAAAGGATTTCTCTAGTGTTTGTAATCTTATGTATAATGCAAAAAGAATTTTTGTATATGGAACTGGAGCAGTACAATCATCAGTTGCAGCAGAACTAAAAAGAATATTTTTATCAGGGCAGGAATGTATATATAATATACAGGGTGAAGCAGAGGCTGATATGATTTTAAATACAATAAGTGATGAAGATTTAATATTTTTAATATCATTAACAGGAGAGTCAGACCATATCAAAAGATTAGCTAAGCAATTTAAACTTAGAAATGTTCCAATAATATCAATAACAAAATTAAAAAACAATACTTTAGCTAGGTTAAGTGATGAAAATTTATATATAAATACATCAATGCATGAATTAGGTGGAGGAAAGACATATGAGTCAACAACATTGTTCTTTACACTTGCAGAGATGATATTTTTAAAATATTCAATGTATAAGAATGAGTTAGAAAAAGAAGATAAAAATTGAAAATAATAAATTATAAGTATAATTAAAATGATAAAATTTTAGATTAAATAAAGAAAGGAGTTTTTTTATGTTTGATATTATAATAGATTTAATAATTTCAATAGCTCCTATTGTAGCATCAATTTCTTTTGGATATATTTATTTAAATAAAAGAAATGCTTAGGTATTTATTTAATTGTGTGTTTTTAGATTTTATATATTTTATATATTTTAAGGTCATAGCATATATAAACTTATTATTTTTAGGTTTGTATGTGTTATGACCTTATTTTTCAATCAAGTAATTTTTAAAATTGGAACTATAATAGATTAAAAATATATATTTTTAATATGTAATAGTGAGAATTTTCACAGTAAATATTAATAGTAACAGTAATTAGAGAAAAATCACCAAATATATGAATTTTGTTGAAGGGGTTTCATAAGGTTGATATTATTTTCTTAAAGAGGTATTAAATTACAAAAATATATGATAAATAAGGTTGTACTAATTGTACAACCTTGTAATTTTTATAAGTAGAATATTTAGAGAGGATCTGAAGTTATATGGAAAATTTAATTTTGTTAGGAAACTTAATAGAAGATACTAAATCAAAAAACGAAATTATGTTAAAGCTTATTGAAGAAGAGGTTTTGGGTAATTTTGTTGAAAAAATAAGTAAGAGTAATAGAATTTTTGTTTATGGAAGAGGAGTTAGTTCAAGTATAGTTGGCCAAGAACTAAAAAGAGCTTTTACAGAATTAGGCAAGTATGTTTTTGATTTTTATAAAGCTGATGAATTTGATTTTGTACTCAGTTTAATAAGAGAAGATGATTGCATTATATTAATAGACATAGAAAATTCAAAAGATTATTTAAACTTAATAAATGATAAGTTAAGAGGAAAAAATGTAAGTAGATTTTTTATAGGTTTAGATAAGGGAAAAAAAGTACCTATTTGCACTTACGATTTTAATAGAATAGACAAAAATTATGATGAAATGTATAAGGGATTAGAATTATATTCTATGCTTATTAGATTTTTATATGAGCTTTGTAAGTTGTGAAAATAAAATATTAAAAATATAAAAAAAGAATATTTAATAGATTAAAAAAACTTTTAAATGTACTGTATAAGCTATTTAAGAAGAACTTTGGTTAACATGTGAAATTTCACATTAAATGAGAGTATGTACTAATGAGTGATACTATTCCCTAAAGGTTGTGAAAACGTTGTATATAGAAATATGCTTTGTTATTATTAACTCATAGAAACGAAATAATAAATTTTGAAATAAATTGAGGTATAGTTTAGGAGGAGATTTTTATGAAGAAATTTTCAATAGTTATAGCAGGGGGAGGGAGTACATTTACTCCAGGGATAGTTTTAATGTTATTAGACAACTTAGATAAGTTCCCAATAAGAAAAATTAAATTTTATGATAATGATGCTGATAGACAAGAAGTGGTGGCAAAAGCTTGTGAAATATTATTAAAGGAAAGAGCTCCAGAAATAGAATTTTTAGCAACTGTTGATCCAGAAGAAGCTTTTACTGATATAGATTTTGTAATGGCTCACATAAGAGTTGGTAAATATGCTATGAGAGAATTAGATGAAAAAATTCCATTAAGACATGGGGTAGTTGGACAAGAAACTTGTGGACCAGGAGGAATAGCTTATGGTATGAGATCAATAGGAGGAATATTAGAAATAATTGATTATATGGAAAAATATTCACCAAATGCTTGGATGCTTAATTATTCAAATCCAGCGGCTATAGTTGCTGAGGCTACAAGAAAATTAAAACCAAATTCAAAGGTTTTAAATATATGTGATATGCCTATAGGAATAGAAACTCATATGGCTCAAATATTAGGATTAAAATCAAGGAAAGATATGATAGTTAAATATTATGGATTAAATCACTTTGGATGGTGGTCAAGCATCAGAGATAAAGAGGGAAATGATTTAATGCCAAAATTAAAAGAGCATGTAGCTAAACATGGTTATATTGTTGATATAGAAGAAAATCAACATTCAGAAGCAAGTTGGAATGATACTTTTGCTAAAGCTAAAGATATCTTAGCTGTAGACCCAACTCATCTACCAAATACTTATTTAAAATATTATTTATTCCAAGATTATGTTGTAAATCATTCAGATAAAAATTATACAAGAGCAAATGAAGTTATGGATGGAAGAGAAAAATTTGTATTTGGAGAATGTAGAAAAGTCATAGAGAAAGGTACTGCTGAAGGATCAGGATTACACATTGATGAACATGCTTCATATATAGTTGACTTAGCAAGAGCTATAGCATTTAATACTCAAGAAAGAATGTTACTTATAGTTGAAAATAATGGTGCTATAGAAAACTTTGATAAGACTGCAATGGTTGAAATACCTTGTATAGTAGGATCAAATGGACCAGAACCATTAGTTGTTGGAGATATTCCAAGATTCCAAAAAGGATTAATGGAACAACAAGTTGCTGTTGAAAAGTTAGTTGTAGAAGCTTGGGTTGAACATTCATATCAAAAATTATGGCAAGCTTTAACTCTATCAAAAACTGTACCAAGTGCAACTGTTGCTAAAGAGATATTAGATGACTTAATAGAAGCTAATAAAAATTTCTGGCCAGAATTAAAATAGTTAAATAATTTTTTTAAAATATATAAGATTTGAAATAAGAAGACGCTTGATTATAAAATAAGTGTCTTCTTATTCTTTGTAGCTAATTTTATAAAATATAGAAATATTATATTAAGCAAAAAAAGAATATTGTTGGATTTATAGAATGATTTAGAATAAAGTTTTTTAGAAAATTTAAATTATAGCTTATTAAAGTATGACTGTTTTAAAGATATTAAAAGGATATTTTAGTATAAGAATAATTATATAAAAATTTATTTTGAAAAAGTTTATATTAATTTTATATATATTTTAATATTATTAAGAAAAAGTTTTGAAAGTTTGAATTAAAAGTGTAAAAAAATTACATAACAAAGAGGCTTTTTTGAAATTAAAAACTTTATATCAACATATAATATGGTTTATTATGGAATAATATCCAATATAATTAGACGTATTAAAGGTTAGTTTAATATTTTATTAATAAGTTATGCTTAAAAAAGAATAAATACTATAAAAGCTTACCTTAAATTAATAAATATTCATGGTCGAATTTTGTAATTCTAAAATTATTTACTAATTAGTTAAATAATTTTAGAATATAATTAAAGGATGATTTATTATCTTAAGTTATGGTTTCTCTTTAAATATAAATGATTTTAATAAATTATCTAATAAGTTAAAATTTTTATAAGAAATAAATACGATGTTTTAATGGGAGATGATATTAAAGATTAAAAAGGGAGCGTATGATAAGATGTTTACAAATGAGTTAAAGGATTTATTAGCAGGTTTATATCAGAAATATGGATGTACTCAAGAGGTTCTTCAACTTAGTAATATAATTGATAAGATTATAGTTAAAGAACAAAGTGAAAGATTAAAAGAGTATTATAAATCAAGAAAAAACAATATCTAATTTCAAAAGTGATAAATCAATATAAATATTATTAACTCTATAATAAAAACTACTTGAATTATTAATATCATAATTAATTTTAAGATGCTTAAGACTTAGATTTTATTAATATATATTATAATAAAAAATCTATATTACTAATGTAGTATAGATTTTTTATTTATAATATGTATAATTAAGTAATTTGAAAGATGTATTTCATTAATTAATGAAATTTTATTTAAATGATTTTATGCTATTTAATCTATCTTCTTGCTTTTGTTCTGGAGACTTTTTGAAGTCGTATCCATAAACTGCATTTTCAAAATCACCATAAGTTGGATTTGGAAGCACTATGTATTTTGTTCCAAAAAATTGAGCTTCTTTATCTACTATTTCTCTTCTTTGTTCATTAGACTTGTTATCATATCCATTAGGGAAGTCGCCTAAGTTATCTCCACAGTAAATTGCAAGGTTATAATTATCTTTGATTTTACTCCATCTAGCATCTTTACTACTTGTATCTGTTTTTAAAAGTATATGGTCTTTATCTGAATTTACAAAACCTAATTTTTGCATATTTTTTATAGTTGCATCAAGTTCTTTTTCTTCACTTCTATTTGAAACATAGAAAACTTCAAATCCTTTACTTTTAGCATAATCAGTAAAGTCTTTAGCTCCGTCTATTGCAGCTGCGTCAGCCATTTGTACCCATTCACCAAAGTTTTCTTTTGAATATAATTCATTATGTTTTATTTCATACCCAGCATGTGGTGAATTATCTATTATTGTTTCATCAATATCTAAAGTAACTGCATATGGTTTAGCAGTAGGTTCTTTTACTAATTGATCAATGTATCTTTTTCCAGAGTTGTATGCTTCATATCTTAAAGCCTTTACTTCTCCTGAATTTTGTTGCCACAAAGTAGCTAACACATTTCCTTTAACAATTTCTTCAGTTGCATTAGTCTTTGTTGTTTGTTCTAATTGAGATATTTGTTTTGCTTCTTGATTGTTTTCATAGACTAAAGTACCACCAGTTCCAACACCAATACCTATTATTGCTGATAATACAATTGCTGTAATTTTTGAGTTTCTCATAATCTCATCCTTTCATTTGTTACGTAAAAATGTATAATATATTAAAATGGTTATTAATATGTTAACGCTTTCATTATATTTTATGTTTTTACTAAAATCAAGTATTTAATGAATAATATACCTCTTTAATAATTAAAAATAGGATGAATTAATTTATTCTATTAAAATTTAATCAATAATTATGTAAATAAAAAAAGATAGTCAAATGACTATCTTTTTTATTAGATATAATCCATAGGATTTACATGTTGTCCATTAATTCTTATTTCAAAGTGAGCATGAGGGCCTGTACTATACCCTGTAGAACCAACTAAAGAAACTACTTGTCCTTGTTTTACTTTTTGACCAGCAGAAACTTTTAATTGAGATGCATGGGCATATAGAGTACTGAAGCCGCCACCATGATCTATTATAACCATATTTCCATAAGCAGGATGATATTCAGCAGCGGTAACCACCCCATCTTTAGCAGCTACAAATGGAGTTCCTGTTGAAGCAGCAAAGTCTACACCTGTATGAACTTTATACTGACCAGTTACAGGATGGACTCTTGGACCATATGAACTAGTTATGGTAGAAGAAGAAACTGGTCTTATAAATCCACTTGATGAATTACTACTTGTAGATGCTGTGCTTGGTGTCTGATTAAAATATGATTGAATTTCCTTTTCAATTTCATCTTCCCTATCTGCTAATGATTTTAGTTCAGCATTCTTTTCAGCTTCTAATTCTTCTAATTCGTTTAATTGAGCCTTATAAGTGTTTAATGTACTTTCATGTTCAGACTTAACTTCCTTAAGCGTCTTTTCTTTATCAATAAGTTCTGTCTTTTTGCTATCTAATGTAGATTTAGAAGTTTCAAGTTCAGCTTGTCTAACTTCAAGTTCATTTTTTAAAGCTTCAATCTCTTCAATAAGCTTATTATCTGTTTTAACAAGAGTTCTTATATTTGCTATATTAGAAAATAATTCTCCGAAGTTTTTAGATTCAAGAATCATATATAGAAACTTATCACTTAAATTAGATTTATAGACATTTCTAAGTCTTTCGCCTAATATCTCTTGCTTTAATTCTTGTTCTTTTTTAGCTTTTTCAATCTCACTAGTATTTTCTTCAATTGATTTCTTTACTTTATTTATTTCTGAATCAGTTGAAGTTATTTCATTATTTAAAGTCTTTATTTTCTCTTCATACTCATTAACTTTTGCTTGGGCTGAATTAAGTTCAGATTGTTTAGCGTCAATACTATCTTTAATTTCATCTAGCTTTCCCTTTTTAATTTCTTTTTCTTCTGTAATTTGTTTTTTCTCCTCTTGCAATTTATTAACTTCGGGATTTGCTTTGGCTATTAATGGTGCTGAAAAAGCACTAATCATTAAAAAGCTACTCATAAACAAAGATACAATTTTAAGTTTGTTCATTTAATCACCTATCTTTAATATATTTTTCGAGAGTTTTATACTAATTTCAACAAATTATACCTTAAAAACCTTAGTAATATCCACAAAAATTTTGAAAATTTTAAGTTAACTTTTAAATAAAAGGTTAACAAATGGTAAAAAAAGATTGTTATATTACAAAAGGAACAATATATGTAAAATTAATACATAAATAAGTATAAATAAGATATTTCTTATTATTAAAGAAATCAATATAATATTTATGTAAATGTCTTTTGTATATTGTTAAGATGAACGTGAAATGTAAAGTTAAATATGTTTATGATTTTTTAATATATACTTTATTCTTAACATTGCAGAGAAGAATAAATAAGCTTTTATTTAAGATAAAGCTTAACCAAATATAATTAAATTATTGTTAGACTTTTAGAAATTTTGAATATTAATACAAAAGGAAAGGTAAATAGATAAGTGATTAAAAAGCTACCTCATATTAATTTATTTTATACAGGCATATTAAGATTAATTTAAAATAATCTTAATATGCCTATTTTAATGGAGGATAATTTTATTAATATTTAATTAAGTATATAATTTAGGATTTTATGAGGTAATATAAGTATATTTTTTAGATTTTAATGATTAAGATTAATACTGCTTGTCAATAATTTAATTGAATTATAAAACAGGGGGAACTTCTTATGGCTAAAAAATCATCTAAAAAATTTTTGAAAGAAGCAAATGCTCAAATAATATTATTTGTTCTAGTTATGATAATAATGAGAATGGTAGTTTTAAACTTCATGAGTGAAATATCAGGAATAGAGTTTGAAGAATTATCTAAAGCTAGAATCTATAATGGAGATATTACAGCAACATTATTCTTAGAGAGGCTTGTGAATTTTTTTGGTAATTTTATTTTAGAAACATATAAAGGAATAACTTTGCTTGCAATAATAAATGTATTTGTTGCTTCTTATATATTAACTAAAAAAGATTTTACAGGTAATTTCTATTTTAATTTGATCATAGCGTATCTATTTTCAACTATAATAACAGTATTTTTATTGTTAGCTGGTATAATTTTGTTTTTTTGTATAATGCAATGTATGGTAGTTATAAATTCATTAAAGGTAGATGTGTCTTCAGAAATTTTGTGGTTAGCTATATCTTTATTAGTAGGAATAGTTTTTATAAAGTATTTTAGAAAAAGTGTAGTTTTTTCTTTATTAGCATTTTTAATAATATCTGTTTACACTTCCTACTATACTGATATAGGTAAAAAAGCAATTAACACAGACTATACTCAATATAGTCTAGAGGAGTTTGCTAATAATTTAAACTTAGTTGGGAATAAATCTATGTGATTATATTTAATAGTAAATAAGTGTTTTCTATTTATTATTTAGTAAGTTATATTTAATCACTTTAATATACTTTTACTAATCAATTAAAAAACATAGAGAAAATTATATATAAATTAATATGAAAATCTATTTTTGTATGCAAAATGTAAGCGTATTTTTTATATAATCTAAAAATATAGTATAAAATAATACAATATTCTACAGAAAAGTATATTGAATGTAAATTTTATTTAAAACACTTTACCTAGTGTATCTATATAGGAAAAAGTAAGTATTTTAAAGAAAAATATAGAAATAATAATATATTTTATCTAAAACTGAGAAAAGTATTAAATTAAATATGGTTAAAATGGTAAGATAAATTTCGTCAGCAAGAGACACGGCAACAAAACATCAAATAAAAATTTGAAAAAAGTTGTTGACAAAGTTTCGAAGTGATGCTAAACTAAGAAAGTCGCTTGAGGGCGACGACGAAATGGTCTTTGAAAATTAAACAGAAGATATTAACATAAACCAGCAATTCTTTTATAAGTAATATGAGTATAGATTAAACTTTTAAATTGAGAGTTTGATCCTGGCTCAGGATGAACGCTGGCGGCGTGCTTAACACATGCAAGTC
>NZ_BAAABF010000010.1:0-71896 GCF_054767895.1 Clostridium sp. CTA-17
GTGTGGGAGAGTAGGTGGTCGCCAGGTTTTTCTTTTATGGCTCGATAGCTCAGTCGGTAGAGCAGAGGACTGAAAATCCTCGTGTCGCTGGTTCGATTCCTGCTCGAGCCACCAAAAGCTTAGTGAATAATTCACTAAGCTTTTTTTATAAAATTAAATTATGATTTTAAATAATATATTAATTATAAATAGTATAATATGATTATAATTTAAATTAATATTTAGGTTAAAAAAGTAAAAGGAATATTTATAAAATTTATTTATATAAATAAATTTTATAAATATTCCTTTTTAATTTTAAATCCACAATAAGTAGTTTCTTAGTTCCTAAAAACAAAAGGGGAAGTGATTAAGGATATATTATTGGGGAAGTATCGTTAATTATTTTAAAACTAAGAATTATTCTACTTATTAAGTGTGGATATTTTAATTATGGACAAATATCAGATTAATATACATAAATTGTAAAAAATAAATGAGAATAAATAAATATATAAATTAATATCATTTAATAAGTGAATTAATATTATGATTTAATCAATAAAATAGTTTTAATATAGATCTTTAAATAATTAATGAGGTGTTTAAATGAAGGATATTGTTATAATTGGAACTGAAAACATAGGAAAAGAGGTTGTTAAAATAATAGAGGCTATAAATTTAAAAAGAAATACATGGAATGTATTAGGATTTATAAGTCGCAAAAAAGATGAAGAAGGAAGTAGTGTTGAAGGATATAGCGTTCTTGGATCTATAGATTCAATGTTCAGTTATTTTGAAGGTAGAAAAAAAGATAAATTTTATTTTTTTAAGAAATTAGAAAGTCAAAATGAATTATTTACGATTATAGCAATAGATAACTGTCAATTAAAAAAAGAAATAGAAAATAAGTTAAAAAACAAAATAAAATTTGCTACGATTATTCATCCAGATGTTAATTTTATTAATAAACAAGAAGTTGGAGAGGGGACTGTAATATATCCAGGATTAATTAATGTAGGAAAATTTAAGTTAGGCAAACATATTATTTTAAAACAAAAATGTTCTTTAGGGAATAATGTTGAGATAGGTGATTATTCTTTTATATCTTTTAATAGTAATATTGACAGTAACGTAGTTATTAAAGACGAAGCTTATATTGAAGCTAACACTACAATCTTAGCAAAGAATAATATAGATAAAAATACGTATATAAAAGAAGGTACAATATTGTATTAGAATTATTATATTTTAATAAATATTTTGGAGAGAAGATTTATATTAGATTTTAATGTAAATCTTCTTTTATTTGAATATCATCTTTATACTTATTAAAGATGATATACTTTATGTTTCTTAATTTGAGTATGATTTATGAATAATTTTATTAATTAAATGTTAAATTTGTTAACAAAATATTCAAAAAATATATTGACATTAGGAACGTGGAAGAGTATTATATAATTACAGACACCCAGTGGGGGTTGTATGTGAAATATATAGGGAGCGATGAGCATGAATTCAGAAAAAAAGAAAGCATTACAGTGCTTAAAGACAGCAAAAGGACAAATTGAAGGAATAATTAGAATGATTGAAGATGAGAGATATTGTATAGATATTTCAAATCAAATAATGGCTTCCCAAGCATTATTAAAGAAGGCCAATAAATTGATATTACAGCAACATATGCATAATTGTGTCAAGAGTGCTTTCGATAATAATGAATCTAAAGACGAAAAGATTGAAGAAATATTAAGTGTACTAAATAAGCTAATAGATAAATAAAATATATAATTTTCTAATGGTGTATTTAATTTTATTATAATATAAGGTAATTTAAATCTGTTGTTTTTAGAGATTCAATTTATTTTTATTGAATAGTTAAAAGCAAATTTAGAATGTTTTATATTGCTATATTATTCTAATGATTTATTTAACTTTATTAATGTAAAATTATTTAGATCTGTTGTTTTTGGAAACTCAAAGCTTATATTTGAGTGGCTTAAAGCGAATTTAGAATAATTAATTTAATATTTTTAGCTTATAGAATATAAATATAATATTGGTCTAATGATGTGAATTATTTTATAAAGAATATAAAATAATTTGGATCTATTGTTTTGAAGGGTTTAAATTAATTTACATCTTTAAGCAATTCAAAGTGATTTTAGGGCAATAAGAGATAAATTTTTATATATTAATCATTTTAAATACATAAGTAATTTTGTAGAAAATATAAAATAATTTATATTTATTTGTTTATAAGTTCAAAGTTCATAAAGAAATTTAAAGAGATTTATAAGAATATATACTTTTATTATAAAAATCGAAATTCTAATGATGTTTATAGTTTTATAGAAAATATAAGATTATTTAGATCTGTTGTTTTTTAGGATTCAAAATCTAATTTTTGAATAATTTAAAGCGAATTTAGAATTAAATGAAGTTTTAAGCTTAGAGAATATAACTTCATTTGTAGTTTAAATTATAGTAAAGAGAAATTAATATTAATTTATGATAAAAATAATATTAATTTAAAACAAATATGATAGAATTAGATTATTATATAAAAATAATACTAAAGAAGAAATGTTTAAAGTAAAAGGGATGATTTTTACATCATATAGGTTTAGATATTAAAAAGATTTATTTAGTAAGGCTTGAAAGAGTAAACTTGTAAAGGTAAATCTTGTTTTATATACTTTAAATGTTGAACTTAATATAAATAGGATTTTCTTTGAGGATATTAATAATAAAGTTAATAAATTAGAATTTAAACTTGATAAATTAGAATATAGACTTAAAGAGGATAAAATAATTTGACTTATAAGATAGAAGGAATGATATTTGCATTCTGTGCAGCAGCCATTGAAAAAGAGTTAAATAAAATGGACGGTGTAGAGAATGTAAGTGTAATTTTTGAGATTTAAAAGGTTACCTTCAACTATGATTCTAATAGGGTTGAAATAAGAGAAATTAGAGAGAAATTTAGAAGTTAGGACATAAATTTATAAGTCAAATAAGAAATATTAAGATAAATAATTAAGAGAAGTTGTATCAAATTACTATATTTTTGATACAACTTCTTTTTTATTATTTATGTAAAATATTTACAATTAAATTCAAAATGAAAGAAAATGAGATTTAATTTTATCTAATTTGAATAAATGGGCTAAAATACGATTTTATTTTTGGAGTAAAAACGTATATACTAATTATATGGTAAATATTTACAAAAAGAGTCGAAAATATAAATAATATATAAGTGAAAAATAATAAAATATAACTAATAATTAAAAGTATAACATTGATATTTATGAAGTCTAGTTAATAGAAATATAGTTATAACTAATAAAATAATAAGGATATTTGAATGTATAGAATATGTCAGTTTTGATAAGAGTATGGTTTTTATTAGTTAAGTTGAAAATGTGCATAATACCAGCAATATGTTAAGTTGTTATTAAAAGTAGCGTAACTATTAGTAAAATTTAGGGGGATTTAAAATGGAGAATTTATTAAAGGATTATTCCAATGAAGAGGTTTTAAAAGCGCTTAAGATAGTAACTGAGTTGAAGTTAGAAAGAGAACAAGGGGGCTTACCTGAATTTATTAGGGGGAGGGTTTCTGAGGTTTCTGAAGAGGATTTTGATTTAATACAAGCATACAATTATTATATGAGAGAATTGAGAAGGGGATCAGTTCTTTTAAGTGAGGAAGAGACAGAGAAATGCGGATTTAGTAGTAGGTTAGCCATAGATGTTGAGTTAAAGGATTTAATAATCTTTTTAAATACTCAGCCTAATATAAAAACTTTATATTCTTGTTCTGGACATCAATTTGTAAGGGGACAAATAACCTTTGAAGGACTTTTAAAATTCCCTCAAGTAGATGATTTTAAAATTGAATATGCAGATGAAAGAGATGAGACTAAAGTAAGTTTTGATATACCAGAAAGAAGTTATGATTATTTAAATAAGCTAAGAAAGTTATACAATTATTTTTATTTAATTAATTATAATAATTTAAAAACACTAACCAGAGATGAGGTTAGTGCAATTAAGATAAAAGAGAATTGTACTGCATAAAAAAGATTACCCCGTTAAGTAGAGTTTAAACAGTCTTGTATACTGTATTTACTTAATGGGGATTACTTTAATATGATACAGCTTTTAAATTTATAACAAATAAATTATTTTAAAAAAGTTATTTTCATAAATATTTTATTAATGCACCTCATAAATATCAGAAAGCTCTAATTCTATGTTTTTATCATCTGTTATATAATCAACTAAATTATTACTTTCTTCTATGTAGTTTAATTTTACATTTGGTAACCATACTATAAATTCTGATCCTTTTATTCCATCACTTATGAGTTCAATTTTTCCATCATGTAAATCTGTAATAGATTTTACAATACTAAGGCCTATTCCACTACCTTCATTTCTTCTTTTTAAGGATTTATCAGCTTGAACAAATCTGTCAAAAATTGATGCTTGCATTTCTTTAGGTATACCAATTCCATTATCTTTTATACTTATTTTAACCCAATCTTTTGAAATGTTTAAATCTACAAATATTTCACCAGCATTTGGTGTGAATTTTATTGCGTTTGAAAGTAAATTAAGAATCAATCTTTCTATTTTTATAGGATCACATTTTATTATGTTTTCTTCAACATTAGTATCAAAGATTATATTAATATTTTTATTCTCAGAATGAGGAATGACTAAAGATACTATGTTTTCTACAAGAAATACTATATCTCGATTAGTAAAATCAGCTTTTAAAAATCCAACTTCAATTTTACTAACATCAATAAGATTATTTATAAGTCTAAGCATTCTATAACAATTTATCTTAAGCCCTTGTTTATATTTATCATAGAAATTAGTAAAGTCTTTAGGATCATTTTCATGCTTAGAATTTAATAACTGTATTGTAGAATATATAATGTTAAGTGGTGTTCTAAGCTCATGTGATATGTTGGCGAAAAATTCATTTCTTACTTGTTCATAAGCCTTGGCTTCTTTAAATTTTATAGCTAAGTTTTCAAGACGCTTTTTAGAAGTTAAGTTTTTTGCAACTATAACTTTTCCATAAGGAATTTCATTATTATCTTTTAAGGTTCTAATTATAGATTCTACATATACAAAGGAATGTTTACCAACAAGTTTACATTTAATACTATCTTCCTCATCTTCTAGTTTTAATTGATTTAATATTTCATCATTTTTTCCTAAGAGATTTATTATAGGCATTCCTAAAACTTCACTATATGTATAATTTAATGTTTTTAACACAGAATCATTAACATATGTAATTAAACCATTATTATCAACACTTATTATTAAATCTTGTATATTATTATTTATACAGCTTAATAATTGTTCATTTCTTTTAATATTTTTTGTCAGTGTATATTCTTCAGTTATATCTTTTAAATTCATAGCAAAATAATTTTTATTTTCAACATTTAATATTTGTATATATGCACTTACTATTTTTCCGTTTTTTAAAATAAGTTTACCTTCCCAGTTGCCCTTATCAAAAAGTGATTTAGTAGCATTTTTTTCAGTGTCATCTATAAAAATTGAATCTACAAATAATTTTTCTACTTCCTTAAGTTGATCTTTCAATTTAATTGATTTGCAGTAGCGTTCTCTTAGTGTCTTGTTTGTATATATAACTTTCTTTTTATTATCATATAAAATTATAGAACTACTAGTATTAAATTCAACTAAATGATAAAAAACTTGAAGTTCATTTTGTAATAAGGTACTTCGTTTATTTTTGGTTGTAATTTCATTAAAAACTCCACTTATAGCCAATAAAAATGATAATATTGTAAAAAGAAGAACAACATTATTTGTTTTTAAAAGAGTTAGGTTTGGAAGAAGTACTTCACAAATCCAATATAAGCCTCTAAGGGCTATTAGGAGAATGCTAGCAATTATAAATGAATATATCAATTCACAATCATCTAAACATTTTTTTGATAAGAATATACAAGTAATTATATAAAGAATAATAATTATAGTCATTAAAGCAGCATAAAAATAAATATCTTTAGTAAATAAATTGTTAGAAAAAATTCTATAGTTAATCATAGGTGTTATTATAGAAAATAAAAAAACTATTATTGATGTAATTATTTTATGTTTAGTAATAAGAGGAGATATTCCTTTCTTATTAAATGCCACATAAAAAAGCAAAACTATTCTAAATATTGAGTGAATAAAAATAAATTTATCAAATATTATTAGGTTATGTCCTTTAGTAATTAAAAGCTCTACGGATAAATTCATATATATTAAAGAGATTATAAAGAAATCATCTTTTTTTGTGCTTGAATAGTATATTAATGAGCTTATGTATGCCATTGTTCCTAATATTAATGATAAACTTAATGAGAAACTTGGCATAGAATTACCAGGAATAAACTCTATATTTTTTCTAATAAGCACTTTATATACTAAATCTATTATTAGTATGGAAAATATAGAGAAAACTATAAAGATGGAAAGTTTTATTGTCCTTTGAGTTTCTAATTTATTTTTATCATTATTAAAAATATGAAAAAATATCTGATTATCCATGTTTTAAATCTCCTTAATATAAGAGTTATTAAAGTTCTATTTTATAGCATATATTAGATTTTAACATACATATATGTATATATTCACAAAAAAGTTAAAAATATAAAGTTAAAAATACAATATAATTAAAAATAGTATAATATTAGGTTGTTTTTAATTGTAAGATTTATATATTTAATTATAAATTTATATTGAGTTTAAACTTAATTTAAAATATAGAAGTATTATATTAAGTATATATAAAGATTAATATATGATTTTTAGATTATAATTTTTAGGATATATTCATATTTATATAAATTATGGGAAATATAAATATGTGGTAATATCTATATTAGACTAATGATTAAAGTAGGAGAAATAATATGAATACTGTTTTAAAACAAAAGAAAAGATTAGATTATTTAGATGTTGCAAAAGGCCTTCTTATAATAAGTGTTGTATTATGTCATGCGCCTTTTGAAAATGCTCAATATCTTTATTGGTTTCATATGCCAGCTTTTTTTATAATAAGTGGTATGTTATATAAAAGAGGAATGAACATAAAAGAACAAGCATTAAAATTTTTTATTCCTTATGCTATATTTTCACTAATAGATATAAGCTTTAATTATATTATGTATTACCATGGAAATTTTTCCTTAAATGATTTAATACATGAAATACTTAAGTATGCATATAGTGGAAAGGCAACATGGGGAGTATTTTGGTTTATACCTGTAATGTTTGTTACAAAGGTAGTATTTGATCAATTAAATAAGAGATTAACATCTAAGAAGTTAGTTTTTGTATGTATATTAAGTTATATATTAGCTCATGTATATTCTACTAGTTTTATACCATCAAGTATAACTGAGATAACTGAAAATCAATTTGTATTTTGGAATTTAGATACTGTTTTAATAACATTACCATATTATGCATTAGGATATTACATAACTAATTTTAATATCCAAAAGGTGTTTGGAAAAATCTCTACATTAATTCTATCAAGTATAGGGGTAATAGCTTTATTTATACTAAATAATAAAATGGGAATTTATTATTATTTAAATATAAAATATTCTTATTATAAGGATCCTATTTTTGATATATTAATGCCAGTTACCATAACATTTTTTGTACTTTCTTTAAGTTATCAGATTAGCAAATTTAAGTATAAAAAATTATTTACTATAATTGGAGCTAATTCTCTTGTAATAATGTATTTACATAAGCAGATCGCCACTTTATTTATGGATATATTTAATTATGGATATATAATGTTTACTGTAATTGGAGTGTGTTTACCACTTCTTATGATAGTACTAATAAATAAAAGTATTGTTAGCAAATTTTTATTTAGTGGAGATCTTACTTTCTATAGAAAGATTAAAGATATTAGGGATATAGAACCAAAGGATATAATTATGGAGAATAAATAGTTATTTAAGACTTAGAAAAGTTTTTTTCTAAGTCTTTTTTGTAATATTTAATATTAATGAATAATATAATCTTAAAACAAGAAATATATAATGGAGGGTTATATATGCTAAGAAGAGAAAAAGCATGTATTAAGGAGTTTTATCTAGACAATAGAAGAGGTTTAGTAGATACTAATGGTTGTGTGTATTTAGATGGTAGATACGCAGGAATTTTAAAACCCAGTGGAGTTATATATGTAGAAGGAAGAAGAGGGTTCATAAAGAAAAATGGAGATATATATTTAGATGGTATATTAATTGGAACTTTAAATAATTATAGTATTGTATATTAATGTTTAAAAGTTATGAGATATGTAATTATTTCATAACTTTTTTATATTCTAAATGTTTTAACCTAAAAATTAAAGGTATATAATATAATAAGGAATTCACAAAATATTTATAAAATAAGTGTGAATGGAGGTGTTGCCATGATAGCGGAAAGAAAAAATTTTAATAATTATAAGGAAGTATCCCTATTAATAATGTTAATTCCAATGCTGTTTATTTTAATAGATACCTTAGGTAGAATGAATTCTAAAATAAATAATAAAAATTTATTTGAAATTATATTTAATGAGATATTTTTATATAGAGAAGTTATAGTTAAGTTTATAATGGTCATAGTTGTGATATTTGTTATATCAAAGATAAAAATTATCAAAGAGAAATTTATACTTGGCGACTTTAAAATAATAATAGGTTATACCACACTGGGAGTAATAAGTTATAAATTTTTTGGAAGTGAATATGGACTTTCTAAATCATTAGATGTATATGTTATGTGTATAATATCTATGATTTTTATATTGTCAGGAATAAGAGAGATTATGTCATCTATAGACAATATAAATGTTAATATTGAGGAGAAAAGTAACTTTGAAAGGTTAGTATATACAAGGGTTAAGTATTTAGGAATAATTTATTTTATAATATTTGCAATATTAATAGCTATAGAAAATTTAAATGGTATAATGTCTAGTGATTTTATAGTAGATTTAATTAGCAATTATAATCAGCATTATAATAATATGGCTAGAGTGATTTCGGTATTAGGTGTGGTTTTAATAGTGGCTCTAATACTTATAATTAAAAAATCATTTTCTAACTTAAATTTATGTTATGAAGAATATATTTACATAATAAAACATAAAACTGTTACTGAAGAGATTAAAAAAGATATAGACTTTGTTAATCTTAAAGTTGAGGCTAATAAAAAATACATTAATAATAAATTTAAAAAACTTGAAGACAAAAAAGCTCAAGTATTATTAAAAGGTATTTTTGATTTATTTAAAGATAACAAGCATTAAACAGTATATATGCTTAGAGGGGAAAGTATGGAGAGTAAAAAAAGTACAAATTTTGATTTTATATTAAAAACAAGTGTTGAAGGCTATTATGATTTATTAAAAAATGCTGAAAAGGCATGGGAGACCCATGCCGCTTTAACATATATCGCATTAAGAATGGTTGTGGAAGACTTATTAATTAAGTTAGAAGAAAAGTATGAAATAAAGAGAGATAAGGAATCTAATTTTAAGAGCACCTTAAATAATTTAAAAGAATATGTTCCAAGTTGGATAATTGAGTATGGTGAATATGTAAGAATTAAAGGTGAGAAAAGTGCTAATAAAGAAATAGATAGTAATTTAGAAGAAAATAGTACATTATTAGCACTAAAGAAAGTGCATGAAATTTTAATATGGTACTTAAAAAATGTAACTAAAGAGATTAGCTTAGATGCCGATTATAGTTTCATTACTCCAGAAAGCATAAAAGAGAGTGAATGTGACTTAGCAATAGATAAAAAGGTTCTTGAAAATAAGGAAAAGTTTATTATAAGCTTAGAAAAACAAATAAAAACTAATAGGGATGATGAAAAAAAGCAGGAAGAGCTTGAGGAACTTTTAAGAAATGTTAAGGAAGAAAAGAAAGAGCTTACAGAAAAACTAGAGAAAAAAGAGGCAGAGCTTCAGGAGGTTTTAAATAGTTTTAAAGAGCTTCAAGTTAAACTTACAACTTACATGGAGAAGGATCAATTCATTGAGGGAGGCAATAATAAGTATCCAGATTTTTATAAGGGATTTTTATCATTACAAGGATATGAACTTAGGGTTGCTTATGCCTTTTTGAAGAGTTTAAGTTTAGGTAGTATTTTCTTAAATAAATCTAAAAGTATATTTTTAAAATCTCAAAGGAAAGAATTTTTAAAGTTTATTGAAAAAGAGGTAGAGGACTTAAAAAAATATTCTGACGGGATTTTAAAATTAAAGTTATATTATATTTTATTAAAGCTTACTAATACTCCAGTGGCCTCAGTTTCAGATAAGGAAACCTTTGATAAATCTTTAGATAGTATAGTTGAGAAGGCTTATTTTATAATTGAAAGCCGTAATGGATTTAATGGGAAGGTAGATAAATTAGAGGCTATAATAAATTATTACTTAATAGTAATAATGAATAGTTTGTCCTCTGAAATAAATCATGAGGAAGATAACAAAGACAAGATTTCTAATATAATTTATGAAGTTCTAAGAACAATACCTTTAGATGAAAGAAAGATAATATTAAATAAGATGAACTTTACAGATATATCTGAAGGAGCAATTAAGGAAAATATAAGACTAAATCAAGTAGAATTTTTAAAAGCTGCCTTAGATTGTGGAGTAAGTGAGAGTTCTGAATTTGTCATAAGATCAGTTTTTTCAATTTATGTGGCCTTTCAAAAAGATTTTGATTTTTATGAATTTAGAACTAGACATGACATGTTAAGAGCTTATATAGGACCATTATTACTATTAATTCTTTTAAAGGAATTTAAAATTTCAAGAGAAATTTTAGTACCTATTTTTGTAATGGAAATAAGTATATCAAATAAGATATTAAAAAAAGAAAGAAGAGAAAAAATATACTATAATCAGTTAGTTCAAGTTTGGTTAGAAGAAAAAGAGAAATATGATAAAATACTTTCAGAAAAAAATAATTTAGAAAAAAACCTTAAGGAAGTGCAAGAGGCAAGGGAGTTATTATTAACGAACGAAAGAAAATTCGTAGCTGAAAAAGATAATACTGAAAATGCTATCAAATCTCAATGGGACATGTTTAGAGAAAAAGTTCTTCAGTCTGAAGAGATTAAATCATTTAATTCTTATGAAGAGTATAGAAGAGCTGTTAACCAAAAAAATCTTATAGAGGTGTCAGAAGAGCATAGTCTTAAGGATAGGGGTATCATTAAAAACTTCTTTTCATTAGATACATGGAAGTATAAGTTAAATAAATTAGAAATAAATAAAAATATAAAATTGTTAGAGCAAAAACTTATTGATGAATCAAAAGAATCTGGAATATTTGAAAATGAGCTTTTAACCATAAGAGAGTTGGAAAAGATATTAGCAGATAAAGAGAGTGGATTAGAAGATATAAGAGTTGATTTAAAAGAAAATTCAGCTGAAAATGAAAAATTAGATAGATTAATAAATAACAGCAATAAACTTATGGAGAAGTTTAAAGAAGATAACTTTGATTTTGCTAGATAAAAAAAAGCTGGTATAAGATACCAGCTTTAAATTTATAAATTATGCTAATTTTTCGATATTATATTATTATTTGGACAAATAAATTTTGTTACAATTCTCATAAAGGTGAAAAAGAACAATTTTTGATACTTTTTAGACTAATTAGCATTATCTATAAATTTTACTTAATTATAACACAAAATTAGTTATAAAAATATAACTTCTTTTTTATATAATAAACTTTGTAAATATATACAATAAATAGCTAATTGGGGTTAATATAAGAATAATATTTGCAGTTGAATAAGTGTTTTGACATAGTTTAGGTTAATATTGTTTAATATAAATTACCTTAATTTACATAATAAGAATAATAATACCGTTGAAAGTAGTTATATAGAATATTATAATAAAATTTTAAGATTTAAAGAAACTAAGGGGTTAAAAAACAATATAAAGATACAAAATAGATAAGTGAGGGATAAAGATGAAAAGATTCCTAGCTATAGGAATAATAGGTGTTTTAGTTGCTGGAATATCAGTGATTGGAATAGAGGAATTTAAGCATAAGAAAGTTAAAAAATTAGAGGCTAAGGTGTTTCAGGCCAAAACTTATATTAATCATGGTGATCTAGGAAATGCAGAGATTATGCTTAACATAATAAAAGAAGAAAACGATGATTTAAAAGATAAAAATGTTCAAGAAGATATAGTAGAAATAGAAAATAGTATATCTTTAAATAAGAATGAAAATAATCTTAGTGATAAGTCAAGAAAGAATTTAGAGGACTTAAGTACAGAGCAAAAAAAAGTAGAACTATTAAATCTTTATTTGGAGAATAATGAAGTTTCACCAGATGTTCGTAGTATTGAGTCAGCAGGTAAGGAATACTATAGCCAGTTTAGAAAAACTAAAAATCTTCCTTATGATGAGAGTAAGGATTTTAGTAATAAAAAAGGGTATATTTTAAAACCTATAAGAATCTCAAAAAGATTTTTTGAAGATACTTGCTTAATATTCGATGTTGAAAAACCATATTATATAAATAAAAATATATATTATAAGTTTGTTGAAATGCCTGTAAGTAGTTATTTTGGTGAAGAAGATAAAGAGATATGGTACTTTGCTGATCTGAACTTTAACATAATTAGCAAAGAAAATTTAAAGTTTTATATGGATAATAAAGAGGTTTTTGATAGTAATAATAATGTTTTAAATAATTATAATTTAACTAATTATATAAAAGATGAATATTTATATTAAAAATATTTAAAATAATTTTTGTCAATATTTTGAAAAAATATATTGACAAAACTCTTTGAAAACGTTATTATAAAATTAAGATAATTATTTAAGATTTAGTGTGGTAGGATTGATAAAAGCCTAAATTAAATGTTCTTATATGTTCATTTAATTTAGGCTTTTTATTGTTCTATTATATTTTATTTAGTTAAAGTTACATCCAGTTGAGGATATGGAATAGTTATATTTTCATCATCAAATCTTAATTTAACTTCTTCTAATAAGTTAAAATGAACCTTCCAATAATCTTCTTGCTTAGTCCAAACTCTAACAGTAAAATCTATAGAGCTTGCAGCATGTTGGCTTATACCTACAAAAGCTTCAGGTGTTTTTAAAATTAAATCATTTTTATTTATAATATCCCAAAGAACATTTTTTACCTTTATTATGTCATCATCATATCCAACGCTAAATACTAAGTCAACTCTTCTAGTATCCTTTGATGAATAGTTTATAAGGCTTCCATTAGCTAGTGTACCATTTGGAATAAGTATTTCCTTATTATCTGGCGTTACTAGATGAGTGTAGAATACAGTTATTCTTTCAACTGTTCCAGCATATCCTGATGCTTCTATGAAATCATTAACTCTAAAAGGTCTTAATAGAAGAATTATTACTCCACCAGCAAAGTTAGATAGACTTCCTTGTAAGGCAAGTCCAACTGCTAAACCTGCTGATGCTATAAGAGCTGCTAATCCAGCTATATCAAATCCAACATAACTCATTAAAGTTATAACTAGAAGAATTTTTAAAGACACTTCTGAAAAAGCTTCTGCAAATGATGTTAGGGTAGGATCTACATTTCTATTTTTTAGTATGTTAGCTAAAATCTTAATTACTTTATTAATAAGTTTCCATCCAACATAAAGTAGAATTAAACCAATCACTAATTTAAATCCATTAGTTGTAATCCAAGATAAAAGCTTCTCATACATCTTACTAAGATCAAACTTCATTAATAAACCTCCTATAAATTATTACTTATTACTAAAGCAAAATATATTATAAAATTTCTTTCTATAAATATCAACTAAAAAGAAAAAATGTCCATAGATAATAATTTATGCTTTGGTAATATATACTATTCTTAAAAACATATTTTTTAGTAAATAAATTAACTATTAAAAATATAAATAAGTTTATGTTTATAAATTTTAAAATTAGGGAATTATATAAGGTGAAAAGACCTTATAAAAAACATAGTTTATGGGCAGAACTATGGCATTACTAGGGGAAGAGCTATGGATTATCCATAGCTCTAATTTTATATAATATTTAGATTAAAAGAAATATGAAATTAAAGGATAAACTCATATAAAAAAGGGGTTATATCAAAGTAACTTAGTAACAAAACTTATAAAAGTATCTAAAGAATTTTTATGATTTAAGCTATTCCATAGTGTATTTAACATTGGGAGTAAGCACTATAGATTTTAAATTTAATAATTCTCAAGATATTTATAAGTTTTATATTTAAGTTTTTAATACAATCCCTTTTTATAATATATTTTTAGGAGTATAAATTATCTATTAAATCTTATAAAGTCTAATTCATTTGAAATTGCTATGTTATAAACGTAAGAATTAGCAACTTCATTTATGAATCTTTCTTTCATTTCTTCATTTAATTCAATATTGTTAAGTTTATTATGATAGTTCATAACAAAACCTTTCATTTCAGGTCCATCACTTAAAGTATCATATTTGTAGTAATTTAATCCTTCTTCATCTATTTTATATAAATCTTTCACCATTCCATAAATTGTTCTTCCACCAAATAAATCAGCAAGATATCTAGTATAAGCATGAGCTACTAAAAGTTCGGGAGCAGCTTCACCTATGTCATTTATTCTAGCAACATAAGCTCTTGTAGAAGCTAAGGGTTTAATTGTATTTAAATTTTCTCCTAATAAGAATTTTAAATCTTTAAGTATAGCTTCAGCACGATAAATTTCAGGAAGTACAAAGTCTTTAACTACTTTGTTATCTTTACATTTTTCTAAGTTAACTTCTATTGCGTTATAAACTTCGTAAAGATTATAAAGATATTCAGCGTAGCTTTCAGTAGAAGCTTTTCCTTCTAATAATCTTTTTAAGAATCCTGTTTTTTCAGCTACAGCATGTAAATCGTTACTGTTATTTTTTATATCCATCATAAATGAGTTCATTAAAATCACCTCTTAAATCTATTAAAAATTTTAATATATTAAAGTTTTCAAAATCTTTTTTATAACTTTAATATACTCTTTAAAAATATCATCATCAAATAGGATATTTTACGAATTATGTTCATAAAATAATTCTTTTTTATACAATTTAATAATAAAATATATATTTTTTTGAAAGTTCAGCTAATAATTATTTGAGAATAATTATTATTAATAAAAACACTAGAATATTATAAAAAATTAAATTAAAAATAATAGTTTATACTATAAAATATTTAGCAAAATCTTATTAAATATAAATTGGGTTTAGTATAATATTTATAACAGTTAAATTAGAAATAATATTATTAAAAGAAAAGTTTCTATTAGGGATAAGCATTGATTTTTAGATAGTCATTAAAAGAAAACTAAAAATCACCATTAATTTTAAATAGATGTGCAGGAAAAAAGAAAATAGTATAAGCAGATACTATAGGATTAGGTATGTTTTATTAGAAGATAATTTTTAGCTACAAGAATAGTAATGGATTTAATAGATAGTTAGATAAAACATGGCCTAAAATTTAAAAAAGGTGTTAGGAGAGATGTGGGATGAGGATACTTCACACTGCTGATTGGCATTTAGGAAAAAATTTAGAAGGATTAAGTCGTATGGATGAGCAAGAACGATTTTTAGAGGATTTTGTTCACATAGTAAAAGATAATAATATAGATTTAGTTATTATAGCAGGGGATGTATATGATTCTAGTAATCCTCCAGCTAGGGCAGAAAAAATGTTTTATGATACCTTAAAAAAGATATCAGCTAATGGAGAGAGGATGACTTTAGTTATTTCAGGGAACCATGATAATCCAGAAAGATTAGTGGCTGCAGGGCCCTTAGCAAGAGAACATGGAATAATCATGGTTGGAACTCCTAAGAGTATAGTTGAAGTAGGGGAATATGGAAGAAATAAAGTTTTAAATTCAGGAGAAGGATTTATTGAATTAGATATAAATGGAGAAAAGTCTGTAATATTAACTGTTCCATATCCAAGTGAAAAGAGATTAAATGAAGTTTTATATGGTGCAATGGATGAAACTGAAGACAGAATAAAAAGTTATAGTGATAGAATAAAGCTTTTATTTGATTCCCTTAAAGGAAATTTTAAAGAAGATACAATTAACCTAGTAGTATCTCATCTTTTTGCAACAGGAGCAGAAAATACTGGTTCAGAGAGAAATATAGAGCTAGGAGGAAGTTTCATTGTTGATAAGGAATGTTTTCCAAAAGAAGCCCAATATATTGCCTTAGGGCATATACACAAGCCTATGATTCTACCAGGAACTAATAAAAAGATAAGATATGCAGGTTCACCACTTCAATATAATAAAAAAGAAATAAGCTTTGAAAAAAAGTGTTTCATTGTAGATGTTAAAGCAAATGAGGAAGCAAATATAGATGAAATAAAATTTGATGTGTACAAGCCTATAGAAGTTTGGAAGTGTGATAGCATAGATGAAGCCATTTACAAATGTGAAGAAAATAAAGATAGAGAATGTTGGGTTTATTTAGAAATAAAAACAGATAGATATATAAGAGAAGATGAAATAAAGGCTATGAAGAAGCTTAAAGGGGATATTATTGAAATTATTCCTAAGATAACACTAGATGAAGAGGAGAATGATGAAAGAAGTTTTTCAGAAAAATCTTTTCAGGAATTATTCACTGACTTTTATGAAAAGGAAAGAGGAGTTAAGCCTCAAGATGATTTATTAGAGCTTTTACTTAATATAGTTAAAGAGGAAGGGGATGAAGAAAATGAAACCAATTAAGCTAGAGGTTAAGGGATTAAATAGTTTTATAGATAAGCAAGTTGTTGAATTTGATAAGTTAACAGAGAGAGGGCTTTTTGGTATTTTTGGACCTACTGGAAGTGGAAAATCTACAATTCTAGATGGAATAACCCTTGCTTTATATGGCGATATTGCAAGAAAAAGCTCAAACTATATAAATACTAACTGTGATGGTGTTTATGTAAGTTATGAGTTTCAAATAACAGGTAATGAAGTAAAAAGGTATAGAGTTGATAGAGAATTTAAAAGAGATAATAAAAGTGGTGGAATAAGAAATAAAAGTTCGAAAATAATTGATATAACAGGCGGAGTTGAAAATGTACTAGAGGAAAAGGCAAAGGCTGTAACTTCAAAGTGTGAGGAAATTATAGGGCTAAAATTAGATGATTTTATGAGGACTGTTGTTCTGCCACAAGGGAAATTTAGTGAGTTTCTTAAGCTAGAAGGAAAAGAGAGAAGAAATATGCTTGAGAGATTATTTAATCTTAGAAAATATGGTGATGATCTTTCTAGTAAGCTTAGTTTTGAAATAAGAAAAGAAAAAGATAAGATGAATGTCTTAGAAGGACAATTAAAGGGGTATGAAGGAGTTAGTGAAGAAGCTTTAAAAGCAAAGGAAGAAGAAATTAAGGAAATTAATTTAAATATTAAAAGTAAAGAAGAGTTATTAAATAAGATAAAAAAAGAATTTGAGGAAGCGGAAAAAGTTTGGAATACTCAAAAAGAACTTTATGATAAAAGAATTGAAGAAGAGAGTTTAGTAAGTAGAAGTGAGGAAATAAAATCTTTTAAAGAAAGGGTTGAAATTTCAAATAAGGCAGATAAGGTAATAGTATTTATAAATAATCTTGAAGACATTTTAAAGGAAATAAATAAAGAGAATTTAAAATTTAATGAGTTAAATAAGAAATTAGAGGAACTTATAAATTTAAGAGAAGAAAATAAGCTAAAGTTTGAAGAGGTTGTTAAAAAGAAGGAAGAAAAATTACCTGACTTAAGATTAAAGAAGGAAAAATTATTAGAAAGCCAAAAGGAAAGAGAGATACTTTTTCAAATAAAGGCTGATGGGGTTAAATTAAAGGAATCTTGTAAGAATATTTTTGAGGAAAAAAGTAAATGTGATAATAAATTAAATTCTATAGAAGAAAATGAAAAGAGATTAAATAAAGAATTAAAAGAGAAGGAAGAGAGAAAAGAAGAGCTTTTTGTCCATGAAGAATTTAAAAATAAGATTAATAGTGGATTATTTATTTTAAATTCTTATGAAGGCTTAGATAAACAATTTAATGAGATAAAGAGTGAAGAAGTTGAATTAAAGAAATCTATAAAAAATCTTACAGAGGATAAAGAAAAGTCAGAGAAGGATTTAAAAGTTAAGATAGAAAGCCTAAGTAAGACAAGGGACAAACTAGAAAGTCTTTTAAAGGAAACACCAGGGGATAGTAATTCTATTTTAGAAAAACAAATAAAACTTGGAGAGTATAGAGAGAAGCTTAATAAATATAAAGAGATAAAAAATTCTTTAGAAGAATCCTTAAAGAGTAAAAATAATTTTGAAGAAAAACTTAAAGCTTTTGAAAATCAAAAATTATTATTAGAAAAAGAGGTAAGAGCGCTTAAGGAGTATATAAATAAGGTTAAGGTTGAAGAGTTAGCTCATAAACTTAGAGAGAATTTAGTAGACGGGGAGTGTTGTCCAGTTTGTGGATCAACTCACCATGAACTTAATAAGGTTGAGAAAATTAATTTAGAGGAATCAAATGAAAAAACAACTTTATTAGAAAGTAAGGAAGAAAAATTAAAAGAGCTTATTTTAGAGTTCTCAAAAATAGAAGCTACTTTAGAATATGAAAATAAGAAAATTGAGGAATTAAATATTTCCATAGAAGAAGTAGGAGAAGTTAATGAGGAAAGATTAAAATCCTTAGAAGAAGAGTTTAATACCTTAAAAGATAAAATAGAGGAGTTTAATCTTAAAAAAGAAAATCTAGAAAAAAATTTAGAAAAATTAAAGGAAGAGAAAAATAATTTAGAAAATATCTTCAATAAGGCTGAGGTTATTTTATGTGAAAAAATAGTTAGAGAAAAAGAAATAGCTTCAAAGGTAAAAGAATTAGATAAGGAGTTAAAATTAAAAAATTCTGAGCTTAATTCCATAAAGAATGAACTAAAGATTGAGGATATTAAGTTAGAGAATGATTTAATATTAAAAAAAGAGAAAGAAAAAAATCTATTAGAGAAAGAGATTAAAATCTTAAGAACTCAGCTAGAAGAATCAAATAAGATAAAGGATGAATTAAGAGAAAAAAGAGATGCATTAAAGGAGGATTACTTAAGTCAAAAATCCTTATTAGATGGTAAAGTAGAAGTTTATAGAGAAAAGGAAAGAATGATTAAAGGATCTTTAAAGGGCTTAATTAATGAAGCTTTACCTATTGAAAAAATAGATATAAAAGGCTTATTAGAAGATTTACAATTAGAGATTGATTATATAGAAAAGTCTTATTTAAATCTAAGTGAGGAAAAAGAAAAACTAGAAAAAGCCTTTAATAATATGAATCAAGAGATGGCGGTTACTAAGGAAAGAGTAAATTCATTAAAGCTTAGAAAAGAAAATGAGGAGAAAAAAGTAAACTTAGCTTTAGAGGAAGAAGGATTTAAGACAATATTAGAGGTTAAAGAGGGTATTTTATCTAAGGATGAAAAGGAAAAATTAAAAATATTAATTGAAGAATACCATAATAACTTGATTAAGGTTAGGGCAAATATAGAATTATTAATTAAAAAGTTAAATGGAAAGAGTTTAACAGAAGAAGAATGGACAAGGGTTCTTCAGGAGAAAAATAATACTGAAAAAGAATTAAAGGAAGTTGAAGAATTAAAAATTAGACTTGTTACTGAAAGTGAGTCTATAAAGAAAAAACTTGAAGAGCAAAGGGATATACTTGAGATTAAATCTAAACAAGAACATAAATTGGCTCTTTTAAGTGATTTAGAAAAATTATTTAAAGGAAAGAAGTTTGTAGAATTTATTGCAGCAAATCAGCTAAAATATATATCCATAGAGGCCTCTAAAAAGCTTAAGGATATAACTAATGGAGTTTATGGATTAGAGGTTGATGAAAATGGTAAGTTTATAATAAGAGATTATAAAAATGGAGGAGCAGAGAGAGATGCTTCAACCCTTTCGGGGGGAGAAACCTTCCTAGCTTCCTTAGCCTTAGCATTATCACTTTCATCACAAATTCAGTTAAAAGGAACAGCACCTTTAGAATTATTTTTCTTAGATGAGGGATTTGGAACTTTAGATGATAATCTTTTAGATGTTGTTATGAGTTCCTTAGAAAGACTTCATAATGAAAGATTATCTGTAGGTATAATAAGTCACGTTGAATCTATAAAAAATAGAGTGCCAGTTAAATTGATATTAACACCGGCAGAAGCAGGTTTAGGTGGAAGCAAGGTTAAAATAGAAAGAAGTTAAATTAAAATCAAAAGAGCTTATTTAAGCTCTTTTGATTTTTTATGATAAAATATTTACAAAATTTTTTTATGTTTAAGGTTGAAATATATTAAATTAGAATATAAAATTTATCTTAAGATTGGCGTGGGTTAAAGGTTTAAATTAATTTAAATGAGATTAGGAGGGGTCTAAAAGTGAAAATACTTATAATTAATTGTGGAAGTTCATCATTAAAATATAAATTAATTGATATGGTTAATGAAAAGGATATCATAGGGGGTATTGTTGAAAGAATAGGACTTGATCAATCTAGATTAGTTCAAAAAAATGAAGTTGGAGAAAAATATATAGTAGAAAAAGAGATAAAAGATCATAAAGAGGCTATAGATATAGTTTTAAACACTTTAGTAGATTCAAAGGTTGGGGTTATTAAATCTATTGATGAAATATCAGCAGTAGGTCATAGAGTAGTTCATGGAGGAGAAAGATATTCTTCTTCAATAATTATAAATGAAGAAGTTATTGAATATTTAGAAGAGTGTAGTAAATTAGCTCCACTGCATAATCCAGCAAATATAATTGGGATAAGAGCATGTCAAAGCCTTATGCCAAATAAAGAAATGGTAGCTGTATTTGATACAGCATTTCATGGAACATTGCCAGAAAAAGCTTATATATATGCAATAGATTATGCATTATATAAAAATCATAAAATTAGAAAATATGGATTCCATGGAACCTCACATAAATATGTATCTCATAAGGTTGCAGAATCTATGGGAAAAGATATAAAAGATTTAAAAATAATTACATGCCACCTAGGAAATGGTGCAAGTATATCAGCAATTAAAGGTGGGGAGTGTATAGATACAACTATGGGATTCACTCCACTTGCTGGAATTCCAATGGGAACTAGATCAGGTAATATAGACCCATCAATAATTCCTTTTTTAGTTCAGGAATGTGGATATACTATAGAAGAGGTTTCTGAATCCTTAAATAAAAAATCAGGAGTTTTAGGAATATCAGGAGTTAGTTCAGATTTTAGAGATATAGAAGATGCCGCTTCAAATGGGGACAAGCGTGCACAATTAGCATTAGACATATTCCACTATAGAATAAGAGCTGAAATAGGTTCATTTATAGTAAATATGGGTGGTGTAGACGTAATAGTATTTACTGCTGGTGTAGGTGAAAATTCACCTGAAACTAGAGAAGAGTGTTTAAAAGATCTAGAATTCTTAGGATTAACTTTAGATAAAGAAAAAAATAAAGTTAGAGGAAAACTTGCAGAAATATCACAAGCTGATTCAAAAATTAAAGCATATGTTGTTCCAACAAATGAGGAATTAATGATAGCTAAGGAAACTGTGGAACTAATAGATAAATAATTTATATCCATTATGGCTACAAAAATCTTAATATAGAACTAAAAATCAATAAATTAGTAAATATATTATATAAAGATTTTAAATGAAATATTATAAATAAAAAGGTTTGTAAACTTTAAAGAGTTTACGAACCTTTTTTATATATTGATTCTCTGTATTTCAATGGTGTTAAGCCAGTGAATTTTTTAAATACTGTGCAATAGTAGCTTTGATTACTAAATCCAACCTTATGTGCAATATCTAAAAGTGATAAATCAAGATCCTTAAGTAAGTCCTTACTCTTTTCGATTCTGTAATTATTTAAAAAGTTTATAAATGTTTGTCCAGTTTCATTTTTAAATAAGTTACAGAAGTAGGACTTATTTATTTTAAATTCTGTGCAAAGAGAGTCTATAGTGATTTCTTTTGAGTAATTTTTTTCTATAAAATCTATGGCTCTACACACATAAGGAGAATATGAAATTGAAAAATTATCTTTGAGTTTTTCATCTAAGATTATTTTTAATAGGGAATTATAATATTTAAGGCAACTTTTAGTTTTTAAAGGTATTTTATAAAGTTCTAAATCATCCTTAGAATTTTTTAAATCCTCTTTTAAATATAATGGTCCTATTATAAAAATTAAGTCTTTATCAATTGCTTTATAATTAAATAATGAATAAAAAGATATATTATTTTCAAAGGTAATTATTAGTGAGTCATTATGATCATGTTTTAAATATGAGCGTTCAAACTTGCTATTTAAGTTCAAGTCATTAAATATGTAATCATAAAAAGAAGAGTAACCCACCTCAGAAAGAATATTCATATTATTATCTACAGCTCTTATTGGAATTTCGCAGCAGTTATAAAAATCTATAAGAACTGATTTTAAAAAAATCACACAAAATCCTCCTTTTTAAACTTAATATATTAGAAAAAATCTAAATATAGAGAAAAACAATTATAAAAATTTATGATAATATAAGTATATTAACATTATTGATAATCATTTTCAATAGAAAAAGAAAGTCAAAAGGGGGATTAACTTTGGGAAGAAAGAAAATTAATAAAATTTTAGGTTATGCACTTGTAACATCTATGTTAGTTGGGGTAGGAGCGGATACTGTATATGCAGCCACTAATATTAATAGTGGAACTGCAATTGTGCGTTCAGAAGGACTTAGGGATGGAATATATGAAGCTAATAATGTAACGTCATATGTTGAAGAAGGAAATTCTACAGGGGAAAATATGGCAAGAAATGCTGTAAAAGAAAAAACAAAGTTTAAGATTGAAAATGGAAAAACATTAATGACTGTTTATTTTAATAGTAGTTTATATGGATTTATGAACAATATTGAAGTTAGCACTGGAGGAGAAGCTTTAAAGGTAGAAGAAAATAAAGATGATAAATCAATAACATTTGAGGTACCATCACCTGATACAAAGGTAAAAATAGGCTTATTCATAACAATGATGGGAAGAAAGGTTGAGCTTTTCTTAGTTAATGATATGAATACTGTTAACTTATTAGATGAAGCACCTACTATAAATAATGCTAAGGATATTAGTGTTACTCAAGGTGATGCTATTGATTTATTATCTGGAGTTATTGGAACTGATAAGGAAGATTCTAATTTAAAAGTTGAGATAAGTGGAGATACATCATTTATAAAAGATGGAAAAGCTGAGATTCCTGGAGTATATCCAATAACTTATAAAGTTACAGATTCATCAGGGCAATTTGATGAAAAAACAGTAAATGTTACAGTTAATAAAAAAACAACTTTAGGGAATGGAAGTTATACCCTTAAGAATACAGTTCAATATGTTGGACAAGGAAACATGGAAACAGGAAATTCCATGGCTAGAAAAGTGTTATCAGATGATTCAAGAATTGATATATCAAATG
Source organism: Clostridium sp. CTA-17 (assembly GCF_054767895.1). Taxonomy (NCBI): domain Bacteria; kingdom Bacillati; phylum Bacillota; class Clostridia; order Eubacteriales; family Clostridiaceae; genus Clostridium; species Clostridium sp. CTA-17. The sequence continues at coordinate 23,618 of NZ_BAAABF010000010.1, forward strand.
GAAAAAATACAGTTACATTAACTTTTAATAGTGAATTATATGCTTTCTTAAAGAATTTCAATGTAACAGTTGATGGAGAAAAAGTAGAAGCAGAAGTAAATAAAGATAATAGAACTATAAAGTTTAATATACCTGATTTAAATTCAGATATTGTTGTATCTACACTAGTTAGTATGATGGGGAAAGAAGTTAGTTTTAAAACTACTTTAAATTATGATACAGCTAAGAAATTAGAAGATAATTTAGAAGAAAATAATAAGCCTGGTAATGCAGATAATGAGAATATTCCAGATGAAAATGAGAATAATGGAAATCAAGATAATTCAGGAAATACTAACTCAGGAAGCAATGGAAGTGCAAATGAAGATAAAGAAAATGAAAGTGAAGGAAGTTCAGGAGAAATAGTAGATGCAAATCAATTAAAGAATGGTATCTATAACATAAAAAATGATGTTTCATACATTGGTGATGGAAATCAAGATGTGGGAAATGATATGGCAAGAAAAGCTTTATCTAAGAATAGTAAATTAGAAGTAAAAGATGATAAAAAGATTCTTACACTAAAGTTTAATGAAGAACAGTTCTCATTCTTTAAGGACTTTAGAATAACTGTAAATGGTAAAGATGTGGTAGCAACGCCAAATGAGGTTGATAGAACAATATCTTTTGAGATACCAAGTCTTGATGCTGATATAGTTGTTACAGCCTTTGTAAGTGTAATGGGTAGAGATGTAAGTTTTAAAACAATACTTAATAAGGGAACTTTAGAATTAGTCAGTGGAGAGGACAAACCTGCCATAGAAGAAGAAAATAAATCAGAAGAAAGTAACGGTACAAGCTCTTCTAATAATGGAAGCTCAGCTAACGAAGGAAACAGTACAGTTACAGAAAATAAAGTTACTAAGGGAAAACTTTACACAATAGAAAACAAAGTTGTTCATGAAAGTCAGACTGGTGTTGATATGGCAAGAAAATATTTAAACAAAATATCTGACTTAGAAGAAATTGATGGAAAAACTTATTTAACATTAACATTTACTGGTCAAGAGTTTATGAAAGACCACAAGATAACTGTAAATGGTAAAGATGCTAACTATAAAGTTGTATCTAAGAATGGTGATTCAATTAAATTAAGATTTGAAATTCCTAATTTAGATGCAGATATTAAAGTAAGTTTATATGTAATACCAATGGGAAGAAATGTTGAGTTTAATGTAGAACTTTTAAAAGATACTAAAAAGTTTGTAAAAGACTTTACTGTATCAAGCTTACCACAGACTGGTTCACCAATAGGAGGAAACTCAGTTGCATTATTAGGAATGGCAATGATGGGAGCTTCTATGTTTATTAGAAAAAGAGAAGAGTAAAAGCAATTTAGTTTGAGAGGATTTCCTCTCAAACTATTTTTAAACAAATGGAGGGAAATTAGATGAGATTTTTAAAACCTGTTTTATTAGTTATGTTGACACTTTTTATTTCCTTAACAGGAGTTTTTGGAAGTGTTGATGTACTAGCAAATGAAAACTTAGAAAATGGAATATATGATGTTAAAAATGATGTTTATCATGATTCAGATATAGGGATGTCAATGTCTAGAAGCTATTTAAATGACACTATGCAGCTTAAAATTTTAGGGGATGAAACAGAATATACTATAGGTTTTTCAGGAACAGAATATATGGAAAACTTCAGAATCTTAGTAGATGGTAATGAGGGAAATGCTGAGATTGTTGAGGAAGATAAAGAGAATGGAACTATAAAACTAAAAGTTAAGGTTCCTAATAAGGATTCAGAGCTAGAGGCGAAAATATATGTAGGACCTATGGAAAGAGATGTTCAATTTAAGGTAATTCCAAAGTTTGATACTTTAACTCTTGTTGAGAAGTTAGAAGCACCTAAAGTAGAAAACAAGGAAAGTAGTAACGAAAATCTTTCTAATGAAACTGGAAAAAGTGAAGATGCTATAAGCGAAGCAACAGGTTTAGCAAATAATAAGAATATGGTCATTTATATTGGTGGCGGAGTTATAATAGTTGCTTTAATAGTTGGATTAGTAATAGCTAAAAGGAAGAAGTAACATGAGAAATAAACTAGCTAAAGGATTATTTATTTTAGGTTTAGTTATAGTTTCTACAGTTCTTATAGGAAAACTTTATAAAAGTAGTATTGAGAAAAAAACTTTAGAAGAGTTTAAGGAAAAGTTTAATTATTCAGAAGAAGAGAAGAAAAAGACTTTAGAAGAAATAAAAAATGGAGATGGAATAGCTTTAATAGATATAGAAAAAATAGGTGTACATACAGTTATTGCTGAGGGGAGTACCTTAGATGTGTTAGAAAATAACATTGGTCACTTTGAAAATACTGCTATGCCAGGCGAAAATGGAAATTTTGGTATTGCAGGACATAGAAATACTATAAATAATGAGGTCTTTAGAAATATAGACAAGCTTCAAGTAGGAGATGAAATAAAAATCACAACTTTAACTGATATATTTCAGTATGAAATTAATGAGATTTTTGTCACATCACCTAGTGATACTGATGTTTTGAATCAAAATTTAGATGAGAAAACAATGACCATAGTTACATGTACAAATAGAGGAAAAGACAGATATATAGTTAAAGCAAAATTAATAGGTTAGTGGAGGGAAAATAGTGTTTTTAAAAAAGGGTATAGCTTTAAGTTTAATATGCCTTTTAGGCTTTGGAGTTATGGGATGTTCAAATAACTCTGGAGAATCAAAGGAAAGTTTAAAAAAAGAAAATGGAGAAGAGATTGTTGTGGCAACCTCTGTTGCTGTAACAGAAATATTAGATGAATTAGGAGTAAAGGTAAGTGGAGTTCCAACTAGTTCTTATGATTTGCCTGAAAGTACTAAATATGCGGTTAAGGTTGGTAATCCCATGAATCCAGATTTAGAAATAATAAAATCTTTAAATCCAGATGTTGTAGTATCTGTAGATACCTTAGGAGAAGATTATAAAAAACTATTTACTGATAACAATATACCTAGTGAATTTATAGATTTAACTACATTAGAAGGATTAAAAACAAGTATATCAACTTTAGGTGAAAGATTTAATAAGACAGAAAAAGCAAATGAAATATTAAATGAGCTTAAAGTTAAGGAAGATGAGTTTGTAAACTTATCTAAAGAGGAGAAAAAGGATGTTTTATTAGTATTTGCAGCACCAGGAAGCATGATGATTGCTACGCCTTCATCTTACATAGGAAATTTAGTTGATAAGGTGGGAGCAAATAACATAGTTAAAGATGATAAAAAGCCATTTGTTTCATATAGCAATGAAGAAATAGTAAAGCTAAATCCAGATATGATATTAGTTATGACTCATGGGATGCCTGAACAAGCTAAAAAAATGGCTGAAGAAAAATTTGCTTCAGATCCAGCGTGGAGCAGAATTGAAGCTGTTAAAGAAGGAAAGGTCTATTACTTAGAAAATGGGTACTTTGGTATGAGTGCAAACCTAAAAGTAACAGAATCTTTAGATAAGTTAGGTGAAATAATATATGGTGAAAAATAATAAGTTAAAAAGCTTATATATAGGTTTATCAATATTAATAGTTTTAATTTTAATGATAGTTTCTTTAAAGCTAGGAAGTATTGATATAAGTTTTGGTGAACTAATAAAAGGTCTTTTAAGTGGAAGTAATGAAGGAAATATAGGAATAATAAAAGATTTAAGGATGCCGAGAGTTATTATAGCTACTTTAGTTGGAGGAAATCTTGCCTTGGCAGGGGTATTGCTTCAGGCAGTAATAAGAAATCCCTTGGCTGATCCTCAAGTAACAGGAATATCTTCTGGAGCATGCTTAGTATCATTAATATTTATAATATTTATGCCAGCTTCAGGATCAATAAGACCAATAGTAGGTTTCTTTGGAGGGCTTGTTTCTTGTATAGTTGTATATTTAATGGCTTATAAAAAAGAGTTAGATACTATGAGAATTGTCCTTGCAGGGGCTGCTATAAATGCTCTTTTAGGAGGGTTATCACAAATATTAACTATAGGTAGTGGTATAGGTGCAGGGAATATACAATCGTGGATAAGTGGAAGCTTAGCTGCCACTTCATGGGATGAAGTTAAAATTTTATTTTTATATTCAATAATAGGAATGGGTTTTGCATTAATTTTAGCTAAATCATGTAATGTTATAGTTTTAGGAAATAAAAATGCAAAAAGTTTAGGTTTTAATTCAGATTTGCAAATGATTCTTATAACAGTGGTAGCTGTATTTTTAGGGAGTGTATCAACGGCTATTGTAGGTATTATTTCCTTTGTTGGATTAGTTGTACCACATATTTGTAGAATATTAATTGGCTCTGATCATAGATATTTGATTCCTTTTTCAATATTTGTTGGAGGAGCATTAGTCTTACTTGCAGATACAATAGGAAGAATGCTAGTAAAGCCATATGAAATACCAGCAGGAATAATTATGGCAGTTATTGGAGCACCGTTCTTCTTATATCTACTAAGAAGGAGTGATATGTAGATGATTAGAGGGGAAAAATTATCATTCAATTACAAGGGAGAAAAAAATATCATTAATGATTTAAATATAGATATAAAAGAGGGAGAAATAACAACTATTATTGGCCCTAATGGAAGTGGAAAATCAACTTTGCTAAGTCTATTATGTGCTTTAAATAAAAGTAAAACTGGACATGTTTATTTGGGGGATATAAACATGAACAATCTTAAATATAAGGATATAGCAAAGATTTTAGCAACTGTCCATCAACAAAATAGTGTGCCAAAGGATATAAAGGTTGAAGAACTTGTTGCCTATGGTAGATATCCTCACAAAGGATATTTTAAAAGTAATAACAAGGAAGATAAAAACATAATTAAATGGGCTTTAGAATGTACAGGACTTGATGATTTAAAACATAAGGGAGTTATGAATTTATCAGGTGGAGAAAGACAAAGAGCTTTTATATCAATGGCTTTAGCTCAAAAGCCTAAAATTTTATTTTTAGATGAGCCAACAACTTATTTAGATATTTTTCATCAAATAGAAATATTAGAGATTGTAAAAAAGTTAAATAAGGATAATGGGCTAACTGTTGTTATGGTTTTACATGATATAAATCAAGCAATTAAATATAGTCATAATATTGTTGTCATGAAAGATGGAAAAATTGTAAAAGAGGGAAAATCAGAGAATGTAATAGATGAAAATTTATTAAAGGAAGTTTATAAGGTTAATGGTGTTATTAACAAATGTAAGGAAACTGGAGAGATTTATTTTATACCAAAAACTATTTGTTAAATAAATTTTATAAACTTCAGAAAGATGGTGTAGGAATTATGATGATAGACAAGAGGCTTTTAAACTTGTGCAAGGAATCTAAGAAATACATAGGTTTAACTGTTTTAATGAATTGGATTTCTGTAATTTGTAATCTAATGACAATAATAGTTATTGGATTTAGCATTCAGGAACTTTTTAGTTTAGGGAATATTGAAAACTTAAATAAAAAAATATTAATTTTAGCTGCTCTTTTAGGGGTAAGATTTTGTGTGAATTTATTAAGTGGACACTTCTCATATAAATCTTCAGAGATGGTTAAGATTACTCTTAGAGATAAGATATATGAGAAGCTTTTAAAACTTGGAATGAGATATGATAAGGTGGATTCTACATCTTCAATTGTTCAAATGGCAGTTGAAGGGGTAGAGGCTTTAGAGGTTTATTTTAGTAAATACTTACCTCAGTTAATATATTCTATTTTAGCTCCTTTAACTTTATTTTTTGCTTTAGCTTTTATTTCATTTAAAGCAGCTTTAGTATTTATACTTTGTCTGCCTTTAATACCAATATCAATAATATTAATAATGAAAATAGCAAAGAAAATATTAAAGGAATATTGGGGACAGTATTCAGATTTAGGAAACACATTCTTAGAAAACCTTCAAGGGCTTACAACATTAAAGGTTTTTGATGTGGATAATGAAAGACATGAACTTATGAATGAAGAGGCTGAAAGCTTTAGAAAGATAACTATGAAAGTTTTAAGTATGCAATTAAACTCAATAAATGTTATGGATTTAATTGCTTTTGGAGGAGCTGCCCTTGGAAGTATAGTGGCTTTATTACAATTTAGAGCTGGAACAGTAAGTCTTGGAGGAATGATAGTAATTTTATTAATATCAGCAGAATTTTTCATACCTCTTAGATTATTAGGATCATATTTCCACATTGCTATGAATGGAATAGCTGCTGCAGATAGAATCTTTAAGGTTTTAGAAGCTGATGAAAGTAAGGTTTCTTCAGATAGTAATCTTAATGAAATATCAAATATCTCTCTTTGTAATGTAAGTTTCTCTTATGATGGAAAAAGAGAAGTTTTAAAAGATATATCTTTATCAATAAATAAAGGAGACTATGTAGCAATAGTTGGTGAAAGTGGAAGTGGAAAAAGTACTATAGCTTCATTGATTTTAAATAACTATAAGGCTTCAAAAGGAAAGATAACTTTAAATGGAGCTGATATAAATAATATAGATTTTTCAAAGCTTTATAATAGGGTATCCATAATATCAACTAACAGTTATATATTTAATGGAACAGTTAGGGATAACTTATTAATAGCTAAGAAGGATGCAACTTTAGAAGAGATAAATTATGCTTTAAAAAAGGCTAACCTGTTAGATTTTGTGAATTCTAAAAAGGAAAAATTAGATTTAGAAGTTGGTGAAGGTGGATCAAAGCTTTCAGGAGGACAAAAGCAAAGACTTGCTTTAGCTAGAACTATATTAGCAAATAGAGAAGCAATAATCTTTGATGAAGCAACTTCAAATATTGATGTTGAAAGTGAAAATATGATTTGGAAATCTATAAATGAAATATCAAAAGAGAAAACAGTAATAGTTATTTCTCATAGACTTGCTAATGTTAAAAATGCAGATAGAATTTATATGCTAGATAAAGGAGTTCTAGTTGAAGAGGGAAGCCATAAGGATCTTATGGAAAGAAAGAACAAGTATTATGGTATGGTAAATTATCAAAATGAATTAGAAGTAGGAGGTGTTATATAAATGAGAAAATCAGGTTTTTCAATAATGAAAAGGCTTATAGTAGAGCTTAAGCCTCTTGCCCCTGTAATGTTTATAACAGTATTTATGGGAGTTTTAGGATTTTTAGCAGCTATAGGAATAACTGTATTTGGAAGTGTAGCAATATCAAGTTTAATAGATAGTACTATAAGTTTTTCATTTAAAACAGCTCTTATTTTGATGATAGTACTTGGAATATTAAGAGGACCTTTAAGATATGGAGAACAATTAAGTGGACACTATATAGCTTTTAAAATATTAGTTATATTAAGAGACAAAGTGTTTTCAGCTCTTAGAAAACTTGCGCCAGCTAAATTAGAAGGAATGGAAAAGGGAAATTTAATTTCTATGATAACTTCTGATATTGAGCTTTTAGAAGTTTTTTACGCTCATACTATAGCACCAATAAGTATAGCAATTATAACTAACACCATAATGGGATTAATACTATTAAGTATAAATGTAAAGGTAGGTATAGTTGGAATAATTGGTTATATATTAATAGGATTTGGAGTTCCTTATATTAGTAGTAGCTTTGGAAAAGAAGCTGGTGTTCAATATAGAGAAGCCTTTGGAAAAACAAATTCTTATATTTTAGATTCTCTTAGAGGAATTAAAGAGGTTTTAATTTTCAACAATGGTAATGAAAGAAGAGGGAATATAAAAAAATTCTCTGAAGAATTAAATGAGAAGCAAAAGGTTATAAAAAAACATGAGGGAATAATAAGAGCCTTTAGTGATTTAATTATAATGTTAACAATACTTATTGCTTTATATGTTGCTTATTTAGAGGTTTTAAAAGGAACTATGACAATAGGAGAGTTAATAATTGTGGTTACTTTAATAGCATCTTCCTTTGGACCTGTTGTAGCCTTAAGTAATCTATCTAACAATCTTCTTTTAACTTTTGCTTCAGCTCAAAGAATTTTTAATATTTTAGATGAAAAGCCTTCTGTAGAAGAAGTTTTAGGAGAAGGAATGAAAGTTGGAAACAACATAGAGTATAAGGATGTTTCTTTTGCATATAAAGGAAAAGAAAATGTATTAAAAGATATAAATATAGATATAAAATTAGGTGACAAGATTGCTGTAATTGGAGAAAGTGGAACTGGAAAGAGTACTTTTGTAAAATTACTTATGAGATTCTGGGATGTTACAAAGGGTGAAATTAGCCTAGGAAATAAGAATGTAAAAGAGATTCAGACAAAAGAGTTAAGAAAGAAAATGGCCTTAATGGGACAAGAAACAAGTCTATTTAATATGAGTATTGAAGACAATATTAAAATAGGAAAGCTAGATGCAACTTTAGATGAAGTAAAAGAAGCTGCAAAGAAAGCGGGAATACATGAGTTTATTATGGGCTTAGAGGATGGATATAAAACAAAAGTAGGAGAATTAGGAGGAAACTTATCTTCAGGAGAAAAACAAAGAATTGGACTAGCTAGAGTGTTCTTAAGAGAAAGTGAAATAGTAATTCTAGATGAACCTACAAGTAACTTAGATACTTTAAATGAAGGAATAATCTTAAAGTCTATAAGAACATATTTAAAAGATAAAACACTTATACTTATAACTCATAGAAAGTCTACAACTAGGGTATGTGAAAAGGTATTTAGAATTAATAAGGGAAATTTAATTCAATGTGAAGAGGTGAAACATGAGCTTGCTTAAGATATTTTATGTTATTTTAGGTTTTATTTCCTTAGGATTAGGGTTAATAGGAATAATCTTACCTATATTACCTACTACACCATTTTTATTATTAACAGCATTCTGTTTTGTTAAAGGATCAGAGAAGTTTGATAAGTGGTTCAAAGGGACAAAGATATATAAAAATCATTTAGAAAGCTTTGAAAAAAATAGGGCTATGACTTTAAAAACTAAATTAACTATACTGCTTACAGCTGATATTATGTTATTATTTCCATTGATATTATCAAAGAGTATTCATCTAAAAATATTTATAGTAATATTAATGATGTTTAAATTCTATTATTTTATCTTTAGAATTAAAACCGTAAAAGTAGGTGAGGTTGTTGAACAGAATAGATAAAGAAAAAGAGATAATAACATTAATGATAAAGCTTTATTGCAAGAAGAAACATGGAGGTTCAAATGGGGAACTTTGTAATGAATGTAGAGAGTTAGAAGAATATGCTCATAAAAGATTAACTTATTGTAAGTTTGGAAATGAAAAAAGTTCTTGTAAAAAGTGTACTATTCATTGTTATAAAAAAGATATGAGAGAAAAAGTTAAAGAGGTAATGAAGTTTTCAGGGCCTAGAATACTTATATATAATCCAAAGGAATATATAAGACATATATTTAAATAGTTTTGTAAAAGGGGATGTATCTAAAGTAATAAAAAAATTCTTTGGGTATATCCTTTTTCTTTTATTTATATATTGGATGGTTATGTGGTAAGCTAAAAATATATTTTTAGCTTAAGGAGATGTTTAGAATGGGTAATATAGATAAAGATAGAATTGTATGTAGATGCAAAAAGGTATCAGAAGGAACAATAATAGAAGCAATAAAAAATGGAGCGGATACCTATGAAAAAGTAAAAAAAGAGACAGGAGCCAATACTTATGGGTGTTTTGCTTGTAGATTAGAAGTAAAAAAATTATTAGAGGAAAATAAATAGGATAAAATTAAAGGGTTATATCGAAATCTGTATATAAAATTTATAACTATATTATTTATATGTTTTATTTTAAGTTTTGATATAATCTTTTTTTAAAATTTAAGAAAGTATTTAATATATATAATTATTATAAGAGGATTGTATTTTTGGGGTGTAAAATTTGATAGGAAGATATTAATTAGAGATATTTTAAAAGTGGGCTTTGTTTAAAAGGAGCCTAAAAATAATAAATAAATATGTAAAAATAGACAATCTACATTTTAAAATGAAAAAGTTATAATATATTTAAATTGGTATAAATGAAGAGAAAAATTGGGAGGAGATTAAATATGAAACCAAATATTGTTTTAATGATGGTTGACCAGATGAGAGGAGATTGTCTAGGGGTTAATGGAAATGAATTTATAGAAACTCCAAACTTAGATATGATGGCCACTGAAGGATATAATTTTGAAAATGCTTATACAGCAGTTCCAAGTTGCATTGCATCTAGGGCATCTATTTTAACAGGTATGAGCCAAAAATCTCATGGAAGAGTTGGATATGAAGATGGAGTTTCATGGAATTATAAAAATACCATAGCTTCAGAATTTTCAAAAGCTGGTTATCATACTCAATGTATTGGGAAAATGCATGTTTATCCAGAGAGAAATCTTTGTGGATTTCATAATATTATGTTACATGATGGGTATTTACACTTTGCCAGAAATAAAGAAGGAAAGGCATCTACTCAAATTGAGCAATGTGATGATTATTTAAAGTGGTTTAGAGAAAAGAAAGGGCATAATGTTGATTTAATAGATATAGGACTTGATTGTAATTCATGGGTATCTAGACATTGGGGATATGAGGAAAACTTACATCCTACTAATTGGGTGGTTAATGAATCAATAGATTTCTTAAGAAGAAGAGATACAAGTAAGCCATTCTTTTTAAAGATGTCCTTTGTTAGACCACATTCCCCTTTAGATCCACCAAAGTTTTATTTTGATATGTATAATGATGAGGATTTACCAGAACCTTTAATGGGAGATTGGGCTAATAAAGAGGATAAAGAAAATAGAGGAAAAGATATAAATTGTGTAAAGGGAATAATCAACAAGAAGGCATTAAAAAGAGCTAAAGCTGCTTATTATGGGTCAATAACTCATATTGATCATCAAATAGGGAGATTTTTAATAGCTTTATCAGAGTATGGAGAATTAAATAATACAATATTCTTATTTGTTTCTGATCATGGAGATATGATGGGAGATCATAATTGGTTTAGAAAGGGAATTCCTTATGAAGGAAGTGCAAGAGTTCCATTTTTTATTTATGACCCAGGAAACTTATTAAAAGGAAAAAAGGGAAAAGTATTTGATGAAGTTTTAGAGCTAAGAGATATTATGCCAACTTTATTAGACTTTGCTCATATTTCTATACCTGATTCAGTAGAAGGATTAAGCCTTAAGGATTTAATAGAAGAAAGAGATTATACTTGGAGAGAATATATTCATGGAGAACATTCCTTTGGTGAGGATTCTAATCACTACATTGTAACAAAGAAAGATAAGTTTTTATGGTTTTCTCAAAGAGGGGAAGAGCAATATTTTGATTTAGAGAAGGATCCAAAGGAGCTTACTAATCTTATAAATTCAGAAGAGTATAAGGAGAGAATAGATTACTTAAGAAAAATATTAATTAAAGAGCTTGAAGGAAGAGAAGAAGGATATACTGATGGAAATAAACTTTTAAAAGGACATCCAGTAAGCACTTTAAAACATATAAAATAATAAACTTTATATATTTTCAGATAAAATCAGTGATTCTCTAAAAATATTTATAAGTGTTAATTTCTATAATAAAAAAGGAAACTAGAAAGGGGGAGCCTCCTAGTTTCCTTTATCTGATTTATATATGTATATATTTAGTTATATTGTGATTAAAATATTAAGCTATATTATCTTCAACTTGTGGATTTTTCTTTATCTTTAAAGTTAAAGCTAAAAGAAGTAATGCAATGAATGCACCTACTATGATAAATATGAATGCACCGTTCCATCCAAAGCTATCAGCTATCATACCTAAAACGAAGTCAGCCATGAATTCACCAAGAAGGTATCCGCAAAGTCCTGAGAAACCTGTAGCAGAACCAACAGCGAAGTTAGGTACAACGTCTATTAAGTTCATTCCTATTAATAATTGAGGTCCGTATATAAAGCATCCTATAAATGCAACAGAAATCATTGTTACTAATGTACTGCTTGTTTGCCAGTAAGCTACTGTAGCAAATATAACACCGATCATACATAAGATACTAAGTGGAGCACGCTTTCCTTTGAATACAACGTCTGAAAGCCATCCAAGTAATATTGATGCTGGTATTGCAGCATATTCAAATAAGAACATTGCCCAGTTTGCATTAGCAGCAGAGAATCCTTTTGATTCTTTTAAGTATATAGGAATCCAGTTAACAACACCTTGTCTTATTAAATAAACAAAGATATTAGCTAGTGCTAAGTACCAAACATATTTATTTTTAAGAACATATTTAACCATTATTTCTTTTGAAGATAAAGTTGTTGGGTTAACCTCAGCCTTAACTTCAGGATAATCATTTCTATATTCTTCAACTGGAGGTAATCCAACAGATTCTGGTGTGTCAGCTCCAATTACATAACAGAATAAAGCTACTATTGTACATATTATTGCAGGAACAAAAAATATTGATTGGAAATGATTTTGTCCAAATATTAATAAACATAAAGTTGCTATAGGTGCTATTAAACCTCCACCTATATTATGAGAAGTATTCCATATTCCCATTTTAAGTCCTCTTTCTTTTTGAGAGAACCATTTACCTAATACTATTGAACATGGTGGAGCTCCCATACCTTGGAAGAATCCGTTAAATACCATAAGTATTAAGAATATTGGAACTGTACGAGCAAATCCCATTAGAACACTTAATACTGATGATGCAATAAGTCCAAAACATATAAATTTCTTTACGTTTGATTTGTCTGATAAATTTCCTAAAATGAACTTACTTAAACCGTAAGATACAGCAAGTCCCATACTTATAAGTCCGATTTGTGTTTTTGAAAATCCATAGTTATCAATTAAATATGGTGATGCTACAGCAAAGTTTTTTCTAACTAAGTAGTAACCTGTATATCCAATAAATATCATAAGGAACATACGGATACGATATGCTTTGTATGCTGATGATACCTTATCTTTTGGAAGTCTAGGTATTGCTGGAGCTGGGTTAAAAAATCCAAACATTCTATAATCCTCCTAGTTATATGTGTTATACGTGTTAATGTTTTCAAGAAACAGTTTACTTATTAATAATAAAATAAGAATTAAACAACAAAATCTCTTAAATGTTTCATAAATGTAACATTTAGGAGATTTTAATTAAATTTAATCCTATTATATTTATTATATAAATTTGAGTTATAGATAAGTTATTATTATTTTAATTAATCCTTATTCTTATAGAGTATTTGCATTATTTTTTCTCTATCCTCAGCAGCAAGATAGAAATTATACTTATCATATATTTTGAATTGACTTGTATCAAATTTCTTAGTAGAAATAGCCTTAGAGAATTTTGATAAGTCATTTGAAGTTTCCTTTGATAATACAAAGTCTATAAAATTTTTAGCTATTTTTGCATGCTTAGAATTCTTTATTAAAGCTATAGAGTCCACATTCCAACCAGCATTTTCAGGAACTATACTAATTATATTGTCTGAAGATTTATTAGCTATTAATTGGTCACTTAGAAAGTTAACCGTTAGAAGATATTCACCAGAGGCAACTCTTTGAATTGAGTTAAATCCACTTATTGTTGAGGAGGATACATTATCATTAAGCTTATCTATAAATGTTTCAAATTTTTCTTTCCCTAACTCTTGGTAAAGTGATGCCATTAAGGTATATCCTGTACCAGAGGTTTGAGGATTAGGTAGTATTATTTTGTCCTTAAATTCTGGGTTTAATAAGTCCTTAATTTTCCTAGGATATGGAACAGAATCTCCAAAATATTTTTGCCATAGAGATTTATTTATTCCTATTGATAGTGGAGTTATTTGAAAACCAGTCCAATATCCTCTTAAATCCTTGTATTTTGCAGGAATATTATTAGCATATGGAGAGTTATATTCTTCTAAGGCATCATACTTTTTCAAAATTTCATATCCATCACAGCTTCCTCCTATAAAAATATCTCCTTGAGGATTATCCTTTGTGTCTAATATTCTTTGAACAGCTTCTTCCGTTGGAAGCTTTATATATTCATAAGTACAATCATATTCATTTTTAAATTTTTCAAGAAGATATTTTCCTTCTTCTTCTCTAAGAGAGCCATAAACAACTATATGGTTCATGTTAGATGTACTTAAAGCTTTTTCTTTTTTTATAATATGTAATTTGGCTATTAATAATAGAATGATAATTGTTAGTATTATGGTGATTTTTTTATTTAAAAATTTCTTCATTTAAATTCCCCTTTAAATAAATATTTTTACCATTTTCATCACCTAGATATTGTATGATCACGTAGTCCTTATAAACATCTATATAAAAAGTATTATTGGAGATATCTCCTTCTTTAGCATATCTATATAAATTTAAATGATGTTTAGGTATTTCACTTAAATCAGTTTTTAAAAAATCCTTATTATCATTCATAAGTCTTAAGGACTTAAAGTCCTCTAATAAAAGAGACTTAGAAGATTTTGAGAGTTTTTTCATACTTCCATCCTCTTTATAGGTTATTAGATTATCCGGGCTTGATAATATGGATTCAAGGTTGTTAACAGTATAAAATGCGTCCTTTAGATTATTTCTAAGCATATTTATTAAAGAGGAGTTATTAGAATAACTTTCACCATCTAATTTTAATATGTTTGATATTTCAAAGGGAGTTTTATCTCCATTTAAATAATAAATTTCACCAGATATAAATAAGGTATTTTCTAGAGGTAAAGCATTTTCATTAGTTGAATTAGTAATACATATTTTATTGAAATATTGAAGTAATTCATTTAATTCAGATTTATTTGATATTACTGTAGTTCCTAAATAAGGGTTTGAAAGTGTTATTTTATCAGGTATTTTAATATTTAAATCTCCCTTATTCTCTTGTGAACTTTTAACAACTGTTAATGAGTCATATATATTACTAGAATAATAGATATAGGTAGCAAGTATTATTACTATGAAAAATAAGTAAATAGCAAGTGTGTTTTTAAAATTTTTACTCATTAAAATCCTCCTCCTTAATCTCATTATTTTTACCAATAGAGAAGGAGAGGGTAACCTTGGTACCAACATCTAATTCACTTTCTATATTGAAACCATAGTTTTGACTTTGCATTATATCTTTACATATTTTTATGCCAAGCCCGTTTCCTTTAGGATTAATATATTCATCTTTAATTATGAAACCTGTACCATCATCCTCTATAATGACCTCCATTTTATCTGAACATCTCTTTGTTGATATATTAAGAGATTCACAACCACTATATTTTATGGCGTTATCTATTATATTGATGAAGACTTGTTTTGTTTTATCATGGTCTCCATATATGAAAAAGGATTCATAATTTCTATAAACTTTGATATCGTAATTATCAAGCTTTATTTTTAATATTTTCAGGCAGTCATCTATTAAGGATTTAACATCTATATAGGTATACTCAATTTCAAAGGTACTCTTGTTACTTTTAGCTAGAAGAAGTATTTCTTCTACTAAATTTAAAAGTCTCTTTCCTTCTTTTTCTATAAGTGCTGAACTTTGAATTATTTTTTCCTTATCATTTAACTTAGGAATTATTTCAGAGAAACCAATTATTGCAGTAAGCGGAGTTTTAAACTCATGGGATACATTATCAAAAAACTTTTTTTGGTGAAGTTTAGACGATTTTATTTCATTTATGTATTTATCAAGGTTTTCACTCATTATGTTAAAGGTATTTGCTAAGTCTTCAACTTCGTCTCCACTTGTTATATGCAATTCTTCTTTGAATTTCCCTTCAGAAATATTTTTAGATTTTTGCTTTAGAATAATTAAAGGGCTAACCAGTTCTTTAGCAAAAGTATTTATTAAAAATATAGCAATTATTATTGCTATTAAGCCACTTATAAAAAATATTGTCAATGTATTTCTTAAGATTTCATATGCTTCTGTATTTATCAATATTAGCCTAATTGCACCATATTCTTTCCCTTTGTAAAATATTGGGCTAGAAAGGAATATAGTAGGTATGTTATCTATTTTTTCCACTATGCAAGAAGTCTGTCCTTCAAGTGCTTTATTTATATCAGAACCAAATAATGAAACCTCATCTGAGGAAGAATCATATATTATTTGGGCAGAGTTACTAACTATCTGTATTCTCACATTATATTTTTCACTAAGTGTTGAAGCTATAAAAGGAGCATTGTCTCTAATAATATCTTCTTTATCTTCAGAATCATTTGAAGAAAGTAGATTAAGTATATATGATTCTGTTGTTCTGCTCTTATCAAGTAAATATTCAATAGAATTATTTATTAAATTTTTACTTAAAGCGTTATACGTTATTATAAAGATAAAAATTATTATAGGAGCTAATATTAATAAATTAGTTAAAATAATTTTTTGTTTTAGATTTAAGTTCATTTGCTTTTTATTATTTTTCATCTAATTTATAACCAGCCTTATACAAGGTTTTTATGTAATTTTGACATGGACCTAATTTTTTTCTAAGTCTTTGAATTAGAATATCTACAGCCCTAGTTGTTCCTTCAAAATCATATCCCCAAACTTTATTTAGAAGTTCTTCTCTTGAAAAAACTTTATTTTTATTTTGGCAAAGGCATCTTAATACTTCAAATTCTTTAAAGGTTAAGTTTATATATTCAGATTTAATAAGAGCTTTTCTTTCATCTAGTAATAGAGTTAAATCTCCAACGATTAAATCCTTTACTTTTTTCTTAGAATCACTTGAAATATGTTTGCCAACTATATTTATTCTTAAAATTAGTTCAGTGCTATTAAATGGTTTTGTTATGTAATCATCAGCACCTAATTGTAACCCCAAAAGCTTATCATTTATATCACTTTTTGCAGTTAGCATTATTATAGGTATATCATCAATATTTTTTATTTTAGGGATTAAATTAAACCCACTTACATCAGGTAACATAGCATCTAAAATTATTATGTCTGGCTTTTCCTTTATTACTAATTCTAATGCATCTAAAGCATTCTCAGCCGTTATAGGAACATGACCTTCTATTTCTAAGTTCATTTTTATGAGTTGTAAAATACTTACTTCATCATCTACAACTAAAATTTTCATAACTGTTTATTCCCCCTTTATTAGAATTTAGCAGCAATTTTAATTTTAGCATAAAAGGTTACTTATTAATTGTACTATATTAATTTTATTGTTAAAGAGTAAATTTCATATTTTTGCTTATTAGAAATAAGTAAGGTCAAATTAGTCCTATTAATAATATAAATAATTTAGGGTGTATTAATACTTATATAAAATCAATATATATTAAAGTGTATTTATATATTAAACAATTTAACTATAAAAATAATTGAAAAAATTACAAATTAAAACTATAATTGGAATTAATGCATATTTTAAATAGGGAGGGTTTGTAATGCTATCTTATGAGTTTTTATTTGACTTAGCACTTATTCTTATTAGTACTAAACTATTTGGATTAATAACTAAAAAGGTTAAAATGCCACAGGTTGTTGGGGCTTTGTTAGCTGGAGTAATTTTAGGACCTGCTGTCTTAAATGTTTTATCTGAGACGGAATTTATTCAAAAACTTGCAGAATTAGGTGTTATAGTATTAATGTTTACAGCTGGCTTAGAAACTGACATTAACCAATTAAAGAAAACAGGCAAAGCATCATTTATAATAGCTGTACTTGGAGTAATAATTCCTCTTGCAGGAGGATTTTTTATTGCAAGTATATTTAATAAGGGAAATGATGTGAACACTATATTGCAAAATGTATTTATAGGAATTATATTAACAGCCACTTCAGTTAGTATTACTGTAGAGACTTTAAAGGAAATGGGTAAATTAAGTACAAGGGCAGGAAATGCAATATTAGGGGCAGCTATTATTGATGACATCTTAGGAATAATAGCATTAACCATAACAACTAGTTTAGCAGATCCATCAATTAATGTAATAATAGTTTTAGCGAAAATAGTTATGTTCTTTATTTTTGCTGGTCTTTCAGGATATCTATTCCACTGGGCATTTATAAAATTAGATGAAAGATATCATAGAGATTTAAGAAGATTTGTAATAATAGCTTTTGTATTTTGCTTATTATTATCTTTTTCTGCTGAAGAGTTCTTTGGAGTTGCAGATATAACAGGAGCTTTTATAGCAGGCTTAGTAATATCTGATTCAAATAGAAGTAAATATTTAAATTCAAGATTTGAAACATTGTCATATATGTTATTATCACCTATATTTTTTGCTAGCATAGGAATAAAAGTCGAATTAACAGCTATGACAAAAACTATTTTCATATTTGCAATATTATTACTTCTAGTAGCTATATTAAGTAAGGTTATTGGATGCGGTTTAGGAGCTAAACTATGTAAGTATAGTAATAGAGAAGCTATTCAAATAGGAACAGGAATGATATCAAGGGGAGAGGTGGCACTTATAGTTGCAAATAAAGGAATTGCAATGGGACTTATGCTACCAGAATTTTTAGCACCAGTAGTAATAGTGGTTGTGGTTACAACTATAGTAACCCCTATTTTATTGAAAGTTGTTTTTAATAATAAATCTAAAAGTGTAGATTTAAATGTAAAGGCTAATGTTTAGAACTTAAAAATAATTTAAGAAAGCTTATTTATTATTAAAATATTTTTAAGAGTACCAATTGAAAATATAAAAAAAGTAAGATTTTTAATGACTAAAATAGAGAGATTAATAACTAGTGATTATAATCCTTTAAAAGAAATAGTCTTAGTATTATTATAATTAATAAATAATTATATAAATACTAAGGCTTGAGTGTAGAGAGAATCTACATTGAAACTATAGTATTTGTATTTATCTTAGGAGGTAATACAAATGAGTAAAGAAATAATAGATATTGAAGTAGAAGAATTTATACCATTTAATGATGCAGCAGATATGAAAGAATTTAGAAAATTTCTTAAACAATATGGAATAGAAGATGCCTTAGAGGATACTACATTAGATTATACTAAAAAGAAATTAGAGATGTTACTTGCTTTAGCTGAAGATAGTGAGGATGAAGAGTTAGCAGAACATAAAAATATATTAAAAAAATTATTAAATAACTTAAAAGGTGAAAAAGTTAAAAGAGAAGCTATGAAAGCTTTATATGAAGTTTATAGAGAATATGAGGATCTAACTGGTAAGGAATGCGAAGATTTAATTGATTCTAAAGAATTAGATAAAAAAATAAAAGAGGCTTTAAAAGAGTATAAGAAATATGAGCATTTTAAAACTCATGAGGAACAAATAGCTGAAAAATGGATAAGAGAATTAAAGAAAGAGGCTATAGAATACAAAAAACAATACAAGGAATTAAAAAAAGATATTAGAAGAGATTTAAAAAGATTAGAAAAATAAAATATAGTTAGATTTAAAAAATAAGCTATATCAAAACTTTATTTTAATAATTTGTTTTGATATAGCTTTTTTAGACATATATTATAATAAAAATAAAAAAGGTTCTGTTTTACAGAACCTTTTGTGGTTGCGGGAGCAGGACTTGAACCTACGACCTTCGGGTTATGAGCCCGACGAGCTACCAGCTGCTCCATCCCGCGTCATTAAATTGTATCTACTACTCTTTAACTATACGTTAATATATAATTAAAGTCAAGGAAATTAAATATTTATTATATTTAAATTGTTATAAGTACTTAGAACTTTCTCTTTTGTGATATATAATAAATATAGGGACGTATATTAGTTTTAATTTTTTATTCAGGAGGAGAAATGTTTACCAAAGGTTTTGACGAGGCATATAATAGGGCTTTAGAACTTCAGAAATTATTTTATGGTGAAAAAGAAAAATATAATGAAGAGTTAAAGAATGAAAATAGGGACATAAAGCACTTAGTTAACAAAATAAACGAAGAAAAAATATATATATTAGAAACACTAGTACCTAAATATGCTAAGAATATGAGTATTTTAGAAAGACAAAGTATAAAAGCTACTTTAGGAGAAGAAGTCAGTAGTGAATATATAATAAATGATTATAATATACGACCTATTAAAGAACTGCTACTGATAGATTATGATGAAAAGTTTATTATAAAAAATATAAAGAATCCTTTTATTAAGGTCTTTAAGATAAACAAAATAAATAAAAATTTAGATGAAGAAACTATGGAAATACAATCTGCAATAGATGAAATGAAAAAGATATCACAATGTGCACAGGATGATAAGCTTAAATTAATAAGAATTTATAAATTAATATGTTCTGCAACTAATTTAGGAGAAGCAATAGAGGAAAGGTTTAGAGATTTCATACCTATGATACAAAGCAGTAGGCTAATATATGGGGATTGCAATATAGAGAAGCGTAGCTATAGGATAGGAAATGTTATGAAATGTTATGATGGAATAATGCAGTTTTTAGTAAAGATATGTGAAACTAAATATAGAAGTGCAGAGGGAAAGCGAGTTAAGTACATAAAAGATTCTTTAATTGATGAGCATTTAGAAGAATTAGATTTATGGAAACAGAGCTTTAATGAAATATAAATTTATTTAATTTTTAAAGTTAAGGTAAGAGAAATGGGCATGTTTTTATGATTTATTATGGTGTTACAGCCAGTTTATTCAATAAAATGATAAAAATTTTTAAAGAATAGAGAAAAATATGTAGATTTTATTGAATTTTTAACCAGAATATGATACTGTCTACATATAGTAAATACTTATAGCGTGTTAGTATTTATTTTGGATTTGGTTGGAGAATAATTTCTTCAGCCTTTATTCTTTATATAGATAGTTTATAGTTTAAGAAATATTTAAAATTAAGTCTTATGAAATCAAGGGTAACTTGAGTATTCATAAGGCTTTTTTATTTTATTTATTATGGAAATTCATTATAAAAATCTATTTGTAATCATATATTTCATATAAAGATTAATTAATAGGGGAGGAGAATTTTTTATAATGAGTACAATAAGCAACATATTAAAATCTTTTTTAACTCAAAATATTCTAGGGTATATTGGGGTTACATTAATTTTAATAGTTATATTCCTAGGATTTATCTACAATATGAGGGTTAAGAAAAAGTATGAGAATCTTTTAAATGATTTTAATGAGAGTGAGTGGATTAATGTTTCAAATAATGAAGATCAAAAGGAACTTAAATTTCTTAATTCAGAGTTAAAGGCAATGGCAGATGATTTTAGAAAGAGTGCTATTAAAGGAACATATAATATCAACACAGAGGTAATAATTCAAAAGAATATAGAAAAGAGAATATTAAAAGAAGAAAATATTGCAAATATACTGCCATCTATTTCAATAGCCTTAGGTCTTATAGGTACATTTTTAGGACTTACTGTGGCTATTATGACAACAACAGGTATATTATCTTCTGGAACACAAAGCATGGCTGACTTCTCAAGAAGTATGAATATGCCTCTAGGAAGTATGTCTAGTGCCTTTTGGACAAGTATTGTAGGGGTAATAGGTTCTATCATCTTAAATTGTCTAAACATTAATTTAAAGAGAGCTAAAGAGGATTTTTATGATGTTTTTGAAGACTATTTAGATAACATATTATTTTCTATTTATATAAAATCAGATAAAGATGTACTTACTGATTTTATGAATAAAGCTTTAGGAAGTTTTTCAATAAAGTTAGATGAATTATTTAACAAGGGAATAAATAATTTAGTTGAAGGCATAAATAAAAACACCGTAGATATGACAAGCACCTTTGATGGAATGAATAAACATATAAGTGATTTGGAGAATATTGTATCATATTTTAGAGTTTCAGTTATGGGAATAAAAACACCTATAAAAAGCTTTGGTGAAGATTTAGAAAAGTTTAGTAGGGTAAGTGCAGAGTTTTGTAATTCTGTAAATTCAACAAATAATAAATTTCTTAATAAATCTACTAGACTTGAGGAAAGTGTAAATGAACTATCAAAGGCTATAAATGATAATAAGAGAGAAATAAATAAACTTTGTATGAGATTAGAGGTTCAAAGTAATGAGGTGAGAAGAGGATACAATACCTTTAATGATGTATTTAATATTATAAAAGATGAGCAAAGCAGAAATAATAAAATTATTTCAAATCAAATTTCAAAATTAAATGATGGATATAGAGAATTTGAAAGAGGAATAAATAAATTTTCAAGCAATGTTTCAAATATGAAAAATGAAGTTGCAAATGGTATATACTATGCTCTTCAAAGAGAAACTCAAGAACTTTCATCAAATATAGTTGATAAATTAAATGCTCCTCTAAGGGATATTAGTCTAGCAACTGAGGAGTTAAGCAGAAGTACTAATAGGAATAGGAAAATTGGAAAGGCAGATTCAGGGTGGAAAAAAGATAGCAAAGAGATTGGTAGGTGTTAAAAATGAAGGTTAGGAGAAGAAAGTATAAGACAGAACAAGAAGTACCTTCTTATTGGCCTTCCTTTGTTGACATAATGACTACTGTTACCTTAGTTTTTTTCTTTATCTTACTTACTTCAATAGGAATTTCAAGTATTTTTGTAGATAATATAGCTGTAGAAAGAGAAACTGTATATGACAAAATTCAAGGAGAATTAAATCAATACTCAGTTAATGAAGAGGTAATGAATTTTAACAGAGAAGAAGGAAAAATTGATATAAAAACAGAAACTTTTTTTGATAGTGATAGTTCAGTTTTAAAGGAAGATGGAAAGAAATTAGCTTCTGAACTTGGAGATATATTTTTTAAGTTACTATCTAATGAGGATATAAAAGAAAAAATAGATTATATAGAGATTGTAGGGCATACAGATTTTGCAGGAAGCACAATTCATGGAAGAGAGCTATCCACTGAAAGAGCAATAAGCTTTTTAAATGAAATGATGCCAGAGGATAGTGAACTTGAAAATTTACATGGAGAAAAGTTTAAAGCTTCAGGGATGTCTGAGTTTGAAAACTATGCTTCTAAAGAGGAAAGAGATAGGGGATATGATGAATATAATATAGAAGAAACCAAGAAAGATAGAAGAATTGAAGTGCGTATGGTATTTAGTAATGAAGATTTAGAAAAAGCAATAAAGGAAAGAAAAAATTAAATTTTTTTAGGAAGATTTGTGTAAAACAAATCTTCCTATAGTTTTTAAATACTCATATTAATAATAAAAATTATAATTATTTAAGTTAAGTAAGATTATACAAAAAATTCCCCATATTAATATTAAATAGATTAATTGTTTATCTTTAAGCACTAAATCAGT
The DNA here is from genome assembly GCF_054767895.1 of Clostridium sp. CTA-17. Classification (NCBI taxonomy): domain Bacteria; kingdom Bacillati; phylum Bacillota; class Clostridia; order Eubacteriales; family Clostridiaceae; genus Clostridium; species Clostridium sp. CTA-17. The sequence goes on from NZ_BAAABF010000010.1 coordinate 46,838, forward strand.
AGGGCTTTCTCCTTCACTACTGGAATACATTAAATAATAGTATCTTATTGTTCCCCAGATTACCAAGATGTCTGTAAAAATAAAAAATCTTATTGATGTACCTAAAATACAATATATAGAATAAAAGACTATTGTACAAGTTAGTGATATATTAATTACTTTATCTAAAAATTCTAAATTATATTTTGATAAATTTTTTCTATGAGTACTTGCATTTTCACCTAAAAAAATAACTTCATTTCTTCTTTTACCAAAACCTAAAAATAAAGATAAAAATAATGTACATAAAATTATCCAATCTGATGCAAGGACACCAGTAGCAAAGCTACCAGCTAATACTCTAAAAATAAATCCTAATGCTATTGAGAAGACATCTATAATAACTAAATTTTTAATTTTAAATGAGTAAAATATATTATTTATTAAATAAACAATTATTATAAATAATATAGAAATTTTTAAGCTAAAGGCTATAGCTAAAGAGGTTACGCAAAGAATTATGCCAATTAATATTGCTAATGGAATACTAACTTTCCCGCTAGCTATAGGTCTTTTACATTTGTTTGGGTGCTTTCTATCATTTTCTACATCTACAATATCGTTCATTATGTAGACTGTGGAAGATATAAAGCAAAATGCTATAAAGGTAAGTATATTATTTTTTAGAATATCAATATTTAAAAATTTATTTGAAAAAATTATTGGGCCAAATATAAATAGATTCTTTATCCATTGATTTGGTCTAAGTAGTTTGATTATGTATTTAATCATAATCTAACGCCTCCTCATTTCCTTTGAAATTAAATTTTATAGAATTTTCTAAATTGGCTATCATATAGCTATTAGTATAGAACCTAAAATTATTAATATTGTACCTATAATTTTATTACTAGTTATTTTTTCACCTAAGGCTATTTTAGCTAAGATCATAGTCCATATATAAGTCATAGCAGTAAGTGGTAGTACAATGCTATAAGGTAGATATTTAAGTACAAATATATTTAAAATAGCAGCTGTTACATAGAAAAAACCACCTATGTAAATTTTGAAATTAACTATGAGAGATAAGAAGTTATCTACATTTTCTGCACCTTTTTTAAAAAAGAATCCACCTAATGCACCGAAGAATGTCATTATGGGAAAAACTAAGTATATATTATTCATAAGATTTACCTCTTGCTATAAAAATAACTCCAGTAATAATAACTATAATTCCTAATAATTGAACTAATGATATATGTTCTTTTAGAAATAAGCTGCCATTAATTAATGCAAATATATAACTTGTGCACATTAAAGGGTGTATTATTGAAAGATCTCCAAATTTTAATGCTAATATCATACTAAGAGCTCCTATGCCATATAGGACAAAACCTATAATTAATAGAAAGAGATTAGAATCAACCCCTATTTTCCAAAATAATTGTCCGAAAGAAGTACAGAGTGCGGAGAAAAATATTAAAATTATTCCTTTATTTAAATTTTTATTCTTCAAGTTTGTTACCTACTTCCATTTTAATATTTCATATTCATGATTTGAATTTTTGCTATTAATAAGATATGCATTCTTAACTAAGCTAAACATTGGTGCATCTGATAAAGAATCAGAATAAGCAACAGAATTTTCTTTATCGATTATCAAATCATGTTCTTGTAAAAATGTATTTATTCTTGAAACTTTTTCTTCACCCTTACAGTTTAGTCCACTTATTTTGTTTATAAATCTGCCATTTATAAATTCGAATTTAGTTCCTATTACACCATCTATAAAATCTTCATCCTCAAAATATTTCAAGTAGCATTCTGGAGATGCTGAAATCAATAATATATAATATCCTTTACTTTTTAAATCTTTAATTTTAGTCAAAGCATCTTTATAAATCTTAGGTTTTATCATTGTATTAAAAAAGTCGCTCAAATCACCTTCACAGAGATAATTTAAGGTATAAAACATAGATTCTTTTGCTTTCACAGTAGTTATTATTTTAGCCTTATATCCTAATAATTTTATAAATAATATAGGTAAATGAAAGGACAAATAAGGTTTTTTCTTTATTGTGTATTTAAGTAAATAAAACATGGAATCACCATGTATTAATGTTTTATCTACGTCAAACAAAGCTATTTTAGTAGTTTTCATATTATTGCTCCTAAGTTATTTAAAATTTAATCATATAACCTAAATGATTATAATTTTTGAAAATATAAAGAATGTTTTGTGGCACTTTATAATTGTAATTAGAGAGAAGCTGATAGTAGTGATAACATTAACTACAATAATTTCAGTTTCTTGTTAATTTTACCATATGTAATTGAGATTTCAAGATATATTAAAGCTTAGGATATTCCATAAAAGTTAATTTAGAATTTAAGTAAGTAGTGTAATTTTGGTTACTACAATTGAAAAAATTAGAATTTAAATTTTATCTAAAATTGAGATTTATCTCCATAGTCTGAACGATATACACCATTTAAACCAGCATACTTACCTATCTCAGATAACTCTCTTATTATATTCTCTTCATTAGAGGAAAAAGTCAGTTTTTTTGTGTAAGCTGTAAAATATATATAGTTAACTAATCTATTTATTAAAGGAATATTTTTCTTATCATATAAATCTAGTTTGGTATAAACTTTTAATAATACTTCTTTAATATCATCAAATTTATTTGTTTTTGATTTCGAAAGACTATTATATAAAGAATGCACTAAATCTTTAGATCTATTCATTAATTCAATATTTTTCATTCACAATACCTCCTAAATATAATCATAAATAAATTATATTATTTTTATGAATGTAATTCTACAAATATTTACAATTAATACATTAAAATATTTAATTAACATTGAAATGGAAATGATTATGAAAAGGAAAAAGAATGGAGAATTAAATTAAAAAGTCAAAAGAAAAAATAATTTTAGGAGTTATAAGTTGTATAGGTTGGTTTATTCCATTAATAGAGATAATTATTAGTATAGTAGGAATAGGTATATCTGCTAAAAAGATAAAAGAACTTAGTTATAAAGCGTATAAGATAGAATTAGCTTTAAATATTATAGGATTAGTGTTAACTATTATATACTTTGTTATATCATATAAGAAACTATTAGCTTAGAGGAGATTGTATATGAATATCAAAAAAGGATATTATAAAAAACTATAATATCCTTTTCTTTTTTATCCAAATATGAAAAGCTTAATTAGCTACTAGCCTATTTTGTTATTAATATTAACTTTTATATAATCTATTATTTCAGATTTTGTTAATGGTTTAGAAAAATAATATCCTTGAACAATATCAAATCCTAAACTACTAAAGAGTTTAAAGTCTTCATAAGTTTCTACACCTTCAATAACTGAAGTTACTTTTAGTTTTTTGGCTAACAAGGATATTGCTTCAATAACAGCTAATTTACTAGGAGTTCTTGCATCAATTACAAACTCTCTTGGAATCTTTAATTCATCAAAATATAGATTAGATATTTGGCTAAGAGATGAGTACCCAGTGCCAAAATCATCTATGGATATACAAATTCCCTTTTCCCTAAGAAGATTAATATAAGAAATTGTTTTAGTATTATTATTTAGTGATACATTTTCTAATATTTCTGCTGTTATTAAATGTTTTGGGATTTTATATTCTTTATAAATATTTAGAATTTCATTAATTTTTTCATAGGATTTTAAGGTATTTAATGATAAATTTACACTACACTTTAATTTTATACCCTTATCTATTAAGTATCTTTGAAATTCACAGGATTTTTTAAAAACATATAAATCAAGGGAAGAAATTTCTCCTAAGTTTTCAGCTATAGGTACAAACTTGCAGGGAGAAATTACACCTAGTTTATCATGTTTCCAACGCAGTAAAGTTTCAAAACCAACTATTTTTAATGTTTTTACACAAACTTTAGGTTGGAAAACTAAATGAAATTTATCAGATAAAAGATCATTTTTAAAATCCTTTTTTAGTATATTGATATGTTCTAAATCTGTTTTTAAATTATCATCGTACATAAGTATAGCGTTGTTAGGTACTTTAAGCTTTTTAGCTCTCATTAGTGCATAATCTGTTTCTTGAATTAGTAAATCTAAGTTAGTGTTTGAATCATTTAATGAGTAGCCAATATTAAAGTTTATATGTATTAAATCAGAGTTATGTTGAATATTTATATTTTCAAAGTCTTTAAAGAAATTTAATATCAAATCAACTTGATCTAATCTAGATATTAGTGCAAATTCATTTCCACTATATCTACAGTAAAAAACATTTTTACCTAGAAGTAGTTTAAGTTCTTTAAATTTATTTGCAACTTCTACTAATACCTTATCACCAACAACATGTCCAAAAATGTTATTAATATCTTTGAAACTTTTTATATCTATAAAGAAGAGTGCATAATCAGTAGTTATGGTTTCAAGTTTCTTTAAAAAGTAATTCCTACTATACATATTAGTTAAAAAATCCACTTCATTAGCACGTTTAACGCTTGCAATTAATCTTAGGTTATCTTTTCTTAATATAATATCTCTAGATACTAATAAAATCATGATAATAAGTATAATTATTAAACTTTCTACACCATTAAAATCTCCATTTACTATGGAGGATGAAATTATACCTATAGCAGCGAAGGATACAGGAAAAATTCCAATGGTAATACTAATCCATGAATTGTTTATATTCATATATGAGTCATCAAATAGTACCTGATTTAGGTCTTTTTCTTGTTCTATAATTGAAAAATATATAGAAAACATTAATAAAAGTGGACAAATAAAGTAGATTCCAATACCTTGATACAAGCAATTGGGAAAAAATACCTTATCGTTAAAATACGACATCACATAACAATTAAGATTTAAAAGATAAAAGTTTATTAATAATAGAAAGCTACTTTTTTTATTCCCTCTTAGGTAAATAGTTTTTACAAAAATCAATATAATAAGAAAACCCTGTAAAAAAATTCTTAAGCTATTTATGTTTAGTAAAAATAAGCTATATATTGAATCATCTAAGAAATAAATAGATGATATAAAATATTTAGAATTTTCATAAATAATAAGGGCAAAAGGTATAAATGTGAAAAATGAATCACGAATAATGTAATCCCTTAAAACACTATATTTAAGCATATCTTTTATAAGTTTATAAATCATAACAATTAATATAAATGATAATATTATAAATTGAAAATTTTTCAATAAAATTATTTTAAAAATTGAAAGATTAAATATACCAAATAGATTAGTTGATAAACTTACTAATATTTGTATGCATTCAATTAATATAAAGCCTAATTTTATGGTATTTAACGAATTTTTAGAACGCCTATATTTAAATGCAAATAATGTGCTAATTCCACATTGAAAAATCCAAAACGAAAAGGCCATTGCCCATAGTAGATAGTCTGATAAATATGATGGTACTACCAATACAGAGATTAGTGTTCCTAACAAGACTACAAAACTTAATATGATTTGAACTATAAAAAAAAGTTTTATTTTATTGCACATAGGGCTATGCGACATATAAACCTCCGAAAAGTTGTTAATATAATTTTTGAATTATTAGTTATTTTTATCAAATAATTCATTAACATTTTATTAATATAAGTAATTTATGTCAAATAAAAATAAAGATAATTATAAGTAAAAATATACTTATAATCGAGAGTATTCTAAGTTTTATAAATAAAATAAGCTTACTAATGAATATTATTAGTTTTACTGAAATAAAGTTATGGTATAGAGATATATCGTTAATTAATTTTAGGAGGATATATATGATCGATTATTTTAAAGAATTAAATATTCAGATAGATGCCTCTGATAATGAAGTTAAAAATGCTTATTTTAATATGACTAAAAAATATCCACCAGAAAAGTTTCCAAAGGAATATAGGGTTATAAGAGATGCATATGAAACTTTAATAGATAAATCTAAAAGGGATGCATACATTTTAGATACTTTTGATATTGAAATAAGAAATATACTTAATGAGGGTATTGATTTAGCTAAAAGCGAAGAGTATGATTTAGCAGTTGTAAATTTCGAAAAGGTTCTGCAAAGGTACCCTGATAATTTAAAGGTAAAGAAAGACTTAGCAGTATGCTTAATGAGAGGGAGAAATTATAAAAAAAGTTCTAAAATACTAAAAGAATTAGTTATAAGAGAACCTAATAATATAGAATACTACAAGCTTCTAATAAATGCTTATGGAGAAAACTATGATATTAAAAATCTAGAAAGCGTTCTTAAAAAGAGTTTGAAATTAAAAAATGTAGAAGTAGATTTTTATTTAAAGTTATTTGAAATTTACAATGAAAGCGAATTAAGAGATTATACAAAGGCTATTAAGGTTTTAAAAGATGGCTTAGAAAATAGAAATATAAACTCTCAGAAGTATAAGCTATATCTTAAGTTTTTAGATTTATCTGATAGATTAGATTGCAAAGACGATTTTAATAAGGGATGTGAAGCTTTAAGTGAAATTATCTTAAGAGATAATTATGAAGAAGTAAAAATTTCAATATTAAACTTATTGAATAGAATTTTAAAAGAGTTTCATTTTAAAAATGGAGTTAGGCTTACATCAACAGCTTTGGTTTTAATAGATGAAAAAAAGGATGTGGAAACCTTAGAAAAAATAATGAGCTTAAGGCGTAGTTTTTTAGAACTATCTAGGCTTTATGAGGATAAGAGTATAAATGAAGATTTTAAAAAGATAGTATTTTATAATGCTGTAAGCAAATTTTTAAAGGATGATATTGAATTTAATAGGGATTTTGAAATAATAAATCAAAACTTTTTTAATAACTTTAACTTTGAAAATGATGAATTAGTAAAATCCATTGGGAAGTTAAAAAATGATTATAGGAATGTTTATTTAGAAACAAGAAAGTTAAGTGATAAGGTCTTGGGTAGATATAGCAAAGTTCAGAAAATAAAAGAGGAAAAGAATGTACCTAAGGAATTTTATTCTAATAGGAGAGAGGGGAATCCCGTAAAAATTTTATTTAGAAAAGTAATAAATAGTTTTAGAGATAAATAAAATAAGGGGGTACTGATTTGAATTATGAAGAGGCTTTAAAGGATATTTGTGAAGAAAAAAAGTATATAGATTTATTTGAAGAGGATAGAGGATTAAAAGAAATAAAAAATTCTATAAAAAAAATAGCCATACAAAATGAAAATATGAATCAAGGATATATTGAAGAGGTCTATAAAATAGCTAGTAGCCTTGAAGGGATTACAACTTATATAAGTAAAAAGAGTGAGGAAGAGGAGCTTAGAAGTAAAAGAATAAACAAAGAATTAGAAATAAGAGAAAAGAGATTAGTTAAAAGCATAATAAGTATAGTGGACAATATAAAATATATTTATGATTTTAGCCAAAAATCTAACAATGAAGTATTAAATGAGGCTATGAATAATCTATTAAACACAGTAAAAAAAGCAATGGTGAATGTAGATATCCTTCTTATTGATGGAAAAGAAACTTTTTTTGATGAAAGCTTACATGAGTGTGTTAGTACTATTTGGAATGACGAAAGAAAAGATTATGAGATAAACGAGGTTTTAAAGTTTGGATACATATACAAGGGAAAAGTTGAGAGAACAGCTCAAGTAGTAGTAGTTAAAAATAAGGAGGATATAGAATGGGAAGAATAATAGGAATTGATTTAGGGACAACAACTTCAGAAATAGCTTATGTAAAAGATGGTAAGCCATGTATAATAAGAAATATTGAAGAAGGGGATGAGCATGCTATTCCATCAGTGGTTTCCATAGAAGGAGATGAAATAAAGGTTGGAAAGAAAGCTAAAAATCAAATTTTGCTAAAGCCTGAATTAACAGTTGCTGAGGTAAAGAGAGTAATGGGAACAGAAAATATTATACAAATTCAAGGGAAAGAATACAGACCAGAAGAAATTTCAGCACTAATTTTAAAAAAATTAAAAGAAGTAGCTGAATATTTTTTAGGGGAAGAAGTAGAAGAAGCCGTAATAACTGTCCCTGCAAACTTTAATGATATACAAAGAAAAGCTACAAAAAATGCTGGGGAAATAGCCGGTTTTAAAGTAGAGAGAATAATAAATGAACCTACTGCTGCAGCAATGGCTTATGGAGTAGACAACCTAGATAAAAATGGGAATATTCTAGTTTATGACTTTGGAGGGGGAACCTTTGACGTAACTATATTAGAAATGTTTAATGGAGTTTTAGATGTAAAGGTAAGTAGAGGAAATAATTATTTAGGTGGAAAAGATATTGATAATAAATTAATAGACCATGTGGTAAATGAATTTAATAAATCAACAGGTGTAAAATTAGATACCTCAGATAGTAGAATTTTGGCTAGACTTAAGGAAGGTGTAGAGGAAGCTAAAAAAACATTATCCACATCTAAGATGGCTGAAATAGTACTTCCTTATATTAGTGCTGACAAAGATAATAATCCAATAAACTTAGAAATGGTATTAACTAGGGAAGAATTTGAGTTTAATGTTAAAGAAATAATAGACTCTACTGAGGATATAGTAAATGAGGCTTTAGAGGATGCAAATATTACTGATAATGAAATAGATACAGTATTATTAGTTGGTGGTTCTAGTAGAATACCTTATGTAAGAAATATGCTTGAAAAAAGATTTAAAGGAAAAATAGCAAGAGGAGTAAATCCAGATGAGGCTGTGGCTTTAGGGGCTTCAGTACAAGCTGCTATTAAAAATGATATTCCAGTTGGCGATTCAGGTACAATAATAGTTACTGATACATGTAACTATACTTTAGGAGTAGCATTAAAGGGAGGAATATTTGATCCTATAATTGATAGAGATTCAAAATTACCTGCAAATGTAACAAAGAGATATTGTACAGTTATGGATAATCAAACAGAAGTATTAGTAAGTGTTTATGAAGGTGAAAGTAGATATGTTAGTGATAATACCTTAATAGATGAGTTCATATTATCAGGAATACCAAAGGCCGATACTGGTAAAGAAAAAATAGATATTACATTTACCTATGATTTAAATGGAATTTTAAATGTTTCAGCAGAAATTCTTTCTACTGGAGATGAAATTTCAAAAATAATGTCTACTAAAGGCATTTCAAAAGAAGAGATTCAGGATCTTAAAGAAGTAGTTTCAAGTAATGAGAATAATAATGAACTTGTACCTTGGAAATCAGCCAATTTATTTAAATTAGTAGAGCCTAATTTTAGGTTAGCAGAAAGAAAAATTCCTATGTTACCAAGTGCTGATAGAGAAAAGCTTCAAGAGATTATGAGTGACATGAAGGATGCTATAGTAGATAATGATAAAATGGCACTTATGAAATTAGATGAAGAACTTACAGATTTTTTATTTGATTTCGTAAATTAATAGTGGGAGCATTTCTTATGAAAAATAGTAAAGAATCTTTAGAAGGTGCTTATAATAATGCTTTAGATTTAATCTTAAATAAAAGATTGAAAGAGGGAGAAAAGCTCTTAGAAAAAATTTATGGCTCTGGAAATATAAATATAGATATTTTAAATCTTTTAGGAATAATAAAATATATGTATTGCGATTTTTATGGAGCTAAGAAATATTGGAATGAGAGTTTGAAAGTTTCATGTGAAGATAATAAGGCTTCTGAATTTATAGAAGATATAGAAAGTGATGATTTTAAACTAATAAGTGAAAAATATATATATTCACTAAACTTAATAGAAGATAAAAATTATTCACAAGCAATAGAGGTTTTAGAGGAAATTAATAAAGGAAGAAGTGAATTAATAGAAGTTAAAATCATTTTAGCATTATTATATATGATAATAGATGAGAAAAATAAGGCCTTTAAAAATATAGAAAGGGCTTTATCATATGATATATCAAATTATAAGATAAAAGAGATATATAATGAAATAAAATGTGATTTAGCAAAGGATGAAGAAAAAGAGGAAAGTGAAGAATTAACTTTTTCTGAGTCTATTCTAAATTTAATAATGATTTTGAATTATAGGATAAACTCTTTTTATGAAGAGGAATTAAAGTATAGAAATGAAGAAATAAAATCCTTATATGAAGAAATCAAAACTATGAATTTAGAAATTGAATCTTTAAATACGAAAAAAGAAAAATTGAGTTTATAAATTAATTTAGCTGTATTAATTATATTCTAAAAAATAAATTTCTTAGAATATAATTTTGATACAGCTATTTGTTTTTATGAAGATAATATTTCCTATGAAATATAGGTATGTATAATATATTATTTGGTTTTGTATTATGGTAAAATATTCATGTGAAAAATAGAAAATTAAGAGTAGATTAGTAAAGGGTTTTATATTATAGTAAAAATTATTTAAACCCTATAGAGGAAGATACATTTCCTTTTAGGTATTTATTTTAAGGAGGAAAATAATGATAGACATACATTCACATATAATACCTAATATAGATGATGGTTCAAAAAGTTTAGAAATGTCCTTAGAAATGTTAAAAAGAGCAGAAGAATCAGGAACTAAAAAAATAATAGCAACTCCTCACTTCTTTAAGGGATATTGGACAGAAAACTATAACAGTGTAAAAGATAAAGTTAAAGAGTTAAATAAGCTAGCTAAGGAAAATAATTTAAATATTGAAATTTATCCAGGACAAGAAGTATTCTTTAATAATTACATATTAGAGGATTTTAAGCTTGGAGATATTGGTACCTTAGGAGAATCAAGATATATGCTTATAGAATTCCCTATGGATAAAATATATTTTCAAAAAGTAATAGATGAAATATATGAACTTAAAATAAAAGGAATAACTCCAGTAATTGCTCATCCAGAAAGATATGTTGATTTCATAAATAATCCAGATACAATAAATCAGTTTATTGATGAGGGATACTTATTCCAGTTAAATGGAGGAAGTCTTACTGGATTATTTGGAAAAGAAGTAAAGAAAACAGCAGAGCTATTCTTAGAAAATAATCTATATAGTTTTATTGGATCTGATGCCCATAGTAATGGAAATAGAAATACTAGCTTAAAGGAAGCTTGTGAAGTTGCAAATAGCATAAGCAGAGGAGCTAGTAGAAGGTTTGAAGCTAATGGACTTGCTTTATTAAATAATGAAAAGATAGTATTCCAAGGACAAAAAATTAAAAAGAAGAAAAAAGGATTATTTTCATTCTTCAAAAGATAGATGTTAATTTATAAGCTATTAAAATATAGGTCTATATCAAGATAATTTTATTAAATTTTGATATAGACTTTTTCTTTTAAAGAAAACTATATTTAAAATGTTAATAAAAAATAAAATATATTCATAAAAATTCAAAAAAAGAGTATTTATTAAATAAAAAGTTTGATATAATAACTATAAAGTTATTGAAAACGTTTAGAATTATAAAAGCATCAATAAGTTATAAGTTTTTAATAAAATTAATATACAGGATTATTTTTATATTTAAATTATGGTTTGTAAGGATATTAAAAAATTTTAGAGGGGGAGATATTATGAAGAATAATAAAAAAATAAGTTTAAGTATTGTTTTAGCATCATTAATTACAGTTTCTTTAGTTTCTTGTGGAAGTAGTTCAGTAAAGGAGGATTCAACGGCTTCAAAGACAAAAGTAGAAGAAAAAGCTGATGGAAAAGTTCAATATGGATTAGAAGAGTTAAACTGGGACCCTGATAATTATAAGGCATTAGTAAATGTTATAAAGGAATATGGAAAGGATAGTAAAAATTATGATGAAAATCAAAAGCCTTATGCTGTTTTTGATTGGGATAATACAACAATAATGAATGATGTTGAAGAAGCATTACTTGCTTATCAGTTGATGAATTTAGAATTTAAAATGACACCTGAAGAATTGGATACTGTTATGAAAACTAATATTCCAAAGGATAACTTTGTTGAGAAATGCAATAATAAAGAGGGAAAGCCTGTTAATATTGATTTAATTACAGAGGATATTGTTAGTGATTATACATATCTATATGAAAACTATAAAGGTTTTAAAGGAAATAAATCCTTAGATGAAATAAAAAAAGAAAAAGAGTATGAAGATTTTAAAGCAAAACTTAGATATCTTTATAGTGCAATTGGAGAATCATTTAGTTCAGATGTAAGTTATCCATGGGTAACTTATTTGTTTAAAGGAATGACTTCTGAGGAAGTTGCTAAACTTACTGAAAAGTCTAATGATTACTGGTTAAATGAAAAGTTAGGTGTTGAAACTTGGACTAGTAGTGAAGAGATTCCAGGAAAAGCAGGAATTGTTTCTGTTACATTTGATACAGGATTAAGAACTATTAAAGAACAACAAAATTTATATAAAACTTTAATGAAAAATGGTATTGATGTTTATATATGCTCAGCTTCTTACATTGACGTTGTTAGGGAATTTGCAACAAATCCTAAGTACGGATATGAATTACCATCTAAAAATATATATGCTATGGAACTTTTAAAAACAGATGATGGTAAAATAAAGGCTGAATTAAATCCAGAGTATTATCAAACTCAAGGAAAAGGTAAGACAGAAACTATTAAAAAATTTTTAGTTCCAACTCATAATAAAGGCCCTGTAATTACTGGAGGAGATAGTAATGGTGACTATTATATGCTATCAGATTTTGAGGATACAAAGGTTAGCTTAATTATAAATAGATGTAAAGGTGGAAAGATTGGTGAACTTTGTGATAAAGCCATTGAAACTATGGGAAAATCTGATGAAAGATATTTCTTACAAGGTAGAAATAATAATACCGGTGAATTTATTCCGAGTGAAAAAACAATATTATTAGGTGAAAATACTGAGAAACTTAAATAACATAAAATTTATTTTTAACCCCCATTTCATTTTTTGAATGAAGTGGGGGTTTTAAGTTGAGAAATTAAAATTTATTCTTTAATAACATTATTAGTATCTTCCATAAGCATTGAAAATTGGCTTTTTTTAATCCAGCCATTACAATTTATTTTTGATTCTGTATTTAACAATGAATAATACCAAATTTCATTGTTTATTTCAGCTTCATCAATAATTTTTACTTGTGATTTTTCTTTGATTTTACTAATAGCAATAGATTCTTCAGAGGGAGCTATGAAAATTGAGGTATAAGGTAGTGTAATTCCATATCTAAATTCAGGCTTATTAAAATTTATTATTAAAGTTTTTTTGGAATCATTGTTACTTTTTTTATAAGTTGTATCTTTATATTTTGAAAGTTGATTATTTAAAGTTAAAATTTGCCTTTTATATTCAGTAATTTTAATATTACATTGATATAGTACAAAGACAACAGCACACACACCTAATAGTATTAAAAAAATACATAAAAAGATCAAATTAAATTACTCCTTTATATTAGTGTTTAATATAATATATTGTTTAAACATAAGATTAATTACATAATTTTATATGAATAAATTAAAAAAAAAAGCTTAAACTAATAGAGAATTTTAAAATGTTAGGAGGGATTATTATGGCTAATCTAAATGAATTAGAATTACAAAATCTTCGTCACTTAATAGGAGCTCATTGTACAATTGAGAAAAAACTTGAATGTTACTCAGAACAATGTACTGATCCAACATTAAAAAATATGTTAAAAAAAGATGCACAAGATGCTAAAAACAGTAAAGAAAAATTAATGTCATTTTTAGGATAGGAGGAAATTAACATGCAAGAAAAAGAAATGATAAGCGATTATCTTGCTGGAATAAATGCAAGTTTAGCAGGATATGGTGGCATAATTTCTCAATGTGAAAATCAAGAATTAAGAGAAACTATACAAAGTATGAGAAACCAAGATGAAGTACGTCAATATGCTCTTTTCAAAATTGCAAAAGAAAAAGGATACTATATCCCTGCTCAACAAGCAACTCCAGAAGAAGTAGCTACTGTAAAACAACAAGTTTCTCAAGGATAAAATTATCTAACTAAGAATACTACATAGAAATTTGTTAAATAAACTTAGAAAGAGACTATTAAAAAATTAATAGTCTCTTTTTTATTAAGCAAATAAATTTGTTATTAAAATAATTATATTAAGAATAAACAGAACTATTACTGGTACTATAGAACGTGAAACCCTAAGTTCAGTTTTAATATAATTATAAAAAGTAATTAAAGAAATTACTATTGGTATGAAAAATATAAAAAATAATTTTGGAATATAATTACCTAATTCTCCGCTTTCTACTATCTGTAAAGCAATTTTGTTCGGTAAATTTTTAGATAAGATAATATTTATAGTTAAGCATAATATTAAAAAGAACATATTAATTTTTAAAATTTTTTTGTAACTTAAAATCTTTTGAGTAAACATTTCTTCAATACCCAACCCCTTAATATATCTAAATTAAATTTATTTAAAGTAATATTTAATAATGCTTTTTTATTAAGTATATATCAAACAACAATCTTTTGGGTATTTTTAACAAAAAATTTATAGTACAATAAAAATTAATCAATAACTTTTTCTAATACTTTTCCTATGGAGTCATTTATAACTAAGTTAGCTTTAGAATCAGCTTGAGTTGAACTTTTGTTTATTAAAACTAAATTCTTTCCTCTAAAATAGTTAATAAGCCCTGCAGCAGGATAAACAACTAAGGAAGTTCCTCCTATTATAAGGGTATCCGCTTTAGAAATAGCATCAATAGCACCTCTAATAACATTATCATCTAAAGGCTCTTCATATAAAACCACATCAGGTTTAACTATTCCTCCACATTCAGTACACTTTGGTACTCCATTTGATTCAAGAATAAATTTTTCATCATAAAAAGCGTGGCAATCTACACAGTAGTTTCTAAGAACTGATCCATGAAGTTCAAAAACATTTTTGCTCCCTGCCGTTTGATGAAGTCCATCTATGTTTTGAGTGACTATAGCCTTTAATTTTCCCATTTCTTCAAGTTTAGCTAAGGCAATATGGGCATCATTAGGCTTGGCATTAGGATAAATGAGTTTGGCTTTATAAAAGTTGAAAAACTCTTCTGGATATCTCTCAAAAAAACTATGAGAAACTAACTGTTCTGGGGTAAAAGTAATATTAAGTTTTTCATTAAATAAGCCATTAGCACTTCTAAAGTCAGGAATTCCAGACTCAGTCGACACTCCAGCTCCTCCAAAGAAAACTATGTTATTACTATCTTTTATTATTTCTTTTAATTTGGTTATTTTATCATCCATGAAATCATCTCCAAACATTTATTTATAATTCAATTATAAGACTCTTAATTTTAATATGCCAAGAGATAGAAAAATTAAGCTTTATAAATATAAAAAATAAATTATATAAAAATATATTAAAGATTTAAATTTTTAAAATGATGAACTAGCTTATTGTAATAAAAGAGTAACAAATACATATTATTTAAAGAGGTTAATTTAAGGGGAGGTTTAAAATGACTTTTAAAGATGACATTCAAAAATTATCAGTTCAGGTAAAAGAGAGAAAAGAATATATAACTAATGAAGAGATGACAAAACAAGCATTGATAATACCATTTATTCAAATATTAGGATTTGATGTTTTTAATCCTATTGAAATTAGACCAGAATATAGTGCTGACTTTGGAATAAAAAAGGGCGAAAAGGTTGATTATGCTTTATTTAAAGAAAACGAACCAATAATATTTATAGAAGCAAAGTCAGTAAATGAAAATTTAAACAATCATGATGCACAATTAGCAAGATATTTCAATTCAACAAAAGAAGTTAAGCTTGCTATATTAACTAATGGGGTTGAATATAAATTTTTTACTGATTTAAATGCAAATAATGTAATGGATGATACTCCATTTTTAAATATAAATTTACTAGAGATTAAAGAATCGGATATAGAAAGTTTAAATAAATTAAGAAAAGAAAATTTTGATAAGGATTCATTAATAACTTATGCTGAAGAATTAGTTTATACTTCTACTTTAAATGAAAGCCTAAGAAGACTTTTTAGTAATCCAAGTGATGATTTTGTAAGATTCATAGTAAAAGATTTTAGTGAAATGAGAATAACATCCAATGTGATTGAGCGATTTAGACCACTTGTAAAAAAAGCAATTTCAAATGCAGTTTTAGATATAGTTAGTAAGGGGTTATATCAACAAGAGACATTAACTATAAAAAAAGAAGAAAATATAAATAATGATAGTGTTAATAGAGATGACTTATCTGAAATTGAAATAGGAAATAAAGTTCATAAGGGGATAATAACCACAGAGAATGAACTTAAAGGTTTTAATATAGTTAAAGATATACTAGAGAAAAATAATAGAGATATTTCAGAGATTAATTATAAAGATACTACAAACTATTTTTCTGTATATTTAAGGAATACAACGAGATGGATTATTAGATTTAATTTAGATGCTAGTAAAAAAAATGTAATGACTAAATTACCTGTAGAATACGCAAAAAATATTTGTCTTAATAAGGAGATTGAGCAAGCTCCAAAGGGAATAGGAGAATCAAGGGTATATATTAATTCTATAGATGAATTATATGATTTGGAAAAATATTTAGTAGATGCCTATGATAATGTAAATTAATATATTAAAATGAAAAATATATTTTAAGTAAACTTATATATCTTCTAATAGAAATTAAAAGGCTATTAAGTAAAAATCTGATTCTTATATTTAATTAAGAGGCAGATTTTTTTATTAATATTTTGTATTTTAATTCATAATAAAAATTTACATTATATCTTAAATAAATTTAGAATTTTATGTTGATAATATATAGTTTTTTTATAAAATTTATATTAAGAACTTAAAAAATACGAATTTTATAAAAGGATGAGAAGATTATGGACTTGAAAGAAATAAGAGAAAGAATGTATGGTCAAAAACTTTATTACTGTAATGATGAAGCTTTGATGAGTGAACAGATGAAGGCTTTAGAGCTACTTTATGATTTTAATCAAATAAGACCTTCAGAACAGGAGAAAAGGGAGAAAATACTAAAGAAGATGTTTGCTGAAATAGGAGATGATTGTTATATTGAACCGCCTTTCCATGCTAATTGGGGAGGAAAAAATGTACATTTTGGCAATGGAGTTTATGCTAATTTTAATTTAACAATGGTTGATGACTGCGATATATTTGTTGGAAATAATGTGATGTTTGGCCCAAATGTTACAGTATCAGCAGGGACACATCCTATACATCCAGAATTAAGAAGTAAACAAGCTCAATATAATATTCCTATACATATAGGAAATAATGTTTGGATTGGTGCAAATTCTGTGATACTTCCAGGCGTTAATATTGGAGATAATTCAGTAATTGGAGCAGGAAGTATTGTTACAAAGGACATTCCATCTAATGTAGTTGCTGTAGGAAATCCATGTAGAGTATTAAGAGAAATTAATGAAAATGATATGAAATATTATTATAGAGATATGAAAATTGATATTGAGTAAAATCATATATATTTTAAAAATAAAATATTTCCTTACATTAAATATTTTTAATGTGGTAAAATAGAAGTATACAGCGTGTAGTTTTAATGACGTAATTCCAGTTGTTAAAACTACTTTTTTTTATTTTAGAAAAGTATAGTGCTAACTACTTGAGTTAAAAGAGCAATCTCTTAATGATGAGATGAAAGCAAAATTTTAATTTAAGGAAGGTGAAAATTTATTGTTTAAAATTAATGATTATATAATGTATGGAACCGTTGGGGTTTGTCAGGTTATAGATATTACTAAAGAAACTCTTATGAATAATGTTGAAAAAGAATATTATGTATTAAGTCCAGTCTATTCTAAGTATCCTAAAAAGACAGTAATTAAAATTCCAGTTGATAATAAGAAAATTTCTATGAGAACTCTTCTTTCTAAGGAGGATGTGAATTCCATTATAAATAGTATCCCAGAGACGGAAACTTTATGGATAAATAATGATAGACAAAGAAATGATGAGTTTAAAACAATGCTTAGAAGCGGAAATTGTGATGATTTAATTGTATTAATAAGAAGTATATATTTAGATAAAAAGAAAAGAAAATTAGATGGTAAAAAGGCATGTAAAGGTGATGATGAGATTATGCAAACTGCGGAAAAATTATTAAATGAAGAGTTTGCAATTATTCTTGATATTCCTCCAGAAGAGGTAAAGTCTTATATAAAAAGTCATATGCCTCAATAAAGCATAGAGAAAAGTAATCAAGAAGTTAGTGAATACTTTGATGAAATAGTATAAGTATGGGAATTGACAAACCTAGATAAAATATAAAAAATATTTTATCTAGGTTTATTTTTATATTTAAATTTAAAATAAATTAGTCATTTCAGGAAAAGATAAAAAGAAGAATATCTTTTGAGGTGTGCTATGAAGGAATTAGAAAGACTTTTAGGAAGACTAACAATTATTAATATAAAAGAGATTATTATAATTCTTGTTATTATGATAATTGTTTTAATCATAAATAAAATATTAATAAATAATCTATTTAAGTTACTAATGAGAGGGGCAAGAAGGACTAAAAATTACTTAGATAATAATATTGTTAGAGCTTTAGAAAATCCATTAAAGCTTATTGTATCCTTTGTTGGAATATATTCAATATTTAAAGTTATAAATCTTGATTCCTTAGGTATAGATTTTTTGTCTACATATAAGATTCTAAGAGTAGGAATAATAGTATCATTTATATACTTTGCCTATAACTTAACTTTGGAAAATTCATTACTTTATTCTAAGTTACATAAAAATGATGGGGGTAATACTATTGTATTTCCTTTCGTTTCTATAATTATTAGATTAATAATATTGCTAGTTGGAATAATTATAATTGCAAATGAATTTGGCTTAACTGGCTTTATTGCTGGATTAGGTGTAAGTGGAGTTGCTTTTGCTTTAGCTGCACAGGATACATGTTCGAATTTGTTTGGGGGTATGGTAATAGTTTTAGATAGGCCATTTTCTATTGGAGATTGGATACAGGCAGGTGATGTAGAGGGGGTTGTCGAGGAGATTACATTTAGAAGTACAAGAATAAGAACTTTTTCCATGGCAATTGCTACTGTACCTAATTCAAAACTTGCTAATAGTAACATAATAAATTGGACTCACAGAAAATTAAGAAGAATCCATTTTAAATTTACTATGGATTGCAAGACACCAATAGAAAGTATAAAAAATTCTGTTAATAAAATAGAAAATATGCTAAAGAAACATGATAAAATAGATAAAAATTTGATAATAGTAAGTTTTAATGAGCTTTCAACTTATGGTTTTGGAGTTTTTATATATTTCTATACAGATGAATTTGAATATTTAAAATATGAAAAGCTTAAGGAAGAAATAAATATAAAGATCTTAGAGATATTAAGAGAAGAAAATGTTAGTTTAATGTTTTTAAATTTCGATTTTAAAGGTTTTGAGAGAAGATCTGGGAATTGTAATCTTGAAAACACTGAGTTGGAATCCATAAAAAATATTACTGAGGAGGAGAGAGGAGTATGACAATTAAGTTAGAAGCATGTGTTGGAAATTATAAGGAAGGAAAAAGAGCTGAGGAATTAGGAGCTAATAGAATAGAGCTTTGTGATAACTTGGCTCAAGGAGGAACAACACCAAGCTATGGAACAATTCTTCAATGTAAAAAGGATATGAATATAGACATTAATGTAATTATTAGACCAAGAGGAGGAAATTTTGTTTATTCTAAAGAGGAATTGAGCATAATGAAAAATGATATAAAACTTTGTAAGGATATAGGGGTCACAGGAGTAGTATTTGGATTTCTAAAGGATGATAATACTTTAGATTATGAGACAACAAAGGAATTTGTTGAGTTAGCTAAACCTTTAAGCATTACATTTCACATGGCCTTTGATGAAATAGTAAATAAGTTTGATGCACTAGATAAACTTATAGATTTAGGAGTAGATAGGGTTTTAACAAAGGGTGGGTTAGATAATGCTTTTAAAAATAAAGAAACCGTAAAAGAATTAGTTGAATATGCTAAAGATAAAATAATAATACTTCCAGGTGGAGGTGTTACTAAGGAAAATTTTTTAGAATTAAAAGACTATACTAATGCTAGGGAGTTTCATGGCACAAAAATAGTAGGAAATTTATAAAAACAATAGAAATGATTAGTAATAACTCTTAATATATATAATTAATCTTTTAAAACAGTAAAAAATAACTCTTTACAAAGTAAGGTAAATGTCTTAATATTATATATAGAACAATCAAAGTAATTTATAAGTGTATGTAATTTAAATACTGTAATATTTTTTATATATCATAACAACAATATGTTACAGGGGTTAAGGCTTTAAGCCAATACCATAAAGGGATTGTTTATAATAATGCCTAAGTTCTAACAAAAGATAAGAGTTAATTTGCAAAAGTAACCAATGCTTAAATTCAATGTAAATAATTTGTAATAAGTAGTTTGTATAATTAAGTTAAAGGAATTTGTTGGGAGTGGTAAAGGTGTTAGAGAAGATGATATTAAGTGATAAAGAGTGTGAATATCTTACTAAAAGTATAGCTGGAGGAGTTTTAATAGGACTTGCTTTAGGCGCTATTTTCAATAATCCTCAGTTTGGCTTTGCGTTAGGTGGAGTAACTGGAATAGTAGCCTCTCTTATTTATACTTTAATAAAAAGAGTTAAGATTAAATCAGATAAAAAGTTAATCAATTAATATATAAATGAGTTTGTTCGGGTTTATAGTATAAAATTAACATAGTGTTAATTTCCCCCTACTTAAACTATAAGCCCCTTTTAATATAAAATTTATAAATGTAAAGAAAAAAAAGAAGCAGATTAATCTGCTTCTTTTTTTATTCCTAAACTAATAGGATGACTCTTAGAAGAATATTTTAATTTATTTTTTGTATTTGTAACTTGAAGAGATTCTATAACTGGAACAATAATTGCAGCCACAAAGCCACCAGCAAGTCCATTATTATATAAATTTAATCCTCCATGTAATTGACCAATATTGAAAACCATAAATATGTGAAGAAATCCTGCTATTATTCCATAAGGCCAACCATAGTAACCTGAAATAGGAGCTAACCCTGTACTAAATAATATACAAACCACTGTAACAGGAGAGTTTATATCTGAGATACTAATTAAAGATGCTAATGACGCTCCTATAATTAATGGGATAGAGTTAGCTAAATTTTTTCCGTAGCATCCAAAGCCAGCCATGGAGAAAATAGCGCCAATAGTTGGGCCGTTTAAATCACCATTTATAAGTAAAACAAAAAGTGTTGAGAATATACAAAGTACTCCCATATTAAAATAACAACTACTCCCATAGATTGAAAAAAAGTCACTAGGAAAAATACCATGTTCTTTATTAATTCCTATTTGATCTTTTAGCACACTTTTTTTTGATTTATCTAGTATAAGACTACAAATTATGAAATAAGCGCTTATAGTAAATAAAAATATCATATATAATGTATTATTTCCTTTATGCCAGATAGAGTTTGTCTCAAAGTCATGGCCTACAGCTCTCATTAAAGACATTACTGCTATGGCTATAATTCCTCCAGCAAAGCCAACGTTATAAAGAGAAAAACCAGAATGAAGCCTAGATGCGTTTTTAGCAATTGGAGGAAGAATAAATCCTATTATTATTCCAACTAATGCACCCATAATAGCTCCAGATATAGGATGAACCCCTGGGAAAAATGAAAACTGACTTACTGTAGGGGCTAGAGCAGTTCCAAGAGATGCTATAACTAAGTAATCTTTAAATGGATTTTTTTTAACTTTAGAATATATAAAGGTACCTAAAACTATAGGCCATATATTTATTATATTTTTACCGAACATTCCGAAACCTGTTAGAAACCATAAAGACATTATGCTTCTTCCTGTAGATTTTGTATCTGTTATATAAAATAAAAATATAAATATTAAGCCTAAAAGAGCACTATTAATTAAGGTCGCTCCAAAACCACCTATACTTATATAATCTGTTATTAATATGTCTGAATTTGAAACTATATTATAAAGTCCATTAAGTATTTCTTTAGGGCTTTCTAAAAAAAAGGCAAATATAATAAAAGAAATATATAAAATTGAATGTATAAGGTATTCTTGTGGTAACCTTTTCAACAATAGCAACACTCCTTAATAAAAATATATTTTAATACTAATTTGTTTTTGTATTTTAAACTAACATTAAATTTAAGTAGATTATATAATATAAACCCTTAAAAGCATAGACTATTACAGTAATCGTAATAAAAAAGAAACAAATAAAGCCACTTTAGTATAATATAAATGCTTATATACTAGTAGTGGCTTAATATATGTAGAGATTACACTACATATAGATTAATCAAATAAATCTGATTTCTTTTTTACTGTTATTAATGTTTTTACCATCATATTATCTGTATGGTTTTGAGAAAACATTTGATTTTCATAATAATTATTATTGTAAGGTGATGGTTTCATTACGTAGTTATGCATACAGCAACAACTATGATTTGAATTATTATTAATCATAGGATTAAGATTCATTGAGTTTGAATTGAATTTATTCATAGGCATAAAAGAATATTCTTGATTAATTTTCATATTCATAGGAACTAATTTAAAGTTCTCATCATTATCTTTATAATTTTTCATAAAATTACACCCCTAACTTAATTAATACTCCTAATAGAGTATATTAAGTTAGGGGTGTAAAGTTTCCTTAAAAATCAATTTAGTTTTATATAAATCAATGTAAACTTAAAATAAGTATTAATATTAAGTATAAAGTTTTGGTTATATATTAGGTATTTGCCAATCTATAGGTTCTTTATTTATTGAAACTAAAAAATCATTAGTTTTAGAGAAAGGTTTTGAACCAAAGAATCCACGAGTAGCAGATAGTGGGCTTGGATGTACTGATTTTATTATTTTATGTATTGGATTAGTTATTAAAGCCTCTTTTGAAATAGCATTTCTTCCCCAAAGAATAAATACTATAGGTTCTTCTCTTTTGTTTAATAATTCAATTATTCTATCAGTGAATATTTCCCAACCCTTACCCTTATGAGAATTTGCTTGCCCTTCTCTAACTGTTAAAACAGTATTTAATAAAAGGATACCTTGTTTAGCCCAAGATTCCAAAAATCCATTATTAGGTATATAACATCCAAGGTCAGAATTTAATTCTTTAAACATGTTTCTCAAAGATGGAGGAGTTTGAACTCCTGGTTTAACAGAAAAGCTAAATCCATGAGCTTGGTTTGGTCCATGATATGGATCTTGACCTAAAATAACAACTTTAACATCTTTGTAAGGTGTGAATTTTAATGCGTTAAATATATCATACATGCTTGGATGTATTTTTTGAGTTTTATATTCATTTATAAGAAACTTTCTAAGATTTAAGTAATATTCATTTTCAAACTCATCTTTTAATAAATCATCCCAATCATTATTAAATTCAGCAGCCATTTAATTACCTCCTTATATAAAAATAAATTTTGTCAAAATCATAATTAAATTCTATACTTAATAATTTCTTATAACAAGGGTGCTAAATATAATTTGAGTTGAAATAGTTGCAATTAATCAATAACAAAATAGTTAGAATTCATAACTAAAAGTAAACAAAGATTCTATATTAATAAGTTTAAGAAACCAATATGATTTGGCAGCTTATGATAACACTAAGACACAGGTATTTATATATGGATTTAAAGAAAGGGATCCAACAGAAGGAGATACTTAGTTTCTAACTAAATGTTCAGGGATCATATAATGCTAAAAAATAATTTCAAATAGAAGAGATACTTTTTTTTAACTAAATCTTAAGTACCTAATATACCAGCATCTATGGGAGTTGTTTTTTGGAGCTGTAGAGCCTAAGGGAAAGTTACCAGTAGATATTCCAAATTTAAATAATGATGGAACTATGAATACTGAAGTTAATTATTACGATTATGTACATGGCATTACAAACATCAATAGCTTGGGAAATATTAATATTAGTATGGATAAAAAATTTAGGTGATAATTTTCAAGTAAAGTTTAATTTAAGTGATTTTAATGAAATAGTAGCAGGTAAATATAGAGCCAAGATTAAATTTCAAGGAGAAAAATTAGAATTTATTAAGGGTAAGCTAGAGTTTAGTTGAGATTTTGAAAAGAGAAAGCTAGATTTTATTGTGGATTTACAACTAATATTATAGATAATAATACTTTAGAAGTTTTAACAAATTTAGAAGAGGGTTCTATTAAGGGGAATGAGGTGAATTTTATTTTAGAATTTAAGGCAATTGATAAAGCTGAATTAACTAGTATAGAAATAACAAGTTCAGAACTTACTGATGAAAAAGAAATAGGTTTTAAACAGAAAGATGTTATTTCAGAATTTTCAATAGAAGATAATAAAGAGGATAAGCCGCTAAGCCAAGATGAGGGTAAAGAAGATGAAGAAAATAATGAGGATTTAGAGAATAGTGATGATAATAATAAAGATGAATTACCACAAACAGGTTCAGGTGTTGGTAAAGAATTCATTTTTGGATTAGGGTCTCTATCACTTTTAGCTAGAATTCGATTAAAAAGCAAAAGATTTAAAAGAAAATAGTAAGTAAAACAATATAAATTTTTTTAAAAGGAATGTTTTTTTACAGTATTCCTTTTATTTTACATATTAATACAATAAATTATAGAAAAACTTATCCCAGCGTATCAATGTAAGAATTATATAGAAAAATTAAGGAAAATAAAGAATTATAGGAATAATAATGAAAATAAGGTGTATTATAAAAGCGGTTAAATCAATATACATGGTAAGATAAATCTCGTCGCTGAGAGACACACAAACAACTTAACAAAATAAATAAAAAGTTTTGAAAAAAGTTGTTGACAAAGTTTCGAAGTGATGCTAAACTAAGAAAGTCGCTTGAGGGCGACGAAGAAATGGTCTTTGAAAATTAAACAGAAGATATTAACATAAACCAGCAATTCTTTTATAAGTAATATGAGTATAGATTAAACTTTTAAATTGAGAGTTTGATCCTGGCTCAGGATGAACGCTGGCGGCGTGCTTAACACATGCA
>NZ_BAAABF010000011.1:0-69231 GCF_054767895.1 Clostridium sp. CTA-17
GCTCAGTTGGTTAGAGCAACCGGCTCATAACCGGTAGGTCCGGGGTTCGAGTCCCTGAAGGTCCACCATTTTTGGGGGTATAGCTCAGTTGGGAGAGCACCTGCCTTGCACGCAGGGGGTCAGGAGTTCGAATCTCCTTACCTCCACCAAAAACTCTAAACATTTGTTTAGAGTTTTTTTATTTTTCTTAAATATATTCAAATCTAAAATAAATCTATTGATTTAACTAATCTTAAAAGTTTTCCACAAATTTAAAAAAAGAATAACAAGTTATCCACAGAAAACAAATAAGTTATCTACATATAGGGAGTATTTAGTGGATAAATATTTTAACGGAAAGATAATATATAATAATTATCTTTATATGGTATAATTTACAGTATTAATATCTTTAATGAGAATAGAAGGTGAATACCTAAAGATGTCGTATAGAATAAAGCAATTTTTATGGGCTATTTCTGCAAATTTTAAAGAGTTAGATTATAGTTATGTAAGATCAATCTTAAATGATTATGAGTTTAGTTTATTTAAGAGCTTGAAAAAAGGAGAACAGTTGCATTCTATAAAGGTTTCTAAAGATTGTGTTAATTTAGCTAAGAGGAAAGGAATAAATTTAGAGAGTGAATTAAAAATTTTTTCTAAGCTAGGATTATTACATGACATAGGAAAATTATATTATCCTTTAAATATAATGACAAAGTCATTTTTAGTGTTAGGTAAAAAAATATCTAAAAATAGAATAAGTAAATTTCAAAATATAAAACCAATATATATTTATTATAATCATGGTGATAAGGCATTTGATTATCTAAGGGAAGATGATTATGATAAAGAGTTTGTAGAAGCTATTAGAGGACATCACTCTATTAAATCTAGTGAAAACATATTTTTATGCATATTAAAAGAAGCTGATGATATGAATTAATTTTAAGAATAGGTGCATAGTTTTTAAATAAGTTTTATTAAAGCTAATATTCAGTATAAATCATGATGAAAATAAATTAAACAAGTGATAATAACTTAGTTTTACAATTTTTAGTCAGTATAAATTATGTTGAAATAATTTTAAGTTAATTTTATAGATTTAAATAATTTATTCCAATTTCAATTATAAGAATAATACTTTATATAAATATAAGAATTAAATATAAGGATAATATTTAATATAAATTTATAGGAAAATAAAAATTAATTCTAGAAAAATAAGCTATTTATGAGATGTTATTAAGATATAATCTAAAAAATATTTTATATAAACTTATATTATTTTAATTAAAGATTTATAAAAACTATATTATTTAAATTTAAGAGTTATATAAATTTCAATATTTAGATTAAGATTTATATAATATATTCTTTAGACTTTCATTTGCAAAGAGTAAAGTCTATTTAATATTGATTAAGATTTAAGTCTTATATGAATTTTAGTTTTAGTGAAATTTTATTTTATGTAATATATATGAAATGTCAAAATTTAAGGAGGGGAAGTTTTGAAAAATAAGATACTTAATACAGTTCTTATTAGTATCTTACTTCTAGTTGTAGTTTTTTTCGTTTCAACTAATTTTATTATTAATGTTCAATGGTTTAAAGAAGTAGGATATTTAAATGTATTTTTTACTAAGCTTATAGCTATATGTAAGTTATTTGTACCTATATTTATATTATATTTTGGTGTAATAGCTATATATTTATTTACTTTGAGGAAAAGTATTAGAAGCTTGGTAGGTGATACTAAGTTTAAGTCAGTTAAAAAATACTTTTTATTATCAAATTTAGTAATATCAATGTTAGGAGCTGGAGCTACTGCCACAACTCAGTGGTATAAAATTCTTCAATTTACTAATGCAGTTCCTTTTGGAGAAGTAGATCCTATTTTTGATAAGGATATATCTTTTTATGTTTTTAAATTACCTTTAGTACAGTCTATTTTTAGCACAGCTATTTCTCTAATAATTATTTTAGTTCTTATAACAGTTATCATATATTTAGCTTTAGGATTTAAAGATAAAATTTATCAAAACAAGGATAACGTTATAAATATAAATAGTAAAACTTATGGAATAAGAAAGTTTGCAGGAAAACAACTAGCAGTTTTGGCTTCAGTATTATCACTGCTTATAGGATGTAGCTATTTATTAAAGTCATATAATTTAGTTTATAGTACTAGAGGGGTATCCTATGGAGCTGGTTATACAGATGTTAAAATAACAATGATATTTTATAAGGTTATAGCTGTAGCTTGTGTAATATCTTCAATAGTAGTTTTTATTTCAATTTTAAAGTTGAAGTTTAGACCTATTATAATATCAATTGCATCAATTGCTGTACTTATTGTTTTAGAGCCTGTAGTGGCTATTCTTACTCAACAGTTTGTAGTTAAACCAAATGAAATGGAACTTGAAAAACCTTATATTTCATATAGTATTGATGCTACTAAAAAAGCTTTTAATATTGATGAAATTGAAGTTAAAGAAATGGAACCAAATGAAAATATAACTAGTGAAAAATTAGAAGATAATAAAGATATCATTGAAAACCTAAAGGTTAATTCAACAGGACCTTTATTAAGTTTTTATCAGCAAGTTCAACTTATAAAAAATTATTATGAATTTAATGATGCAGACACAGATAGATATAATATAAATGGTAAATATACTCAAGTATTTGTATCTCCAAGGGAAATAAACAGAGATTCTATGACTACATGGCAAAATAAGCATCTTAGATATACCCATGGGTATGGTTTAGCTATGAGTAGGGTTAATAGTGTAACAGAATTTGGACAACCTGACTTTGTTATGAAAGATATACCAACAGTAAATACAACAGATATTAATATTGAAAATCCAAGAATTTATTTTGGAGAAAGTGATAATGATTATGTTATTGTAAATACTGAAGGGGGAGAGTTTGACTATCCAACAGGAGATACAGAAAATACATTTAACTATAATGGAACTGGTGGATTAAAGATGACACCTTTTAATAGAGTGTTATTTAGTATTTATGAAAGAAATCCTAAAATATTAATGTCTAGTTCCATAACTTCAGAAAGTAGAATAATTCTTAATCGTAATATAGTTAAGAGGGTTCAGGAAATAGCTCCATTTTTAACTTATGATAGTGATCCATATATAGTAGTTCATGATGGAAGATTGGTTTGGATGATGGATGCATATACATCAACAGATAAGTACCCATTTTCAGAGCCTCATGAAGGAGTAAACTATATAAGGAATTCAGTTAAGGTTGTGGTTGATGCTTTTAATGGAAATGTAGATTTTTATGTAACAGATGAGAATGACCCTATAATTAATTGTTATTTAAAAATATATAAAGGTTTATTTAAGCCTTTATCAGAAATGCCAGAGGATTTAAAAGAGCATTTTAGATATCCTCAAGACTTATTTGAATTACAAAGTAAGGTGTTAACAAAATATCATGTAGATGATCCTATTAAACTATTTACTGAGGAAGATTTATGGGATAGATCACTAGAGGTTGTTAAGCATGGAGGAGAGAACCTAAGTCAAGGAGATGAAGGTAAGGAAGAATCTATTCTTAATAAGGCAAAAGAAAATAAAAACAATGAAGCTGAAAATGAAGGCCTTTATCTTATGACGAAATTACCTGATGAAGAAAATGTTGAAATGATGCTTCTAGATTATTTTAATATGAGAGGAAAACAAAGCATGGTAGCACTTTTAGGAGCTAGAATGGATGGAGATAATTATGGAGAACTAGTTATGTATAAATTCCCTCCTCAAAGAACTATATATAGTCCAATTTTATTTAAGAATAGAATACAACAGGATCCTAATATTTCTAAGGAAATAAGTCTTTGGGCTGGAAAGGGATCTGAGGTTATATATGGTGATATAATCATTGTTCCTATAGAAGATTCATTACTATATTTAAATACAATTTATTTAAAGGCAAACTCAGAAAATAGTATGCCTGAAATGAAAAGAGTAATTCTTTCTAATGGAGATAAAATAGTTATAGAAGAAAATATAGAAAAGGCACTTTTAAAGCTATTTAATTATAATTCATCTGAAGAGAATAAAAACTCAAATAAGGATGAAACTCCAAAGACTGAAACAACTTCAGATAACAGTGGAGTAAAAGAAGCTGCTGATTTATTTAATAAAGCT
Organism: Clostridium sp. CTA-17; assembly: GCF_054767895.1. Lineage (NCBI taxonomy): Bacteria > Bacillati > Bacillota > Clostridia > Eubacteriales > Clostridiaceae > Clostridium > Clostridium sp. CTA-17. The sequence continues at coordinate 4,158 of NZ_BAAABF010000011.1, forward strand.
ATAGAAGCTCAAAAAAATGGTGACTGGGCAACTTATGGAGAATTTATAAATAAATTAGGAGATGTTCTAAACAAAATGTCACAAGAGTAAATTAATTATTAGTTCTTAAAAAATAATTAAGGACTAGTTAAAAATTTTATATTTAAATTTATTTTATATAAATTTAAATAAACTTGAGTATTTTAAGTAGATTTTTTAATTTTAATTTATTAAGATTTTATAGAAATTTACTTGAATACTCTTTTTTTATATTGCTATAATTTTAGGAATCATTACAATAGTATATATATTTTATGATATAATTTTTAGTAGAATATATCTAAGAGCTAGGGGTGAAACATATGGATTATGATGTGTTGATATTAGGTGGAGGAATCATAGGATGCTCTGTTGCATATGAGTTATCAAAGTATAACTTAAATATAGCTCTTATAGAGAAGGATTTTGATATTGCAGATGATGTTTCCTTTGTTAATACAGCAATTGTATATGACGGTTCTGAATGCAAGGACAATTTAATGAGTTACTTAGAGAATATGGGAAACATGATGTTACCTGAAATAACTAAAAAATTAAATGTTCCATTTAAGAGGGTAGGACATTTAACTATAGCTGATAATGATGAAACAGTTAGAATAATTGAAGAGAACTATAAGAGAGCTAAATCAAGAGGAATAAATAATATTTATTTAATTGATGAAAAAAGAGCAAGAGAAATAGAGCCTAATTATAAAGGTGAAATAAAGAAAGCTATGTATTCAGAAAATATAGCTGTTACAAGTCCATATGATTTAGCTATAGGATTTGCTGAAATAGCTTATGATAATGGAGTAAGTTTTAGATTAGAGGAAGTAGTTTTAGATATTCAAAGTATAGCTAAAGGCTTTAAAGTAACTACAAATAAAAATAAATTTACTTGTAGATTTGTTATAAACACAACTCCAAGTGAACATTATACTATAGATCAAGATAAGGATTATGAACAAAAAAATGCTTTAAAAACATATTATCTATTATTAAATGATGAAATAAAAGAGAAAACATCAAATATAGTTGTTAAATTAAAAAATGAAGAGGAGTTTATAATTCAAAAGAATACTGTTAATGGAGATACTTTAATAGGTATAAACTCAAACAATTCATTAGGTTTTATGAAGTCATTAAAAATAGCTAAAGAGATGATAAATAGCATTAGTAGAAAGCATGTTAAGGATATTTTCTATGACAATCACAATCAGGATAGACTGATTATAGATGATAGTAGAAAAAATAAGGGATATATAAAGGTTATGGGAAATCACTATGGTGAGGTTACTATAGCACCAGCTGTATCTAAGATAATATGCGATGAGATAATAGATAAATTAAATTGTAGTTTAAATAAAAACTTTGTAGATAAAAGAAGGGAATTCTATCGTTTTAGGGAATTATCTGATGATGAGAGAAATGAACTTATATCTTTAGATAAGAGATATGGAAAGATAGTATGCCTTTGCAATGGTATTAGTGAAGGAGAAATTGTAGACTGCATAAGACGTCCACTAGGGGCAAGAACTGTTGAGGGTGTAAAAAGAAGAACAGGTGCCACCTTTGGAACTTGTCATGGAGCTTACTGTATAAGCAAAATAATAAATATATTAGCAAGAGAGCTTGAAAAAAAGCCAACAGAAATAGTTGAGGATTCAAAGAATTCCAAGGTTTTAGCATCTAGAATTAAGGAATTTGATAGAGTCTAAAGGGGTGGTTTAATGCATAAAGATATATTTACTAGTGTGGTAAGAGTTAGAGGATCTAAAAAATATAATGTAGTTCCTGTAAAAAGTAATAAACCAGTTGAGATATCTAAGTGGATTGATTTTTCAAATGTTTTAAGTAGATTATATGTTGGAGTGCCAACTAAAAGTGGAAATGTGGTATGCAAAAATATAATGAATACTGGTGTAGACATTATATGCACAAAAAATCTACCAAAAGATAGTTAAGAATTGACAAAAAGCAAATATTAAAGTATATTTTTTATATATTATGTTTAAATTAATAATAAACCGTTGATCAGGCTAGTAATGTTATATATTGCTTTCAGAGAGCTAGTGGTTTTGGTGTGAACTAGTACAATATTTTCATGAATCCACCTGTGAGGGACTGTGATGAGCAGTACGGAATTAACCGTTAAAGTTTTTAAGAGGATAAAATCTTTTTTTGATTTTATCAATTAGGGTGGCAACGCGGAGTCTTTTCGTCCCTTTTTATAGGGAATGGAGGCTCCTTTTTTATATATTTTTTTAGTTAATAAAATTTTAAATATAAATAAGGTTCTTGAAAGGAGAATGGCAATGTTAGATTTAAAAAAGTTAAGAAGTAATACTGAAGAAGTGAAAAAAGCTTTATCTAATAGAGGAGAAGACTTTGATGTAAATGTTATAGACGAAGTTATAGCTTTAGATGAAGAAAGAAGAAAAATTTTAGTTGATGTTGAGGCTTTAAAGAAACAAAGAAACGAAGTATCAGCTGAAATTCCAAAGAGAAAAAAAGCTGGAGAAGACGTTACAGAAGTAATGGCTGAAATGAGAGAAATAGGAGATAAAATAAAGGCTGATGATGCTAAAGTTGCTGAGTTAAACGATAAAATTAACTATATAATGCTAAGAATTCCTAATATACCAAACCCAGCTGTTCCAGAAGGGGAAACTGATGAGGACAATGTTGAAATAAAAAGATGGGGAGAGCCTACTAAATTCAACTTTGAACCAAAAGCACACTGGGATTTAGGAACAGATTTAGATCTTTTAGACTTCGAAAGAGGAGGAAAAGTTGCTGGATCAAGATTTACAGTTTACAAAGGAATGGGTGCTAGATTAGAAAGATCTATAATCAACTACTTCTTAGATAAACATACATTTGAAAATGGATATACTGAAGTATTACCACCATACATGGTAAATAGAGATAGTATGACTGGTACTGGTCAACTTCCAAAATTCGAAGAAGATGCTTTCAAAGTAGAAAACAATGGATATTTCTTAATACCAACAGCTGAGGTTCCTGTAACTAATATGTACAGAAATGAAACTTTAGAGGGAGATAAACTTCCAATAAAACATGCTGCATATAGTGCTTGTTTCAGAGCAGAAGCTGGTTCAGCAGGAAGAGATACAAGAGGTCTTATAAGACAACACCAATTTAATAAAGTTGAGTTAGTTAAGTTCTGTAAACCTGAGCAAAGCTATGAAGAATTAGATAAATTAGTTCAAGATGCTGAATCTGTATTACAAGGTTTAGGATTACCATATAGAATAGTTAGAATATGTAAAGGTGATTTAGGATTCACTGCTGCATTAAAATATGATATAGAAGTTTGGATGCCAAGCTACAATAGATATGTTGAAATTTCAAGTTGTTCAAACTTTGAAGATTTCCAAGCTAGAAGAGCTAACATTAAATATAAAAATTCTCCAAAGGAAAAACCACAATTTGTTCATACATTAAATGGATCAGGGGTTGCTATTGGAAGAACTGTAGCTGCTATATTAGAAAACTATCAACAAGAAGATGGATCAGTAGTTATACCAGAAGCTTTAAAAGAATATATGAGATGTGATTTACTAAAATAATTACAGTTTCTTTTAGAAGAAATATATAATTAGATTTATAGTTATATATTAAAATAAATAAGTTTAGTATAGAGTTAAAAAAACGGTATTTTAATACCGTTTTTTTATTTTTTGTGTCAAAAAATAAACCATTAACATAGTATAAATTAGGTGAAATAAAAGTGAGGTGTAATTATTATGGATAATTGTAAATATAACTATAAATGTAATTGTGGATGTAATTGGGATAAATATGAGGATAATTGTCATAAATGCAGAAAGTTAGAGAAAGTAGCTGAAGAGTTAACTAGAGAATCTGCTGAACTTAATGAAGCAGTTGAAGAAAAATTTGAAGGTATAAAATACATTCAAAAAGAGATTGATGAATTAGAAGAAAGATTAGAATGTTTAAGAAAAAAACAAAAATCTTTATTCTGTGAAGCAATGGAACTAGATAGGGAATTAGACAAGACAGTTTTTGAAGCTTTTAAACACTTATTTGCTACAATTGAATGCTATAAAAAATGCAAAAATAATGAAAAACCTGAAAGACCAGAAAAACCTGACAAACCAGGAAGACCTGGATGTGGTTGTAAATATTGCTGTAAGGATAGATAATAAACTTATTTTTGTATAGGTTTTAAATTTTATATAAAAGATACTGTATTTAAATCAAATATAGTATCTTTTATTTTTATTTTTTTTATAAAAAAAGTATTGACATAAATTTAAACCGTTGATATAATAATTATCGTACCGCGGAGAGATGGTCGAGTTGGTTTAAGGCACCGGTCTTGAAAACCGGCGTGCGTGTGAGCGTACCATGGGTTCGAATCCCATTCTCTCCGCCATTTTTTTTATAAAAAATAAAAATGGGATATTATGGAGAATTACTCAAGTGGCTGAAGAGGCTCCCCTGCTAAGGGAGTAGGTCGGGCAACCGGCGCCCGGGTTCAAATCCCGGATTCTCCGCCAAAGCATCTAGTTTTACTAGGTGCTTTTATTTATGTTTAATGTAAAATAATTTGAAGAGACATTTACTTTATAAAGTATTTTAGATAAACTTCTTTATGTAATTAATAAGTCTTAAAAACAGGTTTAAGCAAAATATTTTTATAATTTATTAAATACAAAAATTGTTAATATAAAATTTATAGATAATATAATCTTGTTTGTAGTTAAAAATGTATAATTTAATTATATGAATTTTATTGGGAGGAGATATTTTGAAAGGATCATCAGGGCCAGTTAGACCTAAAAAAACAAAAAGATCAACAGCATATACACTATCTTTATATTTAGGATGGAGTAGTATTTTTGCAGCACTATACTTTTTTATTGTAGGATTACCTTTTTCAATTCCTGGTATTATTGCTGGTTACATAGCTTTTAAAAAGCACAATGAAGGTAAATTACCATTAATATTAAATATAATAGGATTTCTTTTAACAGTATTTACTTGGGTATTATTTATGAAGATACCATTAAAATAATTATTAAGAAAAAAGATACTATAATGGAATAAAAAATAGTATCTTTTTTTATAAAAAAATAGTTGACATATAAAATGAAAATGATATAATAATAAATGTGTCAAACATGGAGAGATGGTCGAGTTGGTTTAAGGCACCGGTCTTGAAAACCGGCGTGCGTGTGAGCGTACCATGGGTTCGAATCCCATTCTCTCCGCCACAAGTGGAGAATTACTCAAGTGGCTGAAGAGGCTCCCCTGCTAAGGGAGTAGGTCGGGCAACCGGCGCCCGGGTTCAAATCCCGGATTCTCCGCCAAAAGCATCTAGTTTTACTAGATGCTTTTTTTGCTTAATTTTTATTTCTTTTAGAGAAGTCATGTTCTCTAAGACATTCCTTAATAAATAGCTTAAGCTTTTCATTGTCTTCATTTAAAAGTTCGATAAAAGCTTCCTTAAAAACCTTTTTAAAAAATCCAGTAAGTAATATATAAATAATAAAAGTAAAAAATATAAAATAAAGAAATGTACTCATATAGATTTCCCCTCCTTAATTAAAAAATATTATACCATAAATTTGAATTTAAGTAATTAAAAGTGATTAAAATAAAGAATTTTTATGAAATTTAACTAATTAACATAGTATTATTCCTAAGAATATTCCTAAGAAAAGTGATTTGAATTAGATTTATTTTCAATAAAGTTTAAATTATTTATCATAGAGCATATATTAATCCAAGAAAAATATAAATATATATGAAGCAGTATTTTATGGAGTTATGAATGAAAGTTGAAAAACTAAATGATATTAAAAATAATTCTAAGGAAATTATTTTTAATAGTAATTCTAAAATAGTCTTATTTAGTGATTGTCATAGGGGAGATGGCACATATAAAGATAGTTTAGCTCCTAATATCAACATTTATCTATCAGCTATAAGGTATTATTATAAAAATAAATTTACTTATATAGAAGTTGGAGATGGTGATGAATTATGGAAGTTTAAAGATATACAAGAGATATATGATATGAATTATGAAATCTATGAAGTTTTAGAAGAATTTAAAGAAAAAAATAGACTTTATATGATATATGGAAATCATGATAAAGATAAGAGTAAGATAAAATTTTTAAGGAAAAACAAGAGAAGAAATAGGTTTAATCACTCTGCTTCAGATTTTTATAGTACTTTAAAGATATATGAATCTTTAGTACTAGTGCATGAAGAAAGTAAAAAAGATTTTTTTGTAATTCATGGTCATCAAATAGATTTTTTAAATAATGAATTAGCTTTTTTATCAAAATTTTTAGTGAGATATGTTTGGGCTATTTTAGAGGCTTTTATGGGGTTTAAAGATCCTACAAGTCCTGCAAAGAGTAATAATAAAAGAAATTTATTTGATGAGAAAATAAGCAAGTGGGCAGAGGAAAATAAAACTAGAGTTATTTTAGGACATACACATAAAACACTATTTCCTAAAAGTAGGAATGAATCAACATACTTTAACATAGGGTGCTGTGTATTACCTAGAACTATTACAGCTATAGAAATTGAGCGTGGCGAGATTTCACTTATAAAGTGGACAATAAAGGCTGATGAAAAGGGATCTCTTTTTGTTGGAAGAGATATTATAGGTGGGCCTATTAGAATAGAAAATTATTAAAGAAAAAACTCTAATGTTATACACAAAAAACATTAGAGTTTTATATTTTCTGTTGATAATTTCAATTTTTATGTTAATAAATTATATTTTAATTATCATTCTTTCCATTATCTTTTACTTCTTTATGGTGTGCTTTTTTCTCTTTTTCTTCTCTTTCTTGCTCTTCAAGGAAACATGCCATTGGATTGCCAAGCTTAGTTTCAATTTCAGCTGTAGTATCCATAAATTTTTTGAAAGTATCACCTATTTTCATTTAAAACACCCCTTATTGGTTAATAACCATCTTTATGATTATTTATGATTTCACCATTATTATATAATGTATTGTAATCTATTTCTATAATAAAATGCCTTATATATTTTTTTTGTCATATTGCTATTTAAAAGGCATAATTAAGTATAAAATGTTATTATAAGAGGTAATAATTTGGAAATATATAAATAAATTTCGAGGTGTAAATATGGGCTTAAAAATTATATATGGAAGAGCAGGTTCTGGTAAAAGTACTTTTTGTATAAATCAAATAAAAAAGAAAATAAATAATTCACCTAATAATAAATTAATTTTACTTGTCCCAGAACAATTTACTTTTCAAACTGAGAATAAAGTGTTAAATGCCATAGGAGAAAGGTATGTTTTAAATGCTGAGGTTCTTAGTTTTAAAAGACTTGCTCACAATGTTTTTAATGAATGTGGAGGAGCAACTAGAACTATTATGGGGGATGCTGGTAAAAGCATGCTTATTTTTAAGGTACTAGAAGATTTAGGGGATAATATGACTGTGTTTAAAAATGCTTCTAGACAAAAGGGCTTTATAGACATAGCATCAAAGACAATAACTGAGTTTAAAAAGTATAATGTTAATAATGAAGTTTTAGATTTAACTATTAATGAAATAGAAGATGAAAATCTAAAAATGAAGATGGAAGAATTAAAGGATGTTTTTAATGAATTTAACTCAAGACTTCATGAGGGATATGTTGATGAAGAGGATCAACTTTTACTATTAAATGAAAAGTTAGATGGATGTTCTTTATATGATGGAGCTGAAATTTGGATAGATGAGTTTAGTTCCTTTACTCCAAATCAGTTAAGTGTTATAGGAAAATTATTAAAAAGAGCTAAAAGTGTTAACATAACTTTATCCATAGATGAGGTAAATTCACCTAAAGGGGAAAGTGATCTGTTTGTTGCTACAAAAAATACAGAAAAAAGATTAATGAATTTAATACAAGAAGAAGGAATTGCTTTTAATGGATATATTGATTTAAACGAAGATATTCCCTATAGATTCAAAGAGAATAAGGAATTAGCACATATAGAAAGGCAACTTTATGCATATCCTTTTAAACAGTATAGAGGAAAAAATAATAGTTTAAGGCTTTATAGAGCAAATAATAACTACGATGAAATTGAGTTTGTAGCTAAGGATATATTAAGACTTGTTAGAGAGAAGCAATACAGATTTAAGGATATTTCAGTAATATGCAGAGATGTAGATAATTATGAGAAGGTTGTATCAGCTATTTTTGCGGAGTATGAGATTCCTTATTATATAGACAAAAAGATAGATATAGCTAGTAATCCACTTATTGTTTTTATAAACTCAGCAGTAGATATAATAAGCAAGAATTGGACTTATGAAAGTATGTTTAAATATCTTAAAACTGGACTTATTAAAGAGTTTAGAGGGATTGAAGGAGCAGAGCTTATTGATGAACTAGAAAACTATGTATTGGCCTATGGAATAAAGGGCAAAAAGTGGATGGAAGAATGGATTAACTATAGTTCTAGCATTTTAAAAGAAGAAGAGATATCAGAGGAAAATAAGCAAAGATTAGAAAGATTAAATGATATTAGAGAGACTATAGTAGCTCCTTTAGATGAGTTTAATAAACAGTGTAAAGGAAAGAAAACCTTAAAGGAATTTGCCACAATTTTATATGAATTTTTAGACTCTAAATTAGATGTTATGGATACCATAGATAAATATGTTGATTATTTCAAGGAAAATGATATGGCTATTGAGGCAAAGGAATATTCTGAGGTAAGAGATATTTTCATAGATGTTTTAGAGCAGGCAGTTGATGTTCTAGGAAATGAAGTTATGGATTTAAATGAATTTATGAAGGTATTAAATATTGGATTATCTCAGTATGAAATGGGATTAATTCCTGTAGCATTAGATCAAGTAAACATAGGAGATATCACAAGAATAAAAAGTAGGGGAACAAAGGCTTTATACATTATAGGAGTAAATGATGGGGTACTCCCTTCAGCTAGCAAAGAAGAAGGAATATTATCAGATAATGATAGAGAGATTTTACTTGAAAAAGGAATTTCACTAGCTTCAGATACTAGAACTAAAATCTTTGAAGAGCAATTTTTAGTTTATACAGCTTTTACCATAGCAGAGGAATACTTAGTTGTTACTTATCCTTTAGCAGATTTTGAAGGTAAATCTCAAAGACCTTCTATTATAGTTCATAGACTTAAAAAGATACTTCCAAATGTAAAGGAAGAAAGTGAAGGCTTTAAATTAGTAAATGATAAGTATGAGAAGATTTCTGCTAAAATTCCTACTTTAAATGAGCTTATGATAGCAATTAGGAAAAATTATGATGGTGCTGAGATAGAGGACTATTGGAAATATGTTTATGATTGGTATTTAAGAGAACCTAAGTGGAAAGAAAGAATAGAGTATGTAAGGAAGGGGCTTGAATACACTAATTTAGAAAATAATATTTCAAAGGAAAAGGCTAAAAAGCTTTATGAAGATAATAAAAATAAAATTTCACTAAGTGTTTCAAGATTAGAAAGATATGCCCAGTGTCCATTTGCTTACTATATACAATATGGATTAAAGGCTAAGGACAGAAAAATATATGAGTTTACAGCGCCTGATTTAGGTAGCTTTATGCATGAAATATTAGATGAGTTTACCAATGAAATTAAAGAAAAAGATTTAAAATGGAGTGATTTAAGCAAGGAGAATTGCAGAAACATAATAAATTCTTTAGTTGATAATCAGATTAAAAACAATAAGTCATCCATATTAAATAGTTCAAAGAGATATTCTTATTTCACAGATAGATTTAAGAGAATTCTTACAAAATCAGTTATGGTAATTAGTGAACAGATGAAGAGAAGTGACTTTGAAATTTATAAAAATGAATTAGACTTTGGATTTTCTAAAGATGTAAATTCAATAAAACTAGACCTTCCTTCAGGAGAAAGTTTTTATTTAAATGGGAGAATAGATAGAGTTGATAAATTAAATTTAGATGGTGAAACATATTTAAGAATTATAGATTATAAAACTGGTTCTAAAAAGTTTGACTTAAATAAATTTTATAATGGACTTCAAATGCAACTTTTAGTTTATTTAGATGCTCTTATAAATAATTCAGAAAATATAGTTGAAAATCAAGCTATGCCAGGGGCAATACTTTATTTTAGAATAGATGACCCTATATTAAAGTCTAAGGGAGATTTAACAGAAGAAGAAATAAAAAGTGAGGTTTTAAAAGAGTTAAAATTAGAAGGGCTTTTACTAGATGACGTAAAAGTTGTTAAGGCAATGGATAATACTTTAGAACCTGGAACACACTCTCTTATAATACCTGCAAATATGAAAAAGGCAGGGGATTTAGGGAAAAATAAAGCTTTAATAACCATGGAGCAGTTTGAATTATTAAGAAGGTATGTAAATGAAAAAATGGTTGAGATATGCCAAAACATGATAGAAGGTAAAATTGATATAGAACCATGTAAAGAAAATAAAAATATAGTGTGTGATTATTGTAACTACTCACATATATGCCAGTTTGATTCTAGTTTAGAAGACAATAGATACAAAGTTATTCCTAAGAAGAAAGATGAAGACATATGGAAGAGTATAAATGAAAAAGTAGGTGGTGAAGTAAATGGGGACTAAATGGACTGAAGAACAAGAATTAGCTATAAACACTAGAAAATGCAATCTTTTAGTAGCGGCTGCGGCTGGCTCAGGAAAAACTGCTGTATTAGTTGAAAGAATTATAAAAATGATAACAGAGGGTGAAAATCCTGTTGATATAGATAAGCTATTAGTTGTTACATTTACTAATGCTGCTGCCTCTGAAATGAGAGAAAGAATAGGTGATGCAATATCTAAAGCTTTGGAGAAAGATCCCAGTTCTGAAGTGCTTCAAAGACAATTAGCTCTTTTAAATAGAGCTAGTATAACAACTATGCATTCTTTTTGTTTAGAGGTTATAAAAAATAATTTCCACTTAATAGACTTAGACCCAGGATTTAGAATAGGAGATCAAACAGAATGTGAGCTTATAAAGCAAGATATTTTAGCTGACCTTTTTGAGGATATGTATACTAAGGATGATGAGTGCTTTAAAGATTTAGTTGAAGCTTATGGTGGAAGTAAAAGTGATGATAACTTAAATAGCATAATATTAAAATTCTATAATTTTATAATGAGTGGTCCTTGGCCAGAGACTTGGTTAAAGGATAAGGTAGAGGAATTTAACATAAATTCTATAGAGGAACTTGAAGGTAAGAAGTGGATAGAGGTTTTAAAGGAAAGTATAATTTTAGACTTAAATAATGCCTATACAATGCTTACTCAAGCAAGGGATATAGCTGAAATGGGGGGAGGACTTGAGCCTTATTTAGTAAATATATATCCTGAAATAATTCAAGTTGAAGAGCTTAGAATTGCTTTAAGTGAAGGAATAGTAAAGTTTTATAATAATCTTATGGAAGCGAGTTTTGGAAGACTAAAATCAGTTAGAAAAGCTAGTGTCGATGATGAAAGAGCATTAGAAAAAACTAAAAGTCTTAGAGATGAAAGTAAAAAAATAATAGAGAATTTAAGGGATAATGTTTTTGAAACTTCTTTAGAAGAAGCTGTTTTAGGAATGAAAAAGATGTATCCTTTAATGAAATGTTTAAGTGGTTTAGTAATTGAATTTTCTAATAGGTATAGAGATAAAAAAAGAGAAAAGGATATTTTGGATTTTAATGACTTAGAGCATCTTTGCTTAGAAATATTAATAGATAAAGATGAAGAGGGTAATATAAAACCTTCACAGGTTGCTTTAGAATTTAAGGATAGATTTGAAGAAGTTTTAGTTGATGAATATCAAGATAGTAATACAATTCAAGAAACAATTGTAGGGATGGTTTCAAGAAGAGATGTAGAAAATCCTAATGTATTTATGGTTGGAGATGTTAAACAAAGTATATATAAGTTTAGGCAGGCAAATCCAGAACTTTTCTTAGAGAAATATATTAATTATAGAGAGTTTGAAGATTCTAATAGAAAAATAATGCTTTATAAAAACTTTAGAAGCAGAGAAGAAATAATAAATGGAGTAAACTATATCTTTAAAACCTTAATGAGCAATACTGTAGGAGAGCTTGAATATGATGAAAAAGAGGCCTTAAACCTAGGGGCATCCTATGGGGAATTAAATGAAGAAAATGTAGAGAAAGAATATATAGATGAAATAGAAAATCTAAAGGTCGCTGGTGATATAGAGATAAACATATTAAATAAAGCAGGTAACAAGGAATATAGTGATGAGGATGAACTAGGAGAAGAGGAAGAAGATTTAGATAGCATACAGCTAGAAGCTAGAATAATTGGCAAAAAGATTAATGAGCTAATGAATCCTGAAGATGGAAGTCACTATATGGTTTTTGATAAGGATTTAGTGAAATATAGAAAGATTAAATACAAGGATATTGTTATCCTACTTAGAGCAACTAAGAACTGGGCAGAAACCTTTGTTGATGAACTAGGGACTTATGGAATACCTGTTTATGCTGACACAGGAACAGGATATTTTCAAACTATTGAGATTAGAACTATATTAGCCTTATTACACATAATAGATAATCCAATGCAGGATATTTATATACTATCTGCCTTACGTTCACCAATATTTTCATTTACATCTGAAGAATTTGCAGATTTAAGATTATTAAATAAAGATAAATACTTCTTTGAAATCATAAAGGAAGTTGTAGATGGAACTTATGATGAAAGTATATCTAAGGAATTAAAAGGTAAGTGTAAGTACTTCTTAGATTATTTAAATAAGTGGAGAGAAAAGGCAGCTTATATGCCAATAGATGAATTTATTTGGTTCTTATATTCTGATACATCATACTATGGATATGTTGGAACAATGCCAAATGGAGTTCAACGTCAAGCAAATTTAAGAATACTATTCCAAAGAGCAAAGCAATATGAATCAACTAGTTTTAAGGGATTATTTAATTTTATAAACTTCATAAATAAGCTTAAAAAGTCTTCTGGAGATATGGGAAGTGCAAAGATTCTTGGAGAAAATGAGAATGTTGTAAGGATAATGAGTATTCATAAGAGTAAAGGGCTAGAATTCCCAGTTGTTATATTAGGGGGAACAGGAAAGCAATTTAACAAGATGGACTTAAGAGAAGATATACTTCTTCATGAAACCTTAGGTATAGGAACAAATTGTATAGATGTTAAGAAGAGAATAAAGTATGATACTCTTCAAAAGCACGCTATAAAGAAAAAATGTGAATTAGAAGTTTTATCAGAAGAAATGAGAATACTATATGTTGCCTTTACAAGAGCTAAGGAAAAATTAATTATAACTGGTGCTGTATCAGATTTAGAAAAGTCTTGTGAAAATTGGTGCAAAGCTTCAGCTTCTTCAGAGGATAATAGAATAAACCCTGGAAATGTTTTAAAGGGAAAGAGTTATTTAGATTGGATTGGCATGGCTTTAACAAAACATAAAGATGGAGATGCCATAAGAAATATTGGTAATGGAGATATAACTTTAAATTTAGATGACAAATCTAATTGGAGTTTTAAAAGCTGGGATAGAAGTGAGCTTTTAGAAACAAACAATAATAAAAAAGAAAAAAATAATATTGATATTTTTGAAAGTAATAATTGGATTGAATCTAAAAAAGATATAAAAGAAGTTATAGAAATAAGAGATAGACTAGGCTTTAAATATAAATATATAGAGTCTTGTAATACTCCTTCAAATATTTCTGTAACTGAATTAAAGAGAGCTCATCAAGAAGAAGAGTTTATGCAAGAAAGTTATAATATTATTGATAATGAAAGTAGTGAAGAAAATAAAAAAGAAAAAATAAAAAGAAAACCAAGATTTATGGAGGAAAGACAGGAAGAATTCTCAGCAGCTAAGAAGGGGACTATAACTCACTTTGTAATGCAACATATTGATTTAGATAAGGTAACTTATATAGATGAAATAAGAGAAGAAGTTCTTAAAATGGTTAAAAAAGAACTTTTAACAGAAGAAGAAGGAAAAGTGGTAAATGTATTTAAAATACAAAAGTTCTTTAAAAGTGATTTAGGTCAGAGAATGTTAAACTCATATAAATCTGGTAAAAAGGTATATAGAGAGTTACCATTTATAACTGAGATTCCAAGCAGTATTATAGAAAAAAATCTTGATCCTAAAATCTATGGAGAGGAAAAAGTAAGATTACAGGGTATTATAGACGCCTTCTTTGAGGAAGAGGATGGATATGTTCTCTTAGATTATAAAACTGATTATGTTAAAGAGGGAGAGGAAGAAGCCTTCATAAATAAATATAAAATTCAAATTAACTTATATAAAGACACATTGAATAAAATTTTAGGGGAAGAAGTTAAGGAAGCTTATCTGTATTCCTTCTATCTTGAAAAAGAATTAAAAATAAGCAAGGAATAATTTCCTTGCTTATTTTTCTATGTTTAGAGTAGATAAATTTAATTATATGAATAAAATTGCTTACTAAGGTTTAGTAAGTCTTCCTTATTGTTTAACTCTGGTGTTTGCATTACATTTTCAAGAAGAAAATTTAATATAACACCTATATTTTTTCCAGGTTTATAGTTAAGTTCAGTAATTAAATCATTTCCTGTTATGGCTAAGTCCTTAATAAATAGGGGTTCCTTTGAAGCTAATATATCAGAAACTCTGTTTTTTAATATATCTATACATTCAGTATCATATTCATCCATGTAAGATAGATATGATTTTTGTAAATCTAATAAATCAAAGATATTTTCAGTTCCAACTGAATTTATAAGTAGTTTTAGTTTTTTTCTTGTCATATTACATGAAATACTATTTATATTTTCTACTAAATTGCAAGTATCATTTATTGTATTATTATCATATTTAAGTTTCTTTAATATAGTTCTGCACTTCTCAACTGCATTTTCAGAATTAAAAACCTTATAGAATAATCCTGCTAATCTCACATGAAGCTTTTTAGGAAGTGAATTTATTAATCCATAAGTATCATGAATATCATCATATAAATCATAGCAATTTATTAGTTTTAAATTCTTAAATTCCTCAACTAAAAAGTCAGAAAATCCTAGCTTTCTAAGAAGCATAAGACCTCTATCAGGATCATTGCTTAGAATGATTTTAGTGAATTCGCTTTGAATTCTTTCCATGCTTATATTTTTTATTAATTTAAAATTCTTTCTTATAGATTCAGCAGTTAATTTTTCTATTTTAAAGTTTAATTGACAACTAAATCTAATTGCTCTAAGCATTCTTAAGGCATCTTCAGAGAAGCGTTTATCAGGATCTCCAACGCATCTTATTAATTTGTTTTTTAGATCTTCTTTTCCATTAAAACAATCCTTAAATCCTAAATATGGGCTATATGCCATTGCATTTATAGTAAAATCTCTTCTTGATAAATCTTCTTCTATATTAGAAACGAACTTTACGTCTTTAGGTTTTCTATTATTTAAATATTCCCCATCTACTCTATAAGTAGTTACTTCATAAGGATTTTTATCGATTAAAACTGTTACTGTTCCATGTTTAATACCAGTAGGAATAGTTTTATCAAAAAGCTCTTCTATTTTTTCAGGGAATGCATTGGTTGTAATATCATAATCTTGAGGTTTTTTATTTAATAAAGAATCTCTTACACAACCACCAACTATAAAGGCTTCAAAACCATTAGAGTCAAATTTCTCTAAGATATATTGGACATTGTTAGGTAATTTCATTAACATGTCACCTCCTAGTAGTTATTTTATCAATTAATATACATTTTAGCTATAAATAGAGTACTTATTTGTTTACAAAAAATAATAATATGCAATAATTAAAATAGAGATTAAAATGGAAAGAAAGGATAGACTTATGGAAATACCGGTAAAAAAAATAGGTGAGTTCGTTAAAGGAGAAAGAGTCGAAGGTTTTTTTCTTTTAAAATCAGTTACTTTAAAAACTACTAATTCTGGTGGAAAAAAATATTTAGATTTAGTTTTAAGTGATAAAACTGGTGATATATTAGGTAAAGTATGGGAGATTAAACCTGAGCATGAAGAATTAAAAAGCAATACAGTATTTAAGATTAGAGGTACGGTGAATAGTTGGCAGGGAACTTTACAGTTAAAGGTAGAACAGGCTAGCAAAGTTACTGAAGAAGATAATATAAACTTAGATGATTTTGTTCAGAGTGCGCCATATACTAGCGATGAAATGTTTAATACTATAAAAGACACTGTTGATAATGTGAATGATGTGGATATAAAAAATATTCTAAATAGAGTTTTAGAGATTAATAAGGATAAACTTATGTACTATCCAGCAGCAAAGTCAAATCATCACTCTATAAAGGGTGGACTTTTATATCACATAACAACTATGTTAAAGTTAGCTGATAATATTTGTGGAATATATGATTTCTTAAACAGAGATTTAGTTTATGCAGGGGTAATACTTCATGATATGGCCAAAATCAAAGAGATGTCTTCTAATGAAATGGGAATAGTGGATGAATATACTTTAGAAGGAACTTTACTTGGGCATATTACTCAAGGAATAAAGGAAATTGAGGTAATAGGAAAAGAAGTTAATGCAGATAGCAAGATTATAATGTTACTTCAACATATGGTCTTATCACATCACTATGAGCCTGAATACGGAAGTCCTGTTAAGCCTCTTATACCAGAAGCTGAGATGTTACATTATTTAGATGTAATGGATGCTAGAATGTACGATATGAAAAAGGCAATTAAGGAAACTAAGGAAAATGAATTCTCAGAAAGAATTTGGTCTTTAGATAGTAGAAGAATATATAATCACGGAATGTATGAAAAAAATAATTAAAAAAACAGCTCATAATGAGCTGTTTTTTTAATTATTTACTTAAGATTTTTATTGAGATTTTAATATTTTTTTATTTAATAGGAATCATTAATATTTCAGTGATTTAAATAATTTAATTCATTAGTAGATACTTTGACACACAAAGAGCAGTAGCAGCTAAACAACCATTAAAATCGTGATATTTTTTTATTATAAAATTTTGTCTTTCATTATCTGATAATAAATTAATATTTTGATTTAAAGATTCTTTTAGTAAGTCTACTAATAGTGGTTCATTAAACAGTTCACTATGAATTATTACTTTATCTGAATCAATTATCATAGCTAAATTATTTATGGTAATTGATATATATCTAATAGCGGAGTTAAGTATTGTTATTACTCCTTCATCTCCCAATTTATATGCTTTTAATATAGTTTCTATTGTTATCTCATCTCTTGAAGAAACTAATTGTTTTAGGTAAGTATTATTTGAATTATCAAATAGTATTTGAGATTTCTTTATAATACAAGATTCACTTCCGTAAGTTTGGAGACAACCTCTTTTACCACATCCACATAATTCACCATTTGGATGAACAACTATATGTCCTATTTCCCCTACTAGAAAATTATTTTCTGCATAAAGCTTTCCATTATACATATATGAGCAAAACATTCCTCTACTTATATGAAAGAATATAAAATTATCATTGTTATTGTTACTACCAAATAATCTTTCAGCTAATGTCATGCATTTAACATTATTTTCAAAATAAATTGGTAATTTAATAGTTTTAAATAGCTCTTTTAAATTGAAACTTTTCCAAAATGGATTATTAGTAATTATGGATTTATTTTTTTGATCAAAATGACCAGGAAGAGCAATACCAATAGCCTGAGGTTTATATTTTTTACAAGACTCAATAAATTCATTTAATTTATAAATATAAAAAGATTCTGTTAATGTGTTTAATTCAATAACATTTTTCTTTAGTATTTCACCAGTATTATTGGCAAGGCAAAACGAAATATACTTTGTTGATAATTCAGAACCTATATAGAAGCTATGGTTCGAAGTAATATCTAATAATATTTTTTTTCTACCAGATTTATTTTGTGGTGATAAATCTTCTCCTACTTCATGAACAAGCTTTTCATTAATCATATTATAGGTTATTTCGCTAACCGTTGCTGGAGTAATACCTGTTTCCTTTGAAATTTCAATTCTAGAAATAGGACCTTTAGAATAAATTTTATCTAATATTTTAAATCTTAATTCTTGCTGCTTTTTTGTAAGTTTCATGTATAATCTCCTCTATTTTAATATATTAAAATAAATTTTATAAATAGGATTTAATTAATTATTTATAAATTATAAAAAATAAAATACAATATAACTATTTACATTTATAAATAGTTAGTTATAAAAATATTATATACCTTTTTATGGATGCAATATAAACAAATTTATAAGCGTAATTAAGTATAATAATGAAATTTCATTCCTATCAATTATAACTCTTAATAATAAATTATAAAATATAATTTATTAACTAATATACAAAAAGAAAATAATAAAAATATTAGTATGAGATAAATTATTGAGTTTAATATAAAATTATATAAATAAATTAGTAGTTCTCTCTTAAATTAATAAAGTATATTTATTATAAAATATAATTAAAAAATACAAAAAAACATTTACATTTAGATAAAATTGATATATTATATATTTAATGATTATAAAATATAACAATGTAAATGTTTTATATGATATAATTATTTATTATTTATAATTTATTATTAAAATTAGGGGGTTGAAAAGTTTATGAAGAAAAATGAGTCTTTTTTAGAAACAAAGATGTTACCTATTGCAGCTAAAATAGGATCTAACAAAATACTAATTTCAATACGTGATGGTATTACATTAAGTATGCCTCTTATCATTATTGGTTCATTATTTCTTGTAATAGCTAGTTTCCCAATAAAAGCATGGACTGATTGGTTAGCATCTATAGGAATTGAATCTTATCTATTGAAGGGAGTAGATAGTAGTTTTGGATTAATGGGGTTAATAACTAGTTTTGGAGTTGCTAATAGTTTATCACGTCAATATAACGTAGATGGTATATCAGCAGGTGTTATTTCCTTATCATCCTTTATTGTTGTAACTCCTTTTATTTCGGGTGAATCTGGTGCAGGAATTCCAATTGGATATATGGGAAGTAAAGGATTATTTGTCGCTATGATAGTTGGTATAATTTCTGCTTTGATTTTTAAAGAATTTATAAAACGAAATATTCAAATTAAATTACCAGATTCAGTACCGCCAGCAGTAGCTAGAAGTTTTAGTGCACTTATTCCTGGCTCAGTTATTATAACTTTATGGTTAATAATTTTCGTGATTCTTGAAATTATTAACATAGGAAATATACATGATTTAATGATGATAGTTTTAGGGGGGCCTTTGGGATTACTTGGAAATAATATATTTGGGACAATCTTTGCGATATTATTAAATAGTTTATTATGGTTTGTTGGAATACATGGTGGAAATATTGTAAATAGTATTCTTAGTCCAATTTGGTTGATTAATTCGGATGCAAATAGATTATTATTCCAAGCAGATAATACTGCTAATTTACCTAATATTATTACATCTCAGTTTATGGATAATTTTGTGTATATTGGTGGTGGTGGAGCCACAATTGGATTAGTAATTGTTATTGCTGTCATTGCTAGAAAAAAACGAGCAAGTAAAGTAACAAAAGCTATGGCTCCATTAACTTTAGCACCTGGAATATTTAATATAAATGAGCCGACTATGTTTGGATTACCAGTAGTAATGAACTTTTCATTATTAATACCATTT
Source organism: Clostridium sp. CTA-17 (assembly GCF_054767895.1). NCBI lineage: Bacteria > Bacillati > Bacillota > Clostridia > Eubacteriales > Clostridiaceae > Clostridium > Clostridium sp. CTA-17. Next base: position 23,894 of record NZ_BAAABF010000011.1, read on the forward strand.
ATTTTAGCACCAATAGCTAACGCAATAATATCATACTCAGCTATGGCATCGGGACTTGTTGCTAAAACAACAGGAATTGCGGTTTCATGGACAATGCCTCCTATTATTAGTGGATTTCTTACAACTGGAGGTCATATAAGTGGATCTATTTTGCAGATTATATTGATAATTGTTGATATATTAATTTATTGGGGATTTTATAAAGTAGTAGAAAAAAGAAATTTAGAATTAGAGTCAGTACAGAATAATTAAATTATTATATAAATTTATGGTTAATTAAAAAAAGAGATTGGAGATAATAATTATGGGAAAAAGATTGATTAGTTCAAATGCTTCAGAAATATTAAAAATGAATGCTGCTGAATTAAAACAAAGTATTAAAGCTAGTGAGGGAAGAACTATAATTTCAGAAAATGTGGTTATTAGAGAATCATTTATAGGTGATATTACTAATTCTGAAATTGCTAGAGCTTTTGGAGCGGATTTAATTTTGCTTAATTGTCTAGATGTTTTAAATCCAAAAGTTTTTGGGTTAGATGTAAAAGAGGGTTCATTTGTTGATGAATTACATCGTTTGGTAGGACGTCCAATTGGAGTTAATTTAGAACCTGTAGATTTAAGTGCAGATATGTCTGAAGACATTTATACTATAAGTAAAGGTAGACAAGCTACTCTTGAAACAATTAATGAAATTGAAAAGCTTGGTATGGACTTTGTTTGCTTTACTGGAAATCCAGGAACAGGAGTTACTAATTTACAAATAGAAAAAACAATTAGTTTAGCTAAAGAAAATTTTTCAGGACTTATAATTGCAGGTAAGATGCATGGAGCAGGGGTCAATGAACCTGTTGCCGATATAAAGGCTGTTGAGAGATTTATAGAAGCTGGAGCAGATATTATATTAGTGCCTGCAGTTGGGACAGTACCTGGATTTGATGATAGCGAATTAAAGGAAATTGTTAAAGTTGCTCATAGTAAAGGTGCTCTTGTATTAACTGCAATTGGTACTAGTCAAGAAAGTTCTGATGAGGATACTATAAAACAGATTGCAATAAGAAATAAAATTTGTGGAGCAGATATTCAGCATATTGGGGATGCTGGTTATGGTGGATTAGCACCATTTGAAAATATATTTGCTATTAGTAAAGCAATTCGTGGAGTTCGTCATACTGTATCAATGATTGCTCGTTCAATTAATCGTTAATGTAATAAGAAAGGATTGAGAAATATGAAAGTAACAATTATGTTAGTATGTGCTGCTGGTATGAGCACTAGTTTAATGGTAGAAAAAATGAAAAAGGCTGCTGAAAATAAAGGAATTGAAGCGGATATATTTGCTGTCTCATCTGGAGAAGCGGATAATTATTTAGAGAGTAAAAAAATAGATGTATTACTTTTAGGACCTCAAGTACGTTTTATGAAATCAAAATTTGAAGAAAAAGTTGAGCAGTACAATTTTGCATTAGATATTATACCAATGGTTGACTATGGAATGATGAATGGGGAGAGGGTATTAGATCAAGCTATTAATTTATTAAATCAGTAAAAAAGTTTTTATATATAATTTTAAATTAGAAGATATAAGGGGTAAAAATAAAAGTTTTAGAGGTGAGTTATGAAAAAAAATAAAATATTAAGTTTTATTACAGTATGTACAGTGATGGTTCTCGTAGGAACTAATGTTACGGTAAAATCATTAACTCAAGAAAAAAATAATATAAGAACGCAATATGATTTGGTAAAATTAAATAAGAATTTAATTAAAAATAGTAGTTTTGAAAATGGATCTCAATATTGGAAAACTAAAGGAGAGGCTCAAGTTTCAAATTATGAAAATGCAGCGGCAACAGGAGATAAATTTGGATTATTACCTATCAATACTAAAGATTCTGTTATTTATCAAATTATAAATGTAAAACCTAATACTAAATATGTCGCTAGGGCTAAAGTATTAGTTGCTAAAAAAGGTGGAAAAGCATTTTTTAATGTAAAGACACCAGACTTAAGTTCATTAATTAATAATGCTGAAGTTACTGTTAATTATGATGAAAGTTATGATTGGAAGTATCAGGACATAAAATTAGAATTTAACAGTGGAAATAACAAAGAAATTGCTCTTAGTGTTATGAAGTGGACAGAGAGTAATATGGGGCCTATTTATGAAGGACAAGTCTATGTAGATGATATATATTTAGAGGAGAATAATTCAGAAGCCGAAAATAATGATTATAAAATTATATGGGCTGATGACTTTAATAATAAAGAGTTAGATGAATCTAAGTGGGAGTATGAATTAGGATCAATTCGTGGAATAGAGCAACAACACTATGTAAACGATAAAGAAAATGTTTTTATTAGAGATAATGAAAGTGGTGGAGAATTAGTTTTACAGGCAACTGATAGACCAAAAGATCTTCAATATATTAATCCTCGTTCTAAAGGTACAAATGATGAGAGAAAAGTTATTTATAACTCAGGAAGTATTAGAACACATGGAAAGCAAGAATTTTTATATGGACGTATTGAAATGAAAGCTAAATTACCTAAGGGACAGGGGGTATTTCCTGCATTTTGGACATTGGGATCAGATTTTACTCTTGATGGGGATATAAGTAAATCACAAGGGTATGGATGGGCTAGATGTGGTGAAATTGATATTATGGAATTAATAGGTTCTAGAGAAAATGGGAACGGAAATAAAACTGTATATCAAACAATTCATACAGCAGATACATCAGATGATAATACATATCAAAAATTAGGTGGAACTAGTTATAAAATTGATGATGATTTTTATGATGATTATCATATATTTGGAGTTGATTGGTCAAAGGGAAAAATCCAATGGTATGTAGACAATGATATAGTTGCTACTGTTGATTACAAAAATAACCCAGTAGCTTCTAAAGCATTAGATAGACCACACTATATTCAAATGAATTTAGCAATGGGAGGAGCATGGCCAGGAAAAGTTGCTACAGATTTAGGAGGAAAATTAGAATCTCAATATGCTATAGATTATGTTTATTATGCACAAAATAATCAACAAAAAGAAGATGCTGAAGAATATTATAAATCTTCGCCTAAAATAGAAGAGGCAAAAGATATTGTTATTTATGAAGGTGATACTGATTTATTATCTAATGTAAAAGTTAGTAATAATGCAAGTGTTGATTTCTCAATAACTGATTATCCACAATTTGGAGATAAGGAAAAAAGTGCTACAAGTGAAGACCCTATTACTAGTGTAGATTTAGTGTGTACAGGCAAGAATGATCTTACTAGTTTAGCTAATTTACCAGCTGGTAAATATTAACTATATTATACTGCATTACCAAAATATTTAAAATTAGATGATAAAGGTATACCAGATGGAAAGCAAAATTATAAGTTTGATAGAAAAGGATATAATCTTCTTATAAAGAAACGTAGTTTAGACTTAGAAAAGGATAAATAGATAATAGAAATAGTATTTAATCTAGAGTTAAGATTTTTATAGGGAATTATTAAATTAATTTAGGGAGTTGTTGTTAGTGGAAAATCAAAAAAATCTAGAAGTTATTATGAACTTAATTATGTATGGTGGAGATGCTAAAAGCAATGCTATTGAGGCTATACAAGCTGCTAAAAATGGTGAATTTGAATTAGCTAATACTAAGATTTTAGATGCAGAATCTTCATTATCAAAAGCTCATAATTCTCAAACAGAATTATTAAGCGAAGAAGCAAAAGGAAATGAAACAATAGTTTCATTATTAATGGTACATGGGCAAGATCATTTAATGAATGCAATAACTTTTACTGATTTAGCTAAAGAATTTATAAATATGTATGAGAGAATTTCAGATATTGAAAAGAATAGTATAAAATAATAGAATTTAAATTAAAGTTGTTAAGCTAAAGTAATTTTAACAATATAAGAAGAAGTATGGTTTATTAAATTAATCCATACTTCTTCTTATATAATGGTTTTATAAAAATATATTAAAATTAATAGAACATTTTAGTATATTATTATTTTTGAACCATTTTTTACATTATCATATAGCCATTTAGAATCTTCAACTGATAATCTTATGCATCCGTGGGAAGCTGGTACCCCTAAGGTTGGATCTGATATTGTAGTTTTATCAGAATCAAATGGGATTGAGTGAAATAAATAGTTACCCATAAATTGAACATAGTATTTTCCACCTTGTCCGTATTTAGGTGAGAAAAACCAAGGAGCTCTATTTTGTACAGTAAATACTCCTACAGGAGTTTCCTTTCCTTCAATACCAGTTGAACATGTAAATGTCTTAGCTAAAGTCCAATCATTTTTTGAGCCTTCATATACATAAGTTTTTTGTTCAGCTATATTTACAAAAACCAAATAATTAGTGTTACTAGTTATATCAAATTGATTTATTGTATCTTCATTTAATTTTTTATAATATTCCATAACTGGAGCAGTTCTAGCTGTGGCTTTATCTATATTCTTTTGGCTATAAGCTTCAAGATGCTCCAATCTAAGATTTTCTAATTCATCTCTTTTTTTCTGTAATTTTGGATCATCAGGTAGAGAATTTATTTTAGAATCTAAATATTCTATTCCTTTTGAATATTTTTCATTAGATATATATTCATCTACAGTTTCTAAAATAGGTTCTCTTATTTTATCTAAGCAAGTTTCTTCATATTCTAGTGCTTGAGCTTTACAATCTGAAAGATTATGTACACTTTTAAAGTAGTTTAAAGCTTCTAAATAATTTTCTTCATCTAGCTTAGAAATTCCAATATCAAAGGAATCCTTTGAATTTTTTATTAGAGGAAGTGTATTTTTAAAATTTAAAATTTCCTCATTAGACGTATTTAAGGATAATAGTCCATTTAAATCTTCTACAGTTTCTTCTTCAGATATATCTCCAGAATAATAATCATTTTCTATTTCTGATAATTTTTCTATGATTACATTATCTGATGATTTAAGAAAAGTTTTTCTTAATATAATATTCTTTGTCCCATTATTAAAACAATTGGAGGCAGCTTCATAATTATTTAATGCTAAATCCTCTTTAAATTTGTTTAAGTTGTTTGAGAATGACAATATAAAGTATGCAACAATTATAATTAATAATATTAATATTGTTGAAGAAATTGAAATTAAAAGTTTTTTGTTTTTCATTTTTTACCTCTATTTAAATTTAGTAATTTACCTTAATTATGGACAATAATACCAACATTAATCATTATAGGGTATTTTTACTCATTAATAAATGACAACTATTGTATTTTTTTTGTGAAACAGTCATAATATTAGTATAAAGTAATGGTTTTAACAGAATATTAACAATTTTTATGTAAGGTGGTGTTGAGCATGAAGAAAGTTCATGAAAGGTTTTTAGAATATGTAAAAGTAGATACTAAATCAGATGAGACAACAAGGGTTACTCCTAGTACAAAGGGTCAATTAGAACTAGGAAAAATGCTTGCAGAAGAACTAAAGGAAATCGGAGTAGATGAAGTAAGAATAAGCGAAGAAGGATATGTATATGCTTGCTTAAAGAGCAATTGTAATAAGGATATTCCGAAAATAGGATTTATTTCACATATGGATACTGCACCAGATATGAGTGGAAAAAATGTTAATCCTAAAATTGTTGAAAATTATGATGGTAAAGATATTGAACTTGGAAATGGATATACATTATCACCAAGCTTTTCACCAGAGCTTCCAATGTATAAAGGACAAACTTTAATAACTACTGATGGAACTACTCTTTTAGGCGCTGATGATAAAGCTGGAATAGCGGAAATAGTAACAGCTATTGAATATTTAATAAAACATCCAGAAATAAAACATGGTGATATTAAAATAGGATTTACTCCAGATGAAGAAATTGGAGAAGGAGCAGATCACTTTGATGTTGAAGGCTTTGGAGCAGATTTTGCTTATACATTAGATGGTGGAAGAATAGGTGAATTAGAATATGAAAACTTTAATGCTGCAAGTGCTAAGGTTGAAATAATAGGTAAAAATGTTCACCCAGGAAGTGCTAAAGGAAAAATGATTAACTCTATTTTAGTTGCTCATGAATTTGTTTCTATGCTTCCTTTAGATGAAGTTCCAGAAAAAACAGAAGGATATGAAGGGTTCTCATTCTTATTAGATATACAAGGTGAAGTAGAAAAAACTTCATTATCATTTATAATAAGAGATTTTGATAAAGAAGGCTTTAAAAATAGAAAAGAAAGATTTAATGAAATAGCTAATGAATTAAATAAAAAGTATGGAGAAGGTACTGTTACAGTAACTTTAAAAGACCAATACATGAACATGAAGGAAATGATAGAACCTAGAATGCATATTGTAGAAACTGCTGAAAAAGCAATGAAGCTATGTGGAATTGAGCCAATCAAAAATCCTATAAGAGGAGGTACTGATGGAGCAAGATTATCATTTATGGGACTACCAACACCAAATCTATTTACTGGCGGAGAAAACTTCCATGGAAGATATGAATATATATCAATAAATTCAATGGAAAAAGCTGTTGAAGTAATACTAAACATAATAAAAATCTATGCTGAAAAATAAGAGTAAATAAAATAAACCTATAAATATATTTAGATAATTAATCAAAATATATTTATAGGTTTTAACTTTTAATTTATTTTAATAATTTATAATAAACTTACTTTATTAAGGTTCTTTTGTATCCCCTAAAAAGAAGACAGCTAATGTTCCTATACCTGTGTGAGAACCTATAACTATTCCTATATAATCTATAAGTATGTCTTTTACAGGATATTTTTCTCTAATCATTTCTGCTAAAGTCTCTGCATCTTCAACACAATCACTGTGAGCTATAAAAATTGTTTGTTCATCAGGGTTTACAATACGCTTTTCAAGCTCTTGGAATAACATTTTTAAAGATTTTTTTCTTCCTTTAGCCTTAGCAAAGTTATGAAGTTCTCCTGCATCATTTACATATAGCATTGGTTTTATACTTAATAAACTACCAATAGCTGCTGCTGTAGATGAAATTCTTCCACCTCTTTTTAAATGATCTAGGCTATCTACAGTAAAGTAATGACATAACTTATTTTTGTTTTCTTCTACCCAAGAGTAGATTTCATCTATAGACTTTCCATCCTTCTTCATTTGAGCAGCATAATAAACTAGTAATCCTTGGCCTAAGCAAGCAGCTCTAGTATCTATTATCTTTATATCAGCATCAGGATATTTTTCTAATAATTCCTCTCTAGCTATAAGTGAACTATTATATGTTCCGCTTAGAGCTGATGAAAATGCTAAATATAGAATAGATATATCTTGTTTAACATATTCTTCAAAGGCTTCAACAAATCTGAATGAGTTTATTTGACTTGTTGATGGCATAACTCCTTCTCTTAATTTATTATAGAAAGCTTTTGGAGTTAATTCGCTATCAATATTGTCAATGTATTCTGTATTATTAATATTACATATAAGTCCTAAATAATTAATATCTAAATCTTTTACCATGCTTTTTGGCAGATCAGCTGCCGAATCAGTAAATAAAACAAATTTTTTCAAAATAAATTTTCCTCCTTTTCTTAATAGAGTTATTCTAAATAAGTATAATATTTAATGTAAAAAATATCTAGGGCGTATAACACAAGAATTGCCCATAAATAAAATATTTAATAATAATTTAAGCTTTGGGAATAATATGGAATATCTTGATTTATTAATGAATATATGATATTATAAGTCTGTTAATATGCGGTGGTAGCTCAGCTGGATAGAGTAGTCGGCTACGAACCGATTGGTCGGGGGTTCGAATCCTCTTCGCCGCACCAATTTTAAGGGTTACAAGTTTTTGTAACCCTTATTTTTATGCAATTTTTTAAATAGAGAATATAATAGGGTTATAATAAATTATAGAATTTAACTAGGGTAGAGAGAAAAAGATATATTTTGAAAAGTATATAACTTATAAAGTTAAATATAAAAATTAAAATATACAAAAGGAGAGAGTTATGAAAAAAGAGGAACAATATTTTTATCATGTTGTTACAGAAAAACCTATGAAATTAGGACAAGTTATAATTTTTGATAAGGATAATCATAATGGAGTATATGAGAGAAGTTTAAATTTTGATTTTAGAAATTCAAAGGGAAAGACAGCAATTGAAATAGTAAGAGAAAATATTAAGGATGGAAAACTTAATTTAAATAAAGAGGATACTGAGATATTAAGTAATTACTTAGAATGGTCAACAAAGGGTTATAGAGAGTTAATATTAGAAATTGAGAGAAGAAAAGAAAATATTAATGCTCCTTCAAGAATGGCCTGTTTATATGTATCAAGAGATTTAAAAGATGCTAAGAAATGGGCAAAAAGTTTTATTTATTTTGGTAGACCTACATTTCAAATAGTAAAATTAAAGGCAATGGGAAATTCCTTTGATGGCAATTCATACAATATAAAAACTGAGACAGTTTCAATAAAGAAACAATTTGAATTTGCTAAAAATTATTGGAATAATGAGTTTTGTGAAAATGAATTAATAGAAACAATTATAGATGGCAGGATAGAAGTTGTAGAAATTGTTGAAGAGTTTAATTAGGTATAATAGTGTATTTAAGTTAGAATAAAAAAATTTACTTAGGTGAAAATAATTATAAAATGAGCTTAATTCATCAAGAATTTTAGTCCGATTATCTTATAAATAAGATAAAATAATATGCTAAAGGTGATAATATGAATTATGATTTTATAATTACGATTTTAGATGAACATAATGAATCAAGTATTTTATTAGCTGAAAAGTTAAAGCCTAAAGAGATAATATATTTATATAAAAAGGATGAAGAATTAAAGGTTTTAAATTCATTGAAACAGTTTTATTTAAATAAATTTCCTAATTGCAATTTTAGTGATGAAAAATTAGGGAAGGATACTATTTCATCCATAGAAGAAATTATAAAAAAAATAAAAAGCAAGAACGTAGCTATATGTTTAAATCAAGGGGATAAAAAGGATATTTTAATAATGTATACCATAGCGTTAAAACATAATATAGATGGATTCTTTCTTGATATACCTAAAGAGGAACTTTTAAAGTTAAATTTAGAAAGTGTACAATGTAAAAATTGTAATTTTGTAGATTTGGATGTGGAAGACATTATAGATAGTATAGGGGCTTCTATTGTTGTGGATTCAACAGAAATTTCAGAGATAAATATTATAGAGATTATGACTAACTATATAGCTGATAATTTAGATCTTTGGAAAAAGTATAAAATAAGGTTAAGTGATAATTCTGTTTTTATCCATGATGAATCAAATCCTAGAAGTATAAAAATAGATAAGGAATTATTGAGCAGAGAAGAAGTTATGCTTCTTGATAAAATACTTAACTTTTTAGAGAAAAATGGCCAAATAAAAGTAAAAGAATTAGAGCAATGTTTAAAGGTAACATTCCAAAATGAATTTATAAAAGGATTTATTTTTAAAAGTGGAACATGGCTTGAAGTTTTAACAAAAAATATTATTGAAGAAATAAAAAGCATTGATGATATAAAAAGTGGTTTATTATTTCTTTGGAATGATAAAGAATCTAGAGTTAAAAATGAGCTAGATGTTGTTGCCATAAAGGATTCAGTGCTTATTTGTGTTTCTTGTAAGGATTCAAAAAAATATGATGAAGTTGCCTTAAATGAATTAAATGTTTATTCTGAGCAATTAGGAGGAGAAAATGTAATAAAAATATTAGTAGCAACACACCCTCCAATTAAATCATCTATTTCAAAAAGAGCTAAAGAGATGGGGATAAACTTAGTTGTTTTTGATGGGAATAAAAAAGCATTTAAAGAAGAATTAGAAAAAATAATAAAATAAAATTTTTATTTGGGATAAATAAAGAAAATAGGGAGAAAATAAATTTAAATTCTCCTATAATCTTATTTTATAAAAAGGGGCTGTATCAAAATATAATAAAACTTACAAACATATTCCGAGAATTACTAAATTTCTCTTCATACTGTTTGTAAGTTTTATAAAAGTTATTTTGATACACGCCCTTTTTAACTATTTGTGACCAATAGTTTCACCCATATTAACTTTAGTTTCAAAACCTAATTTAGTTTGTTCAACTATATCACTATCTATTTTTATAGCATCTTTCTTAAAGAATAAGATAGTAGTTGAACCACCAAACTTAAAGTATCCTTTTTCCTCTCCTTTTTTTACTCTCTTTTCAGGAGAATATGTTTGAAGTATTGTACCAACACAAGTAGCACCAACTTCTACATGAAGAATTTCACCAAAATTATCAGAGTTAAAAATAGACCATTCTCTTTTGTTCTTGCAGAAAAGTTCAGATATATTATTAAGAGCTATAGGATTAACTGAATAATAAAAACCTGAAATTTTCTTGCTTTCACTACAAGTTCCACTATCTACGAAGTGAAATCTATGATAGTCAGTTGGGCATAATCTTAGTATAAGACAAGTTCCACCTTCAAATTCTTCAGCTACTTTAGGATCATCTATTAATTCTTTTAAAGAATATGTATATCCTTTTATCTGAACAACTTTATTAAGATCTATATTTTCAAATGCAGATAATCTGCCATCTCCAGGAGAAATTAAAATATTCTCACTATAATCAATAGGTCTAGCTTCAGGAGTTAAGGTCCTTGCAAAGAAATCATTAAAGTTTTCAAATTCATCTATATTTTTATTGCAAAGAGACATATCAATATTAAACTCATCAATAAAGGCTTTAATTTTTTTCTTACTTAAAGAAGAATCGCAAAAATTTCCGTAAAGTTTTGAGAACATCTTCTTTTTAATAAATAATTCTAAGAAGCTTTTTCCTATAGGAGATGCATAAGACCAATTTATATATTTAAGACCAGCTACTTGCTCAACATCATAAGCTTTTGTTTTCCTGTTATAAATTTTTATCATAAATTATAATCTCCCTTTAAAAATTATGTTAAATACATATATTATATTATTATATATATAAATTCAACTTGTAAACAAGAAATTACAAATTTATATTATTGATTAAATAAAATAAGTGGTATATGATTAAATTGTTTTAAGAATAAGTGTTGGAGTGGGTAGTATGAATAGAACTAAGAAAGCTATTTTTGAAGCAGCTATAAACGTTTTTGCTACTTCAGGTTATAATGGATCAACTGTAGATGAAATTGCATCCAAAGCTAATGTTGCTAAGGGAACACTTTATTATAATTTTAAAAGTAAAGAGGAAATTTTTAATTTTGTAATTAGCAAGGGGTTAGAAATTTGGCATGAAAAATTAACTAAGATAGAAAATTTAGAAGATGAGCCTATAGAAAAATTAAAAAAACTTTTTAAAATGCAATTTGAATTATTATATGAAAATAGAGCATTTTTTAAAATGGTAATGAGTCAGCTTTGGGGAAAAGAAACTAGGCAGGATGAACTAAGAAATAAAATAACTGAGTATATTGAAGGAATAGAGAGAATATTAAAAGAAGCTATTTCAAAAAAACAAATAAGAGATTGTGATATTTCCTTACTAGCTCACAGTTTATTTGGAAGTCTTATATCAACATCACTATATGAATTAAGTAGGGATAAGGAGTTTAATGTTAATAAGGTTATAGATGAAATTACAATTAACATCTTAGATGGCATAGTGATAAAATAAGATTTGTTGACATATATTAGTTAAAGAGTTAAAATTATTATAAAATTCAAATAAGTCTCCATAGTTCAATGGATAGAACAATCCCCTCCTAAGGGATAAATGTAGGTTCGATTCCTACTGGGGATACCATGGTTTTAACTGTGAAGGAAAAACTCCATATTTATATGGAGTTTTTTAAATATTATTATTTAATATGAAATTTTTGTATAATATAATAATTATATAGGAAAATAAAAAAAGAAGAAAAATATATAGAATAATAGGAGGGGTTTATTTGGACCCATATACGTTTCAAATTGTGCTTCTTATTATCTTGATAATTTTATCAGGATTTTTTTCAGCCTCAGAAACAGCTTTAATGGCTTTAAGCAGAATAAGAGTAAGGCATATGGTTGATGAGGGAGTAAAAGGAGCTAAGTTATTAGAAAAATTATTAGAAGATCCTAATAAATTATTAGGTGGAATCTTAATAGGAAATAATATAGTTAATATAGGTGCATCATCATTAGCATCAACACTTGCGTTTAGAATATTTGGTGATGGTGGAGTTGCTTTAGCTACTGGAGTTATGACAATACTAGTATTAATATTTGGAGAAATAACACCTAAATCCTTAGCTAAGCAAAATGCAGAAAAGGTTTCTTTAGGCGTAGCTCCTATAATAAATATAGTGGTTACAGTTTTCAAACCTCTTGTTTGGTTATTTTCTTCAGTATCATCCCTAATAGTAAGATTATTAGGTGGAGATTTAAATAAAAGTGAGCCATTTATAACAGAGGAAGAATTAAAAACAATGGTTGATGTAAGTGAAGAAGAGGGAGTTCTTGAAGTTGAAGAAAAAGAAATGATATTCAATGTTTTTGAATTTGGAGATCTTCAAGTAAAAGATATAATGGTTCAAAGGGTAAATGTCATTGCAGTAAATGTTACAGCTACCTATGAAGAAGTATTAAAAGTAATAAAAGAACAACAATTTTCAAGAATACCAGTTTATAATGAATCAATAGATGATATTGTTGGAATTTTAAATGTTAAAGATTTAATTCTTTTAGATAGTGATGAAGAAAATTTCAATGTAACAGAATACATGAGAGAACCTTTTAGAACCTTTGAATTTAAAAAGATAACAGAATTATTTGCAGAGATGAAAACAACTAGAAATCACATAGCAGTAGTACTAGATGAATATGGTGGAACAGTTGGTATTGTTACTATTGAGGACTTAATAGAAGAAATCGTAGGAGATATTGAAGATGAATACGATGAGAGAGATAAAGATATAGAAGTTATCAAAGAAAATGAGTTCGTAGTAGATGGTAGCACAAGACTTTCTGACTTAAGCGATATGATAGGATTTGAAATAGAATCTGAGGAATTTGATTCTATTGGAGGATATGTAATAGGTTATTTAGGAAGAATGCCTAAGGTTGGAGAGGAAATTAAAACTAATGACTTTAGAGTTATTGTTGAAGAATTAGATAGAAATAGGGTAAAAAAGGTTAGAGTTTACACATATAAACGAGAAAAAGAGGAGAGTTAAGGGTGCTTAGTTTAGCTTTGGAAGAGGCAGAAAAAGCAAGAGAAAAGGGAGAAGTTCCTGTAGGAGCTGTAATAGTAAAGAATGGAGAAATCATTGCAAGGGCTCATAATTTAAAGGAGACCTTAAAAGATCCAACAGCCCATGCAGAAATTCTTGCCATAAGAGAAGCTTGTAATAAACTAAATAATTGGAGACTTAATGGTTGCGAGATGTATGTTACTTTAGAGCCTTGTCCTATGTGTGCTGGAGCTATTCTTCAAAGTAGACTTTCAAAAATTTATATTGGTACCTTTGATGATACAACAGGAGCAGCTGGTTCTGTAGTTAATATTCTTCAAAATCATAATCTAAATTATTTTCTTGAAGTAGTTTGGGAGAATGATGAAAAATGTAGTAAAATATTAACAAAATTTTTCAAAGATAGACGAGGGTAAGTAATGATTTACTTACCCTTTTTATGTTATACTGAGAATACAAATATTGGTGGGGGTGCATTATGAGCAAATTAGATATGATGGTAGGATATGAAATGAATTTCTATGAAAAGAAATTTGAAGAAAACATAAAGAAATTATCTTACTATATGCATAGATGTTTTAATGAAACTATAGGAGAAAAAGTGGCAGGAATAGCTATAGAAGAAAATCTTTTATATGCTTGGTCATATTACTTCGTTACAATAGCTGATGAAGATCCTAAAATGGGTGACAGAATAATGATGGGGCTTATAAATCACTTTAATACATTATTAGAAGATGAAAATGTAAGAATAAATGGTAAAGAAGGGGCAAAATTAATGATAGATCCTTCTTTCTGTAGAGTATGGTTTGGTACAAGTTTAAATGTTATGTTAGTTAAAAAATATGGTGAAGAGGACTATAAAGAAGTTTTCAACTATATAAAAGATAACTACTTACAAAAAGAATGTAAAATAAGATCACTAAAGGTTTCATAATATTTTTTAATCAGTAAGTAAAGCTTTACTTACTGATTTTTCTTTATGTGCTATAATTAATAAAAATTTATAGTGTTTTTATCTAAAGAAATTAATTTGAAAGAAGTGTTTTTATGAAAATAAATAAAAGATATTTAGTTGCCTTTTTAATCTTATTAATTATTGAGGTTTTTATTGCACTATTTGTACATGATAATTTTATTAGACCTTATATAGGTGATGTTTTAGTTGTAATAGTTATATACACATTTATAAGAGGAATAATAAAAAGAAAAATAAAAAATTTACCCATATATATCTTTTTATTTGGTGTTTTAGTTGAGATTTTACAATACTTTAGAATAGTTGAGTTATTACATCTTCAAAATAGTAGATTTTTTACAATACTTATAGGGACATCCTTTGATGTAAAAGATATTATATGCTATTTTGTAGGAACTTTAATTTTAATCTTTTGGGAAGTTATCAATAAAGAGTAATGATTTTTAGTGAGCTCAAGTTTTGGGCTCACTTTTTTTACATAAATAAGAATAGGATAGCATATTATTTATAGAGAATATTATGTAATAGTATTAGGAGGATCCTATTGTGAAGGAAGACCAATTTAACATAGAAACTTTAATAGTAGCAATATTAGTAATGTTAACAATTATAAACATAGATGTGGTTCATGTAACAGAGGCGCAGAGTGTAAAAATAGAAATAGAAACAGAAGAGGATATACCAATAGTTTCAGATGTTTTTATAACAGTAAATGATGCTAAGAAATGGGCACAAGGAAAAGGAGCCACTAAGGAATTTGTTGAACTTGCTGATTTATATTGGGAATATTCAGATGAACATGGGGATGTTAATCCAGCTTTAGCGTATGTACAAGCAGCTAAGGAAACTGCCTATGGTAATTTTGGAGGGGTATTAGATGCTTCATATCACAATCCATGTGGGTTAAAAACAAATAAGGGTGGGAGCGATAAAGACCCTAAAGCTCATATGAAATTTAAAAATTGGAATGAGGGAGTAAAGGCTCATTTAGATCATTTAGCCTTATATGCAGGGGCAGAAGGATATCCAAAGGCTGAAACAAAGGATCCTAGACACTTTGCTTCAATATTTGGGAAAGCTAATTCGGTAATTGATTTAAGCAAAAATTGGGCACCAAGCCCTACCTATGGAGAAGAAATTCTTGGAATGTACAATGAGATGATGGAAGGGGCAGGAAATAAAGACATGGAGGTAATGAATATATTTTAAGTTAGAGAAATTATATAAGAAATTTAGGTATAAAAATTGGGATATAAAAAGCTTATAAAAAAGCTTTTTATATCCCATTAATTTATATAATTAAATTTTAAGTTCCACAATATGTTACATAAGGAGTGTTACTTTTCTCAGGTAACTTAGTGTACTTTTCTAAATCCTTAGAATAACTATAAGGATTCTTTAGTGCTTCTAATAGATTATCCATAAAAGTAAAATCACCTTTTTCAGCATTTTTAAGAGCTTCTTCAACTAAGTGATTTCTAGGAATTATATAAGGGTTATTATTCATCATTAAATTCCTTACTTCTTCCTTTGGTCTATTTTCTTCTTTTAATCTATTTTTCCAAAGAGCATACCAAGTTTTGAATTCATCACTATTAAATACTTTTTCATCTTCAAATTTATTAAGAGTTAAAGATACAAAGGTATTAGTAAAATCTGCTTCATATTTTTGCATTGTGCTTAAAAGCCCTTCAATTAGCAATTCATCATTTTCTTTTTCTGTAAAAAGACCAAGTTTAGCTCTCATTTTATTGAACCAATATTTTTTATATAGTTTAGAAAAGTTTGATATGGACTTTTTAGCAATATTAACAGCCTCATCTAGGTTAGGGTTTAGAAGAGGAAGTAGTGCTTCTGAGAATCTAGCTAAGTTCCATAAGGCCATATTAGGTTGATTTCCATAGGCATATCTACCAGCATAATCAATAGAACTAAATACTGTGTTTGTATCATAAGTATCCATAAATGCACATGGTCCATAATCTATAGTTTCTCCTGAGATTACCATATTATCAGTGTTCATAACCCCATGAATGAATCCAACACTTTGCCACTTAACTATAAGTTCAGCTTGACGATTTATTACCTCTTCAAGAAATAAAATATATTTATTTTCACTCTTAGCTATATTAGGAAAGTGTCTTTTAATAGTATAGTCAGCAAGACTTTTAAGATCCTCTAAAGTACCCCATTGAGCTGCATAAGCAAAAGTTCCAACTCTAATGTGACTAGAAGCTATTCTTGTTAATATAGCACCTTGTTCGAATCTTTCTCTTAAAACTTCTTCACCAGTACTTACTACCGCGAGGCTCCTAGTTGTAGGAATTCCAAGACCATGCATACCTTCACTTATTATATATTCTCTAAGCATAGGTGCAAGGGCAGCCTTTCCATCTCCACCTCTTGAATAGATTGTTCTACCAGACCCTTTTAATTGAACATCATATCTTTTATCATCTTTAGTTACATGTTCTCCTAATAAGAGTGCTCTACCATCTCCTAGCATTGTAAAATGACCAAATTGGTGCCCAGCATAAGCCTGTGCAATTGGTATAATCCCTGGAAAGGTTTCATTTCCTGCAAATATATTAAGTCCAAAATCGCTGTTTAAAACTTCTTTATTAAGTCCAAGTTCTTCAGCAAGAGAAGTATTAAACTTAATAAGTTTAGGATTTTTTGAACCCTTGGGATTTTGCTCGCTAAAGAATATATTTGGAAGAGTTGAATAGGTGTTTTCTAAGTTAAAACCTGTTTTTGATTGAAAATTTTTATTATCCATATTAAAATCCTTTGCCTTATAATTTATTTCAAATTTTATTCCATCCCTTATATTATGCGTAAAATTTTTTATTAAATTAAAAAACAAGATTTAACTTATTATAGCACTAATAATTGTAAATTTTTATATTAAAAATAAGTTTAACAATTTAGAGCGGGTAAGGTTAGAGGTGTTTAATTGAAATTTGAATTGTATTCAAAAATATTTTAAAAAATATTCAAAAATTAGTGAGGTTATGGTAATTATATGGTATAATTTCAGTGCAAGTGTTAATCGTTATCAAAAAAGGGGAGATTAATACTTGAAAAAAATTAACGGGGGATATAAAAATGAAAAGAAAGATTTGTAAGGCACTTATTTGTGCTACGCTAGCAACTAGCCTATGGGCTGGGGCATCAACTAAAGTCTACGCTTGGGATGGAAAAATTGATGGAACAGGAACTCATGCTATGATTGTAACTCAAGGAATTTCAATCTTAGAAAATGATCTGTCCAAAAATGAACCAGAAAGTGTAAGAAAAAACTTAGAGATTTTAAAAGAGAACATGCATGAGCTTCAATTAGGTTCTACTTATCCAGATTATGATAAGAATGCCTATGATCTATATCAAGATCACTTCTGGGATCCTGATACAGATAATAATTTCTCAAAGGATAATAGTTGGTATTTAGCTTATTCTATACCTGACACAGGGGAATCACAAATAAGAAAATTTTCAGCGTTAGCTAGATATGAATGGCAAAGAGGAAACTATAAACAAGCTACATTCTATCTTGGAGAGGCTATGCACTATTTTGGAGATATAGATACTCCATATCATCCTGCTAATGTTACTGCAGTTGATAGCGCAGGACATGTTAAGTTTGAGACTTTTGCAGAGGAAAGAAAAGAACAGTATAAAATAAACACAGCAGGTTGCAAAACTAATGAGGATTTTTATGCTGATATCTTAAAAAACAAAGATTTTAATGCATGGTCAAAAGAATATGCAAGAGGTTTTGCTAAAACAGGAAAATCAATATACTATAGTCATGCTAGCATGAGTCATAGTTGGGATGATTGGGATTATGCAGCAAAGGTAACTCTAGCTAACTCTCAAAAAGGAACA
Organism: Clostridium sp. CTA-17; assembly: GCF_054767895.1. Taxonomy (NCBI): domain Bacteria; kingdom Bacillati; phylum Bacillota; class Clostridia; order Eubacteriales; family Clostridiaceae; genus Clostridium; species Clostridium sp. CTA-17. Next base: position 41,995 of record NZ_BAAABF010000011.1, read on the forward strand.
GCGGGATATATTTATAGATTCTTACACGATGTATCAGAGGGTAATGATCCATCAGTTGGAAAGAATGTAAAAGAACTAGTAGCTTACATATCAACTAGTGGTGAAAAAGATGCTGGAACAGATGACTACATGTATTTTGGAATCAAAACAAAGGATGGAAAAACTCAAGAATGGGAAATGGACAACCCAGGAAATGATTTTATGACTGGAAGTAAAGACACTTATACTTTCAAATTAAAAGATGAAAATCTAAAAATTGATGATATACAAAATATGTGGATTAGAAAAAGAAAATATACAGCATTCCCAGATGCTTATAAGCCAGAAAACATAAAGGTAATAGCAAATGGAAAAGTTGTAGTAGACAAAGATATAAATGAGTGGATTTCAGGAAATTCAACTTATAATATAAAATAATAAAAGTAAAAAAATAATTATTGGTTTTGGTGGTATTTACAAAATAAAAGCTTAGGAAAGATAAAGTCTTTCTTAAGCTTTTATTTTACTTATTTTTAGTGATTTAGGGATTATTACTTTAAGTAATAATCCTTTTGTTTTAAGAATATAATCAATAAGAATATGGTTTCTATATTAGGAGGATTAAATGAAAGTAGATATAATTTCAGGATTCCTAGGAGCTGGCAAAACTACTTTAATAAAAAAGCTTTTAGATACCTTAGTAAAGGATGAAAAGGTAGCTATTGTGGAAAATGAATATGGAGAAGTTGGAATTGATGGAGATTTACTTAAAGATAGAAGAATTGAAGTAAAAGAAATTAATTCTGGGTGTATATGTTGCACCATAAAGGGTGACTTTAAACAAAATATCTTAGACATAATATCAAATTACAGACCAGATAGAATCATAATTGAACCTTCAGGAGTAGCTAATTTTTCTCAAGTTCTTGAATCTATAAAAGAAGCTCATATAGAGGGCTTAAGAATAAATATGAAAATAACCATGGTTGATGCTCAAAATGTTCATATGTATATGAAAAACTTTGGAGATTTTTATAGAAGTCAATTAGTAAATGCAAACACAATAATATTAACTAGGGTAGAAAAACTTTCTGATAAGGAAATTACTCATGTTTGTAATGAAATAAAAACAATAAACAATAAGGCTAACATTATAACCACTGAGTTAAGTAAGTTAAGCTCAGAAAGAATAATTCAAGTTTCAGAGAAAAAAGTTGAAAGTTTAATAGAAAATATAAATATTAAAAAGCCTAAAAGAATAGGTTTAAGAAGAGTTTTTGCACCTGAGTTCTTTGAAAATTGGGGAGTGGAGACACCAAAAACCTTTGAATATTCTGAGTTAGTAAAAATTTTAAATGAATTTCAAAACAACAAGCATGGTGAGGTTTTAAGGGCAAAGGGAATAATAAAATCTAAAGATAATAAGTGGTTTAAATTTGATTTTGTACCAAATGATATTTCTATTGTTAATTATAAAAGTGATTATACAGGCAGAGTTTGTGTTATAGGAAGAAATTTAAATAAAGATAGCATAGATAAATTATTTTCTTAAAAATAAGGGAGAGGGTTATGTGAAAAAATGTTCAGTTGATTTAATAACAGGTTTTTTATCATCAGGAAAAACATCCTTAATAAATCACATTTTAGATGATTTTTCTAAGGAGGAGGTTTTAGTAATACAATGTGAGCGTGGGCAGGAAGAATTAATAAATTGTAGGAAAAATATTAATGTAAAAAAGTTTTATAGCATGGATGAATTAAAGGAAGAGGATTTAATAAGAAGCTTAAAGTTTTATGCGCCTAAGAGAGTTTTTATTGAGTGCAATGGGGTTAGTGAAACTAAAAAGTTTATAGATAAAGTTACAAATAGTAAGCTTAAGGAATATTTAAAGATTGGGATTATAGTTAATTTAATTGATATGACAACTTTTAATATGTTTTTAAAGAACATACCTTCAATGATAATACCCAACATATCACTAAGCAATCTTATTGTCTTAAATAAATGTAATGAAATAAGTGAAAATGCTTTAAAAGAATATAAAGATATGATAGAAAGATTTAATCATAATGCCCATATAGTTAATTGCATAGGTAAGGAAGGAACTAATATGAACTTTAACAAAGAAAGACTTATAAACAGGATGATGGGATAAATATGGAGCTTTTAAATAAATTTTCTATAGTCTTTTCTAGTATAGTAATAGAAGCACTGCCTTTTATACTTATAGGGGCAGTGCTAGCTTCCTTTATGCAAGTTTATATTTCAAATAATATTTTTAATAAAATCATATCTAAAAATAAATTATTAGGATCAATTGAAGCTGGGATAATAGGAGTTTTTTTACCTGTTTGTGAATGTGCCACAGTGCCTATAACAAAGGGATTATTAAATAAAAAGGTACCTTTAAATGTGGCTATAACTTACATGTTGGCGGCTCCTATAGTTAATCCACTGGTTATATTGTCAACATATTATGCTTTTGATGGAAACATAAAGGTAGTATTGTTGAGAGTGGGCGTAGGCTTTTCAATAGCTGTCATAGCTGGGCTACTTATGCTTTGTTTAAGTGGAGAAAATAATATTTTCATAGATAATGGTGAGGGAGAATTACAAGGAAAATGTCTTTGTGGATGTTCAGAGATAGATGATAATTCTAGTAAACCAATAAGGCTTTTAAAACATACATCCTTAGAGTTTTATGAAATAGGAAAATATTTTATAGTTGGAGCAACTTTAGCTGCCATATTTCAAACCTTTGTACCAAGGGATATTATTTTTTATTTTGAAAATAGTGCAGTTTTATCAATAATAATCCTTATGGCTTTTTCATTCTTAATTTCCTTGTGTTCAGAGGCAGATGCCTTTGTTGCTAGTACCTTTATGAATAGATTTTCTTTAGGATCAATAACTGGATTTTTGATTATAGGTCCCATGATAGATTTAAAAAATACAATAATGTTATTTTCTATATTTAAAAAATCATTTGTTATTAAACTTTTATTTGTAGTCTTTTCACTTTGTTTCATAGCTTCAGCTTTGATATTTTAAGGAGGAACCTTTATGAGAAAATTTAATTTTAGTGAATTTATATGGTTTCTTATATTATTTTGCTTTGAATATTTAATAGTAAAAATGTTTATGAGTGAAAAGATTTTTTTGATTATATCAAGAGATATGAAGGCATATGTAATTTTGTCCATAATATTATTATTTTTGATTTTAGTTATACAATTTTTCAATATTTTTAAAACATCAACTAGAAGAAGTTTTAAGAGTGGATATTTAATTTTTATTTTTGCTTTAGTTATTTTAAATATAGCCAATGGATTAAATATTAATCAGGTATCCTTAAACTTAAAAGGGGTTAAGTTATATCATGATAGACATAAAGAGAGTGAACATAATCACCTGCACTCTAATGAAAAATTAAATAGTAATGAAGCTTTAGTATTTACAGAGAAAAATTTTCATAGTTCCTTAGAAGAATTAATACTTCATCTAGAAGATTTTGTAGGAAAAGAAATTTCTATAGAAGGGCTTTTATATGTTAGTGAATTATATGAAAAAGAAGAATTTGCAATTACTCAAATAGATATGACTTGCTGCATAGCTGATTCAGTGTACTTAGGAGTATTATGCAAGGGCGATTTGCCAGATTTAAAAAATGGAAGTGAAATAAAAGTTAAGGGATTAGTTGAATCTAAAAAGATTAAAAATAGTGCAGGAGAAGAAATTGAAATTCCATTTATAAATGTATTTTACACAGATACATTACAGTAAATTTAATCAATAAAAAATTAAAGAGACTTTTCAATAAATTATCTTATGTATGAATATATCAATAAAAATTAATACTAGCTTAAAACAGGATTCTAAATATAAAACTAAATAGATAAGATAGAAGCTTAATAATAAGACTGTTATATTACAGATTTTATTATTAAGTTTTTTTATAATATTTTTATTTAAATGAGAATGATACATATTTACTTAATAATTTTACTGTAGTATTATTATAAAAAATTAAAAGGAATGGGAGAGGTTAGATGAATCCAGTAGCATTTTCAATTGGTAGTTTTGAAGTAAGATGGTATGGCATAATCATAGCATTAGGAATTTTAATTGCAATGACCTTAGTAAGTATTAACGCAAAGAAAAAGAATTTAAACTTTGATGTTATCTTAGATTTATTTTTATGGTGCTTTCCTTTTGCTATTATAGGGGCTAGAGCATATTACGTGCTTTTTGAGCTTGAAAATTATCATAGCTTTTGGGATATGATAAACATAAGACAAGGTGGCTTAGCAATTCATGGAGGAATAATAGGAGCTTTCTTAACTGCGTTTATTTATTGTAAGGTTAAAAAAGTAGATTTTTTAGCCTATGCAGATATTGTTGCTCCAGCTTTTATATTAGCCCAAGGAATAGGTAGATGGGGGAATTTCTTTAACCAAGAGGCGCATGGTGGACAAGTAACTAGTGAGTTTATCAGTAAATTTCCTGAGTTTATTCAAAGGGGTATGTACATAAATGGAGAATATTATCACCCTACATTCTTATATGAAAGTATATGGGATATATTTGTGGCCATTTTATTGATGATAATTTTATATAATATTACAGATAGATATAAGGGTGTAGTTATTTCTGCTTATATATCTTTATATTCTCTAGGAAGATTCTTTATTGAAGGGCTAAGAACAGATAGTTTATATTTTATGAATATTAGAGTTGCTCAATTAGTTAGCTTACTAGGAATTATTATTGGAATTGTGGCAATAATAATTATTGTTTCAAGAGGAAAGAAAAAGAGAAAAGGTATATTTATAAATTAGATTTATATGTGGCTGTATCAATTTTATTTAGAAGATATTATTTTTAATTTTCTTTTTAAGCTTTGATACAGCTCATTTTTAAGTGATTATATTAAAATAAATATAGGATAAAAGTATTGTTCAAATTAAAATTTCTAATTTATACTAATTTTATTCATATAAGTATAATAATTATAATTAAATTTTCAGTATTGAATTGGTTAGACTTATATGTTAGAATGAAAAAGTATTACAAATTAATATTTATTATGGAGAGATGTCCGAGTGGTCGAAGGAGCACGCCTGGAACGCGTGTGTAGGGGAAACTCTACCGAGGGTTCAAATCCCTCTCTCTCCGCCATGCCGTGCTAGATGGGGAGTTAGCGGTGCCCTGTAACCTGCAATCCGCTACAGCAGGATCGAAGTCCTCATAGAGGCTCTAACTTGTGGAGTCTGCCCTATGTAAGTGGTGTTGAGAGTTGGGCCCCACGCAATGGAAACCTGTGAACCTCGTCAGGTCCGGAAGGAAGCAGCGATAAGCAGTCATTTTCATGTGCCGTGGATACGTCTGGCTTGAGCTAACTGCATAGGTAACGTTCATAAGTTATTGTCGAAGTGAGGTGCACGGTTTTATTATGTAATTAAACTTTTAACAGAGTATGTTAAGAGTTTTTTTTATTTTGTAAAATTATGTTTTCTATATGTTTACGAAACATTAATAAAAAGTTTTAGACTTGTTGGTATAATTATGTACGTATGCTTATGACAAAAATGTAATTTTACGGAGGAAGTTATGGGAAGAAAACTTTTAGTAGGAATACTGTGGGTAACTTTATCGCTTTTCGTTCTTGGATGTAGTACAAGCGGTGAAAAAAATGCAATCAATATTCCTAGAGAAAAGAGTAGGGAAGAAGAGAAACGTAAAGACGAAGAAGAGTATATAGAAAAAATTTCATCAACTATTGTTAATATGAGTGTAGATGGCTCTATAAAAAATATGAGAACAATATCTGAAACTGGCAAATTAAATGATATAATGATTCAGCAGTTAGAGAAGTCAAATAATTTTTTTCAGTGTTTAGTAGAAGATTTCCAAGGTTTAAAGGTTCCAGAGGCATTTGTTTCATATAATGATGATATATTGAGTCATTTAAATAAAGCTAAAACTTCTTTAGAGACAATGAAAAATTCTCATGATAAAGAAATTATAAAAAGTAATGCAAAGATTTTTATAGAAAGTAATAAGGAGGTATCTAACTTAGTAGATAAAATATTAGTTTACTATGCTGGATGCTAATAAATTAATAATATTAGTTATAAAAAATAAGTAAGTTAAATTTAAACAAAGTTATTTTATGTTATTTATAGAATTTTCAAAGTTTTTTTAATATTATATCATTAATTCCTATTGACTTTTTATGGTTTAACAATTAAAATTCTATTAAGATAATAAATTGAAATTTGGAGAGTATGATAGTATGAAAAATTTAAATTTAACTAGAGCTTCAAAATTAAATACCTTTTACTTTAGCTATTATAGTTAAGTTTGCGTTTATGATATATAAAAGACTCATAGATGCAAACTAGGGTTTGTATCTATGATGGCTAAGTTTAAAATGCATGTAGAGCCACATAGATAAACACTATGTGGCTTTTTATTTAAGGCACTAAGGCCACATAGTTTTACACTATGTGGCTTTTTTATATGAAAAATATAAATTAATTAGATTGGGGTTGTAAAAAATGAACAAAAAGAAAGATATATTAGTAATAGGATTTGCCTTATTCTCTATATTCTTTGGGGCTGGAAATCTAATATTTCCTCCATACATAGGATTAACATCAGGAAGTGAATGGTTAATTAGTTTTTTAGGATTCATAATATCAGACGTAGGAATAATATTTTTATCCATAGTTGCAGTTTCTAAGGCAGGATCTTTCCAAGGTGTTGTTGGAAGAGCAGGTAAGAAGTTTGGTATTACCTTAGAAATTTTAATGATGCTTTGTTTAGGACCTATATTAGTAGTGCCAAGGACTGCAGCAACAACATTTGAAATGAGTATTTCTCCACTTTTAGGGAATATAAATCCATATGTATTTTCAGTAATATTCTTTTTAATAGTTTTTGTGCTTACAATAAAGCCTAATAAGGTTATGGATATAATTGGAAAGGTTCTAACACCATTATTACTTATATCATTAGCAGTATTAATAATAAAGGGTATTATAAATCCTATTGGAGATTTAGAAAAAGTTAATTCAGGTAAGTTATTTATGACTGGAATTACTCAAGGATATCAAACAATGGATGCTTTAGGAACTGGAGGGATTGTAGCATTTGTTATGGCTTCATTTGCAAGTAAAGGCTATAAGGATAAAAACGAAAATAGAATGCTTACAATAAAATCTGCCTTAATTGCATGTATTGGACTAGCTATTGTTTATGGAGGATTAACATTCTTAGGGGCTACCTCTTCAACTTTATATGATAGCAGTATTTCACAAACAACATTACTTATGAATATAACTAATGCAATTTTAGGTTCAACAGGTACTATTATGTTAGCAATAGTAATAGGACTTGCTTGTCTTACAACGGCTGTAGGATTAACTTCTGTTACGGCTAAATATTTTGAAGATGTATCTAACAAAAAATTAAAATACAAATATATAGTAATAGCAATATGTGTATTTAGTGCATTAGCTTCTAATTTAGGAGTAGATAAAATAATAGAAATTGCAGTACCTGTACTAAGTTTAATTTATCCAGTTTCTATATTATTAGTAGTAATGAATATATTTGAAAAATTCATTCCAAATGATGTAGTGGTAAAAGGAGCTACTTATGCAACTCTTTTAATAAGCTTACTTACTGTAATTGATAGCTTAGGAATAAAAATTGAATTTGTTCATAAGTTACCTCTTGCAAACCTAGGATTTAACTGGGTTGTCCCAGCTATAGTTGGTGGCTTAATAGCATGGTTAGTATTTAGAAAAAGAGAAGTTGTATCTTTAGAAGAAGATTGTTAAATTAGTATAAATGTATTTAACATATAATTAGTTAAATAGTAATATATTGATTAAAAAATAAAGATATTTATAAAATTTATTTCAATTTTATAAATATCTTTAATTATTTTATAAAATAAAAATTAAAAAAATAAAAATAAAATAAAATAAATGAAAAATATGGTTAAATATTAATTGATTTACAAAAAAGGTATAAAAGTATAAAATTTTTATTGAAAATATGATTTATAGGGGGAATAAACATGAAAAAATCATTAAAAAGATCAGGATTAATTTTATCTGCAGCATTAGGTATATCTTTAATAGGACAAGTTGCTTATGCTGCACAAAGTACTTATGCACAAACTCCAATTATCTATAGTTTTAGATTGCCAAAAACAGGATATATGACTACTAGTAGCGTAACTAAAACTAATAGGGACAATTACGCAGAGAATTATGTATCATATTTTGGTTGGCCAGGTTCAGGGGTTGACTGGTGGATATGTAACAGTGCTGGAACTGAACTTACTGGTACTGGTCATTTTGAGGGCACTACAACAAGTGGGAATCCATCAAGGGCCTACTATAAAGGAAGTTATGGAAGTGATTATTATGGTCACAAAGTTTATGCCAAAATAAAAACAGATGCATATACATGGAATGAATGTGATGTGAAAGGAAAAATTTATCCTTAATAAAAAATGATAACAATATATAATTAACATTAAAAGATATTTTTAATTTATAACTCAACTATAAACATATAATCTATAGTTGAGTTATTTTTACAAGATAAACTACATTTTAGAAGATGAAGGATGTGTTTTAAATTTGAAATATTATTTTAAAAACGAATTAAAAAGAGCTTTGTTTGGAAAAAATGCTATTATATCTTTTTCAATTACACTAGGGATTTTCATTGCAGCATTTATGAAAGAGTTTGGCTTTGAATCAATAAGGTATATTTCGCAATATCCAACTTTTGATGCAATAGATGCTTTTCTAATCGTAATGTCAAGTACTATAGTTATAGTATTTCCACTATTATCAACTATTATATTTTCAGATTCATACTTACAAGAAAAAGAAAGTGGATTCACAAAGTTTATTTATACAAGGATGCCATTAAAAAAATATGTTTCTATTAAAGTTATAGTAAACAGTATTTCTAGTGCATTAGTTGCAGGGGCATCAAGCCTTTTTATGCTTATTTTTTTAGTAGTTGCAGTTGGTATTAGAAATCCTCAGATTGCTTCTTATACTAATAATATAAATGGACCATTAAGTTATTTACTTGATTCGAGAGATACAAGATTAATATATGCTTTAATAATTATTTTATTATTTAGTATAGCGTATATGGTTACAGCAACATTAGCTTTAGGTATATCAGCTTGGGTTAAAAATAGATATTTAGTTTTAATTACCCCATTCTTTTATTACATTTTTTGTGGAACTATAGTAGAAAGATTGGGAATTAATAGGATTTTTGATTTTCATTTAGCGAGAGTTATCTCTTTGAAAAGATCTATGACCACCCTTCCCAATGTAGTAATTTATCCATTATTAATATTTATTGTAGGAGTAGCTTTATTTTATATAGGAGTGGTTATTAAAAATGAAAAGGATTTATAATTATATATCATTTAAAATTCATTCTACAAAGTTATTAATGTTTTTTACTATATTAGTGATTTATCAGTTTTCATTATTATTATCATTAATTTTTGATGGTAGAAGTTATAATGTTTATGATTTTATTTGGTCTAACTTTTCATATTTAGCATTATTCTATTTCACAAGTTTAATTTTTTTAATTATGATTTACAATATTTTTGAGAAAAAGAATTTTTATAATTATTTAAGTATTAAATTTGCTTCAAGGCAAGAAATGTATATAGCAAATATACTTACAGCTTTAATTTTTTCTATAATGTTCCTTATAGCTATAAATATTATATCTATACTAATGGGAAGTTTTATGAGTTTTGATAATTCATGGAGTGAATACTTTTTGGATATAAGTTCAAATAAAATAAACTTAGATTTTGCTGATGATACTGTTAAACTTGTTACTGACAGTTTAACTCCTATATCATATGTATTTATTACCAATATCTTTGTTATGTTATACTTAGTTTTTATTTCTATTTTATTTATTGTATTTAATTTAATTTTTAAAAAAAGAGCTCTTTCTTTTATTTTAATAATTATATTAAATGGTATTAATATGGCTATTGATAATAGTAAATTATTATTCACTAATAATATTTACATATTAAATTCTAAAGCAATTGAAGTAACTAATGGCACTTATATAATATCAAGATTATGTTATTGGATAATTTTAATACTATTAGTTTCTTTTATAGGTTTTGTATTGACTAAGAAGAAAGATTGTAATTTTGGTGATTAGATATGAAAAAATATTTAAATATTATAAGTAATAATTTAAGATCAATATTTTCCATTAAAAATTTAATTTTTATAATTGTTATTTTTATTTATGTTTTTTCAGTAAAAATTAATAATTATGATTCCAATTTTAGTTTTAATGAAATTCTTGAAGTTATATTTGCTGGACCAATTAATTTAGATAATATATCTGAAATATTTACATGGACATTTTATCAAGCTTTTTTAATATATATTATTGGAAATTATATATTTAATGAACTTAGTACAAGAAGTATCTATGTTATACCACGATTAGGAAATAAACAGTATTGGAATATCTGTTTACAAATTACGTGCTTTTTAGCTTGTATTATATATTTTGCTTTAGGAACTTTTATTGAATTTATATTTACAGCTATATTAAATAAAGGTTTTAATTTTAGCAATATAATTGATACTTTACAAATTGTTGTATTATTATCATTATCCAGTTACTACGCTATAACTGTGTATATTTTTAATATAATGGTTACTAAAAGTCACATTAAATCATTTTTAATTTTAATAGTAGAATTTTATGTATCAATTTCCATAGGAAATATTTTTAATATAGATAAGTTTATTCCATTAAATCAAGGGATATTATCAAAACATATAATTTATAATTTTAGTTATAATTGGTCATTTATATTTTTAGGAATACTTATATTTATTAATTTAGTTATTATTAATAGATTAATAGTAAAGAGAGATTTATTAGATATTACGTATTAAACATATAGGGGTAGGAGGAAAAAATACATGGGAAATAGAAATGTTGTAGAAATTTCTAACTTAACAAAAGATATAAAAGGTACAAAAGTACTTAATAAAGTTAATTTACAACTTGAGAGTGGGAAAGCATATGGAATAGTTGGTAGGAATGGATCAGGAAAAAGTATGTTATTTAAAGCTATTTGCGGTTTAATTAATACAACAGAGGGTAGTATAACTGTATTTGATAAGGTTATAAAGAATGGAAGTTTTCCAGATGATGTAGGAATGATTATTGAAAATCCGGGATTTTTACTTCAATATTCTGCTTTTAAAAATTTAAAAATATTAGCTAGTATAAACAATAAAATAAGTGATGAAAGAATAAAAGAAACAATCGCTTTAGTAGGGCTAGATCCTGAAGATAAAAAAACAGTAAAGAAATTTTCTTTAGGTATGAAGCAAAGATTAGGTATTGCCCAAGCTCTTATGGAGAATCCTAAACTATTGATACTTGATGAACCTATGAATGGTCTTGATTCAGAAGGTGTAAAACAAATTAGAGAAATTTTATTAAAGCTAAAGTCTAACTCTGTTACAATTTTATTAGCAAGTCATAATAGTGACGATATAGATGAAATATGTGATTGTGTATACACTATGGAAAATGGAGTTTTGAGCGAAAGAATATAATTTGCTTTTAATATTATTTACCGAATATATTTTATTGATATTTTTCAATTAAAATATATTCGGTTTTATTATATATTATAAAATTTCATATATTACATATTTAAATTTAGTATCATTCTCTTCATAAATAGAACTTTCGTAAGTTTTTATCCATTTAGAATAATCTACTTTAGGAAAATAGGTATCTCCTTTATATTCCTTTAAGACTTCAGTTATATATAATTTTGAAGCATATTTTAAAAGCTCAGAATATATTTTTCCACCACCTATTACAAAAATTTCTTCCATGCTATCTTTATACTCAGAAATAAGCTTATTTAAATCATTATAAATAATTACGTCCTTATGGTTATAAGAAAAATCTTTTTTTGTAGTTAAAACTAAATGAGTTCTTCCAGGTAAAACAAAAGGAAGGGATTCAAAGGTTTTTCTTCCCATTAATATTTTTTTACCCATAGTAAGTTCTTTAAATCTTTTTAAATCAGATGGAATATTCCAAGGCATTTTATTATTAACTCCAATGATATTATTAATACTTTTGGCAACAATTATAGAAAACATATAAAAAATCCTTTCAAGGTTAACATAAAAATATTATTAAGATAATTATATATTTATTTTTAAAAAAGAAAATATTAATCATGATATAATGGTTTAACTAAGAAAAATATAAAATAAGTGTGATAGGTATTATGGCTTGTTTTGATGTATAATAATTATATGTTAATACAGGCTTAGAGAGGTGAATAATTTGGCATATAAAGCTTTGTATAGAGAGTGGAGACCACAAACCTTTAACGATGTTGTAGGTCAAGAGCATATAACCACTACATTAAAAAATCAGATAATAAATGAAAGAACAGCTCATGCATATTTATTTTGTGGTACTAGAGGAACTGGTAAAACCTCTACAGCTAAGGTAATGGCTAAGGCTTTAAACTGTTTAGATTTAAAAGACGGAGAGCCTTGTAATCAGTGTGAGATGTGTAAAAAAATAAATGAAGGATTAGCAATAGATATAACTGAACTTGATGCAGCTTCAAACAATGGGGTAGATAACATAAGGGATATAATTGATGATGTTCAATACCCGCCTCAAGAAGCTAGATTTAAAGTTTACATAATGGATGAGGTTCACATGCTTTCTATTGGGGCAGTTAATGCTTTTTTAAAGACTTTAGAAGAGCCACCAAAGAATGTAGTCTTTATTTTGGCTACAACAGATCCTCAAAAATTACCTATAACTATACTGTCAAGATGTCAAAGGTTTGACTTCAAAAGGATTAGTAGAAAAGATATAACAGGAAGATTAAGAAAAATAGTTACTGAGCAAGGTATATTCTGTGATGATAAGAGCTTAGACCTTGTTGCAAGAGTATCTGATGGAGCTATGAGAGACTCTTTAAGTATATTAGATCAAGCTATTTCTATAGGGGATGGTAAGGTAGATTATGATGAATTAGTTTCTATGTTAGGTCTTGTAACTAATGATAATTTATTTAAAATAGTAGATTCTATAATAAAAAGAGATATAGAAAGTGCTATGGAAATAATAGAAGAATTAGTTCTTACAGGAAAGGATATGACTCTTTTCATAAAGGACTTAATAGTTCATTATAGAAACTTGCTTATGATAAAGGTAACTTCAAATCCAGAGGAAGTTTTAGATACTGCTGAGGAAAATATAGAAAAACTTAAAGTTCAAGGTGCTAAGTTAAAGGTTGAAGAAATCATGAGATGCATAAGAATTGTGCAAGAATGTGATGAAGAGGCTAAACTTAGCAAGCAGGCTAGAGTTTATTTAGAGCTTGCAGTAATAAAAATGTGCAAAATAGAGTATGATACATCTAAGGAAGTTATGCTTGCAAGAATAAATAAGTTAGAACAAGCAATAAGAAGTGGAAATATACAGGTTAATACTAATTTAGAAGAGGTTAAATCACAAGTTTCAAATGAGACTTCAAATAATAAAACTTTAAATAATAAACAACAGAATGTTACTCAAAGTTCAAATAATTATGAGGTAGTAAATGAAAATTCAACCCTAACACCAGAGTATTTAAGAAAGGTTTGGAAAGATATACTTGAAACCTTTAAGAGCAGAGGAAAGTATATGGTTTATATAGCCTTAGCAAAGGGTATAAGCAAAGTTTCTTGTAACAAAGGTGTTGTTGAATTTAGATATACTTATGAATATAGACATAATAAAGAAAGACTTGAAAAACATGATTTCTCTAAAATAGTAAATGATATATTTTCAGAAGTTTTAAAGGAACCTGTAAGAGTTGTATATAGTGTAGAACAAGGAACAGAAGAGGAAAAAGCTGAGGAAGCTGATTTAGAAGCTAGACTTTCAGGTATTATGGGTGATGGTCTAGAAATAGTTGAAGAATAGAATAAAATTGTAACCAAATAATAATGGTTAAGCATATAATCTAATATTATAGTAAATTTTTCAAAAATACTATATAATATTAAGGAGTTAATTTTTAAGGAGGATGTAAGTATGGCAAGAGGTGGATTTCCAGGCGGAATGGGAAACATGAATAATTTAATGAAGCAAGCACAAATGCTTCAAAAACAAATGCAATCAATGCAAGAGGAAATCGAAGCATCAGAATTCGAAGGCTCAGCTGGCGGCGGTGCAGTTGTTGCAAAAGTTAACGGAAAGAAAGAATTAATCGCACTTAATATAAAGCCAGAAGTTGTAGATCCAGATGATGTTGAAATGTTAGAAGATCTAGTTTTCTCAGCTGTTAAGCAAGCTTTAGAAAAAGCTTCTGAAGAAACTTCAGAAAAGATGGGTAAATTAACTGGTGGAATGGGAATGCCAGGATTATTCTAATAGAAATACTTATTAAATTTGAAAACTCTGCTGAAACTTCTCAGCGGAGTTTTTTATAAATAGAGAGAATTTAGTTTAAATAATAGGAGGAAAAAGGATGGAATTTTATCCAGTAGCTATAGAAAAGTTAATTGAAGAGTTTGCAAAATTACCTAGTATAGGAAAAAAATCAGCTCAAAGGTTAACTTTACATATTTTAAATTTGCCAAAGGATGAGGTAGAGGAATTTGCAAATGCCTTAGTCAAAGCAAGAGGAACTATTAAATATTGTTCTGTATGTGGTAACTTTACAGATACAGATCCATGTGCAATATGTTCAAATCCTAATAGAGAAAAAGATATAATATGTGTGGTTGAACAACCCAAGGATATTATGACAATGGAAAAAGTTAAAGAATTTAATGGTTTATATCATGTTTTACATGGAACTATTTCTCCAATGCAAGGAAGAGGACCACAGGATATAAGAATAAGAGAACTAGTAGCAAGAATGAGCGGAGACGTAAAAGAGGTTATTGTAGCTACAAACCCTACTATTGAAGGGGAAGCTACAGCTATGTATATTTCAAAGATATTAAAACCATTAGATGTTAAGGTTACTAGAATTGCAGCAGGAATCCCAGTTGGGGGAGATTTAGAGTATGCAGATGAAGTAACTTTATCTAAAGCCTTAGAAGGTAGAACTGTTATATAAATATTATTTAGGGCTTGTGATTCTAAATAAGATATAAATTATTTTATAATACAAATTGAGCTTAAAATACAGTATTAAATCTTTATAATGGTAATTAAACAATATAAACACAAGGGGAATTAACTAGTTAAAAAGTTAAAATACAAAGTTAAATCTTTATAACACCTGAATATAACTTGGACATTTTGGAAATAATTCCAAAGGAATAAGTTGGAGGTGTTAGTTATGGATAAAAAGAAAATTTCTGATTACTTAATAAAAAAGATAGATTATTCAAATCAAGATGAGGAAATATTAAAAGCTATTGAGCAAACCATACTAGAAATGGAGGTTGCAAGATCAGCTTTTCAAAATGCTTGTGATGATAAACTTATAGAATCTTTAATATATAAAGAGCAAGATATTAACGCTAGATATGAATACCTAATAAGAGAAGCTAAAAAAAGAGGTATAAAAGTTAGTATGGAACATATATTTAAGAATGCTAGGATAAGTATAATTTAAAAAGGTGGTAGATTTATGGATATAGGAGCGTTATCCTTAGATGATATAATTCTTCTAATTGTAGGAGTGCTTGTTGCAATATTAATTTTAAGATTAATATTTGGATCAATAGGGAAAATAATAGGCTTAGTTATTAATAGTATCTTTGGGGCTATACTACTTATGATTGTTAATTACTTTGGAGCTTATTTTGGCATAACTATAGGAATAAACTTATTAACTGCTTTAATAGCAGGTATTTTAGGAATACCTGGAGTAGTTTTAATGATATTATTCCAAGTTTTTGTTAGATAAATATAAGAATTTATATAAATAAAAAAACAGGTGAAATCACCTGTTTTTTTATTTTTAGATGGGAGGAAACTTGCAAAGTAAGCAAGGAATGTATTAAGCACTTCTTCCTTTTCTAAGGAGAGGAGTAGTCAAAAAATGAAGAAGCAATTAATCACTCTTTATATTAATATATGTTTTTAAATAAAATTTGCTACTTAAAGAAATAAAAATCATAAAAATATATTTATAAAAGTATATTTATAGAGAATTTATACTTTAGTGAATGGAGAATTTTATGGAGAGTTTATTTAATAGCTTAATTCTAGGTAAATATAAGTCTAGAGGGATTAGAGGAATAATAGTTTTAGGAATAGCTTATTTCTTTTTAATGGGAAATTACAATATGATAAGATACTTTTTTCAGGCAAGGCAAGGGAATTTAGATATTTCCATAATAAATAAATGTTTTTCAATGGGGAATATAGATAAATTTTTATTATTTTTATTTTTAGTTTGGAGTGTTGGATTTTTATTTGAGGATAAAGAAAAGGAGCTAAATGAAAATTTAGCTGTGGGAGAGGAGAATACAAAGAAATATTTCTTTTCTAAAGTTATTTTAATTTATGGAGTTTCTCTAATACCTATGTTAATTAACATATTTATAAAATTAATTTTTTATATACCATATAGAAATGCTTTTAGTTTAGATAAGCTTATTATAAGTTTTCTTTATTTCATAACATTAGGATTATTATTTACTTCAATAATTTTTATTATGAATTTAATTGTTAAGGATAGAATGTTTGCTGGAATATTTCCAATATTTTTTATGGAGGGTTTAATTTTAATATTTTCAGTAAGTGAGCTTTTAATTAGTGATAAACTTATTTGGGTTAGAAACTTCTTGAGTTTTATTGGTGAGAAAGTCTTATTAATTTTTAATTTATTAAATTTAGATTTTGATACCAATTCTTTTTCTTTAGGGAGACAGTTTATATTTATAATAATCTTAGTGTTAATTTCAGTATTACTTATTTATCTTTCAAGATTAATTTTAAAAATAATGAATTTTAAATATTTAGATAGACCATATTTCTTTGAAATACCTAGATATTTTATTTATATTTTTATGAGTATATTAATTGGATTTGTATTTGTACATGCCGTAGGATATTTAATTATAATGTTTATTCCAAGTGTAAGTTATGTTAAGGGAACCTTTATAGTTAACATTGCATCTTTAATTTCTATGGTTTTATTATTTGTTTTTTTAGAGATTTTATATAGAAGAAGGATATTAAATAAGGATTTAATAGAAGATAATATTGAAGTATGCAATGAAATTCAACCTTGTATAGGTGATTATATTGAATTTGATGAAACTACAGGGTTTTTAGATAATAATAATACAATTGATAAGGAAGAAAATTTTAATAATAGTTTATAAGATAAATGAGAATTAAACAAATATAGTAGTATTCCTTTTAAACTTACAATTTAAATAAATATAATATTTATAAGAATCTTTTTGTTTTAAAGAAAAGATTAAAAGTGATATACTTTTAACTGTATGTAAGAGAGGAACAGGAGGTTTGTTATGGCTGTTGGAACAAGTATAAATTGTAAGTATTGTATAGATTTTAAGAATGATAGATGTGATGGAACAGAAAAAAATTGTCTTTGTAGACTTTGCCCTAGAAATTTAGGACAATGTATATGTGTAAAATACTGTAGAGAAACAGAGTCAGTTTTATTTTGGAATGATGAAGAGGAATAAATTAGTATAAAAAAACTTTCTTAGAAAATACTAAGTATATAGTATTGTTCTGAGAAAGGAGAATTTGTATGGCTATTAGTGAAGAATTTATAGATATAGCAGAAAATTGTGTTGATTATTCAGCTAGGCATAGAGAGGCAGTATCTTCAATGAATTCTTGTAAAAGCTGTTTAAATTGCAATGAGTTTCATAGTGGAACTTGTGAAAAGGAAATGGAAAATAAATTCAACATTTTACAGGATATGATTTAATTTATATTTGAAAGACCTTAATCAATATTTTTTTGATATAGGTCTTTTTTTATTTCTAAAAAGGTAATTTATAATTATTTTTATTTATTTTTGTATCACCAATGAAGAAAATTTATTATATACTAATAAATAAAATAATTGTTCAAGTAAAGAAGGGGATTACATGCATAAAAAGTTATTTATACCAGGACCTGTGGAGGTAAGAGAGGAAGTATTAGAAAAAATGGCTACTCCTATGATTGGGCATAGAAGTAAAGAGGCATCTCAATTACAAAGAAGAATAAGCGATAATTTAAGGAAATTATTTTTTACTAATAATGAAATACTTTTATCAACAACTTCAGGAAGTGGATTAATGGAGGGAGCTATAAGAAGTTGTACTTTAAAGAAGGCTGCTGTATTTTCTGTGGGGGCTTTTGGTGATAGATGGTATGAAATGGGGATAAGTAATAATGTTCCTGTGGATAAATTTGAAGTTCCTTGGGGAAAAAGTATTAATGTAGACTTAATTGATTCAGTTCTTAAAACTGGACAGTATGATTTAATAACAGTAACTCATAATGAAACATCTACAGGGGTTATGAATGATTTAGAAGCAATAAGCAAAGTTATAAGGAAATATCCAGAGGTTATATTCTGTGTTGATGCAGTTAGTTCTGCAGGTGGAAGTAAAATAGAGGTGGATAAACTTAATATAGATATATGTATTACTTCTTCACAAAAAGCTTTAGGTCTTCCTCCAGGAATAGCAATATGTACATTTTCAGAAAGAGCTAGGGAAAGAGCAGAAAAGGTTAAGTTTAGAGGAACATATTTAGATTTATTAGCTTTATATAAATATATTAAAAAGAAGGATTATCAATATCCATCAACGCCTTCTATTTCACATATGTATGCTTTAGATTACCAGTTAGATTATATATTAAATGTAGAAGGGCTAGAAAATAGATTCAATAGACATATTGAAATGGCTAAAATAGTTAGAGAATGGGCAGAAAAATACTTTGAAATTTATCCTGAAAAGGGGTACTATTCAAATACCCTTACAACTATAAAAAATAATAAAAATATAGATATTGGGGCTTTAAATAAGGAACTTGGAAAAAGAGGATTTCAGATATCTAATGGGTATGGAAAGCTAAAGGATAAGACATTTAGAATAGCACACATGGCTGACTGCCAAGTTAAAGATATAAAAGAATTATTAAGCAATATAAATGAAATTTTAGAATTGGAATAAATTTAAGCCCACACTGATTAGTGTGGGTTTCTTTTATACTAAATAATTTATTAAGGGGGCTATTTTGATATGTTAAGAATACTTTTAAATGATGGATTAGATAAAAAAGCTATTAGCAATTTGGAAATGCTAGGTTGTGATGTTGATACTAATCATTATGATATAGAGGATTTAAAAGAAAAAATAAAAGAAGTAGACTGTATAGTTATAAGGTCTGCCACAAAAATTACAAGAGAATTAATAGATGAAGCGATTAAAGGTGGAAACTTAAAATTAATTATAAGAGGTGGAGTAGGACTTGATAATATAGATGTTAAATATGCTGAACAAAATGGAATTAAAGTAAGAAATACTCCTAATGCAAGTTCTTCATCAGTTGCAGAGATTATATTAGCCCATATGTTCTCTTTAGCAAGATTTTTAAATCAATCTAATATAACTATGAAAGATGGTCTTTGGAAAAAGAAAGATTATGTTGGTGTTGAGCTTGAAGGAAAAACTCTTGGAATTATAGGTATGGGAAGAATAGGATCTGAATTAGCTAAGAAATGTACAGCTTTAGGTATGAAAATAATATACTTTGATCTGATGGATATTAAGAATATAGACAATAATTATAGAAAAGTAGAATTTGATGAGTTATTAAGAGAATCAGATTTTATTTCTATAAATATTTCTGGAACTAAGAGTATAATTGGAAGTGAAGAATTAAAAAAGGTTAAAAAGGGAGCCTTTATAATAAATACTTCTAGGGGAAAAGCACTAGATGAGGAGGCAATAATAACTAGTTTAAATGATGGAACCTTAGGTGGCGTTGGACTAGATGTATTCTTAGAAGAGCCAAGTAAAAATTTAGAATTAATAAAGCATCCTAAAGTAAGTTTAACTCCTCATATTGGAGCTTCAACAAAAGAGGCTCAGATGAAAATAGGGGAGGAAGTTATAAATATAATAAAAGAAGAGATGTATAAGTAAAATTTAAAATATATAACTGTAGATTTAAAGATTAAACTTTAGATAAAAAGAAAAAAGCCTTATTTTAAATATTACTGATTTTATATATGAATGTAATCTAATAATAATTAAAATAGGGGCTAATTTTTAGAGGGAGAGTGAGGAATATGGTTAATATAAAAGCTTTTAAAGCTTTAAGACCAAGAAAGGACTTAGTAGAAAAAGTTGCTGCATTACCATACGATGTTTTGAGTAGGGATGAAGCAAAAGAGGAAGTAAAAAACAATGAGTTTTCCTTTTTAAATATTGATAAAGCTGAAACTTATTTTCCAGAAAATATTAGTGAGTATTCTGAAGAGGTTTATAAAAAAGCGGGAGAGAATTTGGAAAGATTTATTAAAAACAATATTTTTATAAAAGAAGAAAAAGATTGTTTATATATTTATGAGTTGGTTTTAGATGGAAAATCCCAAAGCGGAATTGTTTCATGCTTATCTGTTGATGATTATTTAAATAACACAATAAAAAAACATGAATTTACTAGAGACAAAAAAGAAGAAGATAGAGTAAAACATATAAAAGCTTGTAATGCTCAAACAGGACCAATATTTTTAACCTATAGAGATTCAGAAAAAATAAGTAATATAGTTTCAAAAATAGTTTTAGAAAAGCCTTTATATGATTTTATTTCTGATGATGGAGTTTTGCACAGAGTTTGGAAGATAGATGATAAATCTATTATAGATGAAATAATAAAAGAATTTAAAGAAATTAATTCAATATATATAGCAGATGGACATCATAGGTCAGAAGCAGCTGTAAAAGTATGTTTAGAAAGAAGAGAAAAGGGAGAATGCTTACCTGAGGATGAATGTAATTATTTCCTAGGAGTTTTATTTCCTAAAACAGAACTTACAGTTATAGATTATAATAGAGTAGTTAAAGATTTAAATGGATTAAGTGAAGAGGAATTTTTATTGAAATTAGAAGAAAAATTTCAAATAACTAAATTAAATAAGGAAGATAATCCAAAACCTAAACATAAAGGTGAATTTGGGATGTATATTAATGGAGATTGGTTCAAATTAGAGTATAAAGAGAAAAATGAAATTTCACTAATAGAAAAAACAAAAACTGATTTAGTTAAAAATTTAGATGTTTCTATACTTCAAGATAATATTTTAGAGCCTATATTAGGAATAAAAGATGTAAGAAATGATGAGAGAATAGATTTTGTTGGAGGTATAAGAGGGATTAAAGAATTAGAAAGAAGAGTATCAGAGGATATGAAAGTTGCTTTTGCTCTTTATCCAACAAGTCTAGAAGAGGTAATGAAAATTTCTGATAAGGGGTTAATAATGCCACCAAAATCAACATGGTTTGAGCCTAAGCTTAGAAGTGGAATATTCATTCATAAAATATAAAAATGGATATTATCCAAAATATAATAAAACTTATTTTGGATAATATCCTTTTATATTAAGCCATTTTTAAAATCATTGATTTTAATATTGAAGTAGAGTTTTTAACTCCTATAGCTGTAAACTCAGCGAAGTCCATATGTGCTCCATTATTTGCATTATCAGATATTGATCTTATAACAAGGAATGGAATATTGTTTAAGTAACAAACGTGAGCTATACTTCCACCTTCCATTTCACAAGCAGAAGCTCCAAATTCCTCTTCTAACCATTTAACCTTTTCTACACTAGCAACAAATTGGTCACCAGTAACTATTCTTCCAGTGAAGCTCTTTATTTCTTCATTTTCTTTACAAGCTTCTTCGCAAAGGTCAACTAATTCTTGTGAACATTTAAAATCAAAGGTATCTAATCTTGGTATTTGTCCTATAGGATCTCCAAAGGCAGATGTGTCCATATCGTATTGAACTAATGAGTTAGCTATAACAACATCCCCAGGATATATTTCCATGCCTATACCACCAGCAACACCAACATTTATAACCTTATTAACTTTGTACTCACTTATTAATATTTGAGTACAAACGGCAGCATTAACCTTACCTATACCACATACAACGGCTACAACCTCTTGACCCCAAAGAGTACCTTGGTGGAAAGTCATATTAGCCTTAGTTTCTTTAGATTTTACTTCCATGTCTCTTAAAAGAATTTCTAATTCTTCGCTCATAGCGGCGATTATTCCTAAAGTCATTTTAAATTCCTCCTCAAATTAAATTCATAAAGTTATTATATATTAAAAAAAGATCATATCATAGAAATTTAGAAAGTAAATCAATTTAAAAGCATACTTTAGCCTTTTATTATTAATTAGAATTTACTTAAATTAGGGCTTAATCCAAGAAATTTTATATAAATTTTCTAGATAGAAGTAAGTTTTTAAAAGAATTATATGTTAATATAAATGAAAAACTTTATTTATATTAAGTAGAATGTATATAATATTAATGAATTTGTGTGTTTATTAAGTATAAGAATAAACATTATAAGTTTGAGATATTTATTTTAGAACATATTATAAGGATTAACATAGGGGAAATTTTATTAACTTAAGAAGGAGAGAAAGTTTATGTTACAACATTCATTGTCAAGAACAGAATTACTAATAGGTAAAGATGCTTTAGATA
Organism: Clostridium sp. CTA-17; assembly: GCF_054767895.1. Classification (NCBI taxonomy): domain Bacteria; kingdom Bacillati; phylum Bacillota; class Clostridia; order Eubacteriales; family Clostridiaceae; genus Clostridium; species Clostridium sp. CTA-17. The sequence goes on from NZ_BAAABF010000011.1 coordinate 64,793, forward strand.
AATTAGCAAAGAGCAAAGTTATGGTATTTGGAGTTGGTGGAGTAGGAAGCTTTACTGTAGAAGCTTTAGCTAGAGCAGGAGTAGGAAACTTAATTTTAGTTGATGATGATACTGTTTGTTTAACAAATTTAAACAGACAAATACATGCTACATATAAAACTATAAGTAAAAACAAAGTAGAGGTTATGAAGGAAAGAGTTCTTTCAGTAAATAGAAATTGTAATGTGGAAACTATACAAGTTTTTGTTACTCCAGATAATTTAGAAGAAATAATACCAGATGATGTAGATTATGTGGTAGATGCCATTGATACTGTTTCAGCTAAGATAGCTCTTGCTGTTTATTGTGAACAAAAAGGAATAAAACTTATGAGTTCAATGGGAACTGGAAACAAATTAAATCCAGCAGAGTTTAAAGTAGCTGATATATACAATACAAAGGTATGTCCGCTAGCTAAGGTTATGAGATATGAACTTAGAAAAAGAGGCGTTAAGAAATTAAAGGTTGTTTATTCAGAAGAAATGCCTAGAAAACCAAAGGTTGAAGATGTAGTTACTTGCAAAACAGGATGTGTTTGTACTGGTGGAACTAAAAAATGTTCAGCTAAAAGACAAATACCAGGAAGTGTATCTTTCGTGCCTCCAGTAGCTGGTATGATAATAGCATCAGAAGTGGTTAAAGATTTAATAAAAGAATATATTTAATATAGAGAAATTTGGGCTTTATCAAAATATGATAATAAAAATTATTTTGATATAAGCTCTTTTTCTATTTATAAAGCTTTTGATTTTAAAATATAAAGAAGTTTTTAATTATATATAGTAAGTATACATAATTAAGCACTATTCAATGTTTTTATGGTATAATTTTTATGTTTTTGTTTTTTTATAAATAACTACTATAGATTATATATTTTTTATGGTTTAAAGTAGTATATTTTAATAATATAGATCTAATAAAGTTTTATTTATTTTAAATAATAAGGAGAAGTAATAATGAACAGTAAAAAGCAAAATTATGTTGCATTAGCTTTTCTATTTATAATGATGATTTTAGCAGCTATAGTTGAAAATACTAAAGGTATATTCATACCAGTATTTAAACAGGAATTTGGAGTTAACGATAATACTATAAGTAACTTACTTATTTCTACTTCAGCTGCTTATATGGTATTAACATTTATAGGTGGAATGCTTTGCGAAAAGTTTGGACAGAAAAAGGTATTTTTAGCTGGATTGATGGTGATATTTTTATCACTTATATTCTTATCTTTTACAAAAAACTATTTAATGTTATATACAGGAATGGTAATAAGTAGTGCTGGTATAGCCATGGTTGCAATATCATGTAATACAGTTCTTCCTATATTAGCATTAACGGCACAAAACGTAATAATGAATGTTATGCATGCTTGCTACGGGTTAGGCTCTTCCGTTGGCCAAGGATTATTTGGTTCATTAACTGCAAGAGGAGTTAACTGGAGAACTATGTATTTCTTTGTAGGTTTAGTTTACTTAGCAGTATTCATATGCTTTATATTCGTTAAAATACCTAGAACAGAAATAGTTAAAGAAAAAGATAAGATGACTATAATAGAAGCTTTATCAAATAAGGTAATAGTTGCCTATATGCTTGCCTTAGGATTATATGTATTTACAGAGCAGGGTATATCAAATTGGTTCGTAAATTACATGAAGTATGGTTATAATATAAATGAGCAAAAGGCAGGAATGTATTTATCACTATTTTTTGCTATATTCACCATAGGAAGATTATTTGGTGGATTTGTAGTAGAAAAAAGAGGATATTTCAATATATTATATAAAACATTAATAATAGGAGCTGCACTTTGTATCTTAGGTTTACTTTTAGGTAGAAACGGTATGGTGATAATATCTGTATCAGGATTATTCTTCTCAATAACATTCCCAACTACAGTTTTAACTATTAGTAAGGTTTTTGATAAGAATGTTGCATATATTACAGGTATTGTAATAACATCAGCTAGTTTAGTTGGTATGATTCTTAACAAGGCTATTGGATTGTTAAATGAAAGTGTTGGACCAGATAAGGCATTTTATATTATACCTGCAAGTGCAATTTTATCTGCCGTTTTAATGTTCTACTTATACTTAAATACTAAGAAGAGGCTAGTAAAGTAAAAAATATAAATTGGAGAGTAGAGTATGTCTTTTGATAAGAATGTATTTATAGAAGCAATAAGAGGAAATGATAGGGAATACGTTGTAAAAGATAAAGTTGGCATAATACTAGGTAGATTTTTCTTGAAGGATTTAGATAGTAAAAATAAAAAAGTTGATGTTAAATTTAAATTTTACAAAGAAGATAACTATAAACTTATGAAAGAGACTTTAAGAAAGATTTTAAAGGTTTTATTTGCTGAAAAAGACATATATAAAATTAATCTTTTTGTTTCAGATATAAAAAACTTTAATGCTTATTTAGATTTAGGTTTTATGCTTGAGGGTATATTATCAGATAATGTATGTAACAATGGTATTCAGAAAGATGAATATATTATGGGGATAAATATAAATGACTTTAATGATAAGGTTAAATTAGTTCAGTTTCAATTAAATACTGAAAGATTAGCCCTTAGAAATTTAACTCCAGAGAATACAGAAGAAATGCTTGATTATTATATAAGAAATGAAGAGCATTTAAGACAGTATGAACCTACTAGGGATAGCGGTTTTTATACTTATGATGGACAAAAGGAAATTTTAACAGAAAGTTTTAGACAGTTTATAGATGGAACTTCAATTGATTTAGGTATATTTAAAGATGAAAAACTAATAGGAAAAATAAAATTATCTAATATAGTCTATGGAATATTAAGAAATGCCTTTGTTGGATACTCCATAGATAAGGAGCATCAAGGAAAAGGCTATATGAAAGAAGCACTTAATACAGTATGTAGTTACGCTTTTGAAGAAATGGGTTTACATAGACTAGAGGCTTCAACCTTAATGGATAATTCTAGATCTCAAGGAGTATTAAAAGCTTGTGGATTTAATGAATTAGGTATTAGTGAAAAATACTTATACATTAATGGTGAATGGAGAGATCATAAAATATTTTATAAGGTGAACGATGACTTATAAGGCTTAAGGAGGAACAATGTTGTCTCTAAATACGAAAAATAATCTTTACAGAGAGATACTAGATAGGATAGATAGAGGAGGAAATTGGGAAATGATAGTTGTAGATGGAGTTGTTGGAGTAGGTAAAAGTACTTTAATGAACATCTTAGCAGAGAGAGGATTAATAGCTTATGAGGAACCTGTGGTGGACAATCCTATATTAGAAAAATTCTATTATGATAGGAATAGATATTCTTTTCCGCTTCAAGTATTCTTTTTAAATAAAAGATTCAAGCATATAAAAGAAGCTGGACTTGTAGAAAATTCAGTTATGGATAGAAGTATATACGGAGATGTTATATTTGCTAAGATGCTATGTGAAAAGGGCGAAATGACAGTTGAAGAGTTTGAATTATATAAAGAGCTTTTAGAAAATATGCTAGAGCATGTTAAAGCACCAAAATTAATGGTATATCTAGAAATATCAGTAGATGAAGCTATGAAGAGAATTCAAAAAAGAGGTAGAGATTACGAGCAAGTAGTTGAAAGAGAATATTGGGAGAAGCTTAATAATGAGTATAGAGAGTATTTTGAAAACTATAATGTCTCTCCTATATTAAGAATAAATGTTGATGAGTTAGATTTTGAAAATGTACCAGAAGATAGAGAATATGTTTTAAATCTTATAGATAAGAAATTAAGCGAATTAGAAAATAATAAATAAGTTTATTTAAAAGAAGAGGATATTTAGTTATTCTCTTCTTTTTTATATTATTAAAGTATTTTTTTATTTAAGTTGAGTAATTATATGAATATTTTAAGGAAAAAAGGTAATTATAATAAAGAATTGATTATTAATTTAGATTTTTACAAGGGTTAAACATACAAAACTATCCATAAATGAATAGTAATTGAATATAATATCTATAAACTTTTCCTAGTGTGTCAATATATGATATACAGAGAAAATAAAAGGATTTAAAAGATTAGTTTGGATGTTTTTCAAAAACTAAAGTAAATTTTAAATTAAATTAAAGAAATGGTGTTAAGATAATACCTGTCACTAAGGACGGGCAACAAAAAAAGACAATAAGTTGAAAGAAAACAACTTAAAAAGTTTTTTGAAAAAAAGTGTTGACAAAGTTCGAGAGTGATGATAAAATAAAGAAGTCGCTTGAGGGCGACAACGAAATGGTCTTTGAAAATTAAACAGAAGATATTAACATAAACCAGCAATTCTTTTATAAGTAATATGAGTATAGATTAAACTTTTAAATTGAGAGTTTGATCCTGGCTCAGGATGAACGCTGGCGGCGTGCTTAACACATGCAAGTC
>NZ_BAAABF010000012.1:0-57448 GCF_054767895.1 Clostridium sp. CTA-17
ATCGAAGGATTACAAGCTAACTTTGTAGGAGAATGTACAGAAGTAGGAATGTACTTAGCTATGTCAAGACAAGCTGACAGAGAAGGATTCCCAGAAGTTGCAGAAGCTTATAAAAGAATAGCTTTCGAAGAAGCAGAACATGCTGCTAAATTTGCAGAAATGTTAGGAGAAGTTGTAGAAGCTGATACAAAAGCTAACTTACAAGCAAGAGTAAATGCAGAGCATGGAGCTTGCCAAGGTAAAAAAGACTTAGCTACTTTAGCTAAACAATTAAACTTAGATGCAATCCACGACACAGTTCACGAAATGTGTAAAGATGAAGCTAGACATGGAAAAGCTTTCGCTGGATTATTAAACAGATACTTTAAATAAGATATAAAAATTACACGCTTTATAAATTAAAAATTTAATTACTTCCTTATTAGAAGAGATACCTTTAAGGTATCTCTTTTTACTTACAAATAAAAAGTTTTTTATTATGATATTTTTAGTATAAGGTATATAATTATTACAGAGTTAACTACTTATAATTTAAAATAATCTTTTTAAATCTAATTTTCTTAATACAAATAAGTAAATAACTATTTTTATGCCACAAAGATAATAATAGATGGTTATTGGTGAAAGATGATTGATTTAAAGAAGTTTATATTTAAATGATATTTAAGTAGAAATAAGATAAAATTTATGTATAAATAAGATGAATAGAAGGGAGAAGTATTTTTAATATGAAAATATATTTCACAAGACATGGGGAAACTTTATGGAATCTTGAGCATAGATTTCAAGGGTGGAAAGATTCTGAGTTAACTGAAAATGGAGTTAAAAGAGCAGAGTTATTAGGAAAGAGATTTAATGATATTAAAATAGATAAAATTTTTACAAGTCCTATAAAAAGAGCAAAGAGAACTGCATACTTAATAAAAGGCGATAAGGATATTGAGGTTGAAGAAGTTGAAGGATTAAAAGAAATAAGCTTTGGAAAATGGGAAGGAATGACTACTGAAGAGATAAAAAGTCATGAGGAATACGTAAATGAGTTAGATAATCTATTTAATAAACCATTTTCTTATAAGAGTTTTGAAGGAGAAAATATAAAGGAATTTACAGAAAGATTATTTAAAACTGTAGATGATATAATAAAAAATAATGAAGATAAGGACATTTTAATAGTTACTCATGGAATGTGTGTAAGATATTTAATAGGATACTTTAAAAATGAGTTTGAGGAAAGCAAAATAATAGATTATCCTATATTCCATCAAGCTAGTTATAATGAGGTTGAATGGAATGGAGCAAATTTTGAAGTAGTTACTTTGAACAATATTGACCATTATGAATATGATAAATAATATAAGAAGTTTAAATTTTTATTATATGATTTAATGAATAAAAATTTAAAAATTACACAACTTAATAGTAGACTTGTGCTACAATCTTAAATCTAAAATCTAGTGATTTTTAAATCTACTTTCTTCGATTTTTGGGAAGATGGGAATAGATTTTAGAAGTAAGATTTTTAAATATTGAGGTGCTTTAAGTAGCACCTCCCTAATCTAAAAGTTATGGCTAAATCAAAATATTAGCTTAAAGTTTAATGTAAAAGGGATATTTAGCTAACTGTAGCTTAGAAAGTAGCAATAAAGTTATAGAAAATTATGCTTTTAGATAATTTATAAGCACATTAAAAAATAGGGATACATACTTGTATCCCTATTTTCTTAGTAAATTATTTTTTCGCAAATTTTTAAATTTACATTATTATCATTAAAGTATTCAATATATTCATTACTAGGTTTTGTATCTGTTATAACATAATTTAAATCATTAATTTCACAGAAAGTCATTAAAGAAACATGATCAAATTTTGATTGATCAGCTAAAAGAAAACATTCAGCACTTCTAGAGATTGCGGTTTTCTTTATTTTAAATTCTTCTTTAGTAGAATTAGTAACCCCTCTTTTTAGTGAAATACCAGTACAAGCCATGAAGCATTTATTTATATTATAACTTTTTAATATATCTGTGCTATGTAAGCCAGTAAAAGATTGAGTCTTTCTGTTAAGAATTCCTGATAAACAAATTATATTTAAGTTATTATAATGAATTCCTTTGCATATAGCTGTAACGCTATTAGTGAAAATAGTTATATCTTTTTTATCTTTTAAGAAATCAATAATATTAACCGTTGTTGTACCAGAATCTAAAAAGATGCTATCTCCATCTTCAATAAATTCAGCAGCAGCCTTTCCTAAAGCTAATTTTGAGTTGCTATTTTTAACATTTCTTTCTTCAAAAGATACTAACTCTTGATTTTCATTAACCGTTACTCCGCCATAGACTTTTTTTATGGTTCCTTTTTCAACTAGAACACTTAAATCCCTTCTTATGGTATTTTTTGATACATCAAACACTTCACATAGTTTGTCAATTGATACGGTTTTGTGATTAATAATGTAATTTTCTACTAGGTCTATTCTTTTTGAACGCATATCTTTCCCTGTTGCTCGTAATTTTCTATCAATAATATTAAGTTTAGTTAATTAGTGAGTATAAAATTTAATCTATTTATAATATATAGAGTTTATACTAAAGGTATTGCTTTAATTTCATGATTAACAAATAAAAAATACTAAGAAGATAATCAATATAAACTAAAATTAACTCAAAATATTATATGTGATTAATCTGGATTTAGTACAGCAATTTATTGTAATGATACCTACTGCAACAAGTGTTCATCTCCTTTCATAGGCTTTGTGATTCTATTATAAACGAAATTCTTAATAAAAGGAAGGGCAATTGTGAAAATAAATGAGTAACTTTTGATTATATTTTTATAAATAATGATTATATTTGTGGTAAATATGTGAAAATGTTATTGACATGTTATGGTTAAGTTGGTATTATTAAAACATAAAGAGAACAAACAGTAAATAAACAGAAAACGTTAACTCATGAGAGGTGATTATATGGCGAATCAATTTATTATGCCAAAACGTATTATTTCAGGTGAAAATGCTTTAAATGAAAGTAAAGCATATTTAAAGAATTTTGGTAAAAGGGTTTTAATAGTTACTGATAAAGTAATGACTGATCTAGGCAATGTAAAGGTTTTAACAGATGTATTAGATAGTGAGAATATTGGGCACGTTTTATACAATGAAATAAATAGTGAACCTACAGATACTATGATAGAAAAAGGAATTAAGCTTTATAAAGAAAATCAATGTGATTTTCTAATTGGTTTAGGTGGAGGGAGTCCAATAGATTCTACTAAAGCAATTGGAGCTATGATAACAAACAAAGGTAAGATATCTGATTATATGGGTAGAGAAATAGAAAAAGAACTTCCACCCTTTGCTGTAATACCAACTACAGCAGGAACAGGTTCAGAAGCTACTCAATTTACAATAATTACAGATACAAAAAATGATGTTAAGATGCTTTTAAAAGGAGCTAACTTATTACCAAACTTAGCAATAGTGGATCCAAGATTTACAATGACAGCACCTGCTAAGATAACAGCAGCTACAGGGTTAGATGCATTAACTCATGCTATAGAGGCTTATACATCTAGAAAGGCACAACCACTTTCAGATAGTTTTGCAGTTTCAGCTGTAAAAAGAATATTTAAGTATTTACCTATAGCTTTTGATACTCCAAAGGATTTAAAAGCAAGAGAAGAGATGTCAATTGCAGCTTTAGAAGCTGGAATAGCATTTAATAACTCTTCAGTTACAATAGTTCATGGAATGAGTAGACCAATAGGAGCTTTATTCCATGTACCACACGGATTATCAAATGCAATGCTTTTAGAAGCTTGTTTCACATATGTAGTAGATGGTGCTTATGATAGATTTGCTCAATTAGCTAAAGAAATAAATATAGCTAACGACAACATGAGCGATGAAGAGGCAGCAAAAGCATTTATAGATGAAGTGGTTAAATTAATGGTTAAATTAGAAATACCGACTTTAGAAGAGTTTGGAGTAGATAAAACTAAGTTCTTTGATAATATAGAAAAAATGGCAGCTGACGCTATGGAAAGTGGAAGTCCAAGCAATACAAGAAAGATTATTGAAGTTGATGATGTGATAAAAATCTACAATAATCTTTGGAGGTAATAAATTATGGCATTAGTAAAGATGACTGAGCTTTTAGATGCTGCAAGAGAAAAAAATTATGCAGTGGGAAGCTTTAGTATAGCAAACATGGAAATGGTGAAGGGTGCTTTAAAAGCAGCTGAAGAAATGCATTCCCCGATGATTCTTCAGATTGCTGAGGTTAGATTAACTAATTCCCCATTAGAATTAATCGGACCTTTAATGGTAAGCGCTGCAAAAAATGCTAAGGTACCAGTAGCAGTTCATTTTGATCATGGACTAACCTTAGAGAATATAGAAAAGGCTTTAAAGATTGGGTTTACATCAGTAATGATAGATGGATCTCATTTAAGTTTTGATGAAAACGTTAAGATAACTAAAAGGGTAAAAGAATTAGCAGATAAATATGGGGCTGCTATAGAAGCTGAAATTGGACAGGTTGGCGGAAGTGAAGATGGTAGTGAAGATATAAAGATGAAAGTAACTAACGTAGAAGACGCTAAAAGGTTTGTTCAAGAGACTAAAGTAGATGCTTTAGCAGTGGCTATAGGAAATGCTCATGGAGTATATAAAGGAACTCCAAAACTTAGATTTGATGTATTAGAGAATTTGAGAGAAAACATCGAAACACCATTAGTTTTACATGGTGGATCAGGAATAACACCAGAGGACTTTAAAGAGTGTAAAAATAAAGGAATAAGAAAAATAAACATTGCAACTGCAACCTTCAATTCTGTTGAAGAGTCTGTAAGAAAATTATACGTAGATAATGAAAAGAAAGACTATTTCACACTTCAAGCTGCAGAGGTTCAGGGGGTTTATGAGAATGTAAAGAAGCATATGGATATTTTTGAAAGTGTAAATAAGGCTTAGGAGATGGGTTAGTATGAGATATATAGAATTTGATGAGAAAAGAAAATTTGATATTGTCCCAGTAGGGAGAGTAGCAATAGATTTTAATCCTACAGATATTCACAAACCATTATCAGAAAGTAGGAATTTTAATAAGTACTTAGGAGGTTCTCCTGCAAATATAGCAGTTGGACTTGCTAGATTAGGAAAAAAGGTTGGATTTATAGGAAAAGTTTCAGATGATAGATTTGGAGAGTTTGTAGTAAATTACTTCAAAAAAGAGGGAATAGATGTATCTGAAATAAGTAAAGCTAAAAATGGTGAATCTTTAGGATTAACATTTACAGAAATATTAAGTCCTACAGAAAGTAGTATTTTAATGTATAGAAATGGTATAGCTGATTTACAATTAGACGTTAATGATATTGACGAAGACTATATTAAAAATACAAAGGCTATAGTTATTTCAGGAACTGCTTTAGCAATGAGTCCTTCAAGAGAGGCTGCATTAAAAGCTTTAAGACTTGCTAAAAAGAATGGAACAGTTGTTATATTTGATGTTGATTACAGAGAATATAATTGGAAAAACAAAGATGAAATAGCAATTTACTATTCAATAGTAGGAAAAGAAAGTGATATCATAATGGGATCAAGAGAAGAGTTTGATCTAATGGAAGGCTTAATAGCTAAGGATAGCACTGATGAAGAGACAGCTAAAAGATGGTTAGATTATGGTAATAAGATAGTAGTAATCAAACATGGTAAAGATGGTTCTACAGCTTATACTAGAGATGGAAAAGCATATAGAATAAAACCTTTCCCAGTAAAACTTTTAAAATCCTTTGGAGGTGGAGATGCTTATGCATCAGCATTTATATATGGAATCTTAGAAGGATGGGATATGATGGATGCTCTTGAGTTTGGAAGTGCCTCAGCAGCAATGTTAGTTGCAAGTCATAGTTGCTCAGAAGACATGCCAACAGTAGAAGCTATTAAAGAATTCATAAAGAAAGAAAAAGAAGAGTATGGAGAAATGGTAGCTAGAAGCTAAGGAGGTTATAACTATGGTAGAAAATATAGGTTTTTCAGAAGATGGGAAAAAGATTGTTACAGAGATTAATGGTAAGCATAGCAGTATGCTAATGGATATAGAAGTTATAAAAATGAAAAAAGGTGATAAAATAGTAATTTTAGAACCTAAAAAGGAAGTTGCAGTACTTCTTATGGAAGGTAAAATAAAATACCTTTGGGAAAATAAAGAGGTTGAAGCTAGCAGAAAAAATGTATTTGAAGAAGAGGGTTTTTGTCTACATGTTTGCAAAAATGTAGAAGTTAAAGTTGAGGCATTAGAAGAGGCTAAGATATTAATTCAAAAAGCTGAAAATGATAAAGAATTCTTAGCTAAGCTGTATAGACCTGAGGATGTAATAATCCAAGAATCATCTTTAGATAAATGGGATGGAACTGCAGCTCGTAAGATAAAAACATTCTTTGATTACAGTAATGCACCATATTCAAATATGGTTAATGGGGAAATAGTTTCTTATCCAGGAAGATGGTCAAGCTATATTCCACATGAACATCCACAACCAGAAGTTTATTATTATAAATTTGATAAGCCACAAGGCTTTGGAGCTTGCTTTATAGGTGATGAGGCTTACAAAGTTAAAGATGGTGGATATGCAATAATAGAAGGTGGATATACACATCCACAAGCTACTGCACCAGGATATAGAATGTATTATTGTTGGATGATAAGACACTTAGATGGAAACCCTTGGACAGATAGAATTGATGATCCAGCTCATGTTTGGTTATTAGATGAAAAATAGGAAGGATGAGAAGTTTATGAGAATGACTACAGGCCAAGCGCTAGTAAAATTTTTAGATAATCAATACGTTTCTTTTGATGGTAAAGAAGAAAAATTTGTTGATGGGATATTCACTATATTTGGACATGGTATTGTAGTTGGATTGGGAGAAGCTTTATATGAAAATCCAGGTGAACTTAAAGTTTATCAAGGAAGAAATGAGCAAGGTATGGCTCATGTTTCAACAGCTTTCGCAAAACAAAACAATCGTAGAAAAATAATAGCTTGTTCAAGTTCAGTTGGCCCTGGAGCTGCTAATATGGTTACTGCAGCAGCTACAGCAACAGTGAATAATATACCATTATTACTATTACCAGGAGATTCATTTGCTACAAGACAACCAGATCCTGTACTTCAACAGATAGAACAATCTTATAATTTAGGAATAACAACAAACGATGCTTTTAAACCAGTTTGTAAGTATTGGGATAGAATAAATAGACCAGAACAACTTATGTCAGCAATGATAAATGCTATGAGAGTATTAACAGATCCTGCTGAAACAGGTGCTGTTTGTATAGCATTACCACAAGATGTTCAAGGAGAAGCTTATGACTTCCCACAATATTTATTTAATAAAAGGGTTCATAGGATAACTAGACCTCTAGCTGTACAAGAAGAGTTTGAAGAGGCATTAGATATAATAATGAATAAAAAGAAACCTATAATAATTTGTGGTGGTGGAGTTAGATACTCAGAAGCAGGTGAAGTTTTAGTTGATTTTGCAGAGGAGTTCAATATTCCAATATGCGAAACACAAGCGGGTAAGAGTGCTATTAAATCAAGTCACCCATTAAATTTAGGTGGTATAGGGGTTACTGGTAACCTTGCTGCAAATATGATTGCTAAAGATGCTGATTTAGTAATTGGTGTTGGAACAAGATTCTCAGACTTCACAACTTCATCAAAATCATTATTTAAGAATCCAGAAGTTGATTTTATAACTGTAAACGTATCAAAATTCCATGGTGGAAAAATGGATGCTCACAAGATAATAGGTGATGCAAAGGTATGTATAGAAGAATTACAAGCTATGTTAGAAGCAAATAACTATGAATCATCATATGAAGATGAAATAGTAAATGCTAAAAAAGCTTGGAAAGAAGAGATGAAGAGATTAACAAATATTAAATATGATGAAAACTTTGAAGCTTTAATAAAACCTAAGAGAGAAGGATGTATAGAAGAGTTTAGTGTATTAACAGGAGGTTTAATCACTCAAACAGCTGCTTTAGGAGTTATTAGAGAAACAATAGATGATGATGCCATAGTAGTTGGAGCTGCTGGAAGTTTACCAGGAGATCTTCAAAGAATGTGGGAAACAGATGTTAGAGATTCATACCATATGGAATATGGATATTCATGTATGGGATATGAAATAGCAGCTACATTAGGAGCTAAGTTAGCAGAGCCAGAAAGAGAAGTTTACTCAATGGTTGGTGATGGAAGTTACTTAATGCTTCATTCAGAGATGGTAACAGCTATGCAAGAGCAAAAGAAGATAAATATACTTTTATTTGATAACTGTGGATTTGGATGTATAAATAATCTACAAATGTCAAATGGTATAGGAAGCCTTGCTACAGAGTTTAGATATAGAGATGAAAATGGTAAGTTAGAAGGGGGATTAATCCCTATAGATTTTGCTAAGGTAGCTAGTGGGTATGGATTGAAAACATATTCAGTAAAAACTTTAGCTCAATTAAAAGAAGCTTTAGAAGATGCTAAAAAGCAAAAGGTTTCAACTTTAATAGACATAAAGGTGTTACCAAAAACAATGACAGATGGCTATGATGCATGGTGGCATGTTGGAATAGCTGGAGAATCAGAAATTGATGGTGTAAATAAGGCATTTGAGAACAAAGAGAAAAATTTAAAAGCTGCTAGAAGATATTAAAATATTTAAAGCAATTTTACTTTATATTATTTTGAAAATAAATTTAAATTTTAAAAGATGATGGAGGAAATGGTCATGATTAATATTGGTGTTATTGGAGCAGGAAGAATAGGAAGAATTCATGCTCAATCTATTCAAGAAAAAGTACAAGGAGCTCAAGTTAAAACTATAGCAGATGTATTTGAAGAATCAGCTAAAAAAGCTGCTGAGGAATTTAAAATTCCAAATTATACAGGAGATTACATGGAAATCTTAAACGATCCAGAAATTGATGCTGTAATAATATGTTCATCAACAGATACTCACTCAAAAATATCAATTGAAGCTGCTGAAAGAGGTAAACACATATTCTGTGAAAAACCTATAGATTACGATGTTGCTAAAATTGAAAAAACTTTAGAAGCTGTTAAAAAAGCTGGAGTAAAATATCAAGTTGGATTCAATAGAAGATTTGACCACAATTTTGCTAAATTAAAAGAGCTTATAGAAGAAGGTAAAATAGGAAATCCACACATAATAAAAATTACTTCAAGAGATCCACAAGCTCCACCAATAGAATACGTAAAAGTTTCAGGTGGTATGTTCTTAGATATGACAATTCATGATTTTGATATGGCTGCATTCTTAAGTGGAAGTAGAATTTCAGAAGTATATGTACAAGGTGCATGTATGGTAAATCCTGAAATAGGAGAAGCTGGAGATGTTGATACAGCAATTATATCTTTAAAATTTGAAAACGGATGCATAGGTGTAATAGATAATAGTAGAGAAGCTGCTTATGGATATGACCAACGTGTTGAAGTATTTGGTGGAAAAGGATATGTAATGGCTGATAATGACTCAGATACAACAGTTACAATAGCTTCAGTTGATGGTATTGTGGGAGAAAAACCAAAATATTTCTTCTTAGAAAGATACATGGATGCTTATGTTAATGAAATGCAACAATTTATAAACTGCTTAGTTAATGATACTGAAGTTCCTGTTGGAGCTAATGAAGGATTATATTCAGTTTTAGTTGGACTAGCTGCTACTAAATCATTAAAAGAAGGTAGACCAGTTAAAATAGAATACTAATATTAAAAATGAGAATTAAAATGGTATAAAAAATTAAAAGGTATAAATAAGTTTTGGTCAGAAGAGCTAAATGGGAGTTAGCTTTTCTGACAAATAAAAAATGTAATGGGGGAAACGAGAATGTTTAATTCAAATGTAAAATTAGGAATAGCACCAATAGCATGGACAAATGATGACATGCCAGACTTAGGAAAAGAAAATACTTTCGAACAATGTATAAGTGAAATGGCTTTAGCTGGATTTAAAGGATCAGAAGTTGGAAACAAATATCCAAGAGATGTTGAAGTTCTTAAAAAAGCTTTAGAATTAAGAGATATGGAAATAGCAAGTGCTTGGTTCAGTTCATTTTTAACAACTAAACCATACGAAGAAACTGAAAAAGCATTTATAGAACATAGAGATTTCCTTAACGCTATGGGAGCAAAGGTAATCGTAGTATCAGAACAAGGACATAGCATACAAGGTCAAATGGAAACACCAATATTTGATGGAAAATATATTTTAAATGAAGAAGAGTGGAAAACACTTGCTGAAGGTTTAAATAAATTAGGAGCTTTAGCAAAAGAAAAAGGAATGAAGCTTGTTTACCATCATCATATGGGTACAGTAGTACAAACAACTGAAGAAATAGATAAATTAATGGACTTAACAGATGAAAATTTAGTTTACTTATTATTTGATTCAGGTCATTTAGTTTATTCAGGTGAAGATGCTTTAGAAGTATTAAAGAAATACGTAAATAGAGTAAAACATGTTCACTTAAAAGATATAAGAAAAGAAAAAGTAGAAGAAGTTAAAAGAGATAAATTAAGTTTCTTACAAGGAGTAAGAAAAGGAGCATTCACAGTTCCTGGAGATGGAGATATAGATTTTGAACCAATATTCAAAGTTCTTGAGGATAATAACTATGAAGGATATTTACTAGTAGAAGCTGAACAAGATCCAGCAATAGCAAACCCATTAGAATATGCAATAAAAGCAAGAAAATATATAAAAGAAAAAACTAACCTTTAATAAATTTGGTCAATAATGAATTTTAGGTAACAGCATAATTAAATTATGCTGTTACCACAAAATAGGGTAGGGGGAGAATTTATGTTCATATTTTTGAGTTTTGCAATATTCTTAGTAGCTGTATTCGCTATTGCTTGGTATAAAGCTAAAGGCACTGATAATACAGAAACAGCAACAGGATATTTCTTAGCAGGAAGAGGATTAAGCGGTCCTGTAATCGCTGCAACAATGATACTTACAAACCTTTCAACTGAACAGATCATAGGTCTTAACGGTCAAAGTTATGCTACCAATATGGGACCAATGGCATGGGAAGTTACATCATGCGTAGCACTTATAACACTAGCTCTTATATTCTTACCAAGATACTTAAAAGGCGGAATCACAACAATCCCAGATTATTTAGAAGAGAGATTTGATAGCACAACTAAAAGAATAGTTTCAATTTTGTTCTTAGTTAGTTATGTTGTAACTTACATACCTACAGTTTTATATTCAGGTGGACTAGTTTTAAATCAGATTTTTGGTATATCAGATTTATTAGGAATAAGTACATTCCAAGCTGTAGCATTAACTGGATTTTTACTAGGGGTAGTAGGTGCTATATATACAGTTCTTGGAGGTATGAAACTAGCAGCATTCTCTGATACTGTAAATGGAATTGGTTTATTAATCGGAGGTCTTTTAGTACCTATATTAGGAATATTATTACTTGGAAATGGAGATTTTGTTGGAGGATTTGAAATAATAATTGCAACTCCAGAAAAGCTTAATGCTATTAACCCAGCAAATGCACAATCACCATTAATTCCATGGCCTGTATTATTCACTGGATTATTATTTAATAACTTATTCTATTGGTGTACAAACCAATCAATAGTACAAAAAGCCTTAGGAGCTAGTAGTTTAAAAGAAGCTCAAAAAGGTGCTATACTTGCAGGATTAATTAAGGTTTTAACTCCAGCAATACTTGTATTTCCTGGAATCATAGCTTTTGCTAAATATGGAGATGCATTACCAAATGCGGATATGGCATATCCAACATTATTACTTGATGTATTACCAAAACCTTTATTAGGAATATTTGCAGCAATTTTATTTGGAGCTGCCATGAGTTCATTAAATGGTGCTATGAACAGTTCATCAACACTATTTACTTTAGATCTATACAAACCTATCATAAATCCAGAGGCTTCAGATAAACAACTTGTAAAAGTAGGACAAAAATTTATTATAGTGGTATCAGTTATATCAGTTATAGTTGCTCCATTTATCCTATACGCTCCATCTGGATTATACAACTTCTTACAAGAGTGTAATGGATACTTTAACGTACCAATATTAGCTTGTGTAATAGTTGGATTCTTTACAAAAAGAGTTCCAAGTCTTGCCGCTAAAGCAGTATTCGTAGTACACATTGTTTTGTATACGTTATCAAAATTCTTCTTATCAGATATACACTTCTTATATGTACTAGGTGTGTTACTACCAATAGGTGTAATTGTAATGCTTATAATAGGTAAGATAAAACCAAGAGAAACAGATTTTGTTCAAGCTGATAAGGCATTAATAGATATGACTCCTTGGAAATATGCAAAACCAGCATCATTAGCTGTAGTTCTTGTTATGGCATTTATATATCTATTATTCTCACCTATAGGATTAGCTTAAAGTTAATAAATATAAGGTATAAAGGGTTAAGAATGAACCTTAATGCAATAAAATTTTGTTAGAAATTATGGTTTTGGAGGGGATAAAATGAAAAAGATAAATTTTGGTATTGTTGGTTTAGGAAGATTAGGAAGAGCTCATGCTGAAAACCTAGCTTTTAAAATTCCAAATTCTAATCTTTTAGCAGTTTGTTCAATAGATAAGAGTCAAGTTGATGAAGTTCAAAAGGCATGGAATATTTCATATGGATATACTGACTTTGATGAAATGTTAAAAAATAAAGAGTTAGATGCTATATTTATAGCTTCACCATCAGGATTCCATTGTGAACAAATAGAAAAAGCTTTAGATGCAGGTTTTCATGTATTTAGTGAAAAACCTCTTGGGCTGTATTTAGATGATGCAGTTAGAGCTATGAAGGCAGTTAACTCACATCCAAATCAAATATTTATGTTAGGTTTTATGAGAAGATATGATAAATCATACGCCTATGCTAAGAAAAAAATAGAAGATGGTGCTATAGGTAAACCTGTACTAGTTAGATGTTATGGATTAGATCCAGCTAAGGCTTTACCAAGCTTCTTAAAGTTTGCAAAAGATAGCTATAGTGGTGGATTGTTCTTAGATATGGCAATTCATGATATAGATTTAGCTAGATGGTATCTAGATTCAGAGGCAGATGAATTATGGGCTATAGGTGGAGCTTATGGACATAAGGAGTTTGATGAAATAAATGATGCTGAAACTGGAGCAGCCATGGTTAAATTTAAAAATGGAACAATGGCATTACTTGTTGCTGGAAGAAACTGTGCTCATGGTTATCATATAGAAACTGAGATCATAGGAACTGAAGGTACATTAAGAATTGGAACAACTCCAGATAAAAATTTAGTTACAGTATTTGATAGTAGAGGAGTTAACAAGGAATGTGCAGGGGGATTCTTAGAAAGATTCGAAGATGCATATTTAGCTGAAGTTAAAGAATTTGTTGACTGCGTATTAGAAAATAGAAAGCCAGTAGTAACTGTTGAAGATGGCGTTTTATCTACTATTGTTGGATATGCTTGTAAAGAGTCTTTTGAGACTGGAGAATTAGTAAAGGTTAATTACGAAGGTTATGATAAATTAATAAAATAGCCGCCTAATACTCAATAAATATCTTTGTATTAGGAAGCTTTAGAATATATTGAATATAAAGTTCAATTGCTTTAAAGAGCTTCCTAATATATATGATTAAAGAGTATTTTATATAAATTGCTTATTAATGTAGGATGTTTCATAGTTTTTTATCAAGGTAAAAATTCAACCTTCTCCTTAGCATGGTAAACTTGGAATATTGTCTAAAGGTTACATCCTACATTTTTAAATTAAAAATCTAATAACTTTAAATTAAAAGATGGTTATTTATCATTGAGGAAGTTAAGTTTTACTTAGCACTTTAGTGATTTAAACTAATAAATAAAAATCAGCCAAATAAAAACATAATATATAAATAAAGGAGAATAAATGCAAAAAAAAGATATAAATTTAATTTCAGACATGGCAGTTAAGAAGTTTAAGTTTGCAGATAGAGCTCCTATAAAGTATTTTTTTAGAGCTATAGTTGCAGGATTTTTCCTAGTAGTAGCCATAATTCTTTCATATACTACTGGAGCTGTTTTAAACAATTCATATCCAGAGATGGCAAGAATAATGGTAGCTGCAACCTTCTCGTTAGCATTAGGTCTTATTGCTTTTATTGGAGGAGAGCTCTTTACAGGAAATAACTTAGTCATGGCAATTGGGATATACAACAATGAGTGTACCTTAACTATGGCCTTAAAAGTTTGGTTTATGAGTTATTTAGGAAATTTTATAGGATCTATATTATTAGGGTTTTTATTTGTTAAGAGTGGAGCATCTATGGATTTAATCAAGGATTATGCCAAAGGTATAGTTGATATAAAAATTAATTTACCGGCTCTTGAACTATTTTTAAGAGGGATGCTTTGTAATTTCATGGTTTGTATAGCATTTCTAAGCACAATAAAAATGAAATCTGAAACAGGCAAATTAATAATTATGTTCTGGTGTATATTTGCATTTGTTATCGCTGGTTTTGAACACAGCATTGCTAATATGGGAATATTCTCTATAACTTATTTCGCCTTAGGTGATGTAAGTTTATCACTTGTTTTCCGTAATTTATTTTGGGTTACATTGGGAAATATGGTAGGAGGGGGAGTCTTATTAGCATTGCCACTTAAATTTATGAGCATGGAATAACTTTTATGGATTAACTAACTTCCTTACCTGTTAATTATAATTTTTATTTAGCATCTAAAAACAATGATTTTTAAAAATTACCACCTTTTAAAATTATTGATTTTAATAAATTACTACACTGAAAATTAAATATCTAATTTACTTTAATATATAAATTTAAAACTTAGAAATTTATATTAACAGGAAAAATCTAAAAAATATATATAGGGTTGAAAGGAAGTAGAGTTTTTATGGAAAATATTATTTTTAATGAATCAAATGGAATTGCTGAGGTAATTATAAATAGACCTAAAGCATTAAATGCCTTAAATAATCAAACTATAACTGAACTTGGTGAAGTTATAAATGAAATTTCAAAAAGAAAAGATATAAAAACTGTAATTATAACAGGAGCAGGAGAAAAGGCTTTTGTAGCTGGTGCAGATATTGTTGAAATGAAAGATTTAAATTCAATGGAAGCAAGAGATTTTTCAAGATTAGCTCAAAAGGTATTTTCAGATATAGAAAATATGCCACAAATTGTAATAGCTGCTGTTAATGGATATGCATTAGGCGGTGGATGTGAGCTTTCAATGGCTTGTGATATAAGATTAGCTTCTAAGAAAGCTAAATTTGGACAACCAGAAGTTAATTTAGGAATTCTTCCAGGTTTTGCAGGAACTCAAAGACTTCCAAGATTAGTTGGGAAAGGAATAGCTAAAGAGCTTATATTCTCAACAGATATGATTGATGCTGAAGAAGCACATAGAATAGGACTTGCTAATAAGGTTTATGAGTCAGAAGAGTTAATGGATAAGGCAAGAGAATTAGCTAATAAGATAATGAGTAAGAGTCCAGTAGGAGTTAGATTAGCTAAGGCAGCAATAAACAATGGCTTAAACATGGATACTGAATCAGCATATAACTATGAGGCAGATTTATTTGCTTTATGTTTCTCAACAAAAGATCAATTAGAAGGTATGAATGCCTTTGTTGATAAGAGAAAAGCTGATTTTAAAGATAAATAAGACTACTTTGAATATATAAAATTCTAATAAGTTTATAAAAATTAAAACAGCAATTAAGTTTATGTAACTTATATTAATCTACCCACGAAAGGATTGTTATGTATGGTAAGAGTTAGTTTTTTAAAACCATGTGAAGTAGCGGAATTTGTTAAAGATGGAGATACTATAGTGACAGAAGGATTTGTTGCTAGCTGTTGCCCTGAATCCTTGACTAAGGCTTTAGAAAAACGTTTTTTAGAAACTGGTCATCCAAGAAATTTAACTTTGATGTATTCTGCAGCACAAGGAAATAGAGATGGAAGTGGAGCAGATCATTTTGCTCACAAAGGAATGACAAAAAGAGTAATAGCAGGTCATTGGAACATGGCTCCAAAGCTTGGGAAAATGGCTGTTGAAAATGAAATAGAGGCATATAATTTGCCACAGGGAACTTTAGCTCAATTATTTAGAGATATAGCTGGCAAGAGAGTTGGAACTATAACTCATGTAGGATTAAATACCTTTGTTGATCCTAGAATAAGTGGAGGAAAGTTAAACGAAGTTACTAAAGAGGATATAGTTAAGCTTATTGAGATTGAGGGAGAAGAAAAGCTTCTTTATAAATCCTTTCCAATAGACGTTTGCTTCCTGAGAGGTTCATCAGCAGATGAATGTGGAAATGTAACTTTAGATAGAGAAGTGGCAACTTTAGATGTTACTTCAATTGCTCAAGCTTGTAAAAATAACGGAGGAAAAGTTTTTGTACAAGTTGAGAGAGTGGTATCAGGGGGATGCTTAGACCCTAGACTTGTTAAGATTCCAGGAATATATGTTGATGGAATTGTTTTAGCTGAGCCATGTGATCATGAGCAATGTTTAGGAATGAAATTTAATCCAGCTTATACAGGAGAAGTTAGAATTCCTTTAAGCAGCATAGAAAAAGCACCTTTAAATGCAAGAAAAATAATTGCAAGAAGAGCAGCTATGGAGCTTAAGAAGGATACAATAGTTAACTTAGGAATTGGTATACCAGAGGTTATATCACTTGTTGCCAATGAAGAAGGTATTGGAGATTATATGACACTTACAGTTGAATCTGGTCCCGTTGGAGGAGTACCTCAAGGGGGAGCAGCCTTTGGAGCTTGCATAAATCCAGATGCTATTTTAGATCAGCCTTATCAATTTGATTTTTATGATGGGGGTGGAGTTGATTTAGCATTTTTAGGATTAGCTCAAGCTGATAAAAATGGAAATATAAACGTAAGTAAATTTGGACCTCGTATAGCAGGATGTGGAGGATTTATAAACATAACACAAAATGCTAAAAAGGTTATATTCTGTGGTACTTTCACAGCTTCAGGATTAAAAGTAGAAACTGGAGATGGAAAGCTTCATATAATTCAAGATGGTAAATCAAATAAATTCCTTGAAGATGTTGAGCAAATAACTTTTAGTGGAGAGTATGCTAATAAAACTAATCAGCCAGTTATGTATATAACTGAAAGAGCTGTATTTGAATTAAGGAATGATGGACTACATTTAACAGAAATTGCTCCAGGAGTTAATCTTGAAGAAGACATTTTAGCTCATATGGACTTTGTTCCTAAGATAGATGAACCACTTAAACTTATGGATGAAAGAATATTCTACGATAAGCTTATGGGGTTTAAATAAAACAGTAAGATCTTAGATTATTAATGAAATTAATCTAGAATTAAATGATTTAAGGAGTTGTAACTCTAGATATAATTACAGAATTTTGGGAGGAATTAAGGTATGGATTTCAGTTTAACACAGAAACAATTAGACGTACAAAGAGCAGTAAAAGAATTTGCAGAAAGGGAATTAAAACCATTTGCTATTGAAAATGATGAAAATAGTACATTCCCAATAGAAGCTTATAAAAAGTTAGGTGAATTAGGTGTCATAGGACTTCCATATTCAACTGAATACGGCGGAACAGGTGGAGATTATCTTTCATATGTCTTAGCTATAGAAGAAATTTCAAAGGTTGATGCATCTATGGGGATAGCAGTATCAGTAACTACTTCATTATGTGCTGGTGGAATTAGTAATGCATCAGAAGAGCTTAAGAAAAAATATCTACCAGATATACTTTCAGGTAAAAAGCTTGGATCTTTTGGATTAACTGAACCTAATGCTGGCTCAGATGCTGGTGGAGTTATTACTGTAGCTGAGAAAAAAGGAGATAATTATATATTAAATGGGGCTAAATGCTTCATAACAAATGCACCTTTATCAGGAACATTTATAGTTTTTGCTCTAACAGATAGAACAAAGGGACCTAAAGGATTATCAGCATTTATTGTAGAAAAAGATTTTCCAGGAATATCAATAGGAAAAATAGAAGATAAATGCGGTATTAAATCAGCACAGGTTTCAGAAGTTCTATTTAATGACTGTGTTGTACCAGCTAGCAATTTAGTTGGTAAAGAAGGTGATGGATTCAAAATAGCCATGAAAACTCTAGATGGAGGAAGAATTGGGGTTGCTGCCCAAGGCTTAGGAATAGCAGAAGGAGCTTTTGAAATAGCTAAAGAATACATGAAGGAAAGAAAACAATTTGGTAAACCTTTATTTAAACAACAATATTTAGCTTTCAAAATGGCTGAATTAGCAGTTGAAATTGAACAAGCTAAGTATATGTTATATAAGGCAGCAATGGACAAACAAGAAGGAAAACCTTATTCAGTATCAGCTGCTAAGGCTAAACTAGTTTGTACAGATGCAGCAATGCATGTTACTACTGAAGCTATTCAAATGCTTGGTGGTAATGGATACATGAGAGAGTACCAATTAGAAAGAATGATGAGAGATGCTAAGATAACTCAAATTTATGAAGGTACAAATGAAATTCAAAAATTAATAATAAGTGGAAGCTTATTTAGATAAGGAAATAAACTTACATTATCTGCAGTTTTAATTAACTGTAATTAAAAAATACACAACTATAATAACTAAAAGTTAAAAATCAATTCATTTTATATAGTAAAATATATATTAATACTTAGGAATTTTAGTAAGCTTTAATTAACCCTTAAAGAAATTTATTTAAATTCCAAATTAAAATCTTAGGTTTGTAATTTTAAAACAACTAATAACAACTAACAACAAAAATAAACAACAACTAATTAATAAATAAAGCACCCCTATTACCCAAGGGGTGCTTTAATTTTGCAGGATATTCCAATATTATATTAGTATTGAAATATCTTTTTTTAATGGTTTAAATTTTCAATTTGAAAGAGAAGTAAATGTTGCAAATTATGTGTAGTTTTTAAGAAAGTCAAAATTATATAATTATTTATATAGATTGGATTAATTCATATAAGAGAAGAACTAAGGAGAAGAAATGGAGTTAAATAAAGATTGTATTAGGATATTACAGTATCTCATAGAAAAAAACGATTATGTAGAAATTGATGAAATAGCAGCTGAATACAAGGTAACTAATAGAGCTATAAGATATAAAATTGATAAAATAGAGAAATTTTTGGTTAATAATGGCTTTGATTATATAGATAGAAAATATAAAAAGGGTGTAAGAGTTAAAAGCACAGAAAAGCTTAGAAATTTCATGAAGAAATTTGCAGGGGAATATACACCATATAAATATAGTTATTCTAAAGAAGAAAGGTTTGTATATATATTACTTAAATTACTTCAAGAAAATAAACCTATAAAAATAAGACAGTTTGAAGAAAAACTTTGTGTATCTAGAAATACCTTGCTTAAGGAGCTAGATTACATAGAAGCTTGGCTTCAGGATAAAAATCTAAAGTTAATTAGAAAACCTAAAGTTGGCTTAATGATTTCTGGAGATGAGATAATAAAGAGGAGCATAGCAGGAAGAATATTATCTAAAACCATATCTTCTGAGGATCTTTTAAATTATATATCTCAAAAAACAATTAAATCAAAAATAAACAATCTTCAATTTGATACTTTATTTTCAGATATAGATATAGATTTTATTGATGGTTTAATAAAGTTTGCAGAGGTTGAGCTAAAAAGAGAATTTAGTGACGAGTCTTATGGTGGGTTAGTTACACATTTAGCCATAATGATAAAGAGGGTTCAATTAAATAAGAGTATTTATCTTCATAATGTAAATGAAGAGTTTATGAAGGAAACAAAGGAATATAGTGTTTCGGAATACATAATAAGAAAAATAGAAAAGCACTATAATATAAAGGTTCCTAAAGAGGAGACAAACTATATAGTAATACATTTATTAGGGGCAAAAGTTCTAAAGGAAAATGTCATGGATGAAACTAAATATAAGGAGAGCGAGTTATATAATGTTATAGATAAAATGACAGCATGTATAGAGTCTTTTTATAATATAAGCTTTGGAGAGGGAAGACAGAGCTTAATGCAGGGGCTTATGCTCCATCTAAGACCATCAATCTATAGAATTAAATATGGAAATAGACTAGTAAATCCACTATTTGATGATATAAAAATAAAACATGAAGAATTGTTTAAGCAAGTAAAAGCAGCAAGTAAATATTTAGAGGATTTCATCGGTGTAGAGCTTGGAGAACATGAAATTTCATACATAGTAATCCATTATGCTGCAGCACTTAGACGATATAATGAAAAGAAAAGTAGAAAAACTAAAGTAATAATTGTCTGTGGAACTGGAATAGGAACATCAAAGATGATAGCAGCAAGTATTAGTGAGAGATTTCATGTTGATATAGTAGGAACTTATGCTAGTAGGAATGTAACTAGAGAGATTATAAATGAATGTGATTACGTAATAAGCACAATAGATATACAGTCCTTATCTGATGATGAATATATAAAGGTTAGCCCTATACTTAATGAGAAAGACTATGAAAAATTAGAGAAGTATCTTTTAGGTAAGGTTAAAGATAATAATAAGAGCAATGAAATTGAGCTTGCAAATAGAATTTTGGAGGCTGTTAAAAAGCATTGTGATGTGGATGATGAAGAGCAACTTAGATATGAGGTTTTATATGAGATAAAAAGACAAGAAGAAAAGAAGCCCAAATCAAATGAAAAGCTATCATTAATAGATTTTATAAAGAAAGATAATATAAGACTTAATTTAAATTGTAAGGATTTTGAGGATGTTATATTACAGGGAACAAAATCTTTGGAGGAAAAAGGCTTTGTAACTCATAATTATGGATTAGGTATAATAAATAAATTAAAAGAGTTTGGAGCATACATGGTTATAGCACCAGGGATATGCTTAGCTCACACAGATTTAACTAATGAAATTAATAAAAGCTGTATGAGTTTTATTAATTTAAAATATCCAATTAAGTTTAATAGTGAGTTCAATGATCCAGTGAAAATAGTACTTACTTTTGCTAGTTTAGATAAGGAAATTCACTTAAATGCTTTATTAGAGTTTATGGATGTTATAAATAATCCACAAGATTTAGATAGATTAAAAAAGACATCATCTAAGGATGAGGTTCTAGAGATTTTTTCAAAATATAAAAGGAATTAAATATATAAAGATAAATATAAAAAGCTCTGTTTTAAGTTTATATAAGCTTAAAATAGAGCTTTAATTTTATATTTAAATTAGTTCAATATTTCAAATTTGATTTTACGCATAAGGTTATGTAAACATATTCAAAAGTTTTTTCATGGATATTATAATTAAATCAAGCTAAAGGAAAACTTAAAGATTTAAATAATGAAAGGATTTGTTATGTTAGGAGATTTAGTCACTAAGGATTTAATAAAAGTTAATGAAGAATGTAATGATTGGAAAGAAGCTATAGAAATTGGAGCTAAATTATTAGAAGAAAAGGGACTAGTTAAAGAAAGTTATAAAGAAGCTATAATTAATAATTTTTATGAATTAGGTCCATACATGGTGATTGCTCCTGGTATTGTTTTATCCCATGCCAGACCAGAATTTGGTGTTAATGAAACTGGAATAAGTATAATTACACTAAAAGATGAACTGAATTTTGGGAGTGATCAAAATGATCCAGTAAAATTAGTGGTAACATTAGCCGCTAAGGATAATGATAATCATGTTGAAGCTTTAGCAGATTTAATGCAATTATTTATGAATGAAGCTGATTTAAATGGAATTTTAAATGCTAATTCTATAGAGAATGTCTATGAAATTACAAAGAAATATGCAAAAGGAAAATAACAATTAAAATAAATAGAATTAAAAAGGAGAGGATTTTTATGAAAATATTAGTTTGTTGTGGAAGTGGATTAGGAAGTAGTTTTATGATTGAAATGAATATCGAGAATGTTTTAAATGAACTTGGAGTTAAAGGAATTGAAGTAAACCATTCAGATCTTGCATCAGCTAAAGGTACAAATGCTGATATATACGTTGGAACAAGAGATATAGCTGTTAGATTAGAAGGATTAGGTGGAGATGTTGTTTCTCTAAATAACATGATAGATATCAATGAGCTTAAAGAAAAACTTACAGAGGTTCTAAAGAAAAAAGGTGTTTTATAAAATAGACTAATATTTAAGTTAGACATAACTTAAATTTAGTTTTAAAATTGATTTTTAGGGCTACTAAGCCTGAGTTATCGGGTTTAGTAGTTTGTTTATACAATTTAATAAATATGAGGAGAGAAGAAGCATGTTAAAGTTTTTATTGGATATATTAAGTACACCAGCTATTCTAGTTGGTTTCGTAGCTTTAATTGGTCTTATATTTCAGAAAAAATCTGCATCCGATTGTATAACTGGAACTATTAAAACTATAATGGGATTCTTAGTTCTTGGTGGTGGAGCAACAATAGTTGTTGGAGCTCTAGATGCCTTTGGAAAAATGTTTGAGTATGGATTTGGAATAACAGGAATAGTTCCTAATAATGAGGCTATAGTTGGACTAGCTTTAGTTGACTATGGAACACAAACAGCCTTAATTATGGCTCTTGGAATGATAGTAAATATACTTATAGCTAGATATACTAAATTAAAATACATATTTTTAACAGGACATCATACATTATATATGGCATGTATGCTTGCAGCTATATTAATAGCTGGTGGCATGAATGGAGTTCCTTTAGTAATAGTAGGAGCATTGCTCTTGGGATTAATAATGGCCCTTATGCCAGCTTTAGCACAACCTGTAATGAGAAAAATAACAGGTGTTGATAACATAGCTTTTGGACACTTTGGAACAGTTGGATATCTTGTATCAGCAGGAGTTGGTAAATTAGTTGGAAAAGGTTCAAAATCAACAGAAGATATGAATGTACCTCAAGGATTA
Source organism: Clostridium sp. CTA-17 (assembly GCF_054767895.1). Lineage (NCBI taxonomy): Bacteria > Bacillati > Bacillota > Clostridia > Eubacteriales > Clostridiaceae > Clostridium > Clostridium sp. CTA-17. The sequence continues at coordinate 23,004 of NZ_BAAABF010000012.1, forward strand.
ACTTTCTTAAGAGATACATCAGTAGCAATAAGTTTAACAATGCTTATATTATATATAATAGTTGCACTTGCAGCTGGTCCAGCATATGTTGAGCAAAACTTAAGTAATGGACAAAACTTCTTAGTATTTTCAATGATTCAAGCAATTACATTTGCAGGTGGAGTATATGTAATACTTGCAGGTGTTAGATTAATACTTGGAGAAATAGTTCCTGCATTCAGAGGAATAGCTATGAAACTTGTACCAAATGCTAAACCAGCATTAGATTGTCCAGTAGTATTCCCTTATGCACCAAATGCTGTTTTAATAGGTTTCTTATCAAGCTTTGTTGGTGGAATAGTTGGAATGTTTATCTTAATTGCATTAAAAGCACCAGTAATATTACCGGGAGTTGTTCCTCACTTCTTCTGTGGAGCTACAGCAGGAGCTTTTGGTAATGCTACAGGGGGAAGAAGAGGAGCTATATTTGGAGCATTTGCTAATGGATTACTTATAACATTCTTACCAGCATTATTATTACCTACACTAGGTGGATTAGGATATACTGCTACAACATTTAGTGATGCTGACTTTGGAGTAATAGGAATAATATTAGCTAAGATAATAGCAATATTTGCATTATAGAATAATTGATTTATTTAAAATAATAAAGCTCATTAAGATCTTATAAAATCTTAATGAGCTTTTTATTTTAGAAATTATATAATTTAATATCTCCGCTTGCTGTTGTAATATTTAGTTTATTTTCTCCTGAATTAAAGGTTGCTTTTAAAAGTTTATCACCTTTTTCTATATTTGGATTGTTTACATTATTAGAAACTTCTATAGATCCAGATGCTGTCTTTCCTTCCAAGGATAAGTTGTTTGAAACCTCTATAGCTATTTCAACATCACCAGAAGCAGAGTTGATTGTTGATGCGCCTTTGATTTCAGTTAAATTCATATCTATTGAACCAGAGGTTGAATCTACGGTTAATGCTCCTATATATGATTTAACTTTAATATCTCCAGAAATAGTTTTTAATGAAGAGGTATTGGAATTTAAATTATTAAATTCTATATCACCAGAAGTTAGATTAGCTGTTACTGTTGAAGCAGATACAGAGTTAAACTTCACATTGCCACTTACTGTTTCAATCCTAAGAGAATTAAGTTCTAAAACTCTTTCAGATTTAATATCTCCAGAAACACTTGATATTGATATATCACCTTTATAGCTTTCAGGGATATATAGATTTAAAGCTAAATCACTTGAATACACATTATTGGGTGTATTTTGAGTCTCTATAATTAACTCTCCATTATCCTCTGTTATATTAAGTTTTATTGAATTGCTATCATTAGAACTATATTTACCTTTAAGTTCAGCTTTTAACTCACTGGTATTAGATTTAAGTATATTAACATCTGTAACTTTTGAGTTAACTGTAATTTTATTTATAGATTCTATATTGCGAAATTCTGTATCATTTATAGTATGTTTATTATTAAATAAGTTAAATTTAAATGGACTATACTCAAATTCATTTAAATAATTAGATACTTGTGGAGCTAAGTCACTTCCTATAGAAAGGCCTGATGAAATAGTTTGAAATAATCCTACTGAAAATGTTGCTATGAATAACACTAAAGAAATTATCATAGCAATAATAGCTTTTTTGCTCCAGAATGATTTCTTATCTTTTGATTTAGGTTCTGTTAAATATTCAATGGCTTTTTTTATTAATACAACGCATAACTTGATTCCGTAATAACCTAGAATAGTCATAAGAATCCCTAAGAAAATTAAAGACACTAAAATCAAAACAACTCCAAAGAATAATGAAGTAATTCCTCCCGTACCTGTTGCTGCTAAAGCTATACAGGATATCATTCCTATTAAACAAGCAAATATAAGACTTATTCCACCTACAAATATACCAATTATAGTTCCAGCAATACTTAAAATAATAGGAGATAAAATAATAGCTAATATAATGAATATAGCTATTTGTACAAGTTTATCTGTTTTAGTTGAGTTTTCAGACATACTTTTGCTGAAAGCTCTTGTTTTTTCCTTTGCTTTTTCTTTATAATATCTTGCTGTTTCTTCAATGGTTGGATTACCCTTAGCTTTTTTATATTGATCAGCTATATCTTTTGGGGCACCAAGGTCTTCAGCTATTTCTTCTTCAGTTTTGCCTGAGGATAATCCAATAGAGAAGTGTTCTTCATAATCATATAAAATATCATCAATCTCATCTTGGGAAAAACCTTTTAAATTTTTTCTAAGTTCTTTAAGATATTCTTGTTTAGTCAATTTCATCACCCTCCTCTAATAAATAATTTACTCCATCTAATAAATCAAACCATTCACGTTTTAGAAGTTCTTTACGTTGAAGGCCTAATTCTGTAATTCTATAATACTTTCTTGGTGGACCTTCTTGAGACTCTCTTAAGTAAGTTGTAAAGAAACCTTCTTTACTAAGTTTTCTTAAGATAGGGTATATTGTTCCATCTGATATATATATTCTTTCTGAAATTTTGCTTATAAGTTCATAACCATAATAGTCTTTTCTTGAGAGTAGAGATAGAACACAAAGCTCTAATATTCCCTTTTTAAATTGAGAATTCATCTATTCACCTGCTTTCATAATTAAATAATTTTAAAACCTTGTAGTAGACAGGTTTATAGCTTTTATTAACATATATTTATTAAATTTACTATAATATACCATAAGCTATTATATAATACAAGGTAGTGAATAAAAAAATATACTATATTTTATATAGTACTGTATACAAATGTTACTATTATGTAATTTTTAATAAAATATATTTAGAAATTTGACTTTGTTTTATTGGTGTAGTGATTTGAAATGAATTTAAATGAGATAAATTCAAATAAGTAAATCTTTAATAAAGTATAAAATTAGAAAAGTAAAAAAACTCTATGATTTATAACATAGAGTTTTTTAGAAAATTTTAAAGGGTAGTAAGTTATGTTAAATTTTATGGTTTGATGTATAGATATCCTTCTGATTGCTTTTCAGCAAGTTCAATAATTCCAGCAGGAACTACCTTACAAAAAGAGAACAATTCATCTTTAGATATATTGAATTTATTAAGTGAGTTATTACATACTGCAAAAACTACTCCTTGTTCAGCAGGTTCAATAATTTTATCTATTAGATGAGTATTTCTAGCTATCAATTCTCTTAACTGAAATACAGCCATAGAATTTGCTAACACTTCTAATTCATATTTTCTGTTAGTCTCCTTAGCATTATTTAATACATTTTTTAAATTTTCTAAAACCATAGGCCATTTATTAGGCTCATCAATATGAAATATAATTTTCAACTTAACCACTTCCAAACTTAGATTAATTTCTAAGGTATTATATAAATATTAAATAAGATTTTAAAGTTGCTGATGTTATTTCTTTGTTCTATAACCACTTACAGAAGTGGACTACTTCTTAGTAAATAGATTATTTTGTCTAAATTTACTAAGCGGATTTTTAACAGTACTTTGAACAAAATTTCTAACATCAACAACCTTGTCTTTAATATATTCCTTTAAAAATAAATAATCAAATAATATAAAAATAAGATTATTAAAATAATAGATTTATTTTAATAATATTTAGATTTATTACAATTTTATAATCATAGTTTTTAATAATTTGTATTTAAAACTTAAATATGTGTATTTTTATAATGATTAGAATATAAAAGAAATTAGATATAAAGTTAATTGGATTTTTTGAATACGTTTGCTATAAAAGTTTTAAAAATCCTATGTTTTTGTGAAAATGTTTGCAAATGAGTTAAGATTGTCCGATATTATATCAGTAAACTTCAATGTAATAGTTTGCAATTGAGTTTATAATAGCATCATAACATTTAGTAAATGATTTTATTGAGGAGATGATTTTATGAGAAAGGCTTTTATATGCCCAACAAAATATGTTCAAGGAGAAAATGAATTACTTAATTTAGGTTACTTTGTAGAGACTTACGGAAAGTCAGCACTTTTAATAGCTCATCCAGAAGATATAAAGAGAGTTAAAGATAAATTAGATGCAACAGCAAAGAAATTTAACATTGAATTTGTAGAAGGCGGATTTAAAGGTGAATGTTCACGCCAAGAAGTTAAAAGACTTCAAAATCTTGCAAAGGAAATGAAATGTGATTGTACAGTAGGACTTGGTGGAGGAAAAGCTTTAGACACAGCTAAATGTGTTGCTGAAGGTGAAAAACTTATAGTAGTACCAACAATAGCAGCTACAGATGCTCCAACTAGTCACTCAGCAGTTTTATATACAGAAGATGGATCATTTGATGATTATGCATACTTCAAAGCAAGCCCAAGTGTTGTTTTAGTAGATACAGAGGTAATAGCAAAAGCTCCGACTCGTTTCTTAGTAGCAGGTATGGGAGATGCTTTATCAACTTACTTTGAAGCAAGAGCAACATCAAGTTCATTTACTAAAGTCAATGCGGGATTACCATGTGGAGTAAGAGAAGAAAAATGTAGACCAGCAATCGGAACAAATGCTTCATTAGCACTTGCTAAGCTTTGCTATGAAACATTATTAGAAGACGGAAAGAAAGCTAAAGATGCTTGTGATTGCAACTGTGTTACTAAATCTTTAGAAAACATAGTAGAAACAAACATATTATTATCAGGTTTAGGATTTGAGAGTGGTGGATTAGCTGCAGCTCACGCTATACATGATGGTTTAACAATATTAGAAGGAACACATGGATACTTCCATGGAGAAAAGGTTGCTTTTGGAACAATAGCTCAATTAGTTCTTGAAAATGCACCAAAAGAAGAATTATATGAAGTTTTAGATTTCTGTTTAGAAATAGGTCTTCCAGTATGTCTTGAAGATATAGGTGTAACAGAAGTTTCAGATGAAGAATTATTTGAAGTTGCAGAAAAAGCTTGTATACCAGAAGAGTCAATTTACTCAATGCCATTTGGAATAGAAGTTTCAGAAGTGGTATCAGCAATTAAATTAGCAGATAAGATAGGTAAAGACTACAAAAATAGAAAATAATTTTAATAGCAAGGGAGAGTTTAACATGAAGAAAATAATGAATTCAGCAGAAACACTAGTAAGAGAAATGTGTAACGGAATGGTTATGGCACACCCAGAGTTAGAATTTTTAAACAAGTATAAGGTTGTTAAAAAGAAAGATATTAATGAAAATAAGGTAACACTTATAAGTGGTGGTGGAAGTGGTCATGAACCAGCACATGCAGGGTTTATAGGAAAAGGTATGTTAGATGTAGCTGTATGTGGAGATGTATTTGCTTCACCTTCACAAATACAAATTTATCAAGCTATAAAAGTATCTAAGAGTAATAAAGGTACACTTCTTATAATTAAGAATTATAGTGGTGATATGATGAACTTTAAAAATGCAGCTCACCTTGCTATAGAAGATGGAATAAAAGTTGATTACATAAAGGTTGATGATGACATAGCTGTTGAAGATAGTCTATATACTGTAGGCCGTAGAGGGGTTGCAGGGACTGTTTTAGTACATAAAATAGCAGGAGCTGCTGCTGAAAGAGGAAATAGCTTAGAAGAAGTTAAAAGAATAGCTAAAAAAGCTGCTAACAGTGTAAAAAGTATAGGATTTGCTTTCACATCTTGTACTGTTCCAGCTAAAGGAACTCCAACATTTGAATTAGGTGAAGATGAAATGGAATATGGAGTTGGAATACATGGAGAGCCTGGAATTCGTAGAGAAAAAATAGCTAAAGCAGATGAATTAGCTGAAAGAATGGTTAATCAACTTATAAATGAATTAGATTATAAAGATGAAGAAGTAGTTGTTCTTGTAAATGGATTTGGAGCTACTCCGCTTCAAGAGTTATATTTATTAAACAACTCAGTATTTAGAGAATTACATAAAAGAGGAATTAAAGCTTGTAAAAACTTCGTTGGTAACTATATGACAAGTATAGATATGGCTGGAGCTTCATTATCAATAATGAAACTTGATGATGAGTTAAAAGAGTTAATGAAAGATGAGTGTGATACTCCAGCATTTAAAGTTGCTAATCATATGGATATGAATGAATATGAAGAAGTAGTAATTGAAGAAAAAGAAATTCCAGTATCATATAAAGTTGAAACTTGTGAATCATTCAAAGAAATAAAGAACGAAAAGATTTCACTTGAGAATATGATTTATATATTAGATAAAATGAGTGAAGTAATAATTGATAATGAAGTACCTTTCTGTGAATTAGACTCTCATGCAGGTGATGGAGACTTTGGAATGAGTGTTGCCAAAGGATTTAGAATACTTAAAAGAGAGTGGAAAGATATATTAAAAATAGAAAACTTAAATATATCAGAGTTCTTAAATGCTTGTTCATTAGTTATAATGGAGCACTGTGGTGGAGCATCAGGTCCAATATGGGGATCAGCTTTCAGAGCAGCAAGCAAAAATGTCATAAACAAAGATGAATTAACAGTTAAAGATTTTGCAGAAATGATGCAAGAAGCAGTATTAGGAATTCAAAAAACTGGAGAGCGTTCATTTGGAAGAGGAGCTGTAGTTGGTGATAAAACATTAATAGATGCTTTAGTACCTTGTGCAGATTCTTGGACAAATAGTGCTGAAGAAGGAATAAACTTCAAAGAAGCATTTAAAAATGGAGCAGAAGCAGCAGTTTTAGGCGCTAAGAAAACAGAAGAAATAGTAGCTCGCATGGGTAGAGCTGGTACAGTAGGTGAAAGAAGTATTGGTTATCCAGATGCAGGAGCATATGGTTTAGGCGTAATCTTCACTGAAATATCAAATGATATTAAATAAATTAAGATATGTTATATAGTTAAATAATTCAAATAGTTTTATAGAGTAAAAGAATGTATTAAAGGATTAATCTTGTTATAACAAACATTTCACATTTGTCTTTAATACATTCTTTTTTTATTTTAATAATATAAAAAATTAATTGATTTATTTTATGTAATTTTGTTCATAAAATAATGATAAATTTTAAGTAGACAATGTTTAAATTGATAAAATAATAATTATTATAAAGAAGTATTTATTTATTTTAATAAGAGTGATATAATTAAATTGTAAACATTGTTAACAAAATGTTCATTAATTATGTTTGTTTTTAGGAGGGGTATAAAATGAGTAAAAAAGTAGAAGAATTAAAAAATGAAGTTATGGCTGATGTAGAAAAATCATGTGTAGAAGACATAAAAGCTCATATGATTGATAAAATTGAAGAGGATGTAAAAGTTCTTGATGAAGATAGCAAAGCTTACAAAGAAGATGAAAAAGAAGCAGCTAAATTAGGAAAAGCTATCAATAAAGAGTTAGATAGAGAAATAAAAGAAGAAGCTGAAAATGCTAAAGAATTTGCTAAAGAATTAAAAGCTGATATAGAATCAAGAGAATAATATTTTAAATAATTAAATAAAATTTTCACATTACTTTTGATGTAAAAAGACTGTATGTAATATCCCGTAAGTGCATATAGTCTTTTTATTTTGCTTAATTTTAGTTTTAAGAAATAGTAATAAAAAAAGTATAATGCAATGAAAATATTGCATTATACTCTTTTTTATTAAAAGGGTTATGTAATTAAGGAATATAAATTTGTTAGCTTTGATGCTAATTAATATTCAAAATTTATTTGAACATTAATTAATTTCAAAGTATAAAGTATAGTTTTGAAATTTAATTTACTTCAGGTGTAAGTAAATTAAAGCTTACACCTGAAGTAATATGCTAATCTAATTCTGAATTAGCTATATGACCTTTTAAAATTTCGGCTGATTTTATTAGGTTTTCTTTTTCTTCATTTGATATAGGGACATCTAGAATTTGTCTAGCTCCACTTCTATCAACTATAGTAGGCATTGCTAAATAAACATTATCAATTCCGTATTGGCCTTCAAATAGAGAAGAAACAGTTAAAATAGCATTTTCATCACGAAGGATTGCTTCAACTATTCTTGTAACGGCCAGAGCTACAGCATAGTTTGTATAGCCTTTACTATTTATTATTTCATAAGCTGCATTTTTAACTTTTTCAGGAAGTTGCTTTTTGAAGGAACCATCGCAGTTAGCGCAAACTGTTTTACAATATTCTTCAACATTTGCTCCGGCAATATTAGTTAAGCTCCAAGCTGTTATTTCTGAATCACCATGTTCTCCAATTATATATGTGTGAACATTTCTAGCGTCTATATCAAAATGTTCTGAAAGCATATATTTTAATCTTGAAGTATCTAAGACAGTTCCAGATCCAATAACACGTTCTTTAGGGAATCCAGAAAGCTTGTAAGTTATATAAGTTAAAATATCAACTGGGTTTGATACTACTAAAAGTATTGAGTTTGGGCTATACTTAACGACCTCAGGTACTATACTTTGGAAGATTTTTAAGTTTTTATTTATAATATCTAATCTTGTTTCGCCTGGCTTTGGACCAACTCCAGCAGTTATTATAACTATGTCAGAATCTTTTGTATCTGCATAGTCTCCTGATTTTATATCAACAGATTTAACAAATGCCGCACCTTGTGCTAGGTCCATAGCTTCAGCATGTGCCTTATCCTTATTTATATCAACAATTACTATTTCGGATGCTAATCCATCTTGCATTAATGCGAAGGCTGTTGTTGAACCAACGAATCCTGCACCTATTATTGAGATTTTATTAGTTTTTTCTCTTATCATATATATCATCTCCTAAACTAATTCCTAGTTAATTACTCTGAATTATAAGTTAATTATATAACAAATAATTATTATTATCAAGTAGTTTTTCTATTATTTTCTATGTTTAGAGTATTTAAATAGGTATTTATTCTTATAATCTAAAAAGTTTATAAAAATATTCTTTCTAATTAGAAGGATATTTATACTTAGAAGAGAATATAAATATTGAAGAAAATATATTTAATAGTATAAAGATTGAATAAGTAAATAAGCAATAAATTTGTGGGCTTTAGGATAAAGAAAAATATCTTTAAAAACTTAAATATATTTTATTAAGAATATTATTTTATAGGGAAAGAAGAGTTAAATTAAAAAAGTGAAATGGGGCTTAGAAATTTAATTTTAACTCTTATAAGAATTAAGAGGTTATATCAAAATAAATTCTAATATGAAACTTATAAATTAGTAATGCAATTTATTAATTTTAAAAATATATAAGTTTTGTATTAAAGTTTTGATATAACCTCTTAGTTTAGTTTTAAGGAAGATTTAAAAGAAAATATATATAATGATAAAGTGATATTTTGGGAAAAATAGTATATAATTGAATGGAAATAGAAAAAGCTATTTATTATGATTTTAAAGGGGTGAGCATCTTTGAAAAAATTAGAAAAAAAATATATTAAAAAAGATGCCGAAAAAAAATATGAATATAGATTCTATAGATATTTAGGGTTAGTTATAATTATTCTTTTTTCTTGCATAGTTACTGTAAGTAATTTAATAAATCCAGGAGAAACAAGAAAGTTAATTGCAGAGATAGTTAGAAATGATTATAGTGAGTTTTTCCAATATGAATTACATAATAGTGATAAATCACTTGAGGATATATATGCTTCATATTCAAAAGATAAAGATATAGAAGTATATAAACTTATGGCCTTGAATACTATATATTTTGGACAAGATAAAAATAGGTATTTAGAGCCCTATATTAGACCATATATAGATAAAAATAACTTATCTAAAAGTGATAGAATAAAATTATACGGAGATGTAAATAGAGAAATAAAAAATATTGAAAATAAGTATACATTTAAGCTAATTGTTAAGAGATTTTCACCATACATACTTGCTATTGCTTTTGTAACCTTGATAATGGGAAGTGCTTCATTTATTAGAAAAAGAAATAATGTTGAAAGAAATATAATTAATATTTTTATATTTTTAGCCGGAATATATATATGCTATTTATCAATTATAAATGTAAAGCATGGTATATGGATTAATTTGGCTATTATGTTGGCTTTAACAGAGTTTATTATAGAAAATAAAACTATATTATTAGAATATATTGGAGGTTCTATTATACTAATTATTTTAGCCTTAAGTATATTAGGTAAATTTGAGTGTAAAACAAATGAATTAGATAAATATGATGTAAATAAATTAGTTTTAGTAAATAATTTTCAAGGAGCTAATTTTGTTGATGGAGAACAAGCTATTCAAAGAATTGGACGAGCATTGTATTCTGAGATGAAAAAAGAAAATATGATATTAATAGATAATTCTAGTGAGGAGATAAATAGTATAATCGAGAATAAAGAAAAGATTATATTTAATAGTAAAGAAACTAATAAACCTGCATTTTATATGTGTTTATATAATAATATTCCCATATATAGATTAGCCTTAGTTAAGGATGGATACATAATAAAGATATATGAAGGAGTACTAAGCCCGTATATGAGAAGCACACTTATGAAGCTAGAAAGAGTAAAAGGTTATAAGAAAAATAAGATGTGTAATATAAAGAATGTCAAAATAATAAATTAAGCTTTAAATTTTATGTAAATTAACATTAAAAAAATCATAATGATATATTAAGCGGAATATTAATATACTAAGGACAAATATAATTATATTTGGTTCTTAGTATATTTTTTATATAGAATGTTGTTTTATGGAGTGATTTGAGTGGAGTATAAAAAAGAGCAATTCGATGAAAAGGTTTTAACTAATCATATTACTAAAGAACAATGGATTAATATATTAAGAAATAGTAATTTAATTGGATTAAGGGATATGAAAATATTGCTTAATTTACATTCTAGTAATGGACAACCTCTTAAGACTTCTTTAATAGGAGAACATTTAGAATTTGGAGATATTGGTACTAGAATTCAAAAAATGTGTAAAAGAATAGAAACAGAATTGGGAATAAATTTAGAAGAAACAAGTGAAATAGGAAGTTGGAAATATAAATTTAGACATTGGTTTATTATTCTAAATGGATCAAAGATATATGATGAAAAGGAAGAAAAAAATTATTTCACATGGACGTTAAAAAAAGAGCTTAAAGAAGCTATAGATTTTTTATTGGGAAAAGAATAGTATGACTTAAAGAAGTATTGTATAAAATAAGATAATAAAACTTATGCTTATCTCCTAAAATAAGCTATTTAAAATATAATGGTTTTATTATTTGCTTTTTATACAATACTTTTTTATTATTTATAAATATAACTTGAAATGTTTGACAGTAAGAGCCTTAGGAGGTTAATATCTTATTAGCAGAAGAAGGGAGTGAAAAGAGTATGAATAGAAAAGAGATAAAAAGTATTGCTAAATCTAAGTTAAAAGGTAGATGGTTTAATATTGTCTTATTAACTTTAATCATAGCAATAATTGAATTTGTAGCAAGTGAGATTGTTGGAAGAACTGAAGGAATAACTTCTAATATTTTAAGTATAGCTAATAACTTTTTATTAATGCCAGCCATAACGGCTTCAGGGATTATATATACAATTAAATTTGTTAAGAGTAATGAGGTAGTATCTTTAAGTGAGGCTATTCCAAGTGTTAAGGCTTGGGGAAGATTTATAATAAGTATGATAGTTACTATGATCTTTAGCATACCTATACTTTTAGTTGTGTTTTTAGGAAATATATTTTTAGTGTTATCTATAACATCATTACATAGTGCAATGCTTACTGGACAAATATCTATGAATCCTATGATAGGAATTTGGGGAGTAGTATTTTTAATAGTTATATTAGTATTAATTTTAGCTGCTATAGTAGGAATTTTATTATTCCCATTACCATATTTAATGGCTGAAGATACCTGTGGAATATGGGAAGCTGTTAAAAGAAGCTTTAAAATAATGAATGGTCATAAATGGGAACTATTTATTATGGGACTTAGCTTCTTAGGATGGTTAATATTATCAGTATTAACCCTTGGAATAGGATTGTTATGGCTTTTACCATATATCCAAGTTACTTTAAGAATATATTATCTTTCAATTACAGGAAGAGAAAGTGAAATAAATTAAAATTAGAACTGTATCCTCAATGGGTACAGTCTTTTTTTGGAGTTTACAGAATTGACATAAATTTGATATGATGTTAATCTTTTATTAAAAATAGAAGGAAGTGATTATTTTATGACCAGAAAAGAAATAAAAAGTTTATCACAAGATAAGCTAAGAGGAAGATGGACAAACTTTCTTTTACTTGTATTAATAGTTTTAGGAGTACAAGGGTTAGTTACGTATTTCATATCAAATGTAGAAAGTATAGGGCTAAGTTCAATTTTGAATTTAGGAAATAGCTTTTTATTAGGACCTTTTCTTGAATCTTTGCTTGTAGTATTTGTAATAAAATTAGTTGATAGAGATGATAAGGTTGGATTAAAAGAATCTATTCCTTCATGTAAAGTATGGAGAAATTTTATTAAGAAGTTCCTTGCTTTAATATTATTTGAGCTTCCAATATCACTTATAGCATCAATAATTGCTGTGGTATCATTTATTAGTATAATATCAAATCATTTTTATGAGTATTTATTTATGGCTTCTATAAATTATGTAGATATATTAAAGGATTATATAGGTATTTTTATTATAATAATATTAATAGTAGCTATTTATAATATTATAGTTTCATTATTCTTTTTCCCTGTTAAATATATTATAGTTGAAGAGCCAGAACTTGGTATATGGGAAGCTGTAGGAAAGGCTTTTAAAATGATGAAAGGTCATAAATGGGAGCTTTTCGTATTAATTTTAAGTTTTATAGGATGGGCAATACTAGCTGTTTTACCTATAGTATTAGGAAGTATAATTATTGTTTTAATGAACTTAAGTGTAAAGATATTACCTATTTTCTCTATAGGATTAATATGGTTCTTTGTATATAGAGATACTATATATAGAGTTTATTATCTTTCAATTTCAGAAAGAGCATTAGAAATAGGAAAAGATGAGTTAAATCAGGATATTGAAGTTGAAGAAGAGGACTTCGAATTTAGAGATTAGTTTAAATGCCTAAGAAATACAATTAAAATGTGTTTCTTAGGCATTTTTATTTTAGTAAAAATATATTACTATTTAATTTTTTAGTGTAATGAATTTACTAATAGAAATTACTTTAGATTAATACTAATTAAAAATATTTACTTAAGGGGCTCCATTACCCTGTCTAATATATTATTAATTTCTGCAATTGATGTACCAAAGTTTGTTATAGGAACTAAAGCGTCATCACATATTCCTATTCTATTCATTATTTCAGCTTTGTTAAACATGCATCCTCCACAATGAATTACAAGGGCATATTCATTAAGATTTTTAGGAAAATCTTTACCAGAGCAATTATGAACTATTATTCCAGGACAAGTTTCTTCTAGCCAGGTAGGCAATTTTTCTCTTGCTATATCACCTTTTAATTGATGGTGAGTACAAGCTTCTGCTATTAAAACTTTATCACCTGCTTTAAGATTCTTTATTGCTTTGGCTCCTGAATAGAACTTATCTAAATCCCCCTTGTATCTAGCCATAAGTATTGAGAAGGAAGTAAGAGGAACACTTCTATCTAATTTTGCATTAACTTGTTTAAATACTTGAGAATCAGTGATTACTAAATCGGGTTTACCATTAAAGATTTTTAATCCTTCATCTAACTTATCTAATGTAACCATAGTTGGTATTCCGCCATAATCTAATATATCTCTTAATACTTGAACTTGAGGAAGTATAAGTCTTCCTTTAGGAGCTTGTATATCTTGAGGAGCTACTAAAAGAATTTTATCTCCAGCTTTGATTTTATCACCTATTATTGGGCTTTCAGTTATTGAAGAGGGTGATACATTAACAAGTTTCTTTTTTAATTCATTTATGTTTAAGTTATTTTTAGCACTTATTGCAACATAAGGTATTCCTAATAATTCACCAATTTCTTTTAAAAAATTATTTAAATTAGTATCAACAAAGTAATCTTTATTAGATTCATTTGTTTTATTAATATCCTTTAAATCAATTTTAGACTCAATTAGGTTATTAGGAGCTAAATCACATTTATTAATAACTAGTATAGCTGGTTTTTTGGCTTTTTTTAATTTATTAAGCCATAATATTTCCTTAGAAAGCATGTCTTTAAATTCTATGTTTGATTTTATTGACTCTAGTATTTCAGAAAGTGAAAGAGTTATAAGAGCTACATCAGTCTTTCCTACAACCTCTTCAGTTTTTTCAACTCTAAGTTTACCAATTTCTCCTTCATCATCAAAACCAGCTGTATCAACGAAAACGACAGGTCCTAATGGTAAAAGTTCCATTGCTTTATAAACTGGATCAGTTGTTGTCCCTTTAAAGTCTGATACTAGAGAAATATTTTGACCTGTTAAGGCATTTATTATGCTAGATTTCCCAGAGTTTGTTTTACCAAAAAGAGAAATATGTATTCTACTTCCTCTAGGAGTTTCATTAAAATTACTCATAAATTTTTCTACTATTGCAAGATATAAATAGTAGAATTGCACCTCCTTGTATTAATTCTTGTGTGAAAATATTTTCAATTGTGAATAAACCTGTGGATAACTTTTTTATTGAATTTTCACTTTCAAATTCTAATTAAATAATGAAAATAAGCTGTGAAAAAAGTAAAAAAATTACAGTTATAAATGGCTTAATATAGCCATTTACAGGAGTTTTTATCTTTTGAAAAAATTACTTTTTTAAAGAGTAAATCTTATTAAAAGATAATGACAAAATAGTATAATTTTTTTCTTTTAAAACAAGTTATCCACATAGGGTTGTGGATAACTTGAGAGTTATTCACAATATATAGTTGTGTCATATTTATATACATACTAAATATTGATAAGGAAAAAAATGTAATATAAATATGTTGAATTTTTTTATATAAAAAACCATAAATAAATACTATGTATATAAGTAATAAAAATTACAGTATTTAATATAAATAAAAATTTGCTTCTTTAAGTTTAATTGAAAATAAGCTTAATAATAGAAATTTTAGCTTAAAAATAGCATCAAATAATAGAAGGATAATTATTATTTTACTAAAAGTTATTAGAAAATCTGTGATTTGTTATATGTTTTTAGTAAATAAAATTATAAAAATTATTCAAGAATAATTATATAATTTTGAGTATGAGATTAGAAGAGGATTTTAAGTGAAGAATATAAAACTAAAAAATAAAATAGGACAACTCTTGAAGAAAGAAGTTGTCCATTGTAATCAAATTATTAAATTTAGTGATGAGGTACCAAAACTACCTCGTTACATTCTTGGAAATTTAAAGCATTTTCATCTATATCTTTTATAGTTAGTAAGAAGTCATTAGCATTTATTTTTAATAGTGGATAATCTCCAATATTGTTTTTTGTATCATTACATCTATATCCTTCATTTTGAAGGTGAGTTATAACTGCATATTTTAAAGATTCCATAGAAGAAAAACCCTTCTCTAAAGTTAAAACTATTTTGTGTATATTACAACAAGTTCTTCTTTCTAATGAATTTTGATCTACTGCCATAAAAAAACCTCCCTCACAATAAGTCAAACTCTCAAATCATTCCTAATATTTACATAATGTTTAATTACATTTTACAACCTTTACATTTAATAGTCAAATTTTTAACAATGTATTTTAAGGAGAATTATTATAAAAATATTTAGGGATTAGTTAATAAATTAAGGAAATAAGAGAAAGTTAAAGAAAATATAATTTCGAATTAAACTTTCTATATTAATAATATGAATATGATAAAGATTAATATGCACAATATTGTAGATAATATAACAGTGTTGTTTATAAGTTCTTCATATTCTGGACAATGTTTACCTGAAAAAATAGGTAAGGAAAATGGTAGTGGAAGTATTAAAAATGTAAAATATGCATAATTAAAAATCCTGTCTTCAACTATGAGCTTGTCTATTATCAAGAATTTAATTAAATAACCAACTACAAGTATTACTATCATTCTAATTGTTACAAATTTAATACTTTTTTTAGTATATTCTTTATTGAATCTTAAGGTGAATCCAATTATAAGCAATATTAGTGGAGTACCTAAATTTGCTATGTACTGAATAGTGCTATAAAAACCAATAAGTAATACGTTGGTTCTAAATAGTTCTGCAAAACCTAAAATATTAAATATCATACCTACAAATATGCTTATTAAAAGTGGGGATTTAAATAACTCTTTTAATATGTGTATTGAGAATTTCTTATCATTAAATCTAAGCTCTAAAGTATTATAATATACAAGCCAACAAAAAAGTTCATTACCAACTCCTAGTATAGAGATTTTACCTAAATTTTCTGATCCAAAAACTGTGCCAAATAGAGGAATACCAAGTAATCCAAAACAAAAGGCTGAGGATACAAAGGGATTCATGGGGTGGTATAGGGGCTTAAACTTATTAATAAAAAATCCTATTAGAAAAAATACACAAAGCATAGCAAAGGATATTAATATAACTAAAAAATAGCCATTTTCAAAATTCATATTAAGAAAGGTTGAAAATAATATAGCTGGTAATGATATATCTAAAACAAGTTTTTTAATACCGATCATAGTTTCTGCTTTTAGCAAACCTTTAATTCTTATAATGTATCCCAATAATATAAGAAGTATTATTGGGACTACATTAGACATAACTCCTGTCATTTCTTTTAAGTCTCCTCTCAAATAAAAAAGTTAAAACCATAGTTAGTTTAATATTAACATAGATAAAGGTGAATTAATTTGCCCATTTTTGACTAAAGTTACTCAAATTAAAACCTGAAATTATTGATTTATCAAGTGTTTGTGAAAAGGATATATCATTCTAAGTTTAATTTTTATTATGAGTTATTTATACTTTAAGAAATTTTGATTAAAGCTTATGAAAGTATATATCAGTAAGTTTAGAGAATAGAAAGACATTCTTTGGGAGGGTAAAGAAATAGGTGGAAAATAAGTTATATTTAACAAAAATGTGATTAAAATTGAAATAGAATATGATATAATTAATAAAATATTAATTAATAATAACTATTTTAAGATATTTATAACAAATCAAAAAAATTAGTAATATGAATGGTTTTACGTTGATATTATAGAAATAAACTTTGAATTTTATAAAAGAACAATATGATAAAAATAATATTAATAAAATAAATATACTAGTAAGAAAACTTAGGAGGGCAAATGAATAATAGGTACTTAAGATTTTTATTATTTACTTTAGCTGGGAAGTTAGTCAGTGAATTAGTAGGTAAAGAAAAGAAGCATAACAAAAACTCATTAAATTTACCTAGTTTTATTGGAGTTATAGAAGTTAAACATAGCATAAGAGGAAGAGTTAGATTATATGTGCCAGTGCTTAAAAATGATGAAGCAAGTAGAAGAATTATACTAGAACAATTAAGCAGGGTAGAAACTATAAAGCACATTGAAATAAACAATATTACAGGTAGTTTAACAATAAAGTATGACCCAGAAAAAATAGATCCAGCTTTATTAATTGGAGTAGTAGCAAAGTTACTTCAATTAGAAGGGGAGCTTGTAAAGAAAAAAGAATCTCTTATTACTAGAGAGATGGGAAATATGAAAGAGGCAGTAAATTTAGCTATTTATAATAAAACTAGAGGTATTGCAGATATAAAAGCTATATATATTCTTATAGTATTATTCTTCGGTATAAGAGGAATAAGACAAATGCCTAAGATGTTGCCTAATGGATATACCATGGTTAGATGGGCATATGCAGGTTTATAGGAGGAAGTAATAATGTTTAAGAAGATGATAATATCTCAACTAGCTAAAATAAAGGTATCTCATAGCATACCAGGAAGAATAAGATTTAAAATGAACTCTTTAAAAATGATACCTGATGAATATAGGATTTATGAAAAATTCCTTCATCAAGCTTTACAAAAATTAGATGGAATTGAAAAGGTGGAAGTTAACACTGTAACAGGTAGTATATTAGTTATCTACGATATAAATAAGGTTTATGAAAAGAAAATTCTAAAATGGGTAGATAAGGTTAAGGCTATAGGAATAAAGAACTATGACTTAATTGAAAAATATGGTGAAACTAATTTAGATTACGTTGTTAAGACTATAGAACAACAGTTAGATGAAGCTTTAAAAGAAATTTAGTTTAAAGAGGAGTAGTGAATAATATGAGAAAAAATGATTTGCTACTGAAAAGTACTATAAAACACAGCATGGCAGGAAGAATTAGACTTAGATGCCAGGGCTTAAAGTATTTAAGTGATTACAAAAAAGAGATAGAAGATAAAATTTCTAATAGCTCAATTGTAAATTCTTTAGAGATTAGCACTATAACAGGTTCTATTTTAATAAACTATGATAAAAACATAAGTGAAGACAGAATAATACATAGAGTAGATAATATTTTAAAGGAATACTCTTTAAAAGTTTTTACTGCATTAAGAGGAAAAGAAAAGATAGATGTAAATAGTGTTGAGAAAAATGAAGAAACTTCAGTTGATATACTAAAGAGATTAGCAATAAATGTTGGTGTTTTAGGCTATTCAGTGGTAAAAGAAAAATTGAATTTAAGAGATTTATATAGTGTAGAGAGATTTGGATCTTTAGGAAAGTTTTTAACTGTACCAGCCTTAGCTAGCATATATCTAAATAAAGGTTTGCTAGATAACGGAATTAGAGGGGCAGTAAAAAATAAAAGACCTAATGCAGATACTTTAACACTAACTTCTATAGCAGCAAGCTTAATGCTAGGTAATGATAAATCTGCTCTTATGGTTACTTTACTATCAGATGTAGCAGAACTCATGACAATATACACTATGGAGAGAACTAGAGATTCTATAAAAAACATGCTTTCTGTAGCAGAGGAAGAAGTTTGGAGGATTGATGAGGATGGAAGCCTTAAAAAAGTTCCAATAGATAATATAGTTAAAGAGGACAAGGTTGTTATTTACACAGGAGAAAAAATATGTGTAGATGGAGAAGTTATTGAAGGAGAGGCTGTTGTAGACCAAGCTTCTGTAACTGGTGAATTTGTACCAGTGATTAAAAAGGTTGGAGATAGTGTCTTTGCTGGGACAGTTATTAAGAGTGGAAGCATAACAGTAAGAACTGAAAAGGCAGGAGATGATACTGTTGTATCTAGAATAATTCATTTAGTTGAGGATGCGGCATCTAAAAAAGCTCCTATTCAGGATTATGCAGATAAGTTCTCAAGCTATTTGGTTCCATTTAACTTCTTATTTGCAGGGTTAACATATATGTTTACTAAGAGTCCAAGTAGAGCATTAAATATGATGATTATTGATTACTCATGTGGAATCAAGTTGTCAACGGCTACAGCCTTCTCAGCTGCCATAAATAATGCTGTTAGAAATGGAGTTCTAGTAAAGGGTGGAAATTATTTAGAAGCATTATCAAATTCAGATACATTAATTCTAGATAAAACAGGGACTTTAACAGAAGGAAAGCCAGCTGTAACAAGTATAAAATTACTTAATGGGAATTTATCAGAGGAGGATGTACTAAAAATAGCAGGGGCAGCGGAGGAAACTTCTTCTCACCCAATGTCAGTTGCTATAATGACTAAGATTCTTGAAAAGGGCATAGAGGTACCTAAACATGGTCCTGTTATTACTCATATTGCAAGAGGTATGGAAACTGATTTAGATGGTAAAAAAGTTTTTGTTGGAAGTAAGGTATTCTTAGAAGAAAATAAGGTTGATATGAGTAAGGTTGATTCTGATGAAAAAGAATTAAGTAATAGTAGTTCAAATCTTATATACGTAGCATATGATGGAGAATTAATTGCCATAATAGCTATTAAGGATAAGATGAGAGAAAATATGAGAAAGGCCATAAATAACTTAAGATATCAAGGAGTAGATAATATTTTACTTTTAACTGGTGACTTAGAAGAACAGGCTAAGGAAGTTGCAATGCTTATGGGTGTTGATGGATATAAGGCTGAGCTTTTACCTTCAGATAAGGCTGAAGAAGTTTTAAAATATCAAGCATCTGGTTCAAGAGTAATGATGGTTGGAGATGGAATAAATGATGCACCAGCTCTTGCTTATTCTGATGTAGGAATAGCTTTAGGTGGAAGAAGTACTGATGTGGCCATGGAAGCTGCTGATATAACTATTCAAGGTGATAATCCAATGATGTTACCTACAATAATAGATTTATCAAAGAAAACTATGAATGTTGTTAAACAAAATTTTGGACTAGTTATAGGTATAAATAGTGCTGGGCTTATACTAAGCGCCGCAGGTGTATTACCAGTATTTTTTGGAGCAGTTTTACATAACTCAAGTACTATTTTAGTAGTTGCAAACTCTTTAAGACTTATGTTCTTCAATATGGAAAGAGGTGCTTAAAATGAATAATCCTACTATTGTTGTTGCTCATAAAATTAAAGATAGAATAAGGTTTAAACTTTCCCATCCTATTAGAAATAGTTTAGCTGTAATGGAAGAGCTTACTAAAAAGGATGGAATAAGAACAGCTAGATATACAGATATAACTAAATCTATAGTTGTAGAATATAATTCTTATAGAATTTCAGAAGATGAAGTAATAATGAGAGTTATAGCAATGTATTCAAAGAACTATGATTTAATACCTGTTAGACTTATTTATAATTCAAAGAAAAAGAATATGCCACCTATGGCGTATTATTCTTTACTTACACTTATAATTGGTGGAGTTAGTAGATATATACCTATGAATCCTAAAATTTCAGAACTTATTAATTGGGCAGTAGTAGGTACTACTATAGGAGCTATTGGAGAGCATGCTTATAAAGAAATAAATGAAAAAGGATATTTTGATCCTGAGGTTGTTTCTGTAATGTACTTAATGAATTCAATAGGAAAAGGTAAATTCTTAATGCCATCAGCCATAACTTGGGGAGCTACTTTTGGAAGACATATATTAGAAATGTCTTATGGAAGAATGCTTATATCAGTTAAGGAATTTAAGAATAAGTGTTCAAATGAAACATACTATGATATATCAGTTATGCCTGATACTGAATCATCTAAGAGTGCAAACATGCTTAGGGTATTTTTAGAGAAGTTTATAGAGACAGAGGGTAATACTATAGGTAAGTCCTTTATGATTTCTGGGAAAGGCATGTCAAAGCATGAAGGAAGTTTATTTGCTGGATTTGAAAATGGACCGGCTTTCATGGGAATGAATGATAAGAGCAGACAAGTATATAAAGGTGCTATAAATTAAATTTATAATAAATTATAAGATTAAACAATTAAGGAGGAATTTAATATGATACAAGGGATAAACAAAGACCATATAACAGGAGCATTAGTTGGGGTTGGTATATGTGCTGCAGGATACTATGTATATAAGAAAAATCAAGCTAAGGTTGATGATTTCTTAAGAAAACAAGGAATAAATGTTTCAAATGATTTAGGAAGAGACTATGCTTCAATGTCATTAGAAGAATTAATGGAAACTAAAGAAACTTTAGAAGACTTAATTGCTGAAAGAGAGTTAGCAATAACAAGTTCAGCTAAAGATGAAGAAGAATTAATTACTGAATAAAGGTATGAAAATTTATAGGGCAACTAAGGTTGCCTTTTTTTTATAAAAAAAAAGCCAGCTTACGCTGGCTATATATTAATTATAAATTGATTTTTAGTTTTGATTTTGATTGTTAGTTTGTACCCATATGAAAGATATAAATTTTAATGTGGAGTTAAAGTTATAATCTTTAATACAGGTTTTGCATGAATAAATAATCTTTAACTTTAATTGATTAAAGCTAGTGAATTAATGTGATATAAAAAGTTACAATATATTTAATTAACTAGAATCTTAAATCTCTAGTACCATTACTTATCTTATTTATTTTTTCTTCAACAGATTTTCTAAATGATTCGTTATCTATTTCATTTATTGATTTTTTAATTAATTTATCTCCGATTTCTCTTGTTCTATCTGTGCCGTAATCATCAATAAATTCTTTTAAGGTTATTAAAGCGTTGGCTTCACATATTTTATAAAGTTCACCACTTTTAACGATGTCCATAAATCTTTCACCAGTTCTACCTTCTCTATAACAAGCTGTGCAATAACTTGGTATATATCCAGCTTCCATAAGGCTTTCTATCATTTCAACTGGTGATCTATGATCTCCAACTTCAAATTGTGGTTTTTCCTCAGGATCACTGTATGCTTCTGAATAACCACCAACACCTGTACATGAACCTGTACTTACTTGAGAAACTCCAAGAGCTATTATTTCGTCTCTTAAGCCTGGTTCTTCTCTTGTTGAAAGTATAAGACCTGCATATGGTACTGCTAATCTTAAGATAGCAACAATCTTCTTAAAATCTTCATCATCAACTAAGTAAGGATAATTTTCTAAGCTAACATTTTCAGCTGGTCTTATTCTTGGAACTGATAGAGTATGAGGACCAACCCCTGTAGTTTCTTCTAAATCCATTGCGTGCATAAGCATTGCTAATGTTTCATACTTGTAATCATAAAGTCCATATAGAACTCCCATACCAATATCATCTATACCAGCTTCTCTTGCTCTATGCATAGCTGTTGTATGATAATTATAGTTATGTTTTGGACCACTTACATGTAATTTTTCATAAGTTGGTTTGTGGTAAGTTTCTTGGAATAAGATATATGTTCCAATTTCAGCATCTTTAAGTCTCTTATAGTTTTCAACTGTTGTTGCAGCTATATTAACATTGATTCTTCTTATTGATCCATTATCAAATTTAATTGAGTATATTGATTTTATACAATCTAAAATATAATCTAGAGGAGCATTAACTGGATCTTCCCCAGCTTCAAGTGCTATTCTCTTATGACCTAGGCTTTCAAGAACTTTAACTTCTTCAATAAGTTGCTCTTTGTTAAGTTTCTTTCTTTTTAACTCATCATTACAGTGTTTATATCCACAGTAAGTACAGTTATTTACGCAATAGTTACTTACGTATAAAGGTGCAAATACAACAAGTCTTTTTCCATATAATTTTTCCTTAACTTGTCTAGCTGCTTTAAACATTTCTTCAATAAGCTCTTTATCTTCAAGATTAAGAAGAACAGCAGTCTCTTCAGGTGTTAACCCTTCTGCACTTTTACTTTTTTCAATGATTTCTCTAACTAGTTCTTTGTCAGAAACAAGCTCTTTTCCTTTTGCTATAAGACTATTAATTTCATCATCCTTAATAAAATCTAAAGCATTGTACTTTTCGTTATCTTTTAACATAACAAATCTCCTTTAAAATTACTTTTAGGGTATGTCAAAAAATAATATAAACAACTAAAATATACTTATGGGAACTCAATGATTAAGAGGCTTAAAGCGATTAAGCTAAAAGCTAGTTTTAGATATGGCAGCTTTAACGGAAACACCTTTAAGTTTGCCTATTTTTCCTGTTATAGCTGAAATTTCATCGGTGGTTCCATCAACTACAATAGATATAACTCTAATGTTTTTTTCTTTGTATGGTAACCCCATTCTTCCAACAATTAATTTGTCGTATTCACTTAAGATAGAATTTACTTCTTTTATATTATCAAGGCTTTCAATAACAATGCCAACAACGGCAATTCTAGTACTCATACTGTCATCAAACCTTTCTAAATTTCAAAATTTTTTATTACCTTTTTGTTCAGAGAATTCCTTACAATTAGGGATAAAGTATATTTATATTATTTTTTTGACTGGTTTCTCAGTTGAAAGAAGTATTTTTATATAGCATCTCGCAACAAAGAAGACATAGTATAATTATACTACAAAATTTTCAAAAATATAGATTAAATTTCTAGTATAGAAAAATATAAGTTTTATACTGAATTAAAACAATTTGTAAACTTTTGAGAATTTATTTTGATATAATCTAAAGTAAGATTTAAATTTATTATACTTTTAAAATAATAAGTTTTACTTTAAATTAGGCTATGGCAAAGTCATTTATATACTAATTATAACTTGAAAATATAGTGTAGGATTTAATATATTTTTGATTAAGCTTTGATATGAATGCTTAGAAAGGAAGAAGGCAAATGAAGAGAAATAAATTAATAACAGCAATGATATTAGCTGGAGCAATAAGTATTGGCTCATTTACAACAGTTTTTGCCGATACTAAGGAAGTAGTAACTTTAGGAGCTAATCTAAATTCAAGTCAAAAACAAGAGATGTTTAAGGAATTCGGAGTTAAGCCTAATGATGTTAAGGTTATAACTATGAATGTTAATGAAATAAGAGAGCAACTTGGATTGCCTAAAATATCAGGAGAAGTTAAAGGAAATGCTTATTCAAGTGCTTTTGTTAAGATAGAAGAAAAAGGTTATGGCATAAAGGTAAAAACAAATAATTTAACAGAGGTTACTCCAACTATGTTAAGTAATGCCTTATTAACATCAGGGGTTACTGATGCTGATGTTATTGCTACAGCACCATTTAAGGTAACAGGTACATCAGCTTTAGCTGGGGTCCTTCAAGCTTTTGAAAAGGCTACTGGAGAAAATATACCAGTTGAAAATAAAGAAGTGGCAAGACAAGAATTAAGCATAACAAATAATTTAGCTAATGCTAAAAATAGCGAAGGACAAGATATTGGAAAAGATGGAGCTAGTGCTATAGTAAACCAGGCTAAAGAAGAGGTAATAAAAGATAAACCTAAAAATGATAAAGAGGTTGGTGAAATAGTAAATAATATTACAAATAACTATAATATTGAGTTGACTCCAACACAAGAGCAAGAATTAGTGGGCCTTTTAGCTAATATAAATTCCTTAGGGTTAGATTATTCTAGCTTAAAAGGAGAACTTGATAGCATTTCTAATAATATACAAGAAGCTTTAAAAGAAAATGGACAAGAGCTTAAAGAGAGTGGAACTTTAGATAGGATATTAAATAAAATTCTAAGTGTTTGCAATGATATAAAAGATTGGTTTATATCACACTTTGGAGATGGAGAAGTTACTATAAATGGAGTTACATATGATAAAGATGGTAATATGATAAACAAAGATCAACTAAATAATGTAGGAACTTCAGTAAATGATGAGGTTAAGGATAATAGTGAAACTAAAAATAATGTAGATGATAAATTACAATCAAGTGATTCTAATGAGAAAGCAACTTATAATGCCAATGGTAATAAGCAAGGTGGTTTTAATACTGAAGGAGATCAAAATAAGGTGAATAGTTCACAGAATAAGGATGTCCAAAACAATAAAGAATCTCAAAATAAGGATACTCAAGGTGCTAAAGAGTCACAAAACAATAAATCTGAAAATAATGTAAATTCATCAAAGGGTAATTCAAATAAAAATAATAGTGGAAGTAATACCAATTCAAAGGATAAAAGTAAGGAAACTATAAAACTTCAAGATGGTACTGTAGTTCCTAGATATAATTCAAAGGGTGAAGAGTATAATCCTGTTACTGGTGGATATGGCCATATTCAAGAAACTGAAGATGCTGGAAAAGATTCAGATGGAAATAATGATTATATAATAGTTGATGGTAAGAAGGTTCCACTTCATGATGAACAAGGAAGAGAATATAATCCAGAGACAGGAAGATATGGAGATCCTGATGATAACTAAAAAATAGTCAAATAACTTTACTTAGTATTATAAATATAAATTAACTGTAATAGAAACAAAAATGTTTTTATTACAGTTTTTTTATTATTTTACAACAGAAATAACGGGTAAGGAATATTTATATAGTGAAAGGAGTTGATAAACATGGCAAAGGCAATCTTAACAAAGAAAAGCTTAGTATTAAAGTATCAAAAGGGGGTAGATGATAGTGGAAACCCTAAATTTTCAACACAAAAGTTTTCTAAGATAAAGGTTGATGCAGAGGATGTAAAACTTTATGAGGTGGGAAAAGCCTTATCAGATCTTTTATCATCAAGGGTTAATTCTGTATTAAAAGAAGATGACTTTAAGTTTGTAGAAGACACTCAATAATCTAATAAAATTAGAGGGGTGATCAGTTGATTTTGTAGTATTTAAAAAAATCAAGATGCTTTTAAATTCTACATTAAAGATAATCAAAAGAATAGAGAGGATATTAGTTTCTCTAAGAAAAACCTTAGAGTTCATAGATAGGCACTTTTAAAGATAAATTATAAGCTAACAAAAAGTATTAAAAGAGATTAATGAGTAAGATAAGACATACATTTTAGGAGAAAAAATAGAAGAACAAAAGATGTAACATAATAAATTAATGGTAAATAGAAAAGGGGGACTTTAAAATGGAGAAAGAATTATATCTTGTAATGTCTTTTAAAAATGCTGGAGGAAGTATAACAAAAATAACTCTTAAGAATATTAAGGAAGATGCAACTGAGGAAGAAGTTCAAAATCTTATGGAAAAAATAGTGACAGCAAATATATTTGTTTCTAAGGGTGGAGATTTAGTTTCTAAAGTCAAGGGTGAAATAGTAGAAAAAACAACAGAAAGCTTTGAA
Source organism: Clostridium sp. CTA-17 (assembly GCF_054767895.1). Lineage (NCBI taxonomy): Bacteria > Bacillati > Bacillota > Clostridia > Eubacteriales > Clostridiaceae > Clostridium > Clostridium sp. CTA-17. Next base: position 49,498 of record NZ_BAAABF010000012.1, read on the forward strand.
ATGGCTTAGTTTATAATTTAAAGAGTGTAGAATATAATTTGGTTTCTACACTCTTTTGATATTTTACATATATAAAATTAATAAATGTCTTTTAAGTTAATTGTGTTATAATTATTAAAAGGAATTTTTTGCCGTACAAATATCTGTGCGGCTTTAGTTTTATAAGGGGCGTAGATTAATGGAAAGTAAAAAGATTTTTATTATAGAAGATGAAGAAAAGATAAGGGAAGAGATTACTAAATTTTTAGAGAAGTATGGCTACGCTGTAGAGTCATCAGATGATTTTGAAAATATAGTTGATACCTCATTAAGTTGTAATCCTAATATGATTTTACTAGATATAAATCTCCCTTATTATGATGGTTACTATATTTGCAGGGAGATAAGGAAGAAAAGTCAAGTTCCAATTATAGTTGTAACTAGTAGACAAAGTGAGATGGATGAGCTTATGAGTATGAATTTAGGGGCTGATGATTTTGTTACTAAGCCTTATAATACTCAAATACTTTTAGCTAGAATTGCATCAATTATGAAAAGAACCTATTCAGGAATTGAGGGGGAAACAGAAATATTTAATTGTAGAGGATTAAAATATAATATGTCTACTAGTGAGGTTTCATTTAATGATGAAATTGAGGAGCTTACTAAAAATGAAAGTAAGATTTTAAATATTCTAATAAGAAATAAAGGGAAAATAGTATCAAGGGATAATATTATAAAGGCTTTATGGCAAAGTAATGAGTTTATAGATGATAATACTTTAACTGTTAATGTAAATAGACTTAGAAGAAAGATTGAAGGAATAGGTGCAGAGGGATATTTACAAACTAAGAGGGGGCAAGGGTATATATTATCATGAATTTAAGAGATTTCATAAAAGAAAGAATAGTTTTTATTATTATAAATTCATTAATATTACTTTTTACAGCTCTATTGCTTATGGTTTTAAAAGTTGATAGCTTTGCCATTTTATTTATTGTTATTATAAATGGGGCAGGAATTCTAATTTATCATATTTTTGATTATTTAAGAAAGAAGCAATATTATAATGAGATAAAGGAAAATATGGAATCTTTAGATAAGAAATATTTAATATCAGAAGTAATAGAAGAGGGAACTTTTACAGAGAGTAAGTTAATATATGATGTTATATGCAAGAGTAATAAGGCTATGAATGATGAAATAGGGGAATTTAAGAGAGGGATAAATGATTATAAGGAGTATATAGAACTATGGGTTCATGAAATAAAAACTCCCATAGCAACTTGTAAGCTGTTAATAGAGAATAATGAATCACCACTTACAGAGAGTATTGGAGAAGAGGTTTGTAAGCTAGAAAATTATATAGATCAAGCTCTCTTTTACACTAGAAGTAATACCATTGAGAAGGATTATATAATAAAAGAAATGAGTTTAAGTAGTTGCGTAAACAAGGTTTTAAACAATAATGCAGATTCTTTAATAAAGAAAAGAGTTAAAATAAGTTTAGGTGATTTAGAAAAAAAGGTTTATTCAGATAGTAAGTGGATTGAATTTATTTTAGGGCAAATAATATCAAATTCTATTAAATACATGAATAAGGAACATAAGGAACTAAAAATATATTGCAGTGAAAGTAGTAAATATGTGATTTTAAATATTGAGGACAATGGTGCTGGAATAAGTGAAAAAGATATTTCTAGGGTTTTTGATAAAGGATTTACAGGAGAAAATGGACGTAAGTTTGGAAAGTCTACAGGTATAGGACTATACCTATGTAAAAAGCTTTGTAAGAAACTTGGGTTAGATATAACATTGATTTCTGAAGAAGGTAAGTTTACAAGAGTTTCAATTATCTTTCCAATAAACAGGATGATGATTTTTGAATAGGTAATACTAGATTTATTCTTATTATGATTTAAATAGTGAGGGGGAGAATATATGGGTAAAAAGTTTTTGGTTGTAGTTATAGTATGTATTTTTATTAAATGTTCACTTAACATAATAGAAGCTATTATGTTAAATATTGAATTTTTAAAGAATATAAATTTTTATTATATTAATACATTTGTTAATGCTTTTTTAGTTATAATTATTATAGGATCGTATATATATCTTTATAAAAATTATGAAAGATAATCAATGTGATTAATTTAGTTCATGATTTTTATATAAATATATTTTAAAATAAATATTTATATGAAAATTAAGGAGAGGTATTAAATTAAGTTTTGATAATAGTTGTTAAAAAAGGTGGATTCAATTGATGAATCCACCTTTTTATATACTATTATAATATATTTTAATATGTTAGCTAAATTTTTTATAAAAAGGTTTTAGAACTGTTTTTATGGACTAGGTTTATTATTTAATGGAAACTAAAGTGATAATAGCAAAGTCAAGATAATAAAGTGAATCTAGCACCTTTAGAAGCTGGATAAAAAATAGACTTAAAGACTTAGGTTCAATCTAATTGTTTTGCAGGTTATTCTAATCTTTACATAAGAATATTTTAAAAATTACAATGTGACACTTTTGTTAGTTTAGTGTTATATAGTTCTATGGATTGAAATTTTTATATGAAATAGAATTAAAGTATAGAAATAAGAGTTTAAATAGATAATTTTAAGCTTTTGATTAGAGTTTTAAGATAATATAAGTAAGGATAAGGAGTGTAGTTTAATGGGTAAAGAGGTTTTAAAGGTAAGTAATATAGAAAAGTATTATGGTAAAAAAGGAAATGTTACAAAGGCCATTAATGATATTAGTTTTACTGTTTCAGAAGGGGAGTTTGTTGGAATAATGGGGGCTTCAGGAAGTGGTAAAACAACACTTTTAAATTGTATATCAACTATAGATAAGGTGACTAGTGGTCATATATATTTAGAGGGGGAGGATGTTACAAGCTTTAGCTCAAAAAAGTTAGCTAAGTTTAGAAGAGAAAAAATAGGGTTTATATTTCAGGATTTTAATCTTTTGGATACTTTAACAGCTTACGAAAATATAGCTTTAGCCCTTACAATTCAAAGAGTAAATAACAAGGAAATAGATAAAAGAGTAAGACTCGTTGCAGAAGCATTAAACATAAGTAATGAGCTTAATAAATATCCTTATGAAATGTCAGGGGGACAAAAGCAGAGGGTGGCATCAGCAAGGGCAATAGTTACTAATCCATCTTTAGTATTAGCTGATGAACCAACAGGAGCCTTAGATTCAAAGGCAGCTACCATGCTTCTTGAAAGCTTAGAAGATTTAAATAAGAATTTAAATGCCACAATTATGATGGTAACTCATGATGCTTTTACAGCAAGTTATGCAAATAGAATTTTATTTATTAAGGATGGAAAGATATTTAATGAACTTATAAAAGGAACTGATTCTAGAAAAGAATTTTTCAATAGAATAATTGAAGTCATAACTCTTCTTGGAGGTGACAGTAATAATGTATTTTAAGTTAGCCTTTAAAAATATAAAAAAGAGTTATAAAAATTATGTAATATATTTTTTAACCTTGATATTTGGAATATGTATATTTTATACTTTTAACTCCATAGAGTCACAAAGTGTAATGATGGAACTTAATGAGCAAAAGCAGTCAGCCTTTATGATGGCAGAACAATTAATAGGATATTTCTCTGTGTTTATAGCTTTTGTCTTAGGATTTTTAATAGTTTATGCAAATAATTATCTAATAAAAAGAAGAAAAAAAGAGTTTGGAATTTATATGACTCTTGGAATGGAAAATGGAAGCTTATCAAAAATGATATTCTTAGAAACTCTACTTATAGGGGCTATATCTTTAGGTATAGGAGTGGTACTAGGAATAATGTTATCTCAAGCACTTTCAGTACTTACAGCCTATATGTTCCAAGTAGATCTTACAAAGTTTCAATTTGTTTTTTCTCCACTTGGATTTAAAAGAACAGTACTTTGTTTTTCAATAATATATCTTGTTGTATTAATTTTTAACTTTATAAGTGTTAGAAAGATTAAATTAATAGATTTATTAACAGCTTCAAAGAGAAATGAAAAGCCTACTATTAAAAACTTATGGGTATCAGTAATATTATTTTTAGTTAGTGTGGGAATATTAGTAACAGCTTATTATAAGGTCATACATGATGGAATTGCCTTTGCTAGTTTTAATGCTCTTGGATTACCAATTTTACTAGGATGTATAGGAACATTTATATTCTTTTATTCTTTAACAGGATTCTTTTTAAAGGTGATTCAAGGAAATAAAAAGTTCTATTTAAGAGATTTAAATATGTTTGTTATGAAGCAAATAAGCAGTAAAATAAACACAACCTTTGTATCCTTATCATTTATATGCTTAATGTTATTTTTAGCTATTTGTACATTCTCAGGAGGGTTAGGAATAAATAGGGCTATAAATGCTGACTTAAAGGATTTAACTAAATTTGATGTTACCTTTTGGAGTAATAGTGGTGAAAATATAGAAAACTTATTAAAGGAAAAAAATATTGATATATCTAATATAGCTAAAGAAGATTCAAACATGGTTATGTATGATAGTGGAGTTAAATACAGTAATTTCTTATCGAAAGAGGGAATGACTGCTATGAAGAACTATTTTCCAGTGGCTAATGATAATGATATATTAGTAATTGGTGAAAATGGATACAATAATACATTAAAACTTCTTGGGAAAGAGCCTGTTAATTTAAAGGAAAATCAATACTTAGCAGTTGGAAATATTGATGAAATGAAAAAGTGGGTTAATGAGAGCTTAGAAAATGGAAATATGGATCAAATGAAAAAGTTGGTTAATAAGAGCTCAGAAAATGGAAAGAAGATAAATATTTCAGGAAAAACCTTAGAGCCTGCAAATAAAAAGTATGAAAATATTAATCTATATAATTTTACTATGAAAGGTGATATTTTAATTTTTGTTGTTAAGGATTCTCTCCTTGAAGGATTAAAACCAGTGTCTAGTAGATTTAATGTGATGCTAAAGGATAACTCTAATACAAAGGAAGAATTAGAGAATGTAAGAGATCAGTTAGTAGAAAGTCAGGTTTATTCAATAACAAAAAAAGAAATATATGATAATGCAGCTGGTCTAGGTGCAACAATGGCTTACTTGGGAATATACCTAGGTTTAATATTTATAATAACATCAGCAGTTGTACTTGCTATTCAGCAACTTACAGAATCAACTGATAATATAGAAAGATACAGATTATTAAAAGAAATAGGTGTGGATCAAAAGATGATAAATAAAGCTATATTCACTCAAGTAGGAGTATATTTTATGCTTCCTTTATCACTTGCTATAGTACATTCAATAGTTGGTTTAAAGATATCTTCTACCATAGTAGGGGTATTTGGAAATGCTAGCATAATGCCAAATGTGATTATAACAGCAATAATTTTTGTTATAATTTATGGAGGATACTTTTTAGCAACATATTTAGGGGCTAAGAAAAACATAAATGAAAGATCATAGAGAATTAAATATTAAGACATAAGGCTTATTAATTTTAAGGGAGTGTATCAAAATATAATAAAAATTATTTTGATACGCTCCCTTTTTATTTATTAGGTTACATTTTTAAAGAAAATAACTTTTTATATCATATAAAACAAATTGAAGCTTGATTTTTTCTAATAAATTCTAATGTGATAAATTATAAAAAAATTTATAAAAGTGGGAATAGCATACTGCAAAACCACAACTAAGTAATAACATACCTAATGCAATTATCAAATCTTGGTTTAAATTTAATTTAGATAAAAATAAACCTAATAAACTACCAATAACTATTAAACCATAGTTAGGATAGTTTTTTAAGATTTTACTTTTATAACTATTGGATTTATAAAAATTTTTAATATGATTTATTGATAGAATAATTATTAAAATATATATTATGATGAATAAAATAGATAAATTAATAAATTTATTTATAGAAAGAATTTCATTTAATTTGTATAAACCAGATAAAAATAAAAATAGTGAAAAGGATGATAGTGAAAGAGCAGTATATAAGTCTATAAAACTATATAGTTTTTTCATAAATATTAAATTTATGAAAGAAAAAATATTAAATATAAATATATAAGCATAAATAAATATATTAAAGTTATGTATAAATAAAATAAATATAAAAAAGTCTATAAGAAACATTACTGCTAATATAAGTGGGCGATTAGATTCTAATTTTTTTTCTTTTTGTTTAACCATGAAACATCTCCCCTTTCTTATAAATTATAAAATATTGTAACATAGATGTATAAGAATATTAATTATTTTATTAAAAGGAGGTATAGTAAAAATGGAACAGCTTAACAGAAAAAAGATAATAGAATTAGTAAATATTATTAGAAATCCTAAGGAAGAATGGTCCGAAGCTATGATTGATGAATTAATATTTAAATTAAAAAGGAATGTTATTTATCCCAATCCAATTGATTTAATTTTCTATACTGAATTATCTGCTGAAGAAATTGCAGAAAAAATATTAGATTATAAACCAATACTATTATAAATTTATTAATAAAAGTAGAGTTATAAAATTTTATAGTTCTACTTTTATTTTTTATATTACAAAATATAATTCTAAAATTTATGTGTTGAGGTGATAATTTCCTTGACATTTTTATGTAAAAGTTTTAATATTTAATACGAACATATGTTCGCATTAAATTAGAACAATGCCAAAAAATGATTTTATAATAAATTGAATAAGTGGTATGCACATAGAGAGGGAATGTTTAAAAGTAGATTGGAGGATGAGTTTATATGGAGAGTGAAATTTTTAAATTAATAGCTACACAAGGAGGATTTGCAATATTATTTTCTTATTTGTTATTTTATGTTTTAAAAGAAAATAGTAAAAGAGAAGATAATTATCAAAGTATAATACAAGAACTTACAGAACTATTAACAACTATAAAAAAGGATGTAGAAGATATTAAAAGTAATTTGAATAATAAATGAAAAGAAGTTTTAATAGAATATAAATCTAAATGTTACCACAGCAGATTTTTATGTTTAAGATATTTAAATAGAAGTTACTAATAAAAAAGAGCATAGTATTTAAACTATGCTCTTTGTTTAATTAAAGTTTATTTTCTAACTTTTTTTAGTTTTAATGAAAGGAAACAAACTATTGATAAGATTATAATACCTAACATAGTGAAACCTATATTAGTTAATCCTTCTCCAGTTTTAGGTAATTTTAATTCTTTTTTATTTTGATCATAATTATCAGGTTTTGTTAAATTAGAATTATTTTTATTAGAATTATCTTTATTAGAAGTACCTTCAGTTGTTGGTGATTTAGGTGTTTCTACTATAAGAGTTTGAGCCTTATCATCTTTGTTTTCATGTTTTACAATTTGTTTTGTATCTAGTATATAGTCATTATTTGTATCAATTAGGTTTTCTACAGACTCAACACTTTCAAAGACAACGTATTTTTCACCAGCTTGAAGTTTTTGATTACCAAAGTCTAACTCCCATTGGCCACTTCCGYTTTCACCGGCTGTAACCTTAGCTATTTTAGTAGCAACTTCTTCTAGAGATCCATCAGCTTTTACGTGCATTAATGTACCAGTTAAAGTATAGTCTTGTCCAGCTACTAAACCTTCGTAGTTTATAGTATCTTTAACATCTACACCATCTTTAGAATTTTCAAAGCTTACTAAAGCTTCTTTTTCAGAAGAACCATTTACACCATCAGCAGTTACAGTAGTTTTTAAAGTACCATCTTTAACTTCTGKAAGAGTAGGTTTTTCAACAATAAGAGTTTGAGCTTTATCATTTTTATCTTCATGTTTAACAATTTGCTTAGTATCTAGGTTGTAATCTTTATCTGTATCAATTAGGTTTTCAACAGATTCAGCATTTTCAAAGACAACATATTTTTCGCCAACTTGAAGTTTTTGATTACCAAAGTCTAGCTCCCAAGTACCACTTCCGCTTTCACCGGCTGTAACCTTAGCT
>NZ_BAAABF010000013.1:0-47989 GCF_054767895.1 Clostridium sp. CTA-17
TGCATGTGTTAAGCACGCCGCCAGCGTTCATCCTGAGCCAGGATCAAACTCTCAATTTAAAAGTTTAATCTATACTCATATTACTTATAAAAGAATTGCTGGTTTATGTTAATATCTTCTGTTTAATTTTCAAAGACCATTTCTTCGTCACCCTTAAGCGACCTCTTTAGTTTAACACCACTTTCGAACTTTGTCAACATTTTTCTTCAAAAAACTTTTTTAACTTATTTGCTAAGTTTTGTTTTTTGTTTTGTTGCTGTTCGTCAGCGACAAGTAATATCTTATCACATAAGGTTATATAATCATTTATTTTACACTCCATATTATAAAATTATATTATATTTTCTCTTAATTTCTTTATTTTTCTCTAAAATTTAATTATTGATACACTTGGTAAAGTTTATATTGTATTTATACTATTTCTTCTATATCCATAAGCGTTTTTAGGTATTTTAATATAATAATTTGCCTAATAAAACTCTTTTTAATCTAATTCAGTTTTATTTGTATTTTATTATTTAACTAAAAAAATATGAATTTTAATAGAAAAATTTAAGAAATAAAAAAACTCTGATGCTAAAAGCACCAGAGTTTCATTAAAAATTATTAGTTTTCTTCATCCTTAACTTCAGTAGCTACTTCTTCTACAATTATATTTGTATCTTCTGATTCATCTAATAAAGTTATTTCTTCTTCCTCTTCATTAGTATCTCCAGAGATTTTAGCAATAGTTACAACAGCTTCATCTTCTAGAGTCCTCATAAGTTTAACTCCCATTGCAGATCTACTTGTAACTGAAATATCACTTACATTTATTCTTATAGCTACCCCTTGGTTATTTATAAGCATAAGCTCATCATCTTCTTTACATACAGTAGCACCAACTACTTTACCAGTCTTATCAGATACTTTATATGTTATAAGACCTATTCCACCTCTATTTTGAACTTTATATTCATCTAGGTTAGTTCTCTTACCATAACCATTTTCACTGACAACTAGTAATTTTTCGTCTTCTACAGCTATATCCATACAAACAGCAACGTCGCCTTCTCTTAAGCTTATAGCTTTAACTCCAGATGCAGTTCTACCCATAGGTCTAACATCTGTTTCATTAAATCTTATAGCATTACCGTCTTGAGTTACAAATATAATATCTGCGTCTCCGTATGTTATTTTAGCTCTTAGAAGCTCGTCACCTTCTCTAAGGTTTAATGCTATTAATCCATTCTTTCTTATATTCTTGAAGTCTTTTAATGGTGTTTTCTTAACTATTCCTAGTTTAGTTCCCATAAATAAGTATCCATCTTCTTGAACATCCTTAAATGAAAGAACAGTTTGTATTTTTTCATCTGCTTCTAATGGTAATATATTTACAAGATTTGTTCCCTTAGCAGTTCTTCCTGCGTCTGGTACTTCATAAGCTTTTATCTTATAAACCTTACCCTTAGTTGTAAAGAATAATAAGTTTGAGTGTGTTGATGTTACAAGTACATTTTCAACAAAGTCATCTTCTTTTGTTGTCATTGCTTGTATTCCCTTACCACCTCTCTTTTGAGCTGAGTAAACATCTGAAGATATTCTCTTAATATATCCAGTGTGAGTAAGAGTTATTACAACATCCTCTTCTTGTATTAAGTCTTCTATATCTATTTCATTTTCTTGTTTTTCTATTTGTGTTCTTCTTTCATCTGAGTACTTAGCTTTTATTTCTAGAAGCTCTTCTTTTATAACCTCTAATAATCTTTCCTCACTAGCTAAGATTGCATTTAAGTAATCTATTAACTTCATAAGCTCATTATACTCATTTTCAATCTTATCTCTTTCAAGACCAGTAAGTCTTCTAAGTCTCATTTCTAAGATTGCAGCAGCTTGCTTTTCACTTAAACTAAATCTTTCAATAAGTGTATTTTTAGCTATTTCTGAAGTCTTAGAACTTCTTATGATATTTATAACCTCATCAATATTATCAAGGGCTATTATTAATCCTTCTAATATGTGAGCTCTCTCTTTAGCTTTATTAAGCTCAAATTGAGTTCTTCTAGTTATAACATCCTTTTGGAAGTTTATATAGTGAACTAAAACTTGTTTTAAGTTTAATATTTGTGGTTGATTATCAACTAAAGCAAGCATTATAACTCCAAATGTGTCTTGCATTTTTGTATGTTTATATAAAAGATTTAATGTAACATTTGGATTTGCATCTCTCTTAAGTTCTATAACTATTCTCATACCTTCTCTATCAGATTCATCTCTTAAATCTGATATTCCAGTAATCTTTTTGTCCTTAACAAGATCTGCAATATATTCTATAAGCTTAGCTTTATTAACTTGGTATGGAAGTTCAGTTACTATTATTTTATGTCTTCCATTTTCCTCTTCAATTTCAGCTTTAGCTCTTACTACTATTCTACCTTTTCCAGTTTCATAAGCAGCTCTTATTCCTGATTTACCCATTATTATTCCTGCTGTAGGGAAATCTGGTCCTTTAATGTATGTCATTAACTCTAAGCTTGTTAATTCTGGATTGTCTATAAGAGCTATTGTTCCATCAATTACCTCACCTAAGTTATGTGGCGGTATATTAGTAGCCATACCAACAGCTATACCTGATGAACCATTAACTAAAAGGTTAGGATATCTTGAAGGTAATACAACTGGTTCTTTTTCCTCACCATCAAAGTTTGGAGTAAAATCAACTGTATTTTTATTAATATCTCTAAGCATTTCAGAAGCTATTTTATTCATTTTAGCTTCTGTATATCTCATTGCCGCTGCTGAGTCTCCATCAACAGACCCAAAGTTACCATGTCCGTCAACAAGCATATATCTTAAAGAGAAATCCTGTGCCATTCTAACTAATGCATCATAAACTGATGAATCACCATGTGGGTGGTATTTACCTAAAACTTCCCCAACTATTCTGGCACATTTTCTATATCCTCTTTCAGGATATAGTCCTAATTCTTGCATTGAATATAAAATTCTTCTGTGAACTGGTTTTAAACCATCTCTAACATCTGGTAATGCTCTACCAACAATAACGCTCATAGCATAATCTATGTAGCACTTTTTCATTTCTTTATTTATATCTATGGGTATTACTTTTCCCTCATTTAAGCTCATGTACTTCACCTCATATTAGTACTATATATCTAAATTGCTAACATTTTTAGCATTCTTCTGAATAAATTCTCTTCTTGGCTCTACCTTATCGCCCATAAGAATTGTAAATATCTCATCAGCTACCATAGCATCCTCAATGTCTGCTCTTAATAATATTCTTGATTCTGGATCCATAGTAGTTTCCCAAAGTTGTCCTGCGTTCATTTCTCCAAGACCTTTGTATCTTTGAACATTTACACTACTATCCTTTCCACCAAACTCTTCTATTATTTCATCTGCAGCAGCATCTGAGTATGCATATCTCTCTTGTTTTCCTTTAGAAATTTTATATAGTGGTGGTTGCGCTATATAAACGTGTCCTTGCTCAACTAAGTCTCTCATATATCTATAGAAGAATGTTAATAATAGAGTTCTTATGTGAGCACCATCAACGTCAGCATCAGTCATGATTATTATTCTATTATATCTTATTTTTTCTATATCAAATTCAGGTCCTATACCAGCTCCAATTGCAGTTACCATTGATCTTATAGTATCTGAACCTAAGATTTTATCTAATCTTTGCTTTTCTACGTTCATTATTTTACCTCTTAAAGGTAATATAGCTTGGAATTTTCTATCTCTTCCTTGCTTTGCAGATCCACCAGCTGAGTCTCCCTCAACTATGTAAATTTCACATTCCTTTGGATCTTTTGATGAACAATCAGCAAGCTTACCTGGCAATGAACTTCTTTCAAGCACTGATTTTCTTGTAAGTTCTCTAGCTCTTCTTGCAGCTTCTCTAGCTCTTGATGCTAATAAAGCTTTTTCTATTATAATTTTACCAACTTCAGGATTTTCTTCTAAGAAAGTAGAAATTCCTTCTCCTGAAATTGAATCAACAGCACTTCTAGCTTCACTATTTCCTAATTTAGTTTTAGTTTGACCTTCAAATTGAGGTTCAGATATTTTAACAGAAACAACAGCAGTTAAACCTTCTCTTATGTCATCTCCTGATAAATTCTTATCTGATTCCTTTAAGTGACCAAATCTTCTACCATAATCATTCATTACTCTTGTTAAAGCAGTTTTAAATCCTGCTAGATGAGTACCACCTTCAACAGTGTCTATATTGTTAGCAAAAGTAAATATATTTTCATTGAAACCATCATGGTATTGTAAAGAAACTTCTACAGAAATTCCATCTTTAAGACCTTCTACATAAATTGGTTCCTCATGTAAAACTTCTTTATTTCTGTTTAAATAGCTTACAAAAGATTTTATACCACCTTCATAGTGATATACTTCTTCTTTAACTTCATCTTCTCTTTCATCAATAAGAGTTATGTTTATTCCCTTATTTAAGAAAGCTAACTCTCTAAGTCTTTGTGATAAAATTTCAAAATCATATTCAGTTTCTTCGAATATTTCATGGTCAGGCTTAAAGTGAACTTTAGTTCCACTACCTTCAGCTTCTCCTACTTTTTCTAAACCTGTAAGCACAGCTCCTCTTTTATAAGACTGTTTCCAAACATATCCATCTCTTGTTACAATTACTTCACATAATTCTGAAAGAGCATTAACTACAGATGCACCAACACCATGTAATCCACCAGATACTTTGTATCCGCCTCCTCCGAATTTACCTCCAGCATGTAGAACTGTCATTATAACTTCTACAGTTGGTTTTCCCATCTTTGGATGGATTCCTACTGGCATACCTCTTCCATCATCAACTACAGTAATTGAATTATCCTTGTGTATGTATACTTTTATATTTTTACAGTATCCTGCTAACGCTTCATCAATACTGTTATCAACAATTTCGTAAACTAAATGATGAAGACCTCTCGAACTAGTACTACCAATGTACATTCCTGGTCTTTTTCTTACAGCTTCTAGTCCTTCTAAGACCTGAATCTGACTTGCATCATAATTTTGATTGTTTTGCTCCAACATATAACTCCTCCTATATAGCAGCAATTTACCTTTTATAGGGTCTTCCGTGAATAATCTCAAACAACTTAGTCGAAATTCCTTCAATCCTAACACTTAATGTAAACATTATTTAAGGCTATTAATTTAAAGGCTATGGGTTAACCCTTCCCAAAATAAATGTGGCAATCCTATTTTTATAAAATCTTTTAAAAATAAATCTTTAGTAATAACCTCAAATTTATCTTAATTCAAAAATTTAAGGATTATAATTAATATCTGTACGCTTTGTTAATGTAGATGATGAAATAGGCGAAAGATATACCTTACTCATTTTATCTATCTCAGCTATAACAAAAGATTTTGGCTTTTCATCTGTAATTCTTTCAACAAAGCCATCCTCTTCAGCCATTCTTAAGAATTGTATAGTATCTGAACTATACATAGCAGTTTGTATATCGAATATTCCTATAACATCTTTAACTGGAACTACTACATTCTCTCCTAAGTGTAAAAACACAAATACTCCTCCTTTAACATTGAATACGTCCATTTATAACTCTAAATACTTTTGAGTTTTCATCTAAATAACTGGTTAGATCTTCTATTCCCGTACATGTTATTACTGTTTGTATATTTTTTATTGATGTTAAAACATATCTTTTTCTATTAAAGTCTAATTCTGACAATACATCATCTAATAATAACACAGGATATTCACCTGTTATTTCTTTTATTATTTTTAAAGATGCAAATTTTATTGTTAATACACTAGTTCTTTGCTGACCTTGTGAACCATAAATCTTTGCATCTATATTATTTAAATATATATTAAAATCATCTCTATGTGGACCTATAGACGTAGCTCTTTTATCTATATCCTTTTTTCTATTTTGTTCTAATAGTTTTATCATAGAATCTTTAATATTATCTAAATCTTTTACAGTGGAAATATATTTAAATTCAATTTCTTCTTTTCCTGAAGTTATCTCTTTATGAATTTCTTTAGAATATTTGTTTAACTGTTCTATATATTTTAATCTAGTCTTTATAATATTCTCTCCATATTGAGCCAATTGTATATCATATATGTCTAATATGTCTAACATTTCCTCATTTATATTTTTATTCTTTAGAACTAAATTTCTTTCATGTAAGACTTTATTATATTGAACTAAATTATGATAATACCTTTTATTTAATTGGCTAAGTTCCATATCAATAAATCTTCTTCTTATTCCAGGAGATTCTTTTACTATTTTTAAATCTTCTGGAGAGAACATAACTACGTTAAATGTTCCAATTAATTCTCCAATTTTGCTTATCTTTATTGAATTTATGCTAATAGCTTTTTTTCCGTCTTTTAAAATATTCACATCTATGATTTTGTCTAATCTATCCTTATGAACATCTAACCTTATAAAAGCTCTGTCCTTATTCCACTCTATTAGCTCCTTGTCTCTATTAGTTCTGTGTGACTTAGCAAATCCACAATAATATATAGCTTCTATTACATTGGTTTTACCTTGCGCATTATCACCTATAAAGACATTTACATTAGGACAAAGCTTAATTGATAAATTTTCATAATTTCTATAATTAATTAATTGCAAACTTTTTATATACATAAAAACACCTATATTTAATTATACCATATTCTTATGTTCTTTAGGCTATGTATCTTTAAATTAACTTATAAATTTCCCCATTGAACTCTACAGTATCATCAACTCTTAATTTTTTTCCTCTTTGAGTACATACTTCACCATTTACTAAAACTTCTCCGTCCATTATGAACATTTTAGCTTCTGATCCTAAGCTAACTGCTCCACACCATTTTAAAAATGAATCTAACTTTATAAACTCTGTATTAATTTTTACTTCTTGCATAATTATACACACAATGTATATTTAAAAATTACATTGTTTCTCCTTTCAAAAAAATAAAATAAAAAAATAGTCTATGGTGAGTTTAGTAATACTAAACTCACCATAGTTATAGAAATCTAATTTAAATTATCTTGCTATTCTAACAGGTAGAACTAAATACTCACATAAATCATTGTTCTTATTTCTTATAATACATGGAGATATGCTACTTGTCATTCTTAATTCTATTTTGTCCTCTTCCATATTTTTTAAAACATCTAATAAATATTTTGAGTTAAATGCAATTTGAATTTCATCCCCTTGCAATTTAATAGTAACCTCTTCTCTAACTTTTCCTAATTGAGAATTAGATGTAATTACTATATTTTCATCAGTTATATCAAACTTAACTAAGTTACTATTTCCTTCCTTAGCCATAAGAGATGCTCTTTCAATACCGTTTTGAAGAGTTTGTTTATCAACTTCAATTTGTAATTTATGTTCTTTTGGTAATAAAGCATCATATTTTATGAATTCACCTTCTAGTAATCTAGAAATAACTTTTGTATCTCCCATATTAAATAATATGTGATTTGGAGTAAATGTTATGTTGACTATTTCCTCTGAATCTTCTAATATCTTAGCTACTTCATTAAGTGTCTTTCCTGGTATAACAGCATTAATTGTATTGTTAGTATCTATATTCTCTGTTCTTATCGCTAATCTATATCCATCTAAAGCTACTAAATTTAATTTAGAGTCCTTAATCTCAAATAATATACCTTGAAGAATAGGTCTAGTTTCATCTTGAGCTATGGCAAAAGAAGTTCCTTTTATCATGTTTTTAAGAATTCCTTGGTTTATTGAGAATATCATGTTCTCATTTATTTTAGGTAAGCTTGGGAAATCTTCTGCATTCATATGTAATAAATCAAATACAGACTTTTGACAAGTTATTCTTATAGCTTCTTCTGATACTGTTTCTATTTTAATTTTATCGTTAGGTAACTTTCTTATTATCTCTCCAAATATTTTAGCATCAACAACTAACTTTCCTGGTTCAGTAACATCAACTTCAAATTTAGTTTCTATACTAACATCCTTATCTGATCCTATTATAGTTACTATGTTCTCAGAAGCTTCTATGTATAAACCTTCTAAGATAGGCATTGTTGATTTTCCTGTTATAGCTTTTTGAGCTATAGCTATAGATTCTTGTAATTTATTTTTGTCGCATGTAAATATCAAAATAAAAACCCTCCTTTTAGGACTTATTCACATAAGTTATACACAGTGTGAATTTTTGCATAATAGATATAATAATAGATAATAAATATAATAATAATAGTAATAGTACCTGTGGATTTGTGGATAAACCTTGGATACCTTTGTATTCCAAGACTTACAGAGATTTTTTGCTTGTGGATAACCTGTAGATTACTGTGAACAATTATCCACAATAAAATAACAGGTAAAAAATAATAAACATAATAATTCACAGGTTATCCACAGATAATATACAGTTATTATGTACTTTGTTAATTACTTTTGAGTAAGTTTTTTAGTGATGTCATTAATCATGCTTTGTAGACCTTCATCAGTCTTTAAATTTTCAGAAATTTTTTCATAAGCATGAATTACTGTAGTATGGTCTCTTCCACCAAATTCTTCGCCTATTTTAGGTAAAGACATATCTGTAAGTTTTCTACTTAAATACATAGCAATTTGACGAGGATAAGCTATATTTCTAGTTCTTCTTTGAGATTTTAAATCCTCTATTCTTAAATTATAATAATTTGCTACGGATTCTTGAATAGTTTTTACTGTAACTGGAGCACTTTCTTTGTTAGATATTATATCTTTAAGTGCTTCTGAAGCTAAATCAACACTTACATCTCTATTAGTTAAGGAAGAATAAGCTATTATTCTTATAAGTGCGCCTTCTAATTCTCTTATATTTGATTTGATTTTAGTAGCTATATATACCATAACTTCATTTGGTACATTTAAGCCTTCAACATCAGCTTTTTTCTTTAGTATTGCCATTCTAGTTTCGAAATCAGGTGGTTGAATATCTGCTATTAAACCCCATTCAAATCTAGATCTTAACCTATCTTCTAATGTAGGAATTTCTTTAGGTGGTCTATCTGATGATAGTATAATTTGTTTATTCTCTTCATGTAGAGCATTAAAGGTATGGAAGAACTCTTCTTGAGTACGTTCTTTACCTGCTATGAATTGAATATCATCTATTAATAAAACATCGACTTTTCTATATTTATTTCTAAACTCTTCATTCTTATCATCTTTAATAGCATTAATAAGTTCATTAGTGAATTTTTCAGATGATACATAAACTACTTTTGCTTTAGGATTTTCTTGAAGAATATAATGTCCTATTGCATGCATTAAGTGCGTTTTCCCAAGTCCCACTCCTCCATATATAAATAATGGATTATAAGCTTTAGCAGGTGATTCAGCAACTGCTAAAGATGCTGCATGAGCAAAGCGGTTACTATTGCCTATGACAAAGGATTGGAATGTATATTTAGGATTTAATGTAGCTGACATTTCATCACTTACAACTATAGATCCATCGACATCATTTGTATTCTCTTTTTTTTCTTCTTTCTGCTTTTCCTCATTTTCTTTTTCTTCTTCTAAATCAGCCTCAAGATAGAATTCTATTTTAAACTTTCTAGATGTAACTATCTTTAGAGCCTGAATTAATAAGTCTTTATATCTTGTATCTAGAATCCCTTTAGTGAATTCATTAGGAACAGAAAGTTTTAAGATATTATCTGAAATTGATATAGGAGTACAGCTTTTAATCCAAGTGTTAAAGCTGATTTCAGATATTTCTCCTTTTATTATGTTCAATGCTTGTTCCCAGAGATTATTTAGTTGGGCATCCATCTTCTATCCTCCAATCATAAAATGATTTTAACTTTTAGTTATGCACATATAATTAACATATTAGATTATTACTTTAAATTGTGTGAATAAATTTATTAACAGGCTGTTGATAATGTGGATAAATTTTATTATAAAAAAATTATCAACAAGAAATATAAACAGTTCTTGTTGAAAGTTTAGAATATATAAAACCGTTGAAATAAAAGGATTATAAAGACTATAAATAAAAAATAATAAGAATAATATACAAGTTATCAACAGGATTATTCACAAGTGTGGATAAGTTGTTATATTGAATAAAGTTATTCACAATGCATTAATATGATAACATAAAGATATAGTTGTATTCAATAAGTTATCCACAAAAATAACAGCTGTTGATAACTTATTTTGTGTAAAACTTATTTAGATTTAGAATTAATCGAAAAGATTAAAATTTAAGGGGAAATATTAAGGAAAATATATTTTGAAATTTGAATTTTTAATACAATAAAACTTAAGATAATCAATACTTAAATATAATAAGGATAAATTAGGCTATAAAAACAGGGAGATATAATATAAATGTAAAAAGTTAATAACATATTGTTATTTATATGTGGATAACTTTATAACTATAGTTATAAAGTTAAGTTTAGTTATGATAAATAAATTAATCAAAAGAGTTATTTATATAGTTTTAAAATTTAAATAAGCTTTCTTAAGTTTAATGTATTGCTATTAATAAGTAGATGAGTAATTTAATAAATTGTGGATAAAATAATAGATAGTTTTAGTGGAATATAGTTTATATATTTTTTAGAGTTATTAATGTAGGACTTAATTTAATGTGTAAACAATTATTATTTATATATTTAAAAAAGGAAAATAAGGTAGATGTAACAAATCTTTAAGTGAGTTATTTTCTTGACAGAGGGCGACTTGAAAGATATAATTAAACAGTAAAACCTAAATTAGCGAATAAGTAAAAAAGCTTTTAGCTTTTTACTAGAATAAAATATTGGTTGAAGGGGGTGTATTTAAATGTTCATGACATATCAACCTAAAAAAAGACAAAGAAGCAAAGAGCATGGTTTCAGAAAGAGAATGAAAACTAAATCTGGAAGAAATGTTTTAAAGAGAAGAAGACAAAAAGGTAGAAAAAGATTAACAGCATAAGGGCCGCATTTTGTGGCCTTTTTCTGCACTAAAAAGCAGAAAAAAGGAGAGCAAATTTAAATGTTACTAAGTTTAAGAAAGAACAATGAGTTTAGAACAGTTTATAGAAGAGGAAAATCTTATGCTAATGACCTACTGGTTCTTTATGTTTATCCTAACAGAAAAAATGTTACAAAGGATGGAGAACGTTTCAACAAGGTAGGGGTTTCAGTTAGCAAGAAGGTTGGAAAAAGCGTAGTTAGAAGTAGAGTTAAAAGACTTATACTTGAAAATTACAGACTTAATTCTAGTGAACTTAAAGAAGGCTATGACTTTGTGTTTATTGCTAGAGTTGCTATAAACGGTAAGGATTTTAAGCAAGTAGGGAAAGCCATGAATAATTTAATAAAAAAGGCAGGTCTACGTGATAATGAAAAAATTGTTCATAGTAATGATTAAATTCTATAGAAAATATATTTCACCTTTAAAGAGACCTTGTTGCAGATTTTATCCAACCTGTTCTCAATATGCACTAGAAGCAATACAAAAGTATGGTGCTTTTAAAGGGGGATTTATGAGTATAGGAAGAATATTAAGGTGTAATCCATTCTGTAAGGGTGGATATGATCCTGTAAAATAAATATATACGGTTTAAATATAGGAGGGTAATGTATTGCAGTCAATTTTAAAGCCGATAACTAATTTATTCACAATGATATTTCAAGCTATCCACGGCTTTGTTGCCTCACTAGATATTTTTGGTGTAGGTGCTGGATACGTAATAACTATTTTCTTATTAACTTTATTAGTAAGATTAATATTATTACCGCTAAATATAAAGCAAACTAGATCTCAACAAAAGATGCAAGAAATACAGCCAGAAATAGCTAAACTTCAGAAGAAATATAAAAATAATCCTGAAAAAGCTCAACAAGAAATGATGAAGCTTTATAAGGAGAATAATGTAAACCCAATGAGTGGTTGTTTACCTTTATTAATCCAAATGCCAATATTATTTGCATTATACTATGTATTCACTGGATTAACTGAGTTACAAGGTGTATCATTCTTATGGTTAGGAGATTTATGGGCTCCAGATAGAACATTCATATTACCAATTTTATCAGCTGCAACAACATATTTATCATCTTTATTAATGACAAAGTTTACTCAGTCACAAGCTGGGGGAGCACCTGGTGGAATGAATATGAATACTATGAATATAGTAATGGCTGGTATGATGGGTGTAATGTCAATACAATTCCCATCAATGCTTGTATTATACTGGGTAATAGGTAACCTAATTCAAATGGTTCAAACATACTTCATAGTTGTTTTACCTAGCAGAAAGAGAGCTAAGGAAAAAGAACAATATAAAGATATTAAGTAATAAGAATTTATTTTGCTTTTCTAAGGTGGTGAAACAAGGGTATGAATACAATTGAGATTACTGGAAAGACTGTTGAAGAAGCTTTAAAAAGCGCATTGGAACAGTTGAACACTACAGAAGATAAAGTAGAGGTTACTGTTATAGAAGAAGGAAGTAAAGGCTTCTTTAATTTAATTGGTGCAAAGCCTGCTAAAATTTCAGTTAAGGTGAAAAGAGATAGAATCTTAGAGGCTAAAAAGTTTTTAAGGGATATTCTTGATAACATGAATATAGAAGCTGAAATTAATATTGAAGAAAGTAAAGACCTAGTAAATATAAATCTTACTGGACCTAAGATGGGAGCCATCATAGGATACAGGGGGGAAACTTTAGACTCACTTCAATATTTAACTAGTTTAGTTATTAATAAGGCTAAAGAAGACAAGTACAAAAGAGTGGTTTTAGACACTGAGAATTATAGACAGAAAAGAGAAGAAACTCTTAAAAGATTAGCTAATAAAATAGCTTATAAGGTGAGAAAGTCAGGTAAGATATTAAAACTTGAACCTATGAATCCTTATGAAAGAAGAGTTATTCATTCAGAGTTACAGAATAATGATTTTGTTAGAACTTTTAGTGAAGGTGAAGAACCTTACAGAAGAGTTGTAGTAGAATTAAAGAAATAAAAAGGAAAGCTTAAAGCTTTCCTTTTTTTATCCACAATAAACTGTAGATAAATTGTGGATAACTTGTTAGTAACTATAGAAAAGTAGTCATACCAAAGGCTACAATTGTTGATAAATTTAAAAAATAAGGTGAAAATATTATATTTTCACCTTATTTTTTTATCAAGTATATGATTTAATTAATTGGATAGTATTTTTAAGTAAGTAATCTATTAAACAATTTAGTAAAATCATATTTTTTTGCCATAAATAATATGATTTAAAATTTTGACTTATTCTATTTTGTTGGGTAAAATCAATATTAGTTCAAATTTGAGAATATCATTATAAAGGAGGAGCTTATGAAAGAATTCGATACTATTGCTGCTATAGCTACAGCATTAGGAGAAGGTGGAATAGCTATAATTAGAGTATCAGGAAATAAAGCTCTTGAGATTGTAAATAAAATATTCAGAGGAATAAACGGAAAAGATTTATTAGATATAAAACCATATACTATGAGATATGGTCATATGATAGATGAAAATAATGAGATTATAGATGAAGTTATAGTTAGTTTTATGAAAGGTCCTAGAAGCTTTACAGCTGAGGATACCGTAGAAATAAACTGTCATGGTGGTATTGTAGCTACTAATAAAGTTCTACAAAATGTAATAAAAGCTGGTGCAAGACTTGCTGAGCCAGGTGAATTTACAAAAAGAGCTTTTTTAAATGGAAGAATAGATTTAAGCCAAGCAGAAGCGGTTATGGACATAATAACTGCTAAGACTGAACTTTCAATGAAATCAGCTATGACTCAAAGTCAAGGAAGACTTTCTACTGAGATAAACAATCTTAGAAAAGAGGCTTTAGATATATTAGCTCTAATTGAATATGCTGTTGACTTTACAGAGGATGACGAAGAACCAGATGAAACTATACCAGTTAAGGTAAAAGAGGATGTTATAACTCTTAGAGGTAAAGTAAATAATTTAATTGATACTGCTGATGAAGGTAAACTTATTAGAGATGGTTTAAGCATGGTTATAGTAGGAAAACCTAACGTAGGAAAATCATCACTTTTAAATGCTCTATTAAATGAAAAGAGAGCTATTGTAACTGACATAGCAGGAACAACAAGGGACGTAATAGAAGAATATATAAATTTAGATGGAATACCTGTTAGACTAGTAGATACAGCAGGAATCAGAGAAACTGAAGATGTTGTAGAGAAAATAGGTGTAGAAAAATCTAAAGAAAAAATCAATGAAGCTGATTTAGTTATACTAATGTTAGATACAAGTAGAGAACTAGATGAGGAAGACAAGGAAATCATTGATTACATTAAAGATAGAAAATACATAGTACTTTTAAATAAAGTTGATTTAGATAGAAAGTTATCCTCAGAAATTGTGGATAACTTAGAAAATAAAATAGAACTATCTGCAAAAACTGGTTTTGGTATAGATGCTTTAAAATCAAAGATAAAAGATTTATTCTTTAATGGATCAATTGATGCTGAGAGCGTAATGGTAACTAATACTAGACATAAAGAGGCTTTATACAGAGCTTCTGAAAACTTAGATGGTGCATTAAATGGACTTAATAACAATGAGTTTTTAGATTTAGTATCAATTTATGTTACATCTGCTTTAAGAGCCTTAGGGGAAATCACTGGAGCAGAGTTAGAGGAAGATTTAGTAAACAAAATATTTGCAGAATTTTGTTGTGGAAAATAGGAGAATGATGAAATATGAGATATAATGCAGGAAGTTATGATATAGTTGTTATAGGTGCTGGTCATGCAGGGTGTGAGGCAGGATTAGCGGCAGCTAGAATGGGATGTAAAACTTTAGTTTGTACATTAACATTAGATTCCGTTGCTATGATGCCATGTAACCCTAATATAGGTGGAACTGCTAAGGGACATCTAGTTAGAGAAATAGATGCTTTAGGTGGAGAAATGGGAGTAAATATAGACCATACATTTATCCAATCTAAAATGTTAAATACATCAAAAGGACCTGCTGTACACTCTCTAAGAGCACAAGCTGATAAAAAGAAATACCAAGAAAGAATGAAAAAGGTTTTAGAAACACAAGAAAATCTTCATTTAAGACAATTAGAAGTAGTTTCTGTAGAAGTTGAAGATGGAAAAGTTAAAGGTGTTTTAACTAAAAATGGTGCATTTTTTGAGTGTAAAGCTGTTATAATGACAAGTGGAACATACTTACAAAGTAGAATAATAATCGGAGATGTTAGTTATAGCCAAGGTCCAAATGGACTTAGCAATGCTAATGAACTTTCAAAATCATTAATAGATTTAGGAATTGACCTTAGAAGATTTAAAACTGGTACTCCAGCTAGAATCAATAAGAGAAGTGTTGATTTCTCAAAAATGATAGAACAACCAGGGGATGAGGAAATAATACCATTCTCATTTATAAGTGAAAATATAGATAGAGACCAAGTTTCATGTTGGTTAACATATACTAACGAGGAAACTCATAAGGTAATTCAAGAAAATATACATAGATCACCAATGTATAATGGAAGCATAAAAGGGGTTGGGCCAAGATATTGTCCATCTATAGAAGACAAGGTAATGAGATTCCAAGATAAAGATAGACATCAAATCTTCATAGAACCAGAAGGCGATGATACAGAAGAAATGTATGTTGGAGGAATGTCATCATCTCTTCCAGAAGATGTTCAAGTTCAAATGATAAAAACAGTTCCAGGTCTTGAAAATGCTGAGATTATGAGAACTGCATATGCAATAGAATATGATTGTATAGATCCAACACAATTAAAGGCTTCACTAGAATTTAAAAATATTGATGGATTCTTTAGTGCTGGACAAATTAATGGTAGCTCAGGATATGAAGAAGCTGGGGCTCAAGGAATAGTAGCTGGTATAAATGCGGCATTAAAAGTTCAAGGAAAAGATCCTATGATACTTACAAGATCAGATGGATATGTAGGAGTTTTAATTGATGATTTAATTACTAAAGGTACTAATGAGCCATATAGAATGATGACATCAAGAGCTGAATATAGATTGTTATTAAGACAAGATAATGCTGATTTTAGATTAACTGAAATTGGACATAATGTTGGATTAGTTACAGAAGAAAGATGGAATAAGTTTCAGGAAAGAAAGAAAAACTTAGAGCGTGAGCTTGAGAGACTTAAGGAACTTCAAATAACTAATAAAACAGAAAATAATGAGAAAATAGTTGAATTAGGATCAACAGAGCTTAAAAAGCCAATAAGAATGTATGAACTTATAAAAAGACCAGAGTTAGACTACTTCTCATTAGCATGTTTAGATCCTGAAAGACCTGATTTACCAAAGGATATTGGAGATCAAATAAACATAATTGCTAGATATGAAGGATATATTCAAACTCAATTAGAACAAGTAGCTCAATTTAAAAAGTTTGAGAAAAAAGTTCTTCCAGAGGATTTAGATTATAATGACGTAAATAGTTTAAGAATAGAAGCTATCCAAAAGCTAAATAAAATTAGACCTTTAAATATAGGTCAAGCTTCAAGAATATCAGGGGTATCCCCAGCAGATATATCAGTTCTGCTAATATTCTTAGAACATTACAGAAAAACTGGAAAAAATACTGATAACTAAAAGTTATTCAGAAGTTTTCAACAGCACCTGTGGATAAGTCTTGTGTAAAACTTAAAAAAGGTGCTGTTTTACCACTTTCAAAAAGTTATCCACATGTGGATAACTTTAGTTTTTTAGTAGAAAATAAAATTATTAAAATAAATTATTTATACTCTTAAAGTTTTGGAGGATTAAGAATGCAATATTTTGATTTAATGAAAAAAGCTTGTGATAGTGTCGGTATGGAATTTAATGAAGACAAATATCAAAAATTTATGCTTTACAAAGATTTATTAAAGGAATGGAATGAAAAAATAAATTTAACTGCAATAACAGAGGATGAAGAGATAGTAAAGAAACATTTTATAGATTGTATAAAAGCTTTTAAAGCAGATGAGTTTAAAAAGGCTAAGACAGTAATAGACGTTGGAACAGGTGCAGGGTTCCCAGGATTACCTATAGCTATTATGAAAGAAGATGTAGAAGTTACCCTATTAGATTCATTAAATAAGAGAATAAATTTTTTAAATGAAGTTGTAAATAAACTAGGATTAAAAAATGTTGAGACTATACATTCTAGAGCAGAAGATGGTGCAAGAAAAAAAGAGTTAAGAGAGAGTTTTGATATTGCTACGTCAAGAGCTGTTGCTAATATGTGTGTGCTAAGTGAATTTTGTATTCCATATGTAAAGGTAAATGGGAATTTTATAGCTTTAAAAGGACCAAATATAACTGAAGAGTTAAATGATTCAAAGAATGCTATTGGTACTTTAGGTGGTAAGCTTAAAGGAATAACTGAGGTTGAAATTGAGGGAACAGACTTAAATCATAACTTAGTAATAGTAGATAAAATAAAAAGTACGCCAAAAACTTTCCCAAGAAAAGCAGGTAATGTAACTAAGAAACCATTAAAATAAATATAATTTAAAAATATTTTTAGTTTAAGAAAGATTATAATTGAAAGTTATAAAAACTTTTAAAAAAGAATAAATATATTAGATCATAAAAAAATAGGAATGTTTCACGTGAAACATTCCTATTTTTTCATTTTTTAATCAGAAATAACCAATAGTATCTTTTATTATGTAATGTAAAAATATATAATAAAATAGATGTGTTAGAAGGGAGGTGGATGTTCAAGAATAAGATATTCTTGGATAAGTTTAATGAAAACAATTTGTGTTTTTAATCAAAAAGGTGGCGTTGGAAAAACAACAACAAATATAAATATATGTTCGTACCTAGCAATGCAGGGGTTTAAGGTTTTAGCTATAGATATAGATCCTCAAGGAAATACTACAAGTGGATTAGGTATAGATAAAAGAAAATTAGACAAGTCTATATATGATTTATTAACTGCTGGTGAAGATATAGAAACAATAATGATGAAGAGTGAATTAGTTGAAAATCTTTATGTAGTGCCAGCAACAATGGAATTAGCAGGTGCTGAGGTAGAAATAATAGATAGAAAAGATAGAGAACATATACTTATAAATGAAATAAGTAAAATTAAAGATAAATTTGATTACATATTTATTGACTGTCCTCCATCTTTAGGAGTTCTAACTATTAATGCTTTAGTTGCAGCTCATAGTGTTTTAATACCTATACAAGCAGAATATTATGCTTTAGAAGGGGTAGGACAATTAATAAATACAATAAATTTAGTTAAAAAATCTTTAAATAAGGATCTTGATATTGAAGGTGTAGTAATGACTATGTATGATTCAAGAACTAATTTAAGTACAGAGGTTTATAAAGAAGTAAAAGAGTACTTTAAAGATAGATTATATGAAACTACTATTCCTAGAAATGTTAGACTAGCTGAAGCTCCAAGTTTTGGATTACCAATATGTTTATATGATGAAAAATGTAGGGGAGCTAAATCTTATGAAAAATTAACTGAGGAATTCCTAAAAAGACAGGGAGTGAATATATAGATGGCTAAAAAATTTGGGTTAGGAAAAGGGTTAGGAGCCTTAATACCAGAAGATAATAATATTAAGGAAGAAAAAGACGAAAAAGGTGGAATAATAAACATTGAGCTTAAAGAAATAAAAGCTAATAAAAAACAACCTAGAAAGTTTTTTGATAATAATAAATTAAATGAACTAGCTGAATCTGTAAAAGAACATGGTATAATTCAACCTTTAATATTGAAGAAAGAAGAAAAAGGATATTCAATAATTGCAGGGGAAAGAAGATATAGAGCTGCTAAAATAGCAGAATTAACAGAAGTACCTGCTTTAATAATGGATATTTCAGATGAAAAACTTCTACAAGTATCTTTAATAGAAAACATTCAAAGAGAAGACTTAAATCCTATAGAAGAAGGATTAGCATATGAAAGATTGTTAAAAGAATTTGCTTTAACTCAAGAAGAGCTTTCAAAGACAATGGGAAAATCAAGAACTGCAATAACAAATACAATGAGATTATTAAAGTTAGATGATAGAGTTAAAGAGTATGTAATAGAAGGAGTTATTTCAGAAGGTCATGGAAGAGCTATTCTACCTTTAGAAAATGATGCACAATATGAAATAGCTCAAAAAATAATTGATAATTCTCTTTCAGTTAGAGAAACTGAAAAATTAGTTAAAAAGATATTAAATGATGTTGTTGAAGAAAAAACATCAGAAAGAAGAAAACCACTTAATCCATATTATAAAGATGTTAGAGATAGACTTCAGGACCACTTTGGAACTAAAGTTAATTTAAATGCTAATAAGAATAAAGGTAAGATAGAAATAGAATACTATTCAGAAGAAGATTTACAGAGAATACTAGACATTATAAATATTTAAAATGTTTCACGTGAAACATTTTAAAAATACGAAGGGATGATAAATTACATGGAGAATGTACTAAATATACTTACACAATATTCAACTTATATAACAATAGGATTAATAGTATTAGTTTTAATACAATTTATACTATTAATAGTAGCTTTCAGAAGTTTAAGCAAGGTAGAAAATAAATTTAGAAAAATTATGAGAGGAGTTAATAATAAAAATTTAGAAGAACTTATTAACTCTTACTTAGATAAAGTTGAAGAGGTAAAAAAAGATTCTGAAGAAACGCTAGAAACAAATAAAATGTTAAAAGCTCAAGTTGAAAAATGTACTCAAAAAGTATCTGTTATAAGATATAAAGCTTTCGAAGACGTTGGAAGTGATTTAAGTTTTTCAGTTGCTTTATTAGACGGAGAAAATAATGGAGTTATTTTAACTGGAATATATGGTAGAGATTATAGTACAACATATGCAAAGCCAATAGATAAAGGAATATCTAGATATGATTTATCAGAAGAAGAACTACATGTTCTAAATGCTGCAATGAATAAATAGGTTTAAGAGTAAATATAGGTTATATTAAAATCAACAAGAATTACGTTGTTTTAATATAACCTATTTTTGTGTTAAACAAAATGTTTCACGTGAAACATTTTAATAAATAGGGAGAGTATATAAAAAAACTATATGAGTATTTATGGCGGATTTTATAAAATATTTTCTAAGGTTGAATCTAATATATTCTTTTTAAAGCCTACGGATTTTAATATACAATGATGAATTCCATTAGATATAGCATTTGCAAGTAACATTACAGTGTATAATCTAGTATTTTGTAAAACCATAAACTCTAAGGATCCAGAAATATTTACTATTCCAAGTATACTTAAGTCTCCTACCTCAGGTAAATTCTTATTTAATGCTATTCCAGGTTTAAGAGGTCTCTTTTCAATAAGTACATGTCCTACATTATCAACAGCTCCTAAACAAGCATCAATGGCTATAATAAACGGTTTTTTATGTTTTGATTTTATTATTTTTACTGTCTCTTTTAAATTTCTAGCATGGACAGTTTCTTCTAATGTTCCATATACAAAAATATTATTTTTGCTTAAAAATTTAATTTTTTCCCCTATTAATGGTCCAAGAGCATCTCCTGTAGAACGATCAGATCCAATACATATAAAAACAATTGGTCTATTTTCTTTTATAACTGGAGAAAGTTCCTTACAGAGATAATCCCTAATTTTAAAAGAAGCTTTAGGATCTAAAGAATCTATATAAAAACTTGTACACATGATAACAACCTCCTTGCTTGAAATTATTACCAAAAAGAAGGAGTCTATACTATAAAACATTAACTTTTTTTAATATATTGAAAAAAATAATTAGAAAGATACAAAATACTATTCCTAAAAGTCCATTTAATTCTAATCCTATAAAGATACAAATTAATATTAATAAAGGGTGTATTCCTAAGGTGGATGACATTAATTTAGGTTCTAAAAATTGTCGCAATAAAAAAATAAATATATACAATATAAATAATGAAATAGCTGAAAAAATATTTCCTGAGTTATATGAAATAAAAATAAGAGGAAAATAAATTAATGGCATACCTAATACAGGGAGTAAATCTAATAAGGCAGCAAGTACACTAAGTAATAGAGCATATTTAATATTTAAAAAGGAAAATCCTAAAAAGGTTAATACAAAAGAAATAAAAATTAAAAATAAATAAGAGAAACAGTATGTCAGAAACATTTTTTTTATTTCATATAAAATAGTTAAAATTCTATTGCTGTAATTAGAGTTAAGATAATTAGACAATATTTTACTGAAATTAATAGTATTTAATTCCTTTGATAAAAAATAAGTTGATAGTACAGTAAAAATAAGAAGCATAAAGGTATAAGGTAAATAACTTATTAATAAAAAAATTTTTTGAATTAATTCAGTTCCAAAAGAGAGAATAAGTACAGTTATTTCTTTAAATGAAGATATTAAAGTATTTTTTATTAAGTTTAAAACTTCATTATCAATAAAATTTACTTCAATCCAATTTTGTAGTGAGATAAAATAATTTTGAAATTCTTTAGAATTAGTATTTATTATTTCTTGAATATAATTTGTTAAGGATGAAGATTCATAAGCTAAAGATGTAATAAATAATGTAAATAAAATTATTATTATTAAGAAAAAAATAAAGGTACTTATAAAGGAAGCAAGTCCAACATTTAATTTGAATTTTTTTATTAAAAATTGAGTGGGTGTCTTTAGTAGTAATGAAAATATGAATGCTAGTAGAAAGGGTAAAGTATATTTCAATGTATTAAAAAACGTAAAAAATATAAGTGTGTATAAAATAAAAAACACACTTATTTTTTCACTTTTGATTATTAAATTTTTCATAGGTTAGAAGTCTACCTCCTTGAAATTAATTCTTTTATAACCTCAACAAATCTATAGACTTCTTCTATTGTATTAAAGTACCCTAAACTTATTCTTATGCTTCCAGCTGGATATGAACCAACTGTTTTATGAGCAAGCGGAGTACAATGAATTCCAGTCCTACATGTTATGTTAAATTCACTATCTAACAAGAATCCTGTGAATTCAGGATCCATACCCTCTATATTGAAAGATATTGTTGAAGTTTTCTTTTTTGCATCCATAGGACCATAAATCTTAACTTCTGGAATTTCAGATAATAAATCCATAGCTTTTTGGCATAATACTTCTTCTTTTGCTTTTATATTTTCAATGCCTTCTTTTTCTATGAATTTTATTCCCTCTAGAAGCCCTATTATTCCTGGAGTGTTTAAAGTTCCATATTCAAATTTATCAGGCAATTCTTGAGGATGCTCTATTAGTGAGGAATTACTCCCTGTTCCTCCTGAAAAGATATTTTTACATATAGAATTTAATTTATCATCTATAATAAAACCACCTATTCCCTGAGGGCCTAAAAGAGACTTATGACCTGTAAAAGCTAATGCATTTAAATTAAGTTCAGTCATATCAATTGAAATAACCCCTGCTGTTTGAGCAGAATCTAAAATAAAGAAGATATCATTTTCTTTGCAAAGCTTCCCTATTTCTTTAATTGGTTGAATTGTTCCAACTAGATTAGATGCATGTGATAAAATTATAAGCTTTGTATTACTCTTTATTTTTTCTTTTATCTTTTCAATTGATACTAGACCTTCATTATTACATTGAACTATATCTAGCTCTACATTAGGAAGTTCTTCACTAATTTTTACTAAAGGTCTTAAGACAGAATTATGTTCCATAGATGTAGTAATTATATGCCAATCAGATTTAATTATTCCTAAAAGTAACATATTTAATGATGTTGTAATATTATTAGTGAAAATAACATTTTCACTTTTAGGAAAATTAAAAAATTTAGCTATTTCATATCTACATTCATAGACAGCTCTACTACTTTGTAGAGCTGTAGATGAGGAGCCTCTATTAGCACTTCCACCTTCAAAACTCATGTAATCAAACATTGCTTTTATTACAGAGTCAGGTTTAGGGAAAGTAGTTGCTGCATTATCAAAATATATTTTATTCATAAGCAAAAACCTCACATGAAAATTTTAAATATTCCGTATATAGTAAATCCTAATCCAAGTAAAACCATAAAATATTTTACACTTTTATCAGCCTTACCAGTAAGTTCTTTTTTTACTAGACTTCCACCTTTGGCAGCCATAAAATTCAATAATATAAACCAAGCTAAAGTTGTTATAAACATAGCACTTATGGCTACTAAAAAGAAATGTCTACCTGAAAGCTTCCAGATGCTCATTATTCCAGCACTTACAGCCATCCATACTGATAAGGTCATAGGGTTTACAAAGGTTATTAAAAAACCATTTATAAAACCATTACCAGTTTTATGACTATCTATAGTTTCAACACATTTTTCGTCTAAACTTTTTTGAGAAGATTTAAATATTAAATTAACTATTATAAGAACTAATCCTGAAATAATCCAAAAGGCACATTCTACATACCTATTTAAATTTAATAATTGGGCTACTCCGAAGTTTATTAACAATATGTACAAATAGTCAGCAGCTATTGCGCCTAATGAAACTTCAAAGCCTTTTTTAAATCCTTTATCTAGAGATTGTGTTGCAGCTTCTATTGCAGCTGGACCTAATGGGATAGAAACTAATAGGCCAGTTACAATTCCAGATAAAATAGCCTTTAAATAGAAAAAAGACATACTCAAACTCCTTTTACAGTTGTTTTTATAAATTTACATAATTATATTATAGTTCAAAATAGAAAAGCTTTCACCATTATTTTGAAAGTGTTAACTTTTATGATATATACTTATAATATATATTAACAAAACTATATACTTTTAGGAGGAAAATAGCATGAAAGACTTTATCATGGTTTTTAATAATACACATGAGGCTATGGAAGGAGAAAGAATACTTAAAGAAAATGGAATATCATTTATAATAATGCCAACTCCAACTTACATAACAAAAAGTTGTGGAATAAGCTCAGCTTTTAATAAGGATCAATTAGAAAAGATAGAAACTTTAGAAATTAAATTTAAAAATATATATTCAATAACCAATAAAGGATTTGAAATATATAAATAATTATTTATTTCAAAATTATAAGGGGTGGTTTAATGTTATTAGATAGTTTGCTAGGAATTAATTTTGAATTTGATCACATTAAGCTTGGGAAAATAAGTATTTCTTTATCTACTATTGATTTTCTATTAAAAAAATTTATAACAATATGTGTCATAGTTATTTTTATGATTTTGGTAATTAAAATAGGAAGTAAATTAATAGATAAAGCTGTACAAAAACAGATAGATACAAACTTTAAGTTCTCCTTAGACACAAGAAAGGCAAATACATTGGGAACTTTATTAAAAAGTATTTTGATGTATTCTGTTTATTTTATAGGTATAACAACTATATTGTCTATTATATTTGGAAATATATCTTGGGCATTTGCTTCTGTAGGAGGCGTAGCCGTAGGTTTAGGAGCACAAAGTTTTGTTAAAGATGTAATAAATGGGATATTTATACTTTTTGATAATCAATACAATGTTGGTGATTATGTAACCATAGAGGGCGTAAGTGGAATTGTGGAAGTAATAGGTCTTAGGACAACTGAACTTAGAGACTACGATGGATCTCTTCATATTATTCCAAATGGAATGATAAGGATAGTAACAAATAATTGTAGAGGTGATATGAGAGTTCAGATTGATATTGGAATTTCATATAGCGAGGATATAAATAAAGTAATAAACACTATAAATTCAGTTTGTTATACATATAATAAAGAAAATAATAATATAACAGAACCTTTAAAAGTTTGGGGAGTTACAGACTTAACAAGTTCTAGTGTTAATCTTAGAATTTGTGGAAAAGTAAAATCAATGAAGCTTTGGGAAACAGAAGTAGAGTTAAGAAAGAGGATAAAAATGACTCTTGATAAAAAGAAATATATGAAAGAAATAATTACAGGTTAATTTATATAAATTTTATTTTAGAGGAGGTTATTTAATTTGATAAATAAATTTTATCTTGGTGATATAGTTAAAATGAGGAAAGTTCATCCTTGTGGAAGTGATGAGTGGGAAGTTATAAGAGTTGGTGCTGATATTAAAATAAAATGCTTAGGCTGCTCAAGGATTGTAATGATTCCTAGGTCTAAATTCCAAAAAGGAGTAAAAAAGATTATAAAATCAAATGCTCCAGAGGAAGAAATTAATGAATAAAAATTTTAAAAAATAAATTCATAAAAGTTATGTTTACATTAATAAAGAGGGTTGCAATAACCCTCTTTTAATGTTAGAATATTTAATTGTAATCCCTGCTATGCTAGAGCATAGCCGTAGTCCAGAGGGAGGAGGTGTAAATGATGAGAAAATATGAAACTATATTCGTAGCTCACCCATCATTAGACGAGGAAGCTGTTAAAGCTTTAATCGAAAAATTCAAGGGTGTTATAGAAAACGGAAATGGTACAGTTGACAACGTTGATTTCTGGGGTAAGAGAAAATTAGCTTACGAAATCGCTAAAGTTAACGAAGGTTACTATACTTTAATCAACTTCACTGCTAACCCAGAATTACCAAAAGAGTTAGACAGAGTATTCGGAATAACTGACGGAATAATCAGACACATCATCGTTAAAGAAGAGCAATAAGAGGTGGTCGTAAATGAATAAAGTAGTTTTAATTGGTAGACTTACTAAAGATCCAGAGCTTAGATTTGCAGCAGGAAGCGGTACAGCAGTTGCAAGATTTACACTAGCTGTAAATAGACAATTCAAAAAAGATGAAGCTGATTTTATCAGTTGCATAGCTTTTGGAAAAACTGGTGAGACCATAGCTCAATATATTACTAAAGGCAGACAATTGGCTGTTTCAGGAAATATAAGAACTGGAAGTTATGAAGCTCAAGATGGAACTAGAAGATATACTACTGATGTAGTTGTTGAAAGTTTTGACTTTATCGATTCAGGAAATGGTGGAGCAAGAGGAAACTCAGGCTTTGGTTCAGGAAATGATTTCGGTGGTTCTTTTGGTATGCCAGACAATTCATTTAGTGATTCATCATTCAATAGTAATGATGATATGACACCAATTGATGATGGAGACATTCCATTCTAATTCAGATTTTAGGTAAGGAGGGAAATAGTGATGAGTAACGTAAAAAGAGGCGGAAAATTCAGAAGAGCAAGAAAAAAAGTTTGCATATTCTGCGTTGATAAAGCTGAATCAATAGATTACAAAGATGTAGCTAAATTAAAGAAATACATCACAGAAAGAGGTAAAATATTACCAAGAAGAATTTCTGGAACTTGTGCTAAGCATCAAAGACAATTAACAGATGCTATCAAGAGATCAAGAAATATCGCATTATTACCATTCACAACTGAGTAATGGTTGCAAACCCCTGATATTTTCAGGGGTTTTTTTATTATATATTAAATTATTATAATCATTAAAGTTTTAAATAGTTTTATTAAATGGCTTAAGAAAATTTTATTTGTATGGTAAGTATATTAAAGTGTATACTTATTAAAACATGTACACTTTAATATAAATGCTACTATAATTCAGAGTTTTCAAAGCTTCTCTGAATTAAGTCTCATTTATTGCACAAGACTAAAAAAATAAATAAAATAAAGGTATATAATAAAGGGTATAATTGGGAGGGAAATATGAAAAAAGATAACTTTAATATCATGGGAGATATAAAGATTATTGAAGAAATAAAGGCTCAAATTATCTGCATATTAGGAGAACTATTTACACTTTTAACAAAGGGAAGTAATGTAGCAAAGGATGCCATAGTAAACTGCATAGCATCTTTAATTATTTTATTATACATTTTAGCAGATAAGCTAGGTCATTCTGCAATAGAAGTAGATGAGACAATTAAAAAAAGTTTAAAAATTGGTATAGTTGAAGAAGATAATTTAGAAAAACAAGGAGGTAATTTAACTAAATTATTTAATCATTTAAAAGAAAGAAGATAATTTATTTGGAGGAACATATGGAAGAAAAAAATAAGAGTAAATCTATAGTTGAAGCTGGAATAATGTCAGCAATAACATTTGTGCTTATGATGCTTACTAGCTTACCAGGAATAGGCACAATAATAAGCTTTGCTATTCCAATTCCTATAGCTTTATTATATTTAAAGTATAATCTTAAAACCTCTATTTGTTCTATTGTTATCAGTGGAATTTTGATTGGATTTTTCATGGGTTCTATATATGGAATTCAATTAGCTATAACAAATGGAATTATAGGTTTGGTTTTAGGAACCTGTGTTAGAAAGAAATTTTCAGGAATAAAATCATTTATATATCTAATTGTAGCAAATACAATTGGAGTATTAATAGGAATATCATTATTATTTTCAGCTTTTACAGGAATTACATTTAATCAATATATAAATGAATTAGCAAATGTTTTTAATGAAGCTGCTAAAATCAGTGAACAAATAATGGGAAGTTCACAGGCTAACACGCAAATGATAGAACTTATGAAGTCTATTGACGCAAGTTTTATAATGAATATGATACCTATGGTATTAGTTATGCTTATAATAATGAGAGCATTTTTAAGCTATACTGTTGGGAAGTATATTATTAATAAATTAGGATTTAAATTAAATAGCTTACCACCTTTTTCAAATTGGTTTTTTAACCCAATATTAATTGCGGCAGTTGTATTAATAAATCTTTTTGTTATGTTTTTAGTAAGCAAGGGAGTAATAAGTAATAAGGGTATGTATATGCTTACATTAAATTTATTATTTGCTATGCTTATAATTCAAGGATTGGCTGTAGTCTCAAATTTATTAAAGTATAGATATAGATTTAGCAATTTTTTAATAGTGTTTATGAGTATATTAATGGTTACTTCAATACCACAATTATTTGGATTATTAGGAATGGTTGATGTATTAATAGATATAAGAGGTGTAGATCCAAATAGTTTAGGAAGTTACATTAAGGAGAAACTAAAAAAGAAAGTGCAATAACTAATATTTATATTTAGTAAGGGGCTGTTAAAATGAAATCAATATTGGAAGATTATAATAAATTTTTAGCTTACTTTGCATTTGTAGTTTTAGCATGCTTAGTATTTTGGAAATTAAACTTTAAAATAATATCTTTAATAATAGCTTTTATATACATAATATATTTAATCTATAGAATATCTGACTTTTTAAGAGAAGAAAAGGATGAGGAAGAAAAGATAGATAAATTATATAAAAATGTAGATGAGAAAGTTAAAGACAATATTTTTAATTTGATTTTTCCGTTAACTATATTAAATTCTACTGGTGAAATAATATGGTATAACCATAAGTTTAGTAAACTTATAAATAGTGAAGATTTGCTAGAAACAAATTTAGTATCTGTAATAAAAGGTGTTGCTTTAGATAAGATCATTAGAACAGGAAAAGAAAATTCTCAAAATATAAAGATAAAAAGTAATATCTATGAAGTTTACAGTGAGTGTTTAAAATTAGATGAATCAGATAAAAAGTATTTCTTGGTATTTTTCAATGATGTTACTTATTTAAAGAAGGCCACAAAAGAAAGTATAATGCTTTTAGAGGTTGATAATTTTAGTGAAGTTTTAAAGACAATAGATGATGACAAAAAACCATTACTTATAGCAGAAATAGAAAGAACAATAAATAACTATGGAAATTCACTAAATGCCATGATAAAAAAATATGATAATAGTAAATATATTTTATCAGTAGATGATGCTATTATTGGCAAGGAAATTTCTAAAAAGTTTGATATACTAGATACTATAAGAGAAATTAACTTAGGAAATGAAATAGAAGTAACCTTAAGTATAGGTGTTGGTAGAGGTGGAGAAACTCCTGCACAAAACCAAGATGATGCCACAAAGGCTAAGGAATTAGCTTTAGGCAGAGGTGGAGACCAAGCAGTTATTAAATCAGGTAAAAATATTGAGTTCTTTGGAGGAAATGCTAAGGAACTTGAAAAGAGAACAAGAGTTAGAGCGAGGGTTGTAGCACATGTATTAAAAGAACTTGTTTATGAAAGTAGTACCGTTTATATAATGGGACATAAAAATCCTGATATGGATTGTTTTGGTGCTTCATTTGGTTTAGCTTCAGTAGTGAAGAAGTTAGGAAAAAATGTTAATATAGTATTAGAAAAAGATACTAATGCTATAGAATTTTTCTTAGATAGAGTTAAAGAAAAAGAAGAATATAGTAAACTATTTATATCTACTGAAGAAGCTAAAAAGAATATAGATGACAATACTTTATTAATAGTAGTAGATGTTAATAGTGCAAACTATGTATTAGATAGAGAGTTAACAGAACTTATTGAAAGGGTGGTTGTAATAGATCATCATAGAAGAAGTCCTGAGGATATAAAAGGAGCACTATTAAATTATATTGAGGTATATGCTTCATCTACATCAGAACTTGTTACTGAAATGGTTCAGTATATGTTAGATAAGCCTAAATTAAATAGAATTGAAGCAGAAGGTCTTTTAGCTGGAATCTATATCGACACTAAGAATTTCTCTTTTAAAACCGGTGTGAGAACCTTTGAAGCAGCTTCATTTTTAAGAAGATTAGGTGCAGACACAGTAGAGATTAAAAAAATATTTAGTAATAACTTAGAAAATTATATAGCAAAAGCAGAAATAATAAAATCTGCAAAAGTAGAAAATAAAATAGCAATAGCAGTGTGTCCAGAAAATATTACTGATACTGTTGTGGCGGCTCAAGCTGCTGATGAACTTTTAAATATTACTGGAATACAAGCTTCATTTGTATTAATAAAATTAGGTGAGGATGTTGCTATAAGTGCAAGATCTTTAGGTGATATTAATGTTCAAGTAATTCTTGAAGAACTTGGTGGCGGAGGTCATATGACTATGGCTGGTGCTAAGATTAAGGATACCACTATTGACGAGGCTATAGAAAAAATAAAAGAAGCTATTGCAAAAAACTCAAGGGAAGGTGAATAAAATGAAAGTAATATTACTTCAAGACGTTAAAAAATTAGGTAAAAAAGGCGATGTTATAAATGCATCAGATGGATATGCTAGAAACTTTTTATTTCCAAAGAAATTAGCTCAAGAAGCTACTGATAATAATCTTCATATATTAAATAATAAAAAAGAGAACGAAAGAAGACAAAAGTTAGCTGAATTAGAAGCTGCTCAAGCTTTAGCTGCTGATTTAAAAGATAAAGTAATAAAAATAGATGGCAAGGCTGGAGATAATGGAAAATTATTTGGAGCTATAACTAGTAAAGATGTAGCAGGACTTATCAAAAAACAATTTAATGTAGAAGTTGATAAAAAGAAAATTGTTATGGATACAATAAAAATTGCAGGAACTTATAACATAGAAGTTAAACTATATCCAGAAGTTTCAACAAAGATGAAGGTTATGGTTGTTCCTGTTCA
This sequence comes from Clostridium sp. CTA-17, assembly GCF_054767895.1. Lineage (NCBI taxonomy): Bacteria > Bacillati > Bacillota > Clostridia > Eubacteriales > Clostridiaceae > Clostridium > Clostridium sp. CTA-17. Next base: position 30,410 of record NZ_BAAABF010000013.1, read on the forward strand.
ATAAGAGGAGGATTCTATTTTGAAATCAATTAAAGAATTAGAGGTTCTACAAGATGTTATGAATAGTGAACTTGGAGTAGAATCTCAAGTTGAAGCACTAAAAGATATAATAAATAATATATTAGATGAAGGTGCATTTAGAGCGAGAGTTATAAGATTTAAAGTACAAAATTATATAAATTCAACTGATCCTTATGAAAGACTTTATGGATTAAGCAAAATTGTTTCTGAAGGAAAGGGATTAAGTGAAGTTCCAACTGAAGAAACTATCAATGAAGCTTTAGAAGATGTTTGTGCTATGATATCAGATGCTATTGCTAGAAGATATGTTCAAAATAAAATAGAAAAAGAAGTTGAACAATTCTTAATGGAAAAGCAAGAAAAGTATGTTGATGAACTTAGAGTAAATATAATGAAAAAGAAAAAAGGTCCAGAGAATGCTAAGACAGAGAAAAAGCTTGAGGAACTTGAAGAACTAGATGAAAGAGTTCCAAATAAGAATATAATGTCTTTATTAAGACCTGATTCATTTGATGAGGTAGTTGGTCAAGAGAGAGCTGTTAAGTCACTTCTTTCAAAACTAGCTTCACCATACCCTCAACATATAATACTTTATGGACCTCCAGGGGTTGGTAAAACAACAGCTGCTAGAATTGCTTTAGAAACAGCTAAGAAATTAAAATCAACTCCATTTGACGATAGATCAAAATTCATAGAGGTTAATGGTACAACTTTAAGATGGGATCCAAGAGAAATCACAAACCCACTTTTAGGTTCAGTACATGATCCAATATATCAAGGTAGCAAAAGAGACTTAGCTGAAATAGGGGTTCCAGAACCAAAACCAGGTTTAGTTACTGAAGCTCATGGTGGTATATTATTCATAGATGAAATTGGAGAATTAGATGAAATACTTCAAAATAAACTTTTAAAAGTTTTAGAAGATAAGAGAGTTGAATTCTCATCATCTTACTATGATCCAGACGATGAAAATACACCTAAATATATAAAATATCTTTTTGATAAAGGAGCTCCAGCAGATTTTGTTTTAATAGGAGCAACTACTAGAGAGCCAGGAGAAATAAATCCTGCTTTACGTTCAAGATGTACAGAGGTTTATTTTGAACCACTATCATCAAGAGATATTGAAAAGATAGTATTAAATGCAGCTAAGAAGCTTAATGTTAAGCTTGAAGAAGGTTTAGAAAAGAAAATAGCTTCTTACACTATAGAAGGTAGAAGAGCTGTAAATATATTAGCAGATGCTTATGGTCATGCTATTTATGGCTTAGAGGGAGAAGTTCCAGAAGACCTAGAAATAACTTCAAAGGATTTAAATGAAGTTGTAAGCATAGGAAGATTTACTCCATATGAAATACTAGAAAATTTAGAAGAAAAAGAAGTAGGTCATGTTTATGGACTTGGAGTTTCAGGATTCTTAGGCTCAACAATAGAGATTGAAGCCACTGCTTTTAAAGCTAAGAAAAAGGGTGCTGGAAAAATAAGATTCAATGATACTGCTGGTTCAATGGCTAAAGATTCTGTATTTAATGCTGCATCTGTAATAAAAAGGCTAACTGATAAAGATATAAATGACTATGATATACATGTCAACGTAATTGGTGGAGGAAAGATAGATGGACCATCTGCTGGGGCCGCTATTACAATATGTATAATGAGTGCTTTATTAGAAAAGCCAATAAGACAAGACTTAGCTATAACTGGAGAGATTTCTTTAAGAGGAAAGATTAAACCAGTTGGAGGTATATTTGAAAAAATATACGGAGCTAGAAGAAAGGGAATTAAGTTAGTAACTGTTCCTAAAGATAATGAAAATGAAATCCCTAAAGGATTAGAAGATATAGAAGTTAAAGCTATAAGTTCTATAGAAGAGCTTATGGAAATAGCTTTTAATTAAAAACAAAAAACCTAGATTGATTTCTAGGTTTTTTGTTTTATCTTTTAAATTTATTCAGCATAAATAAAAAGTATAGGTTTTTCATGAGATTTCATGTATTATATATATTGTGATGAAGCAATTATATTTATTATTACAAATATAGATTGATAAATTTAACTTACTATATATAGTGGGCTAATATTTTATTAATTAATTTTTTATATAAGTAGAAATTTAATTAGATATTATATGGCGAAATTAATTTTTTTTGTATAAAGTATATTGTTTAGGTTATATTGGATAATAACGTATAAAATTATAATAAAATATTTAAATGTAAGAAAAGTTTATAAGATTTAGAGGTTCTTATAAACTTTTAATGATATTAGAAATTTATTTTGGGGGAAAGGAGGAGAACTAGGAATAATGGAAGCACCAGTAATGAAGAGTTTGCCACAAAGTATAGAAGCAGAGCAATCTGTTTTAGGGGCAATGATAATAGATAGAACAACCATAGCTCAAGCCGCTGAGGTTTTAAATAAGGATTCATTTTATAGAGATGCTCATAAGGTGATATTTCAAAGTATAATAGAAATGTACCAAAGAGATCAGGCTGTAGACCAATTAACTCTTTTAGAGTATTTAAAATCTACTGATAGACTTGAAAAAGCCGGTGGTATAAGTTATGTAACAGAGATAAGTGCATCTGTACTTAGTACAGTTAACATAAAATCATACATAAAAATAGTTGATGAAAAGGCTATGCTGAGAAGACTTATAAAATCTTCTACAGAAATTATAGAGAATTGTTATAATAATCAAGAAGATGTTGAAAAAGTTATAGATTCAGCAGAGAAGAAAATATTTGATTTATCTGAAAAGAGATCTTCAAATGATTTTGAACCTTTAAGCGTTGTTCTTGAAAGAGGTTTTGAACAGATAGAGGCCATATTTAATAATGAAGGAGAACTTACAGGTGTTGGTTCTGGATTTAAAGATTTAGACGAGATGACCTCTGGATTCCAAAAAGGTGATATGGTGCTTATAGCAGCAAGACCATCTATGGGTAAAACAACCTTTGCTCTTAACATAGCAGAACATGCTGCCTTAAGAGAGGGAAAGAGTGTTGTTATATTCTCTTTGGAAATGTCAAAGGAACAGCTTGCATATAAGTTATTATGTTCAGAGGCTAATGTAGATATGTTAAGTCTTAGAACTGGTAAATTAACTCCAGAGGATTGGGATAATATAGCTAGAGCATCAGGTCCACTAGCATCAGCTAAGATATACATAGATGATACTGCTGGGGTTTCTGTAATGGAAATGAGATCTAAGTGTAGGAGATTAAAAATGGAATATGGAATAGATCTTATACTTATAGACTACTTGCAACTTATGAGTGGAAGTGGTGAAAGTAGACAACAAGAGGTTGCGGAGATTTCAAGAAATATAAAGGCTATAGCTAAGGAAATGGAATGTCCTGTTATAGCATTATCTCAGCTTTCTCGTGCTCCAGAGCAAAGAGCAGACCATAGACCTATGTTATCTGACCTTAGAGAATCTGGATCAATAGAGCAGGATGCTGACCTTGTTATGTTCTTATATAGAGATGAGTACTATAACAAGGAAACAGAAGATAAAAATGTTGGAGAATGTATAATAGCTAAGCAGAGAAACGGTCCAGTTGGAACAGTTAAGCTTGCATGGCTTGGTCAATACAGTAAATTTGCAGATTATGAAGCTATTCATAAGGATGTTTAATAAATTTAGGGTGTATCAGAATACTGATATGCCCTTTAATCTTATTATTGGTAGCTATATATTAAAAGGTATATAATAATTAAAGTATTTATAATTGGATACTAAATAGTTAAAATGACTATTAAGAAATTAAGTTAATAAAATAATTAACATCTGTATTAAAAAGGAGAGGATAATATGAATAAAAAAATTGGGTTCATAGGCTGTGGTAACATGGGAAGCGCCATGGTTGGTGGAATATTAAAATCAGGTATTGTATGTAAAGAAAATATTATTGCATCATGTTCAAGAGAATCAAGTGCAGAAAGAATAAAAAATGAATTAGAAATAAATACAACTCTTGATAACAAAGAAGTTTGTAATAACAGTGAAATAATATTTCTTGCAGTAAAGCCATACATGTATGAAAAAGTTATAAAAGAAATAAGAGATTATGTAGACTTAAAGAAGGTTATTGTTACTATAGCAGCAGGAATTAATTTAAGTGATGTTGAAAAATGGTTTAAGAAAGAAACAAAAATAGTTAAGACTATGCCAAATACTCCAGCTTTAGTAGGCGAAGCAATGAGTGCTATTTGTCCTAATGAATTAGTAAATGAAGAGGAATTAAAGGAAGTTATGGATATATTTAATGCTTTTGGAAAATCAGAAGTGTTAAGTGAGAAAGATTTCCATGGATTTATAGCACTTTGTGGTTCATCACCAGCTTATGTTTATATGTTTATAGAAGCTATGGCAGATGCTGCTGTTAGAGAGGGAATAAGCAGAGATAAGGCTTATAAATTAGCAGCTCAATCCGTATTAGGATCAGCTAAGATGGTTTTAGAAACTGGAGAGCATCCAGCCAAGTTAAAAGATAATGTTTGCTCACCAGGAGGAACAACTATTGAAGCCGTTTTAGAGTTAGAAGAGACTGGATTTAGAAGTTCTGTAATGAGTGCCATGAAAAAATGTGCGAAAAAATCTAAAAAAATGTAATGTTTTTTATTGACAAAAAATAAAAAAACATATATACTTTAATCATGATAATCATTATCAATTAGAGATTGATTATTATTCATGAACTGGATAAAGACAAACACAAACAAACATAACAAACACAAACAAACATAATAAAACTCCTACAAGAACTCCTAGAAATTCTAGGAGTTTTTTTATTAAAATTTATTTTAATTCTTAAAGTATTCCTATTTTTATAAAACTTATAAATAAGATAACAAAAACTTAAAAGAAAATCTTATTGAAAACTATTGCAATGATATATATATAGGACTAAAATGTAAATATAAGGTAAAAATGGAAATTAAATCATAAAATTGTTGCGAAGATGAATTACTAGATTTCTAGTAGCATATAATAATATAAACAATGTTAAGGGGGATTTAAAATGCCAATAGTACATTTCAGAGTTGACGGAAGACTTATTCATGGACAAGTAGCTTTGGCTTGGTCTAAGATGACAAATCCAAATCATATCATAGTTGCCAATGATATGGTTGCTAGCGATCCAAATCAACAGGCAATATTAAAATTAGCTGCTCCAAAGCAAGTAAGAATATCAATGCAGCCAGTTGATAAGGTTATTGCATACTTAAATAGAGGGCTAGCTCCAAATGAGAGAGTTTTTCTATTAGTTAAGGATGTAGTAGATGCTAATAGGATCTATGAAGGTGGATTCAAACATATGGATTTAAATGTAGGAAATATGACTCATAAGCCAAATGCAAAAAAATTAAGTGAAAAACTTTTTGTTACAGATCAAGAATTTGAAGCATTAAAAAGTTTATTAGCTAAGAATGTTAATTGCTACTTCCAAATGATTCCGACAGATTCAAAACAAGATATTAGACCGTTAGTAGAGGCTTTTAAAGGTTAATTATTTTAATGGAATTATACAATTTAATAATTAGGGGGATATGTTTATGCAAGAAATAGGAATTATACAAATCTTACTACTCTCTGTATGGGCTTTCCTAAGCATTAATGAGATGTTAGGTCCTTACCTAGGTTTATGGCACAGACCATTAATCGCTGGTTTTGGAGCTGGTCTTATCTTAGGAGATATTAATACTGGTCTTTTTGTAGGTGCTACTTTAGAGATGATGTCTCTAGGAGTTCACTCATATGGTGGGGCTGTTGTTCCAGACTATACTACTGGAGCTATTTTAGGGGTTACTTTTGGTCACTTAACTGGAAGTTATGAAAGTGGTATTGCACTAGGAGTTCCAATAGCTTTATTAGGATCATATCTAGATGTATTAGGAAGATTATCTACTGGAATTTGTGCACATAGAGCTGATGCCCATGCTGCAAATGGAAATCTAAAAGGTATGTGGAGATGGCATTTATTTGGATCAGTTCCATGGGGATTATCAAGAGCAATTCCTGTTTTCGTAGGTGCATTCTTTGGTTCAGAGGTTGCAACTGCATTTATAGAGAAGGTTCCTGTATGGTTAACTAATGGATTCGCTGCTGCAGGACGTGCAATGCCAGCATTAGGAGTTGCAATATTATTAAACTATTTACCAATAACTAAGCAATGGTATTTTGCTATCATGGGATTTATATTAGTATGTTTCTTAAACTTACCAATGATTGCAGTTGGTTTAATAGGTCTTATAACTGCTGTTATTTACGTTGAGTTATATCATAAAAATGATGGAGCTAAAGTAAATGATGAGGCAGATTTTGAGCAGATAGGAGGCGAATTCTAATGGAATCTAAAATAACAAAAAAAGATTTATGGCAAGTCTTTTTGAACCATTTATTATTACAAATTTCTTGGTCATATGAAAGAATGCAAGCCTTAGGATTTGCAATTTCTATATCACCAATTTTAAAGAAAGTTTATAAAGATGACCCAGAGGGTATGAAAAAGGCTTTAACTAGACACATGGAATTCTTTAATACTTGTCCTAACTATGGTGCAACCGTTATCTTAGGTATAGTTGCTGCTTTAGAAGAACAAAAGGCTGATCCAGATCTTATAAGAGGTATTAAAACTGGTATGATGGGACCTTTAGCAGGTATCGGAGATAGTATGATGTTTGCAATTTTAGGACCATTATTAATATCTATACCAGCATCTATGGCTTTAACTGAAGATTTTACTGGTGCCTTAGTAGCTCTTATAATTACACAAATCATATTCATAAGCTGGAACTTATTTGTTAAGTGGAAACTTATAACTTTAGGTTACCAAAAGGGTGCAGATTTAGCTACAAGTTCAGCTGGTATGATGGAAAAGGTTACTTTTGGAGCTGGAATCGTAGGATTGATAGTTGTTGGAGGTATGATTGGTTCAATAATCAATATTACAACTCCAATACAAGCTAACTTTGGAGGATATGAATTTGTTCTTCAAACAACTTTAGATAGCTTATTCCCTAAATTACTTCCAGTTTTAGCTGTTTTAGGAGTATTCCACTTATTAAGAAATAAAAAGTGGAGTCCAGTTAAAATTGTTATATGCATGTTTGTAATATTTACTACTTTAGGTGCTTTGGGAATAGTTGCATAATTTAAATAAGTATATTTAATTTTGATTTAAGATGGGCTGTATCAAAAGTTAGCAATAAAGCTTAAAAGCATATTATAAGAATTGCTTATTAATATTGTTTATGAGTTTTATTAAAGAGTTATTTTGATACAGTCCATCTATCAATAAATAGTTTTTTTAGGAGGAAAAGAAGAATGATAGGTGTATTAGTAGCAACTCACGGAGAAATGGCAAATGGAATATTTGATGCAATAGATATGATTTGTGGAACTCAAGAGAATTTTAACATAGTATCTTTAAAAAGAGGACAAGATGCAGAGAGTTTTGGTGAAGAATTAGGAGAAAGAATAAATGAATTAAATAGTGGTGATGGAGTAATAGTTCTTGTAGATTTATTAGGAGCAACTCCAATGAATCAATCAACATTAAATTTATATAAATCAGATAAGGTTGAAGTAATAACAGGTGTAAATTTACCTATGGTTGTTACTGCAACAATGGAAAGAGATTGTGTTAGTGATATAAAAGAATTAGTTGAAAAAATAAAAAATGATGGAAAAGATAGTGTTTGTTGTGTAAGAGAATTATTAAACGTATAAGAAAGTGGGGAGACCAATGAAAACTTTTATGATTATTTTATTAATACTAATAGCAATATTTTTAGTTTGGTATATTGTTAGCTTTAAAGGAGTTAATAAAGATAAAGCTAGAATAATAGAGCAACAGATTAATTTAAAAGTAGGATCAAATGTTGTTTTAAGTAGTGGGATACATGGAAAGGTTTCAAAGGTTAATAAAGAAACTGTAGAGATCATAATAGACAAAACAAAAAATATTACTATGACTGTAGAAAGATATTGTGTCTCTAAGGTTTTATAAAATTGAAAATAATTATTTTTAAAAACTCACAGTTCTTTATATACTGTGAGTTTATGCTTTATGGAGAAAAACATTGAAAAAAAATAATAAATATGATAACACTATAAATAGTATTATTAGAATTTAGGGGTGGAAGAATGTTTAAGAGAAGCAGGGGCATAGCTCTGTATCATCAATTAGAAACTGAACTAATTGATCTTATAAATAGCGGAGAACTTAAAGAGAATGATAAGTTACCATCTGAAAGAGAATTATGTGATCAATATAATGTTAGTAGAACCACAGCTAGGCAAGCTATTGGAGAATTAGAAAGAAAAGAATATGTCTATAAGGTACATGGAAAAGGGACTTTTATATCTCCTAAAGTTTATAAGCAACAATTATTAAAATTTTATAGTTTTACTGAAGAGATGAAGAAGCTTGGGAAAAATCCATCTTCAAAAATATTATCATTTGATTTAATAAGAGCTGACAAGAAAATTTCAGAGAAATTAAGAGTGGAAGAAAATTCACTGGTATATAAGATATTAAGGCTAAGAATAGCAGATGAAATTCCAATGATGGTAGAGTTTACTTATTTGCCTGAATATAGATTTATTGATTTAAAAGAGAAGATGCTTAAAGAAAAGCCTATGTATGATATATTTAGAGAAACATATAATGTTAGCTTAACTAAGGCTAAGGAAAGTTTTAAACCAATACTAATTTCAAAGAATGATTCAAAATTATTAAATGTGGAAGATGGAACAGCGGCAATGAGAATTGAGAGGGTAACCTTTGAAAATGAAAGGGTTATAGAGTATACAGTAAGTGTTTCAAGAGGAGATAAATTTGAATATACTGTAGTTTTAGAAGAAGATTAGTATAGTGAAAATCAAAAGACATCACTTAAAGTGATGTCTCTTTTATATAAAATTTATACATTAACTAAATCTTCTTCAAGTGAGTATTGTGTTGCAAAAGTATAATCATTGATACATTCTTTAACCTTATCCTTCAATAAAGATTCAGCATCATTTTTTAATTTGTTTAATCTTATTTTCTTATATTGAATAGGCATATATTGACTTATAAGAGCTAATGGAATCTCAGTTGAATTAAGATTAGATAACATTTTGTGTAATGAATAATCTACATTTGAATTTGGAAGATAGTATCTACACCTATCAGATAAGCTATACTTTCTTTCAAATTTAACTTTATTTCCACTACCTTTATAATGATTTTTCCAATTATCAGGTTCCTTAACCATTGTATAATCTAATATTGTTTTAAAATTAGAAAGTTCTATATTTTCATCTCTTGAGAGTAAATCCTCTTCTATACAGCTAAGAGAAAAAAGTCCTTCTCTTAAAGCAAATGTTAGAGCAGGACCAACTTTTAAAATAGCAAATCCATCCTCAACTAATTCTTTTAGAGCATATTGAGTTTGATAATCTGTAGAATGAGCTTCAAAAATAAGAGTTGGATATTTCTTTAAAGTCTCAGATAATGCAGAAGCCTTTTGTCTATTATATTCCCAAATTGTATCTCCATTAAATTCAACACCAGGTTGAACAACCACAGCAATTACATCTTCATTAAATACTTTTTCAAGTTCATAATTAGTAAAGGCATCTTTAAATGTTTTTATTGTAGTCTCAAGATTACTTGGCTTAGTAGCTTGAAGTTCTTCTTCCTCTTCATCTTGTCCACCACCTGGTATAGGAACTTCACTACCTATTACATAAACAGGATGCATAGCATCTTTGTTAGATTTCAGTAAAAGATTAAAAGAATCTTCTGCCACTTCGCAAAGGATAGCAGCTCTTTCAGCTATGACTTCATCACCAAACTTGCCAGATTTAATGTCGTTCCCAATGTGCATGCTAGTATCTATGTGTATTTTTGTAAAACCTGCTAGAACATACTCTCTTATTAAAAATTTTGAATAATTCATAGCAGTATCTTCATCGAGTGATTTCCAAACTAGAGGACCTAAGTGATCTCCTCCTAATATTATTTTATCTTTAGGAAAACCTACTTTATCAGCTATTTCAAAGACAAATTCTTTAAAGTCTATTGGTTTCATACCAGTATATCCACCAAATTGATTAACTTGATTAGCTGTTGCTTCTATAAGTAGATACTCATTATTTTCTGAAGCATTTTCCATAGCTGCTTCAATAACATAATTATTAGAAGAACAAACAGAATATATACCTGCTGGTATTCCATTCTTTTGCTTTCTTATTATATCTTTCATTGGGTGTAACATTTTAAAAACCTCCTTAAATTAAAGAACTAGGCTTTACCATTGCTACCACAAAGAAGAATCTTGTGTTTAACTATCTTTTTCATAGCCTCTTTACCTGGAGTCATATATTTTCTTGGGTCATTAGCCTTTGGATTAGCGATGAAATAATCTTTTACTGCATCTGAAAATGGAATCTTTAGGTCTGTAGCAACGTTAACTTTACATATTCCAAGTTCTATAGCTTTTTTAACTAATTCATCTGGAACGTCAGATGCACCATGTAAAACTAAAGGTACAGAGACCTTTTCTTTAATTTTAACTAATCTATCAAAGTCTAATTTAGGAGTTCCTTTATATAATCCATGAGCAGTTCCAATTGCTATAGCCAGTGAATCTACACCTGTTCTTTCAACAAATTCTAAAGCCGCATCAGGATCTGTATAAGCTCCTTCGTTTTCATCTACTACTAAGTCATCTTCAACCCCAACAAGTTTACCAAGTTCAGCTTCAACGGTAGCGTCATATCTATGAGCAAAGTCTACAACTTCCTTTACTATATTTACATTGTCTTCAAATGAATGATGAGAAGCATCTATCATGCAAGATTTAAATCCAGTTAGTATATGGCTTTTTATAAGTTCGGGATCTTCAAAGTGATCAAGATGGATTGCTATTGGAATATCGTATTTTTGAGATGCTACCTCAGCCATAGCTACTATATAATCTGGACCAGCATAATCAATAGTTCCAGGAGTCCCTGCAATTATAACAGGAGAATTAAGCTCAGCGGCAGTCTCAACAACTACTTGAAAAGTTTCTAGGTTGTGTATATTAAAAGCAGGAATAGCATATCCTCCTTTTTGCGCTCTTATAAGCATATCCTTAGTAGATTTAATTTTATTCATAAAAAAACACCTCTCATAAATTAATTTATTTTAATTGTTAACCACTTTAATTAAATTGTTTTTAATCTATAATCTAAATAAGTATTTAATCACAGATTAATGCACTTTTAAATCATAATGATCTTTTAAATAAGTTTTTATTAAAAGCTAGTAAGTTTAATTAAGTTAATTATTATATTCGTGAATTACAACACCTTGAACAACCCTATTAACTGTTCCATCAGGTCTTGGATTATCAGGAGAAATTCCAAGTCTTAAAGAGTTAAATAAAGAAATCATTTGTCCAAAGATTATATAATTAAATGCTATAAATGTATCATCTAGTTTAGATCCATTAGCTGTTATATATTTATGAGAAATTTCCTTAAGATTTTCTCTATTAAAATAACTTAAAACAGCAACTTTTTGAGTTCCTTCATCACTATAAACTTCTTTTACTAAGTCATAATCATAAAGAGCTGTATAATCATTTGTAGAGCATAAGAATATAACTAAAGTGTTATTATTTATTATTGATTTAGGACCATGTCTAAAGCCTAAGATTGATTCACAAACAGTAACTTGTTTACCAGAAGTTAATTCTAAATTTTTAAGAGCCATTTCATGACAAAGACCCTTTAAAGCACCAGATCCAACATAAACAATTCTTTCTGCTCCTAAATCTGAAATTGCTTTTGCATCTTCCCATTGATTATCAAGAGAAGCTTGTCCTTTATTAGCTAATTCTTCAACGATTTTTTTATTTTCTTCTAGATTAGCTATATCAAATAAAAGTAGAGTAGCTAATGTCATACAAGTAAAGGAACTTGTCATAGCAAAACTCTTATCATTTGATTTTTCTGGCATTAATAAAACTAAGTTTCCTTCTTTTTCTTGAGACTTTTTAGCAAGCTCACCATCTTTATTACAAGTAACAACTATATGTGCTAGATTTTTAACTTTCTTTTCAAATAAATCATAAGTTCCAACACTCTCTGGGCTATTACCAGAACGAGCATAAGAAACTAAAATAGTGTTTGCATTTTCATCTATATATTCATCTGGATTTGAAACAAAGTCAGTAGTAGCGATAGCTTCAACTCTTTTACCTAACTTTTTAGCTAAATAAAGGTAAATAGTATCTCCAACATAGGCAGATGTTCCTGCTCCAGTTAAGATTATTCTTAAATTTTCTTTGTTTAAATTTTTTTCTAAGAATTTATTTATAGCTTCTTTATTATTTTCTACTATGTTCAAAGTTTCTTTCCACAATTCTGGCTGTTGATATATTTCATTGGCTGTATAAGTGGCTTTTAAATTTGCTAACTCTTCTTGTGTAAAACCAAAAATTTTATTCATAATTCTCACCTCTATTATCATGTTATCATTACCAGTTGGTATAAATAAAAAAGCACCAAAGATAATGATGTTATTACAAGTTAATATTACAATATTATTATAATAAATGCAATAATTTACTATTAGCTTTGAAGAAATACCAATATAAAATTAAAAACTTATATTAGTATTGCACACTAATTATTTAAAAATAAAATGAGCATATGTAATTATATATGCTCATTAAAATAGAATTATTTATCTTTACCAAAAACTTTTTCTTTTAATTTAAGTCCTGTTTTAGTAATTGCTAAACCACCTAAGGCAGTTTCTCTTAGAGAAGCAGGTAAAGATTTTCCTACTCTATACATAGCTTCAACTGTATCATCAAAAGGTATTTTGCTATGTATGCCTGCCATAACTAAGTCAGCAGTTGTTAAAGCACTAACTGCTCCTGCAAAATTTCTTTTAGCGCAAGGTACTTCTACTAAGCCAGCTATTGGATCACAAACTAGACCAAGTATATTTTTAAATACTATTGCACCAGCATCTAAAGCCATTTCAGGAGTTCCACCCATCATCTCTACGGTGGCAGCAGCTCCCATAGCAGCAGCAGATCCACATTCAGCTTGGCATCCACCTTCAGCGCCTGCTAATGTTGCATTTTGCGCAATTATCATTCCAACAGCAGAGGATGCTAATAAACCTTGAATAAGTTCTTCATCACTTAGATTTAATCTTTCTCCTACAGTTAATATTACAGCAGGTAATATTCCACAAGAACCAGCTGTTGGGCATGCCACTATTCTTCCCATAGAAGCATTTACTTCTGAACAAGATAAAGCTCTTGCCATAGCACCAACCATAACATCACCAGTTAAAGTATTCCCTTTTTCTAAGTATTTTTTTAGCTTATAAGCATCTCCACCAATTAATCCGCTTACAGAATAAACTTTCTTTTCTTGCCCTTCATTAGCTGCCTCTTTCATAACTTGAAGAACTTTTTCCATACCTTTGATTACATCTTCTCTAGTACAGTTTTTACTTTCCATTTCATATTGAATTGCGTATTCAGCTAAGGAGAAATTATTCTCTTTACATATTTTTAATAATTCAGCACCATTTCTTGCAATCATTTAAATATCCTCCTTTACTGGATTTATAACAACTAGTTTTTCAACAGCTTCAACTTTTTTGATTTCATCAATAATGTCCTTTGTAATAGGGCTATCCATTTCAAAGACCATTCTTGCAGCCTTTCCTCTTTCTGTTCTAAACACTTTCATGAAAGCTATATTAATATTATGCTCATAAACTATTGCTGTTACTTTAGATACAGCTCCAGGAATATCTTTATGTGAAATTATTAGTGTTGGGTATTCACCAGTAAATTCAACAACGCTACCATTTACTTCAGTGATTTTAATACTTCCGCCACCTATTGATGAACCTACTATTTCATGAAAAACACCATCAATATCTTCGATTATAAATTTAACTGTATTAGGATGTACATCTCCTAAGTCCACTTCTTTAAATTCTATTTCAATATCTTTATCTTTTGCTATTTCCAAAGAATTTCTAAGGCGTGTATCAGAAGGTTCCATTCCAAGTATACCTGCTACTAAAGCCTTATCTGTACCATGACCTTTATAGGTTTTACCAAAAGAACCGTGTAAAAGAAAAGTAACTTTTTTCATTGGCTTACCACAGATTGCTCTAGCTACTTTTCCAAGTCTAGCAGCTCCTGCTGTATGAGAGCTAGATGGTCCAATCATAATTGGTCCAAGGATATCGAAAACACCATATGTATTCATTTTTTATCCTCCTTTGTTATATGTAATAAAATAAGATGTTTTAGTGTCTAATTAAGTAATTCCTTCGTTAAATATAGTATAACATTTTTAAAAATCAAAATTAAAATTTTACCTAAAATTTAATGTTAATAATTTAATTAGTTTTAGAGGTGAAAAATATTTAGTAAAAAATCAATTTATTGATAAGAATAAGTATTAGTAAAAAGAGTAATATTAATGAGAATTTTGACGAAGAAATATTATTAAATTAAATATTATTTAATTGAATTAAATAATATGAATTTTAATGGTAAAAATATGTTAAAATATTCGTTTTTATTACCTTGACCTAAGAGTTTTACTCTGTTAATATGGTATAGGACAATGAAATTTATAGCAAAAATACCTATAAATACGAACGTTGTCTACTCGGGAAAAGTTAATCAACCGTTATGGTTTATAAAAAAAGAATGTTAATGTTCTTTTTATAAGGAGGAAATAAAAAATGTCAGCATTTGTTGTATTAGGAGCTCAATGGGGAGACGAAGGAAAAGGAAAAATGACAGATTACTTAGCAGAAGAGGCAGAAGTAGTTGTTAGATTCCAAGGAGGAAATAACGCTGGACATACAGTTGAAGTTGAAGACAAACAATACAAGTTACACTTAATACCTTCAGGAATATTACATGACGAGAAATTAAACGTAATAGGAAATGGTGTTGTAGTAGATCCTAAAGCACTATTTACAGAAATAGATTATTTAGAAGGCTTAGGAGTAAAAGTAACTCCAGAGAAATTAATAGTTAGTGATAGAGCACATCTTATAATGCCATACCACATAACTTTAGATAAGTTAAAAGAAAAAGCTAGAGGAAAAAATGATATAGGAACTACTTGCAAAGGAATAGGTCCTTGTTATACAGATAAATATGAAAGATCAGGAATAAGAGTTTGTGACCTTATGCACAAAGATTCTTTTGCTGAAAAATTAAGAATAAACATAGAAATGAAAAATGGATACATCAAATTATTAGGTGGAGAAGAGTTAAACTTCGATGAAATATACAATGAATATATGGCATTTGCTGAAAGATTAAGACCATATGTTAAAGATACTTCAGTTGAAATATACAATGCTATCCAAGCTGATAAAAATGTATTATTTGAAGGAGCTCAAGGAATGCTTCTTGATATAGACTATGGAACTTATCCATATGTTACATCATCAAACACAACTTCATGTGGAGTTGCTAGTGGAGCAGGTATAGGACCAAACATGGTAACTAATGCTGTTGGTATAGCTAAAGCTTATACTACAAGAGTTGGTAAAGGACCATTCCCAACAGAGCTTGAAAATGAAACTGGTGATTGGATAAGAGAAAAAGGTCATGAGTACGGAGTAACTACAGGAAGATCAAGAAGATGTGGTTGGTTAGACCTTGTTATCTTAAAAACTACTACAAGAGTTTGTGGATTAACTTCATTAGTAGTAACTAAAATAGATACATTAGCTGGATTAGATAAAATACAAATGTGTGTTGGATATGAATTAGATGGAAAAGTTATAGATTATTTCCCAGCTAGTTTAGAAGATTTAGCTAGATGTAAACCAGTATATGAAGAGTTCGAAGGATGGGGCGAAGAAGTTGCTGATGCAAGAAGCTACGAAGAGTTACCAGAGAACGCTAAAACTTACTTAAGAAGAATAGAAGAGTTCACAGGAACTAAAGTTTCTATAGTTGGTGTTGGACCAAAGAGAAACCAAACTATAAGAGTAAGAGAAGAACTTTAATAAATAATAAAGAATAATTAGTTTAAAATAGCTTAAGATTAAATAATCTTAAGCTATTTTTTATTTTAGGGTATAATATTTTTAAATTAATTTAGAATAAAAGTATGTAAGTTAAGAGGAGAATTGTATGGGATATATAATGGATTTAAGAAAAGAACTTCCTAATCCACATAGACCACTTATAATGTGTTCAGCTGGAATTATAATAATTGATAAAAAAGGAAGAGTATTATTACAAAAAAGAACTGACAATAATAAATGGGGACTTCCTGGAGGTAGTTTAGAGCTTGGAGAAAGTTTTGAGGAAGCTGCTATTAGAGAAGCGTATGAAGAAGTAGGGCTTAAGGTTAAGAGTTTAAGCTTGTTTAATGTTTACTCTGGTAAAGAGTGTTACAATAAATATCCTAATGGAGATGAAATTTATAATGCATCTTCTATATTTATTTCCAATGATTATGAAGGAGAAGTAGTCTTAGATGGAGAAGAAAGTGCAGATGCTATATTTTTTAATAAGATAGATATTCCTTCATTAGAAGAGGTTAATCCACCAGATAGGATTGTGATAAAAGATATAGTAGAAAAATTAAATATAGAAGATTATATATAAGTTTTATTTTAAAGATTATAATCCAGAGTGAAATACTTGTATTTGAAATTTATAGGGAGTATAATTAAGGATATAACTTTTAATTTAATTAAGAGAGGTGTAGTTTATTATGATAACTAAAGACATGACAATCGGAGAAGTAATAAGAAAAATGCCAACAGCTGCTGAGGTATTAATGAGCTTTGGTATGGGATGTGTTGGATGTCCATCAGCTCAAGCAGAAACTTTAGAAGAGGCTGCAATAGTTCATGGAATAAACTTAGATGATTTAATAGAAGCTATAAATAACATAGAATATTAATTTTAAGCTCTGTTTAAAATAAGAAGTGCTTTTTTATAAGTGCTTCTTATTTTTTATAATATTTATTTTAAAAGTTAATTATTAGGTTTAAATATAAGATTAATTTAAATACATTATTTATAAATTATATATTTAAAAAATTTTTTTGAAAAAAATAATAATAACTATTGCTAAATAATAATTATTATTATATAATAATGACATAAGGTTGATGAAGAAATAAATCAACAAGAAACGACTTAAATAAAGACTTTTAAATTATGATATAAATTGAAATTAGATAAATGTTTGTTTTGTAGGAGGAATAATATTATGAAAAAATTTGTTTGTACAGTATGTGGATATGTTTATGAAGGAGAAAAAGCACCAGAAAAATGCCCAGTATGTGGAGTTGGAGCTGATAAGTTCATAGAGCAAGGAGAAGACTTAGCATTTGCAGATGAGCACAGAATTGGAGTTGCTAAAGGTGTAGATGAAAGAATAATCGAAGGATTACAAGCTAACTTTGTAGGAGAATGTACAGAAGTAGGAATGTMCTTAGCTATGTCAAGACAAGCTGACAGAGAAGGATTCCCAGAAGTTGCAGA
>NZ_BAAABF010000014.1:0-36883 GCF_054767895.1 Clostridium sp. CTA-17
GCTTCTGCTCCACCAGCTTGTGCTAAAACTGTTGTTATAGCTGCTGTTAAAGTTGTTTTACCGTGGTCTACGTGACCGATTGTTCCAATGTTAACGTGTGGTTTGCTTCTTTCAAATTTTGCTTTTGACATTGCAAATTCCTCCTTTAAAATTCAAATAAACTCTACCTAGCGTGTTGTATTTTCCTTATTTTGGATTGGAGCTCACGATCGGGATTGAACCGACGACCTCCGCCTTACCAAGGCGACGCTCTGCCGACTGAGCTACGTGAGCACCTTACATTCATTTAATTTACCTATGCCATAAAAATTTTACTACTAATAAAATTCTTTGTCAATACTTTTAAAAAATTGCATTATTTAATGTTTAAACATTTTTCAAGCTTTCTTTTTACACGTTGTAATGCATTATCTATAGATTTAGCTTCTCTATCTAAATCACAGGCAATTTCTTGATATGATTTACCATCTAAATAAGAATTTAACACCTCTAATTCTAGTTCAGAAAGCACACTATTAATTGCACTTTCTATTTTTTCAACCTCTTCTTTACCTATGACCAATGATTCAGGATCTGTAATTGTTATTCCTACTACAGTATCTAAAAGCGTTCTATCAGATTCTTCTTCGTAAATAGGTTTGCTTAAAGAAATATAAGTATTTAATGGGATATGTTTTTGCCTTGTTGCAGTTTTTATAGCAGTTATTATCTGCCTTGTAACACAAAGCTCTGCAAAACTTTTAAATGATGCAAACTTATCTGGATTAAAATCTCTTATTGCTTTATATAATCCAATCATTCCCTCTTGATATATATCTTCTTTATCTGCTCCTATAAGAAAATATGATTTAGATTTAGCTTTTACAAACTGCTCATACTTACTTATTACATATTCTTGAGCCATATTATCACCGTTTTTAGCTAGCATAACTACTTCTTTATCTGTTAAATCTTTAAATTCTTCATAATTATTGATTTTAGCCAAATCATAAGTAATCCCCATATTCTCTACACCCCCAGATAAAAATCTAATATCCAATAAATTACAAACAAATTATAAGGTTTATATATGACTTCGTCAATATTACCCTCTTCTCATTTTTTCTAATTTTTCTAATACACTTTCTTCTAAAGTATCGCCTAAAAAATTTTTACCTAATTCTAATTTATTTTTTTCTGCCTTTTTTCTAATGTTATCCTGAACTTTTAACACTTCATTGTAGAATTCAATAGATGACATTCTCACGGCCCCTCTTTGGAAAATAGTTTGTTGTTCTAACCTATCTGAGGTTACAACAACAATTTCTACTTTTCTTCCTAATTCATCTACCATTCTCTCAATATATGCATCAGCAATTTCGCCTTCTTTTGTAAAGACAGTAATTATATTTCCAGATAACTCTTTACTTTCAATATTTCCAGCAACCTTATGAGCATCAAAAACTAAATAAATTTTACAAGAGTTAAAAGCAGCATAATTTTCAAGCATTTCTGTAAGCTCTGTTCTTGCTATATCATAGCTATAATTTTTTGACTTTTTTAGATTAGGCCAACTATTTATAACATTATAACCATCTATAAATATAACTCTCATCTCATCACTCTTTTTCTACTTTATTATTCTTGATTTTAATACCTCATACATCATTATACCACCTGCAACTGAGGCATTTAAAGAATTTATTTTTCCAACCATTGGAATTTTAACCAACTTGTCACATTTCTTCTTAGTTAAGTTTGACATTCCTCTACCTTCACTACCGATTATTATTCCACAAGCACCTTTGAAGTTTGTTTCATAACTATATTCTTCTCCAGCTATATCAGCTCCATATATCCATACATTGTTAGCCTTTAATTCTTCAATAGCATTATTTATATTAGTAACTTTTGCAATTTTCATATGTTCAATAGCTCCTACAGAAGCTTTATAAACAGTTCCAGTTACTCCAACATTTCTTCTCTTTGGAATTATGATACCATGTGCACCACATAATTCTGCTGTTCTTACTATTGATCCTAAGTTATGAGGATCCTCTAATTCATCTAAAATAACTATGAATGGATCTTCATTTTTACTTTTAGCTAAATCTAATATATCTTCAACAGTACTATATTTAAATGGAGTTATTTGTGCTATTACTCCTTGATGAGCTTTAGTTTCGCTCATTAAGTCAAGTTTCTTTCTATCAACTTCTTTTACAACTATTTTCTTTTCTTTAGCTAATCCTAAAATTTTGTTTATTGAACCTTCCATTTTTCCATTAGCTATAAATATTTGCTCTATAGTCTTATCTGACTTTAATAATTCTATAACAGCGTTTCTTCCTTCTACTAAATCTTCTCTTACTTTAACTTCTTTTTCAGCAAAAGTTCTAGTATTTCTAGCATATTTTTCTTCTCTTGCTCTTTGTTCTCTTTCTAAAGCATACTTTTGCTTACGAGTTAATTGTTTATATTTATTTTCTGACTTTGTCATTTTGTTCTCTCCTTAAAAATTCCTATTTTCCAAGATATAATGTTCTCATCTCTTTAAGCTTTCCACAACACATTTTTCCTTCAGGACATGGACCTGCTACACAACTTGGACCTGCATTCTTAAATAATATCGGGGCAACCTTTTTAACTTCATCAACCATTTTTTCTGCCATAGTTCTTATTTCCCATTGAGCTCTATCACAACATCTATGATGGAAGAAATTCATTAAACTTCTAGCATTCATAGTAAATACAATTTTTGTTTCACAAGCATTAGGAAAAACATACCTTGCATCCTCTATAGCTTTTTTCTCAGCTGGTTTTTCACCAATTCCTTCACTAATATACTTATCTTTTAATCTTTCAACTATCTCATCATATGCTTTTTGTGCACCTTGCATTTGGTCAATAAATAGCTTTTTAGCAACTTCATCATTTTCTATAGCTGGTGGTACTATGTATTCAAATTGATCTAACTTAACATATCTTTGAGATTGCTGTGAGTAAGATGCTATTCTATGTCTAACTAACTGATGAGTTAAGCTTCTTGAAACTCCTTCTACTGCAAAAGTAAATGAAACATGCTCTATTGGTGACATATGACCATATGACATAAGCATATTTAAAAACTTTTCTGCTCCTTCATCAGTTAAATTTTCTAATATATCATCAACACCTACAGGACTATAGCATAATTTAGCCGCTGCTGCTATGGTCTTTTCTGGTTCTGGTGTATATTGTAATAATTTAACTTTTAACATTAATATTTCTCCTTCCTAAACGTGAACTTCTATACATTTCAATAAGAACTCATTTAATCTTTCTTCTTTTCCAGTAAGATATAAATAACCTACTAAAGCCTCAAATCCTGTTGCATTTCTATAATCTCTAACATTTGCATTCTTAGGTACTGTTGCTGATTTAGCATTTCTACCTCTTTTATAAATATAAAGTTCATCTTCCTTTAGCTCACCTTCTAAAGCATTTATTATGTCACTTTGTGCCTTAGCTTTTACATATTGTATTGCTTTAACATGTATTTTGTGAGCTGATAAACCTGCATTTTCACTTAATATATAGTTTCTTATAAAAACTTCGTAAACTCCATCTCCTATTAAAGCTAATTGAAGTGGGTTTAACATTCTAGCTTCACTTTCTGAAAACTCTCTGTATAATAAATTCTTCAATATCTTATCTCCTTTTGTTTGAGCTTAATTTAAAAATTATATAGAATTTATTTATTTAAAACTATTAAACTACAAATTCAAATCTAATTCAATCAAAGATTTTAATATGATTAAATTTAGATTTTTTTAAATTATTGAATTTACTATTATTTTAATAGTTATCAAATAAAATTCTTTAAAATAATAACTTGCAAAAGAAAGTTCCTTTGCAAGTTTATTATCTAAATTATATCATCTTCCATCTAACACCTTGAGGTGTATCTTCTAAGACAATTCCTCTATCTTTTAATTCATCTCTTATTTTATCAGCTAAAGCAAAATCTCTATCTTTTCTAGCTTGTTGTCTCTTAGCTATTAAAGCTTCAATCTCTTCTTCTAGATTTCCTTTAGTTGACTTTTGGAACATTCCTAATGGAGCTCCTAATTCTCTTATTAACTCTAAAGCTTTTTGAGCTAATTCCTTTGATGAGTCAATTGTTATATTTGTATTAGTATCTTTTATTAAATCAAATATAGCCGTTATAGCATCTGCTGTATTAAAATCGTCATTCATTTTTTCAATATATTTTTCTTTATATTTGTTTAATGACTCTAAGTAAGCTTTTTCTTCCTCATTCATTTCTTCTCTACAAACTTCATCTATTAAGTTTTCTAAGTTTCCTATAGCATTGTATATTCTTTCAACTGAAGCCTTAGCTGACTCTAATAAGTCTTCACTAAAGTTAAGTTGTTGTCTATAGTGAGCTGATAACATTAAAAATCTTATAACATCAGCATCATATCTTTCTAATATTTCTCTTGCTGTAAAGAAATTATTTAATGATTTTGACATTTTTTCATTGTTTACATTAACAAAGGCTGAATGTAACCAATATCTTGCAAAAGGTTCACCTGTTAAAGCTTCACTTTGTGCTATTTCATTTTCATGGTGAGGGAATTTTAAGTCTGATCCACCAGCATGGATATCTATAGTTTCACCTAATAATTTTTTAGCCATGCATGAGCATTCTATATGCCATCCTGGTCTTCCCATTCCCCAAGGACTATTCCAAGCTGGTTCACCTGGTTTTTGAGCTTTCCATATAGCAAAGTCCATTGGATCTTTTTTTCTTTCATCAATACTTATTCTAGCACCTGATTGAAGATCTTCTATGTTCTGTCCTGATAACTTTCCATATCCTTCAAACTTCTTAGTTGAGAAATAAACATCTCCATCAACTTCATAAGCATATCCTTTATCAACTAATCCCTTAACAAATTTTATTATCTCTCCAATAAATTCTGTAGCTCTTGGATTAACTGTAGCTCTTTCTATATTTAATGCATCTGCATCTTGGTAATACTCTTTTATATAAGTATCTCCAATCTTCTTTACAGTAGTGCCTTCTTCATTAGCCTTTTTTATCATCTTGTCATCTATATCTGTAAAGTTTTGAACAAAATCAACTTTGAATCCTCTGTATTCAAAATATCTTCTTATAGTATCAAAAACTATAAATGTTCTACCATTTCCTATGTGAAAAAAGTTGTACACAGTAGGACCACAAACATACATTTTAACTTCTCCTGGAGTTAAAGGAATGAATTCTTCTTTTTTCTTGTTTAAAGTATTATAAACCTTAATCACTACTTGACCCTCCTACCTTATATTATTAGTAACTCACCCTATATTAAATAAGGTGAGCTCTATTATTATATTCTAATTATATACAATTCCGTTAATCTTATAAATTATAAAGATAAATTTGCTCTTTCAAATTCTTCTCTTACTCTATTATAAACTTCTTCTATAGATAAAGTCTCAACTTCTCCACCGTTTCTAAGTTTAAATTCAACTTGACCTTCACCAATCATCTTTCCAACAGTTATTCTCATTGGAATTCCCATTAATTCAGAATCTTTGAATTTAACTCCTGCTCTTTCTTTTCTATCATCAAGTAGAGCTTCAACTCCCATCTTTCTTAATTCATTGTATATTTCTTCAGCTTTAGTTGCTTGTTCTTCATTTTTAACATTAGCTGGTATAACTGATACATGGTATGGAGCTACTTCTAATGGCCATATTATTCCGTTTTCGTCATTGTGTTGCTCTATTATTGAAGCTACAGTTCTTGTAACCCCTATTCCATAGCATCCCATTATAAATGGTTTAGCTTTTCCATCTTCATCAATAAATGTTGCACCCATAGACTCTGAATACTTAGTTCCAAGTTTGAATATATGTCCAACCTCAGTACCTCTTGAAATAGTTATTTCTTTTCCACACTCAGGACATTTTTCTCCTATAGTAACATTTCTAAAATCACCAACTACTCCTTCAAAGTCTCTTCCATAGTTTACATTTTTTAAGTGCATATCAGTTTCATTAGCACCAATTATGAAGTTATACATATTAGCTACTTCTTGGTCAACTAATAACATATCTACTTTTATTCCCATAGGACCTGCAAATCCAACAGCTGCGCCAGTAGCTTCTTTAACAGCCTCTTCACTTGCCATTTCTAATTCTATAACTTCTCCAATAGCATTAGCTATCTTAACTTCGTTAGCTTCTCTATCTCCTCTTAATACAACAGCAACAACTTTATCGTCAGCTTGGAATATTAAAGTTTTTGCTATTTTCTTTGGTGAGCATTCAAAGAATTTTGCTAAATCTTCAATTGATTTAACAGCTGGAGTTTCAACTTTTTCTACTTCCATTAATTCTTCTTTTTCTGCATGTTCTGGTGTTGATGGAGCTTTTTCTATGTTAGCTGCATAATCACAAGCTGTACAGAATACTACATCGTCTTCTCCAACTTCTGATTTAACCATAAACTCAGCTGAACCTGATCCACCTATAGCTCCTGAATCAGCTGCAACTGCCTTAGCATCTAATCCACATCTATTGAATATATTAACATATGCTTTTCTCATTTTTTCATATGCTAAATCTAATCCTTCTTGATCTTTGTCAAAGCTATATCCATCTTTCATTATGAATTCTCTTGATCTCATAACTCCAAATCTTGGTCTTCTTTCATCTCTATACTTAGTTTGTATTTGATAAAGATTTAATGGTAATTGCTTATATGACTTTATTTCATTTCTAACTATATCAGTAAATACCTCTTCGTGAGTTGGTCCTAAGCAAAAATCTCTGTTATGTCTATCTTTTAATCTAAACATTTCTGCTCCATAAGCATCCCATCTTCCTGATTCTTGCCATAACTCAGCTGGTATTAAAGCTGATGCTAAGAATTCTTGAGCACCTGCATTATTCATTTCTTCTCTTACTATATTTTTAACATTTTCTATAACCTTTAATCCTAAAGGCATATAGTTATAAATACCTGCAGCCATCTTTCTCATAAGACC
Source organism: Clostridium sp. CTA-17 (assembly GCF_054767895.1). Classification (NCBI taxonomy): domain Bacteria; kingdom Bacillati; phylum Bacillota; class Clostridia; order Eubacteriales; family Clostridiaceae; genus Clostridium; species Clostridium sp. CTA-17. Next base: position 7,023 of record NZ_BAAABF010000014.1, read on the forward strand.
TGCTCTAAGCATAAGCTTGTGACTTTCTATTTCTGCTTCAGCTGGAACTTCTCTTAAAGTTCCTACTAACATATTTGACATTTTCATAATATATTACCTCCTCATAAGCTATTTATAATCTTAATATTTTAATTAATTTCATTTTAAAAAATAAAAAAAGCTCTACCCTAAAAAACTTTAGGGCGAGCTTGTATTTCGCGGTACCACCTAAATTTGTACTCTATTCATTGTTAACGGTATTAAACCCGGTTAGTTTTTTGCTACGACTCCAAAGTAGGTTCAAAACATGTTGAAAATCTCTCAGCCTAGTATTTTCTCTCTGTATAAGCGTTTTTACTAATCTTTTTCACAGTCTTTACAACTATTAAATTTTCTTAAATCTTATAAAATTATATCCTTATAAAAATAACATGTCAATATACTGTCTATATGTTGTGATTATTACTTAACAAAATGTTCTGCTAATATTAAGTCTTCTGGTGTTGTAACCTTTATGTTTTTATAGTCACCTTCAAAAAGATAAACTTTTTCTCCTAAAAGTTCTACTATCATAGTATCATCCGTAACCTGAATCTTTTCATTTTTAACTTTGTCATGACCTTTTTTTATTAAATTATATTTAAAGCACTGTGGAGTTTGAACAGCTACTAAAGACGATCTATTTGGTGTATCTATAGAGAATCCTTCTAAGTTTTTAACTTTTATAGTGTCCTTTGGCATAACACCTGGAGCAGCTGCTCCAAACTCACTGGAATATCTTATTCCGTCTTCTATTATTTTATTGCTTACAAAAGCTCTTGCTCCATCATGTATTAAAACAATATCACAATCTTCTATGGAATTTAATGCATTGTAAACTGAATCCTGTCTTTCCTTTCCACCTTCTATAATTTTAGAAATTTTAAAATCAAATCTAGGTTCTATTTCTCTTTTAAAATAATCTATCTCATCCTTAGGTAGAACAAGAATTATTTCATCAATTCCTTTACACTCCTCAAAAACTTTTAAAGTATAATATATTATAGGTTTCCCATTTATTTCAATGAACTGCTTACTAACTTCAGCACCCATTCTTTTTCCTTTTCCACCTGCTAATATTACGCTAACTACTTTTCCCATAATTAAATTCCTCTTAAGATTTATATTTAGCAAATATCATTCTTCCTGCTGCTGTTTGAAGTACTGAAGTTACAACTACTGTTATTTCTTTTCCCATGTACTTTCTACCACCTTCTACAACAATCATAGTACCATCATCAAGGTAAGCAACTCCTTGTCCAGATTCTTTTCCATCCTTCACAACAGTAAGAGTCATCTCTTCTCCTGGTAATACTACTGGCTTAATTGCATTTGCTAATTCATTTATATTTAATACTGGAACGCCCTGAAATTCAGCTACTTTATTTAAGTTATAATCATTTGTTACAACCTTACCATTTAATTTTTGTGCTAATTTTAGAAGTTTAATATCAACCTCTGCTATTTCTGGGAAATCACCTTCCCACATGATTACTTCTATTGAAAGCTCTTTTTGGATTTTATTTAATATATCTAATCCTCTTCTTCCTCTTGTTCTTTTTAAAGAATCCGAACAATCTGAGATATGTCTTAATTCATCAAGAACAAAAGTTGGAATTACTAAAGCTCCCTCTATGAAACCAGTTTGACATAAATCAAAGATTCTACCATCAATTATTACAGATGTATCTAAAACCTTTGGAGTAGCCTCACTCTTCTTATTAGAAGAATTCTTTGATTTCTTTTCTTTAGATTGATTTTTTCTAAAATTCTCAAAGTATCCTGTAATATCTTCTCTTTTTTTAACAGCTATATCAGCTCCTATAACCATAGCTATTATGTTTATGACAACTGACACAATAGGTCCTAGCATGTCATTTAATCCACTTAAAAAGCTACTTAATGGCAACGTTATTACTAAAGCTAATAATAAAGCTACTATGGCTCCCCCAGCTCCAAATATTATTTCACTTGGAGATAATTTAGATATTCCTTTTTCTATAAATGTTATAAGTTTTCTTATAGCTCTATAAATAAAAGGAGAAAGAATAAATAAAATGATTCCAAAAACAGCAATTAAAATTACATAAAATGATACCTTAAAAAAAATGTTTGTTAGATATTCATTGCCTATAGCACTTTTTCTTATTCCATCTGCTAAAACAAATCCAATCAACAATCCTAAAATAGTGAAAATTACTCTGAAAATTTTCTTTATCACAAACTCACCTCCTATATAATTATTGACATGTTTAGTTTTTATCATTCATAGTTGTAAAATATTTATAATATATTTTCTTAATTATACCATATTGAAGCACTTTAATACTTACAAATATTGTTTAATTATTATAATTAATAAATTACCCCCTATAAATCTTTTTAAATTTGATTTATATTAAAGTCAAGTTAACAAGCTAATTAGTTTTTAACATATATTTAGTTTTGCAACCTAAATCATTTGACAAATATAACCAAAAAATTCTATAATTACTATAGGGTCAAAGATTAGTATATAAGGAGTGAAACACTATGAAGGACGTAATTTTTGACGATTTTCAAAATAGCGTTAATAATTCTTTACTTAGACACAAAAGCATATTAGATATATTGAGTAAATATCAAGAATCTCAAGCAAGAGCTAGCAGAGCTATATGCAAAGCCGTTACAAATTGCGGTTGCATAGAGATTTGTGCTAAAAAACAGAATATGTTAGAGGATACTGACCTATCCTTAGAAGAACTTAATCCACGCTTAAGTTCTCATATAAAAGGTGACTTATGCGAAAATTGCAGAGAAGTTATAGAACGTGAACTTGGAAATAATCTCTTCTATTTAACTTCACTATGCAATGCACTGGATCTAAACCTATTTGATATCTTATTAAAAGAATATAACAAAATGGATACTTTAGGTAAGTTTACTTTTAGATAAATATTAAGTGCCATATTTATATGGCACTTCTTTTTATAAATTTTTATTTAAAGCAACTTGTTCTCTTATTCTTCTTAATCCATTTTTTATCGCTCTAGCTCTAGCTTCTCCAATTCCTTCTACTTGATCTAATTCTTCATTTCCAGCTTCAAGAATATATTTAAGCTTTCCAAAATGTCCTACTAAGTTTTCTATTACATTTGAAGGTATTCTTGGTACCTTATTTGATATTCTATACCCTCTTGGTGACACTAATGTGTCAATTAAAGATTTTCCTACATATCCTAATTCTTTTGCTATTATATCTAAATCTAATAAATCTTCAGCTGATAACTCTTGAATTTCTTTGTAAACATCATTATATTCCATCTTGTCATAGCAATAGTCTCTTATTAAAAGCACTCCATCTTGTTCTATACTTCTTACTAATTCATTTAATTGCATAGAAATAAGTCTTCCCTCATTTCCCAGCTCAATAATATAGCCCTCTATCTCTTCAACTATTCTCATTACCATTTCAGTTCTCTGTATAGCTGTAGTTACATCAAAAAGAGTTGCCAAGTCTTGAAACTCAAGTATATTAAGATTATTTGTTACTCTTTCAAGTACAGCTACATACTTTTCTAATGTTTGTATAGCCTGATTTGCTTTACTTAATATAACTGCACTATCCCTTAAAACATATTTTATGTCACCTTTATAAACAGTAATTATATTTCTTCTTTGTGATATAGCTATTGCTATTTTATTTGTTTGCTTTGCAACCCTTTGAGCAGTTCTATGTCTTGTTCCTGTTTCAAAAGTACTTATAGATTGATTTGGCATAAGCTGAGCATTTGCGTAGAGTATTCTTTTTCTATCTGAAGTAAGTACTAATGCTCCATCCATCTTAGCAAGCTCATATATATATGCTGGACTATATTCAGAATTTATATTAAATCCACCATCTACTAAATCTAAGATTTCTTCATTATCCCCTAATACTATAAGTCCTCCTGTTTTAGCTCTAAGTATATTATCTAATCCTTCCCTTAAAGAAGTACCTGGACTCATTATTTTTAATATTTTTTTTAACTCATCATCATGTACAGTTCTCATTTACTCACACCTATCCATCTTAAAATATCTTTCCTATTGCTTCCCTTACAGTTTTTACTCCTATAAGGTTTAATTTACTTCCCTTTAATTTTTCTAAGCTTCTATAAGGAACAACTGCATTTAAAAATCCCATTTTTTCTGCTTCATTTAATATTCTGTCACAATTTGATATTGGTCTTATTTCACCTGTTAACCCAACCTCCCCTACAACAACTAATTTTTCTAAGCTAGCTGCTTTACCTTTAACAGAGGATACAAGTGAAATAGCAATTCCTAAATCTGCTGTAGTACCTTCTATTTCAAGACCTCCTACTACATTTACATAAACATCAGTATTATAAAAAGGAACTCTTAATTTCTTTTCTAATACAGCTAATATTAAACTTAGCCTTGAATTTTCTACTCCCACAGAAGTTCTTCTAGGCATAACTGCTTTTGTTTCAGATGCTAATGATTGAATTTCTACAAGAATAGGTCTAGTTCCTTCCATGACTCCAATTACAACTGACCCTTCTTGATTAAAACTAGTGTCCTCTAAAAACATGCTAGATGGATCATAAACCTGCATTAATCCTTCTCCACGCATTTCAAAAACACCTATTTCAGCCGTAGTACCAAATCTATTTTTCATGGTTCTTAATATTCTAAATTCTTCAGTTCTTTCCCCTTCAAAGGATAATACAGTATCCACCATGTGTTCTAATACTCTTGGTCCAGCTAAATCCCCTTGCTTAGTAACATGGGCAACTATAAATAATGGAATATTTTTTCCTTTAGCAATTCTCATTACAGCATTTGAGCATTCCTTAACCTGTGAAACACTTCCTGGTGCTGAAGAAACTGTTTCTCTATAAATTGTTTGTATTGAATCTATTATTATGAAAGCTGGTTCAAGTTTATCTATATATGCTTCTATTACATCAAGATTAGTTTCGGAAACTATATAAAGTTCTTCTGCATCAACATTTAACCTGTCTCCTCTTATTTTTATTTGTTCTTCTGATTCTTCCCCAGAAACATATAAAACTTTCCCATATTTTTTTGAAATATTATTGGCTGTCTGTAAAAGAAGTGTAGATTTACCTATCCCAGGATCACCAGATATAAGTGTAAGTGACCCCTTAACAAGTCCTCCACCTAATACTCTATTTAATTCACCAATTCCAGTATCATATCTTTCCTTTTCACCTGACTTAATTTCTTTTATCTTTTTAAGCTCACCAATTTGCCTTTCAACCTTAGGAGAAGATTGATTACTCTTAGTATCTCTAATCTCTTCAACCAAGGTATTCCAATTATTACATTCTGGACATTTTCCCATCCATTTAGGTGTTTCATATCCACAATTTTGACATACATATATGCTTCTAACCTTTGCCACTTTACCAACTCCATATTTCTTCATTTTACGTACAAATCTAATTATTTCCTAATATATCCTTAAATAATCATATCATATCATTATAACTAATCACATACTTATTTATTACTATTTTCTTAAAAAGATTCATGTAAAAGATTTAATAATAATTATTAGAATAAAAATAAAAAACTGTTTGTAAATTTAAGCATTTAAATAATGCTTTTATCTACAAACAGTCTTCTTATATATTAATCTAAGATAGTAATAACTATTTTAATAATTTAGCTGCATCTTCATCAACTATTAATACAACATCTCTATGCATTTGTAACATGGTAGCCGGAATTTCAGTTGTTATTTTTCCACTCATCATTGCCTTAACAACTTCAGCCTTTCCTTCTCCACTTGCTATAACCATTATTTTTTTAGCCTTCATTATTCCACCAAGTCCCATAGTTATAGCTTTTCTTGGCACATCATCAATTGAATCAAAGAATCTTGCATTTGCTTCTATAGTTGATTCTTTAAGATCAGTTAAGTGAGTTCCTACACTTAAAGCTTCTCCTGGCTCATTAAATCCTATGTGTCCATTTGCACCTAATCCTAATAATTGAAGGTCAATTCCTCCCATGTCTTGAATTCTAGCATCATATGCCATGCACTCTTCTTCAACGTTTTCTGCTAATCCATTAGGTACGAATGTATTATTTTTATCTATGTTTATGTGATCAAATAAGTTTGTATTCATAAAGTATCTATAACTTTGATCATGATCTCCTGATAACCCAACATATTCATCTAAATTTATACTTGTAACTTTTGAAAAATCTAATTCTCCTTCATTGTACATTCTAATAAGCTCTTTATACATTCCAACTGGAGTTCCACCAGTAGCTAATCCTAAAACAATTTCAGGATTTCTTTTTATATCTTCAGCCATTTCTTTAGCTGCAACTTTACTCATTTCCTCATAATTCTTAGTAACGATTAATCTCATTTCAATTTCCCCTCTCTTTTAGAAATATTAATTTCTAATATATATTTATCTGATCTATAAATTGCATCTTCAACGTAGATTATTTCGCCTTCTGAGTTTAAAGCTGTATTATGACTTTTTAAAAGAGGTACTTGTTTATCAACATTAAATAAATCTTTTAGCTCATCATCCATTATTACAGCTGCTAAAGATGATTCTGTACTTTCTATAATATGTCCCTTTTCTTCTAATAACTTAAATAAGGACCCCTCTAAATCATCTCTGGTTACAAAGCCACAATATTCACAAGGAATATAAACAACCTCATTAGCAACAGCTTCTCCATCAACTAATCTTAATCTATTTATTTTATATATTTTTTCTAAATCAAAAGTATCTGCTAATTCTTCAGGTGTATTAATAACTTCAAATTCTATAACTTTAGTTATTAAACTTCTTCCTGCTTTTTTAATAATTTCTGAGAAACTCATCATATCTTCTTGCTTTACTTTAGGTTCACATACGAAAGTTCCTTTTCCTTTTTCTCTAACAAGAAGACCTTCTTGTACTAGTTCTCCTAAAGCCTGTCTGACAGTCATTCGACTTACTCCATAAGCCTCTGTTAACTCTCTTTCACTTGCTATACACTGTCCTACTTGCCAAGTGCCATCTGCTATTTTTTCTTTTATCATCTCTTTTAATTGGTAATACACAGGTATAGGACTATTTTTATCTATCATGATTTCTCCTCCTAATTAAATTATACTCAACTGGTTCTAACTTGTCTAGACCACTATACATTCTTTTTATAATAATTTCATATTTAGTCTATGTTATATTTTATCATTTATCATTAAATATTTTCCACTTTTATCAATACTAATGAATATCTATTGAAATTTTATCAAATACTATAAATAAAAATTAGGAGGGATTCCATTGAACTTAAAGGATAAATTCAATTATAACTCTACGGTTTATGAAAACCCATTGCATTCTTCTAATACCGCCCTAACTAGTTTATCTTCTTTTGCTAATAACAATGAAGATACAATGCATAATTTAATATTTAATGATCACTTAAATGATGATCAAATTAAATAATTATTTTTTATTGATTTAAATCACATATTTTATACACTTTTAATACTTAAAATAAAGATATATTAAAAATTAATTCGCATAGGAGATGATAATATGGTAAAGGTTTATTCAACAAACTCTTGTCCATGGTGCGTTAAAGCAAAACAATATCTTAAATCAAAAAATGTTGAATTTGAAGATTTAAACGTACAAACAGATATGGTTGCTAGAGAAGATATGCTTAAAAAGAGTAAACAAATGGGTGTTCCTGTTTTAGATATAAATGGAACTATTATTGTTGGTTTCGATAAAAATGCTATAGATAAAGCTTTAAATGAATAGGAACATAGAAATAGAGAGATGTTTTTACATCTCTTTATTTTTTTGCAATAAAAAAGCTACAAGTAGAAATTTACTTGTAGCTTTTTAGGTATAGGTTGAAATAAATAATAATTATAAAACTATTATCTTATTGTAATTACTGTTGCCTTAGGTCTAGACATTGCTTCTATTGAATATCTTATACCTTGAGTTCCCATACCAGAAGATTTTACTCCTAAGAATGGGAAGTGGTCTGGTCCTCTTTCAGTCTTATTGTTAACATGAACAGTACCAACTTCTAATTTATTAGCAATATAAAATGCTTCATTTATATCTCTAGTAAATACTGATGATTGTAATCCATATTTAGATGCATTAGCTATTTTTATAGCTTCATCCTTATCATTTATTCTTATGATAGGTAAAACTGGTCCAAAAGGCTCTTCCCATGCTAATCTCATGTCTGTAGTAACATTATCAAATAAAGTAGCTTCTATTAAGTTACCTTCTCTATGTCCTCCACAAACTAAAGTAGCACCTTTTTCTTTTGCATCATCAATAAGTTCCATAACAAAGTCAGCTGCTTTATTATCTATAAGCGGAACTATTGTTACATCTTCTACTTCTAATGGATTTCCCATTTTTAATTTGCTTATTTTTTCTTTTAATTTCTCTACTAATTTATCTGCAACTGAATTCATTACTAATATTCTCTTTACTGCAGTACATCTTTGTCCTGAGTAAGAATATCCACCAGCAATTATATTATTAACAGTTAAATCTAAATCTGCATCCTCTAAAACTATAGCAGCATCCTTACCACCTAGTTCCATAAGAAGAGGCTTCATAACTGTTATTTCTGAAATTCTTCGTCCTACTTCTGTACTTCCAGTGAAGTTTATGAAGTCTATTTTATCATGAGTTACACAATAGTCTCCTATTTCACTTCCTCTTCCAGTAACAGTATTTAAAACTCCTCCTGGAAGACCTGCATCATGGAACATTTTAGCTAAGAATAAAGCTGATAAACTTCCTTGAGTAGCAGGTTTAAGAACAACACTGTTTCCAGCTACTATAGCAGGTGCTATTTTTGATGCTGATAAATTTACTGGATAGTTAAAAGGTGATATTGCTAATACAACCCCTAAAGGTTCTCTTGTTACCACAGATATTTTACTTCTATTAAATCCTGGGAAGTTATCTGATGGTATACTTTCTCCATCCATACTCTTTGCAGCATCAGCTGTAAATCTTATATAGTCAGCTGTTCTACTAACTTCTGATAAAGCACTCTTTTTGTCCTTAGCAACTTCTCTTATCATTATATTTGCTAATTCCTCTTTATGCTCTTCTAATAAATCTGCAGTTTTATAAAGCACATGTGCTCTTTCATTTAAAGGAACTTCATTCCATGATTTTTGTGCTTTTTCTGCATTATCAATAATTTTATCCACATCTTCTTTAGAAAGACTTTGTATCCTTCCAACTAAACTACCATCTAAAGGTGATTTTATATCTATTAATTTATCTGATTTGTTTTCATAGAAATTACCACCCATAAAGTTATAAAAAATATTTTCTTTAGTATTCATTAAGAATCACCTTCTACTATCTTATTTTTTCTATTGCAGCATCAATTTTCTGCTTATCAAAACCAACTATAACTTCTTCTCCTATAACAGCTACTGGCACTGATCTTTGTCCTGAAACTTCTAAAACTTCATTTCTATCTTCCTTACCATCTGCAACTGTTATTGTTTTGTATTGAACGCCTAATTTTTCTAAATATTTTTTTAATTTATTACATGGTCCACACCATTCAACTGAATATACTTTTACCATACTTATCTCTCCTTTATTTCTGAAATATATTTTTCTGCATGTAAGGCTGCTATAGTTCCATCTGAAACGGCAGTAGTTATTTGTCTAAACATTTTTTCTCTAACATCTCCCGCTACATAAACACCCTTAACATTAGTTCTCATGTTTTCATCGCCTTCAATATAACCATTTTCTTTAACATTTATATATTCTCTAAACATAGATGTCTTAGGTTCTGTTCCTATATATCCAAAGACTCCATTTATAGCAATTTCTTTTTCTTCTCCAGTTTTAGTATTTTTTATTCTTGCAGCTTCAACAAACTCTCCACCTAGAACATCAACTAAATCCCAGTTATACATTATTTCAATATTTTCCTTATTACTTGCAGCCTCTAATGTCTTAGCTTCTGCACGGAAATAATCATATCTTCTTATAACAATTACTTTCTTAACTATATTAGATAGATATAAAGCTTCTTCTAAAGCAGCATTTCCGCCACCTACAACGGCAACAACCTCATCTTGGTAAACTGCTCCATCACATACTGCACAGTAATGCACACCCTTACCTAGATATTTACTTTCACTTGGAATTGGTAATTTCTTAGGTGTAGCTCCTGTAGCTATTATTACAGCCTTTGGCTTATATATATAATCTCCAGTCTCTATGATTTTTTCATCATCTTTTAATGAGACATTTTCTATAAAATCAAATTCATCTATTATAGCTCCACAAGCCTCTGCTTGCGCTTGGATTCTATCAGCAAGATCATTTCCTGTTATTTCTGTAAATCCAGGATAGTTTTCAACTGTATAAGTCGATCTTACTTGCCCTCCAACTAAGTTATCTTCTAGAACTAAAGTACTTAATTTTGCTCTTGAAGCATATATTGCAGATGTTAATCCTGCTGGCCCTGCTCCAATTATTATTAAATCTAATTCTTTTATTTCTTTATCCATACTAACACTCCTTACTGAGGTTAAATTTATTATTTGTATTATATGATATATTATTCGATGTACCCCCTTAGGGTACCTGTTTTTTATTAATTATACTCTTTGTTAAACAATTTTTCAATAATAATTATTATTAATTATATTTTTCTTTGTTTTATTTTTTATTTTAACAAAAAAACTCTATTATATTCTGTGATTTAGAATACAATAGAGAATACCTTTTACTTTCTTTTTTTATATACTTTAACTTTTACTTTTTTATCTTTAAATACTGTATTAATTCCATCAATAGTTCTTTTTTCTACATAAACAAATAATAATATTATTCCAATTATTATTACTATGGTTGATGAACCCCACTTACTAGCATTTAAAAATACAGAAATTAATAAGACCCCTAATAAACCTATAGGCAATGCTATACTTTTACTTGCTTCATTCTTATCTTTTTCTGTCATATTCTGAATTGCAACATCTTGAACTTTAAAAAGCTTTAATTTTTGATTTTTCCAAACAAAAAAAGCTATTACAAAAGATAGTAATCCCATAAAAACACATATTAGCTCCATAAAATTCCCCCAAATCAATTTTTAATATAAAAAATAAGATTATATATATTTTACCATATATAACCTTATTTAACATTATAATCAAATAGTTTTTTTGAATTTTACAACATCATCTTCTAAGAAAACATCTACTTGTGATCCTCTTAATATATTTCCACTTAAAAGTTCTTCGCTTAATCTATCTTCAATATATTTAGTTATAACTCTTCTAAGTGGACGTGCTCCATATTTTAATTCAGTGCCCTTTTTAACTAAAAATTCTTTACACTCTTGAGAAAAGTTCAAAGAAAGTTGTAAATCATTTAATCTTTCTTTTAAGGAACATATCATAAGATCAACAATTTTTAAAAGATGATCCTTTTCTAGACTATGGAATACAACTATGTCATCTAACCTATTTACAAATTCCGGTTTGAAATTCTGTTTAAGCTCTTCTAACATAATTCCTTTCATTTTATCATAATCTCGTTCCTTATCCTCTTTAGCACTAAATCCAACTGCATTTTTCTTATCTAATTTATCTGCTCCAATATTTGAAGTCATTATAATTATTGTATTCTTAAAATCTACTGTTTTACCTTTTCCATCTGTAAGAACACCATCTTCTAATATTTGAAGAAGAACATTAAATATATCTGGATGTGCTTTTTCTATTTCATCAAAAAGTATTACTGAGTAAGGATTTCTTCTTACCTTTTCTGTAAGTTGTCCTCCCTCTTCATATCCTACATATCCTGGAGGAGCTCCAATAAGTCTAGATACACCATGCTTTTCCATATATTCAGACATATCAAGCCTAATAAATTTATTCTCATCACCAAACATAGCCTCTGCTAAAGCCTTACAAAGCTCTGTTTTTCCTACCCCAGTAGGTCCTAAAAAAGCAAATGATCCAATAGGCCTTTTAGGATCTTTAAGACCTACCCTTGATCTTCTTACAGCTTTAGATATGGTTCTTATTGCTTCTAATTGTCCTATAACTCTTTTACTAAGCTTTTCTTCTAGCTTAAGAAGTCTACTTGATTCTTTCTCTGTAAGCCTTTCTACTGGTATCTGAGTCCACTTTGAAACAACCTTTGCAATATGTTCTTTATTAACTTCGTATATTTTATTGTAATTTTCTTCTCTCCAAAGTTCTTTATCTCGCTCAAGTTCTTCCTGTAACATTAATTCTTCATCTCTTAACTTTGCTGCTAATTCAAAATCCTGTAATTTTATAGCTTCTTCTTTTTCAATTTTCAAGTTAGCTATTAATTCTTCCTGCTTAAAAAGTCTAGGAGGAACAATCATACTTTCTATTCTTACCTTTGCTGCCGCCTCATCTATTAGATCTATTGCCTTGTCAGGTAGAAATCTATCTGTTATATATCTACTTGATAAATTAACAGCTGCCTCTATAGCTTCATCTGTTAATTTTACATTGTGATGTACTTCATACTTTTCTCTTAATCCCTTTAGTATTAATACGGAATCTTCTTTACTAGGCTCTTTTACAACTACTGGTTGGAATCTTCTCTCTAAAGCAGAATCCTTTTCTATATTTTTTCTATATTCATCAGTTGTTGTTGCACCTATACATTGTATTTCACCTCTTGCTAAAGCTGGTTTTAATATATTTGATGCATCTATAGCACCTTCTGCTCCACCAGCACCAACAATATTATGCATTTCATCTATAAAGAGTATTATATCATCTGAATCTTTTACCTCATTTAGAACCTTTTTAAGTCTTTCCTCAAATTCTCCTCTATATTTTGCCCCAGCTAACATAGAAGTAACATCTAATGTAAATATTCTTTTATCCTTAATAATATCTGGTACTTCACCTAATAAGATCCTTTGAGCTAATCCTTCCACAACTGCAGTTTTTCCTACTCCAGGTTCTCCTATTAAACAAGGATTATTTTTCATTCTTCTACAAAGTATTTCTAAAAGTCTTTGAGTTTCATCTTTTCTTCCTATTACAGGATCAAGTTTATTTTTATCTGCCTTTTCTATTAAATTTATACCATAAAGATTTAATGTAGGCGTATCTTTTCTTTTTGGTTTTTCCTTTTCTTTAACACTTCTACTTTCCTTACTTGGAATTCTACCTAATATGTTATTTAACTTATCACTTATATTTTTTATATCATTTTTTACTATTTTAGTTAGAATTAAATTAGCTACACCTTCTTTTTCTTTTATTAAGGCTGATAATATGTGTTCTGGTCTTGAAATACTATGACCATATTCATTAGCAATTTCAACACTTCTATCTAAAATCTTTTTGCATCTAGGTGTAAAAGGCACCTCATCTAAACTATAATTTACCTCTCCAATTCCAACATATAGCTTAATAAAACTAAGTACCTTTTCTTCAGTTACATTGCTCTCTTCCAAAATTTTAGAACATTGTCCATTTTCATTAATTAATCCTATTAATAAGTGCTCTGTTCCCATATAGCCATGTTTTAGCATTAAAGAACTTTCTTTTCCCTTATTGATTACTATTTTGGAATTTTCATTAAAATTATCAAGACGCATCTTTTACCTCCCAATACCCTATAATTATGTGTTTAAAGCATTTCTAATAATTTTGGCTCTTTCTATTTTTAAACTTTGTATATCTCTCCTTTTAATTAATGAGTTATTTATAATATCAGGTTGAATTTCAATCATAGCAGAATTTATTGATTTTAAAGTAAGATCTTCTATAATTCCTAACTCAACTCCTAATCTTACATAAGATAAATATTTTAAAGCTTCATCCCTATCTATTGAATAGGTATTTCTCAAAATTCCTAAGGCTCTTAAAATATCCTCTTTTAATTCAATATACTCATCCTCTGAAAGATTATCTCTTTGGTTTTTCTCTCTTAAAATTAATTTATTAGTAATAGATATAAGAGAATCTAAAATATCTTTTTCTGACATTCCTAAAGTCTCCATATTAGATACTTCATAAATATTGCCAATATCTTTATTTCCTGAATTGTATATACTCTTTAGAGTAATTCCTTCTTCCTTCAAAGATTTTTTTATTATTCTTATTAAATTCTTTGAACTTAAAAGTGGTAGGTGTATAAATACCTTTGCTCTTAAAGCTGCTCCTAAATTTTTTATATTTGATGTTAAGTATCCTAATTCAGAATCAAAGGAATAGTGTATTTTTTCTTCAATTAAGTCATCTAATTTATCTGCTTGAGAATACACTTCTCTTAAACTTAATCCACTATTTGTACATTCTATCCCAATATGCTCTTCTTCATTCAGTAATATATTAAATTCTCCATTTTTATTCATTATAAAAATAAGATTATCCTTATTTTCAAAGTATTTTATTAAACCAAAATTTTCTTTGTAGTAATCTATTATTTTTTCTTCACCGTCTTTTAATTTAACTACATAACATTTATCCAAAATATCAATCTCTTTCAAGCGTCCTAAAACCATACTTAAAAGATCATTAAATTCCTCTTCATTTAATAGCTTAGTGAATTTAATTCCTTTTATGTTTCTTAAGATTTTAACTTTTGATGCAATTACTATGCTATTATCTAAGGGGCTAATCCATTGAACCACTATTACTATCCTCCCTTATACTCTCTTTTAAATCATGTATTTTTTTCTTAGTAATAATAGCTTCTTCATATTCCTCTTTTAGTATATTAATTTTTAATTTTTCTTGTAAATTTAAGATTTCTAATTTCTTTAAGTCCTTTTTTATTGTTTTAGGTTGTTTCCCTCTATGATTTATCTCTGCTTCTTCTAAATTTAATAAAAATATTATTCTATTTTTAAATACTTCATAGCATTTTTCACACCCTAGGAAATTATCCTCTTCAAAATCAGAAAATCTTGTTCCACAATTTTTACATACTAAAGCTTTATCCTTAACCCTCTCTTCAATGCACTCTATATAAGTATTTAAATCTAATAAAAAATCTTCTAAATTTATCTCCTCATCTTCTAGTGCAAGGCTCATTATTTCAATTGCACATTTATCACAAAGCATTAAGCTTTCTTTTTTCCCCTTAGTACTTTTTAATAATTGTATTGTTGCATTATTTTTATTACAACTCTCACAAAGCAAAATTTTCAACTCCCATAAATTACTTAAGCAATACCATAAGCAAAGCCTTAAAAATATCTGCCCTTGTTTCATTTATATTCTTAGAACTCTGAAGGGTTCTATCATTTATTGCAACCTTAGTAAGATTTGCTGCTTTCTCATCTATGATATTATGTTCAAGTAAATTATCTACAATGGCAGCTGCATTATGGTATGTAATCCCTGTACCTATCTCATCATAAATTAAATCTCTTCTATCAGCATGAACTTCATGAATTACTTTTTTTATTACAATGTATCCACCACCACCTCTTCTACTTTCAATTAAATATCCTTTTTCATAGGTAAATCTAGTTGTTAAAACATAATTTATCTGTGATGGTGCACACTTAAACTTATCAGCTAACTCATTTCTTCTTATTATTAAATTGTTATCTTCTGTTTGGTCTAATAAATCCTTTAGAAAATATTCTATTGAATCTGACAATTTAGCCATATATATCACTCCTCAAAATTTGACCTTTACTGACCTTAATACACAATATATATTAATACATTTGACATACTTAATCAATGTAATACACTTATTCATCTATTATTTTTATTTAAATCTCCTTAAATAAATTCAATTCAAATAAATTATTCTTATATTTTATGTTTATTTATATTATATGTGTCAATAATATAAATAATTTTTATAGGAGGATTTTTAATGAATATTTATTGGTTAGGTCATTCTTGTTTTTTAATAAAAACTAATCTTGGAAAACGTATATTAATGGACCCATTTGATATAGATATAGGATATATTCCCTATAAAGGTGATGTGGACTTAGTTACTATAAGTCATATGCACTTCGATCATAATTGTACAAAATACATTAATGATGAAGCAAAAGTATTAACAGACTTAGTTGATTATCAAAATACCTTTTGCAAAGTTAAATCATATTTATCTTTTCATGATGATTGCTTTGGATTAAAACGTGATAAAAACTTCATATTTAAAATTCTTTGTGATGACATAACACTTTGTCATTTAGGAGATTTAGGACATATACTTTCTTCTAAAGTTATAAAACAACTAGGACATATAGATATATTATTTGTTCCTGTAGGAGAACATTTAACTATTTCTGTAGAAAATCTGAAAAAGGTAATCCTAGATATAAATCCTGGTTACGTTATTCCAATGCATTATAAAACTGCAAAATTAAGTTTCTATTTAAATACTGTAGATAAATTTCTAATGGAAATGAAAGGTTTTAAAATAACTCATGATCAGGTTTTATCAGTAAATTCTGAATCACTTCCTGAAAATACTACAATAAAAATATTAGAGCTAACTTCCGAAGATATGATATAAAAGACTATATGCAAACTCCATTACTTAGGAATTTGATATAGTCTTTTTCTTAATGAAAGTCTTCTAAATCAACCTCTATAATTTCTTTTCCATGATTAGGTAGGTATTTATTTATAACAGGGATTACTACATCTAAATGTTGAGTAAAATCTACTATAATGTCTCCTTCTTTGGCCATTGATATTGCCTTTTTGATAGCTTCTTCTTCATCTATTATTGATAATACTTCTACTGATTTATTTTCAATTTCATTTATCCCACTTTTTATTAAATTAGTTATTTCTAGTTCCTCTCTTCCCCTTCTATCAAAGGTTTCTTTTATTATAATAGTATCTGAATTTTCACCTGCTATTCTTCCTAATTCTTTTATGTATTCATCAAGTCTATCCCCAGGTGATGAAACTATAGAAATTATCTTATTTCTTTTGATCTTATTAGCTAGGTAAAATAATTCCTCAAAGGCTTCTGGATTATGACCATAGTCCAATATAATCTTAAAATTTTCAAGTTCAATTATGTTTTGTCTTCCAATATTGTTATAGACATCACACTCTATATTTTTTAAGGAATCCACTACTTCCTTTAAATTTTTATGTACTTCATATATAGCAGCTATAGATACCAAAATATTATTTATATTAGTTTTTGAATTACCATCATGAGTAAACTTAAAATCTTTTATATTAGAAATTATATTTTTATCTTTACCATCGAAAAATATTACATTTTTATCCTCTACAAACCAAGCTTCCTTACCATTTTTCATGTGTTTTTCAATATATTCATTCTTTTTAGAATTAAATAAAACTAAATTTTCTTTTGTCTGTAGAACTTCATATAGCTTTGGTTCTGCCTTTATTATTACTTTTCCTTCCGGTAAAACCTCTCTAGTTGTAATTAGTTTTATATCTAATAAATCATTAATATCTTTTATACCATCTACCCCTATGTGGTCCTCTGCTAAGGATGTTATTATGGCAACCTTAGAATTCTTAAATCCTAATCCCTTTCTTAAAATACCGCCTCTAGCAGTCTCTAAAACCCCAATTTCAACCTGTGGATTTGTAAGAACCTTTTTAGCACTATAAAATCCTGTAGTATCTCCCTTTTTTACAAACTCATTATTTATAATTATTCCACCAGTCATAGCCAATCCAGAGAAATACCCTAAATTCTCAAAACCTTTGTATATTAATCTTGAAGTAGATGTTTTTCCATTAGTTCCTGTTATGGACACTATAGGAATAACTCCATTATTTATTAAATCCAGATTATAATTTTTATTTTCATAATCCTCTTTACTTATTCTCTTAGAATTCACTCCATATCCTACTATTATCTCATCATCCTCTTTAAAGAAGTCTATTTTTTTCTTAGAACACTCTTCTAATAAGTTATATTCCCAAATACGTTGCTTTTTAGCTACAGCTTCATTTAATAATTTATCTGCACTTACTCCCTCTATTAAGCTTTCAATTATAAATAAAGCTAATTCCTTATTAGAGTAAGTTAACCACGCACATCCTCCAAACTCATTATATATAGCCTCTTTTAAGGTACCTTCAATATTCATCTTTCTGCATATGAACTCATAATCACTTATTAACCAATATAATCTTTTTCTTTCAGATTCCTCTATGTCTATAAATATAAGATTTTCTTCTCCCTTTATATTTCTCCCCTCTAGAACTCTTAAATCCTTTAGTTTCAAATCACTCACCCTTCCTACCATTTTTTATATTATATTTTTCCAACACTCTCCTACATTTATTCAAAATTTACTTTAAAATAAAAAAAGCAGCCTAAAGCTGCAAAAAAAAGATCATCCGAAGATGATCTTTAATAATATTATTCTTGAACTGGTGCACCTACTGGACAAACATTAGCGCAGTTTCCGCAATCGATACAAGTATCTGCATCTATAACGAATTGAGTATCTCCTTGTGATATTGCATCTACAGGACACTCAGCAGCGCATGCTCCACAGCTTACACATGTGTCTAATATTTTGTATGCCATAATAAAACACCTCCTAAAATGTTGGTATAAAAATACCATATTTATATTATCATATTTTTGCTAATTTTTAAAGTATTTAATATCTCTTTTAAGCATATTTAGCCTATTCTAGTAAAATTAGAATTAACATGCTAAAGAATACCCCTATACCGTATTAAAAATTTAATTTTAATTATCTTTTATTAGATTTTTAATTAATGCTTTATCCGCTTCATCAGTAATTTCTAATCTAATGTTTGTATCCTCTACTTCACCTTCATAACTACCTGAGATTAATTTTACATCATACATTTTAAAATCCTGTATAATCTCTTCATTTTTTCTTGGTAATTTAACTCTTACTAATTCCTTTAATACGTTGTTACCTACTACTTCACCTTTTCCAAGTTCAGTCTCAACTACAGATCCTACTCTAGGAAGTTCTTTTCTTATTTCTTCATATGTGCTTTGCTCATAATTTAAACAACACATAAGTCTTCCACATATTCCTGATATCTTAGTTGGATTTAGTGATAAACTTTGTTCCTTAGCCATTTTTATTGAAACTGAAGCAAAGTCTCCTAAGAATGTAGAGCAACAAAGAGGTCTTCCACATGGTCCAAGTCCACCTATCATTTTAGCCTCATCTCTAACCCCTATTTGTCTAAGCTCTATTCTTGTCTTAAATATAGTTGCTAAATCTTTTACTAATTCTCTAAAGTCAACTCTACCCTCTGCAGTAAAGTAGAATATAACCTTATTATTATCAAATGTATATTCTACATCTATTAGTTTCATTACTAAATTATGTTCTTCTATCTTCTTTAAGCATATTTCAAAAGCCTCTGTTTCTTTAGCTTTATTCTCCTTATGCTTATTTATATCTTCCTCTGTAGCTAATCTTAATACAGATTTTAATGGTGCAACGATATCCTCTTCACTAATTTTTCTTATACCAATTACACATTCTCCA
This sequence comes from Clostridium sp. CTA-17, assembly GCF_054767895.1. Lineage (NCBI taxonomy): Bacteria > Bacillati > Bacillota > Clostridia > Eubacteriales > Clostridiaceae > Clostridium > Clostridium sp. CTA-17. Next base: position 26,556 of record NZ_BAAABF010000014.1, read on the forward strand.
AATTCAATACCTCTAGCAGTTTCAACAATTACGTTTTGACCCTTCTTTATCTCTATACCATTAGGACCAAAGTAATATATTTTACCAGCTTTTTTAAATCTGACTCCTATTACTTCTATCATTTTTATTCCTCCAATATACTAATCAGCATACTATCTAAAGTTAGCCATAAATTAGTATTACTTTTTAAATTATTTCTGGCCTCATTAACTACTTTTATTATCCTATTTAATTTATTATAGGATAAATTACTAGCTATTTCTCTAATATCATCTATTTTATCTCCATTTATTATGGACAAGTTGTTTTCTATTTCCTTAAATATAATTGAGTCTCTGGCAAAAATAGTTATTGTCTCTAAGATTTCCTCTTCGTTACCCTTCATGCTATAAAATTTATCAGAATATTTTATAGGAACTTCTATTTTCCCATGCCCAATATCTTTTAACATCTCTATAACTGTATTTCTTATATCCTTAAAAATATCATCATTCATGAATTTATCAACTCTTCCTGGGATACCTTCACTAAAAGATATAAGAGTTCTATTTAATTCATCATCTATTCCATTATACTTTTTAGATATATATAAATTAATTTCCTCTTTACTAAGAGGTGCTAACCTATGTATTTGACATCTAGATCTTATAGTTTCTAATATAGAATCAATATTACTACTTAAAATTATTATAAAAATACCTGTAAGAGGTTCTTCTATGGTCTTTAATAAAGCATTTTGTGCTGCAACTGTAAGCTTTTCTCCATTATGAATTATTATAACCTTTCTATCACATTCATAAGGTTTTTTATTTGCCTCAGCTATAATATTTCTTACTAAATCAACACCAAAAGAGGCCTTTTCAGATTTATAATGAACAATATCTACATGTTCTCTCTGTGATGGTATTCCTAAAATCTTATAAGCAAATTCATCTGCTAAAAGACTTTTTCCTATTCCATCCTCACCAATAATTAAATGAGCATGGGAAAGTGCATTTTTACTTACACTTTTACTAAATCTATCTCTAACTTTATTGTGACCTATCATTTATGCACTTTCCTTTCTATTTTAAATCTTTATAAATTTATCTACATCAACAACAAATATTGTAGCTCCTCCAACCTGCACTTCCATAGGATATGGTATATACACTCCACCTGGTTCTGAAACACTTGCAGATGAACTTACAACGCCTTTTCTTGTTTGGCATATATCTTTTATTATACTTATAACATCATCAACCTTTTCTTTTTGAACCCCAGCTAAAAGTGTAGTATTTCCTGATTTTAAAAATCCACCTGTTGTAGCTAATTTAGTTACACTATAACCTTTCTCATTTAACGCATCAACTAAATCTAAAGCATCATCATCTTGAACTATAGATATTACTAATTTCATAACACGTCCTCCTCACATCTCTACCCTAAAATTCAAATTTATGTTTTAAATAATTATATCATTATTTACAACCCTTAACCAAACCTTATTATTGCTTTAATTTCATAAGTTATATAATTTACTTTTTATTTAAAATTAATATTTTTAATAGCTAAATTATTTTATGCTCTTTATGCCAAAACCAGCTAAAATAACTCCTACTATAGTAAGAACTTTATGTACTCCATATGTATCTATATCAGAAACCGCTAAGTATATTCCTACTAATATTATTAGAAATCCAATAAAAGTTAACTTTAATGCATTTTTCATATTATTTTCCCCCAGATTATTTAGAAGTTTTTCTTATTACATCATATATTTCACTTATACATTCTTCTAAATTGTAATTGTTATATTTCTTAATTATATTGTTATTTAGTAATTTATCTTCACTAAAATCTTCATTATCTGCTAAAAATCTTCTGCACATCTCATTATAATTAGGACTTTTCTGTTCTCTCTCTCTTTTTAATGCTCTTTCAAGTCTAACTCCATCATCTAAGTCTATGTAAAGTGGTACTAATTTCTCATCTCCAAAATATTTTCTAAACTCAGAATAAGCCTCTAAAGTTACAATAACTATATAATTATTTTCTTCTAAGTTTATTTGGCCATCATCTACAGTTAGGTAATACCATTTTCCATGAACAGTATCATAAACTCTACATTCTATTATCTTACCTTCTCTATTAAAATCATCTAGCTTTTCTTTATCTATAAAGAAATATTCCACTCCATCTGTTTCATTATTTCTTTTAGGTCTAGTTGTATATGTAACTATAGTTTTTAAATTTAAATCTTCAACCTTATTTATCTCTTTTAAAATAGTATCCTTACCAGAACCACTTTTCCCCATTATGCAAAATATTTTACCCATAACTACTCCAATCTATATAAACACGTTTTTTTCTCTAAAAATATATTAAATAAATTCTATAAAACTCCCTAAAAAGTCTTATGTAATAATTTTAATACAAGGATTATTATATCAAATAATCTTCTAATCGTTTATTTAATAAATTAAAAAGGTTGTACCAAAATCTTATAAATAAAAAATACTTATTATATTCTTTATTTAACTCCCAACTTCGATACAACCTAACTAATATATTCTTTAAGTATTTACTTATTCTTTATTACCTTAACTTTTTTATCCTTTATCCCTATTAAATCTACTTTATTTTTCATATACTCATTAAGTAATTTAATATGTCTTTCTTCTATTATTTCACCCATTATTAACATAGGGACTCCTGGTGGATACGGAACTATACTCTCTGCCACTATTTTACCTACAGCATCATTTATATTAATTCTTTCATACTCTAACTCCAAAACTTCAAAAGGTTCTAATTTTTTCTCTGGTAAATCTGTTAAATAAAAATCTATTTCTTCATCTTTAAGACAATTTATATCACAATATTTTAAAGCATCTTTTAAAATTTTAAAATCTTCTTCAGTATTAAATGGTGACGGTATTAAAACAACATTTTTATTATCACTCATTTCACACTGTATATTTTTACTTCTTAAATAATCTAATAGTTTATTACCATTTAAGTTTTCCCTTAAGTTTAGTACTATTCTACTATTATCTATCTTAATATCATTTATCTTAATATTTTTTTCTAACCCATTAATTAAAAATTCCTTATCTAATATTTTAAAATATGATAAGTCCTTAATATGATTTTTAAAATCCTCTATGATCTTAAATAAGTTATTATATGCCTCTTCACCATGTTCTTCTAAAAAGTTTCTTGAATAATCTAAACTCATCATAAACATATATGAAGGGCTAGTACTCATAAAAATATTTTTATAAAATTCTATTTCCTCAATAAAATCTTCATTGTTAACATGCATCCAAGCAGTCTGTGTTAAACTTGGTAAAGTTTTATGAGCACTCATTACAACTATATCAGTTTTTAATTCTTGTACACTTTCAGGCAATAACTTGTTAAATCCAAAATGTGCTCCATGAGCTGAATCTATTCCCACTTTTAAATTTGCCTCTCTAGCTATTTTTATAGTCTCATCTATATTAACTCCTACGCCATAATAATTAGGGTAAGTTAATATTATTCCTTTTAAATCCTTATTTAAACTTATTTGCTCTTTTAAATGATTTAAATCAATTCCTACTGGTGCTTTTAGTTTTGAATGAAATATATTATTTATAAAAACTGGTTTTAATTTTCTCATTATTATTCCATTCATTATACTTTTGTGGCAGTTTCTTTCTACTAAAACTTTATCTCCTTCTTTAAACAAAGAAAATATCATTATTAAATTTCCACAAGTACTTCCATTAACTAAAAAATAACTCTTTTTACTTTTATATAACTTAGAAAGTTTATCCTCAGCTTCTTTAATTATTCCCTCTGGATGCTGCAAGTTATCTAATCCTTCAACTTCAGTTAAATCACCTTGTAAAAGTATTTCTTCAAATCCCTTAAAGCCTCGTCCATTCTTATGACCTGGCATAGAAAAAGGTACTATTTCTTCTCTTAAGTACATTGATATTCCATTAATTATAGGAATATTTCTCAAAGTTAACCACTCCTCTGTTATCCTAATTTTTTCTTATAAACTTCTTCTTTTAATCTATTTTTATAAAACTCATAGAATTCACTATTAATATCACAACTTATAGCTTTTTTCTCACATTCTGTGCATATTAATTTTCCTCTTATCATTATACCATGACCCTCTTTGCCACAAATTATACAAATTGACTTATTCATAGATAACACTCCTTAAATCTCTATTTTTCTATATTTTTTCCACATAATATTTTTCTATACATAATTCAGCAGGAAAAATATTTAAATAAATAAAAATTAATATTTTTTCTATTGTAGCACAAACTAATCTTATAAATATTTAGGAGGTTTTTTCAATGAGACAGGAAGTTATTTCTTATTTATCTACAGAAAAAGAAGATCTCTTTAATCTTTGTAAATTTTTGCATGATAATCCTGAAGATAGTTACAAAGAATATGACGCTTGCAAATATATATGTAATTTCCTAAGAGATAGAGATTTTGATGTAAGAGAAAAATTTTTAGATTTAGATACTGCTTTCTATGCTAAGAAAGGAAATGGATACCCTAAAATATGCTTTTTATGCGAATATGATGCTATTAAATCTAAGGGAGGACATATAACAGGTCATAATCTTCTTACTACTATATCAATTACAAGTGCCTTAGGATTAAGCAAGGTAATTGAGAAGTCTGGTGGAACAGTAATATTAATAGGATGTCCTGGAGAATATTTAGGTGGAACTAAGTCTACTTATGTTAGACAAGGTATTTTTGATGATATAGATGTAGTATTAACAGCTCACCCAGATATAGTAACCTCTGAAAGTGGTACTTCAAAGGCAATTATACCTCTAAAAGTAACTTTTAAAGGTCATGATGGATTAAGTTTCTTAGATTTTGATAGTTTTACATCTTTAGATGGTACTATGCTAACTTTTAATGTAATAAACGCTTTATCTAAGGGCTTCTGTAAGAAAGCTAACATACACACTATTTTATCTCAAGGAGGCGTTACACCTCTTCTAAGACCTGTTGAATCAGAAGGTAAATTATATATAAGAGCAGAAAGTACAAAAACTGCAAAATGTATAGAAAATAAAATAAGAAACCTTGTTGCTTGTATTTCTGACACAATGAACTTAGAAAGTTGTGTTGAACTTTATGAACCACCTAATGAAGAGCTTTTATCTAATCAAGTATTAAATAGATTATATAGTCATAATTTAAAAGAAAACGGAATAATAAACATAGGAAAACCAAGAGATATAGATGCTGGTCTTTCATTAGGAACTGTAAGTCACAAGGTACCTTGTATTCATCCTTATATAAACATAGTTGATAATGTAAATATTGATTATGGAACTAAAGAATTTGCAGATGCAACAATATCATCCTTTGCTCAAGAACAAGCACTTTCAGCTTCTTATGCCCTTATTTCAACAGCCTTAGATCTTATAGAAAGCGATTTTCTTCTTTCAGAGGTTAAAGAAACCTTCAATATGTCTAAGGAAAATTTATATTAAAAAAAGAGAGTCTTAAGACTCTCTTTTCTTAAATAGCTAAGTTTTTTTCTAATTTATCAACAAGTGTTTTACTTGGCTTAAAATAGAATTTATTATATCCATCACCATTTTTATATATACAACAATAATGACCTGTTCTATCTAATAAACTACACACATATTTCTTACAAGAAGAAGTTTTAAAATCCTTTGCTTCTTTAGAATAATCTTTACCTAAATAAACAATATTATTTAACTTTATGTTCTCTAAAGTTGATTGCTTATTAGCTTTCACCTTATGAATCATTAGTTGATTAGCTACTATGGAATATTTATAACTTGTCTTACATTTTCTATACTCTCTAAAGAATATAACTAATGTTAAAACTAGAAATATTGGATCTGTTATTGTCTCTGCATTAAAAGACTCAAATTTAATATTGCCAAAAAAATTAGATAGGCTTATAGCTAAACTCATGCAAACTATACTAATTACAATAGCTACATCCCTTCTTTTTTTGACAACTTCCTTATGCATAGTGCCCATTTAAAAATCCCCCGACTTTTAATATTATAAACAAATCACATTATACTAATTTTCAAAAATTAAATCTACCTAGATAAGTGTAAAATTTTATTGATTTTAATCTTAATTGCTCATATTTAAAGTTTATAGTAATTGTATTGCTTGTACCTCTTTATTTCTATTACTTTCTTTGTTATATCTAAGCTAATTATAAAAATTATCTTGATTTTATTTTAAATAACTTGTTTAATGATAATTGAAACAAAATATAACTTAATGCTTTGGGAGGGAGAAAATGATTCAGATATATAAATCTTTAAGTGAAAATGATGGGACTTTAAAGAAAATTGCTTCCCTTGAACCAGGTTGTTGGGTTAATATAATAGCACCTTCTCAGGAAGAATTACTTCTTATTTCTAAAAAAACAGGAGTTCCTTTAGAATTTTTAAGAGCACCTTTAGATGATGAAGAAACTTCTCGTATAGAAATTGAAGGAGATTTTATATTAATAATAGTCGATATTCCTTTTACAGAAATGGAGGATAACTCCTTAACATATGATACTTATCCATTAGCAATAATTCATACAAAAAATGAATTAATTACTGTATGCTTAAAAAATAGCAAGGTATTAACCGACTTCTCTTCAAACAAAGTTCGTAATTTTTACTCATTTAAAAAATCAAGATTTATTTTACAAATTCTAAACAGAGTTTCTACATATTATCTTTTATACTTAAGACAAATAGATAAAAAAAGTATTATGATAGAAAAGCGTCTTCATAAATCAATGAAAAACAGAGAGTTAGTACAATTGCACTCATTAAGTAAATCCTTAGTATATTTCTCAACATCCTTAAAATCTAATGAAATTACATTAGAAAAGATGTTAAAACTTGATGTTATTCAAAGATATGAAGAAGATAAAGATGTTTTAGAAGATGTAATAATAGAAAATAAACAGGCTATTGAGATGACTGATATTTATAGTAACATTCTAGGTAGTACCATGGACTTCTTTGCTTCTGTTATTTCTAATAACCTAAACATAGTGATGAAAGTCTTAGCTTCAGTTACAATCCTTATGTCTACCCTTACAGTTATCTCTGGTATATACGGAATGAACTTTGACTACTTGCCACTATTACACCATCCATATGGATTCCATATAATAATGACTTTATCTGTAATACTTTGTGGTGTAATAGCATTTATATTATATAAAAAAGATATGTTTTAAATTTATCTGTAACCATAAAAAGATTTTTGCATATAATTAACTAAAAGATTATTGAGAGCAATTTATGCTCTCTATTTTTTTAGGAGGTTTTATGGTGAAATTTCAAAAATTAAAAATTGGTGATACTATAGGTATTGTTTCCCCTGCCAGTGGAGATAGTGTTGATGTAATAAACTATAATATATCCTCATTTAAAAATCTTGGCTTTAAAATTAAAGAAGGAAAATATTTAAGAAGAAAAAATGATTATCTAGCTGCTTCTGACAAAGAAAGAGCTGAAGATTTAATGGAGATGTTTAAGAATAAGGAAGTTAAAGCAATAGTAGCTTATAGAGGTGGGTATGGATGTATAAGAATGTTACCCTATTTAGATATAGGAGTAATTAAAAAAAATCCTAAAATTTTATGTGGTTATAGCGATTTAACAGTTCTTTTAAATTACTTATCTCAAAAGACAGGCTTAATAACATTTCATGGACCTATGATAAATTCTAAAATTAGTTCAGATGAAATAACTAAAAATAGCTTTCTATCACTACTTACTGATGAAAGCAATTTAATTAACATATCTACAAAGGATTTTAAAGTGGAAAATAAGGAACTATTTAGAGGGATTCTTTGCGGTGGAAACCTAACTATGATATGCAGCACCTTAGGAACTCCTTATGAAATAAATACTAGAAATAAAATTCTCATGATTGAAGATGTAAATGAAGAGAATTATGCTATAGATAGATACTTAATGCAATTAAAACTTTCAGGTAAACTAGATTCTTGTAGAGCTTTTTTAATAGGACATTTCACACCGTATAATCCTAAAACAATAAATACTATACTTTCTATACTATTACCATATAAAAAACCAATTATATATAATATTCCTTTTGGTCATGACTATCCTAATATAACCTTACCAATAGGATCATCAATTCTTTTCGACGCAGCTAAAGATAAACTAATAATAAAATATTAAATATTTCTTATGGTTAATAGTGGAGTCAATATTCTAGCTAAGGATAAACTAATATCATAACCATCAATAAAACATGTAGATTGCACTAAGGCTATAAGAATTTATTAGCTACCACATAAAATGTACTTTTATTTATAATAAGGTTTAAGAAGAATAAAGGAGAGAGTTTCAGATACTGCATAACATTTACTTTTATTTATGCTAAATAAACTAAAAAAGACATATTAACATGTCCCTTTTAATGTTTAATGAAAAAAGTGGATTTATAAAATATAAATCCACTTAATTCTTAGTGTTTGGAATAAAATTTAGTGTGTATATGTAAATTTCTGCAAAGCAAAAACCTCAGTAAAGTTACTGAGGTTTTTTATGGAGGCGCCACCCGGATTTGAACCGGGGAATAAAGGTTTTGCAGACCTCTGCCTTACCACTTGGCTATAGCGCCACACTGGTGGCTCGAGCAGGAATCGAACCAGCGACACGAGGATTTTCAGTCCTCTGCTCTACCGACTGAGCTATCGAGCCTTACCACCAAAGAACATTTGCTCTTCACAAGTATTAATTATATAGATATATAGCTAATATGTCAATACATTTTTTAAAAATTTTATGATTTTTTTTATAAAAATATATTTATTAGATTAATATATAACAAAAAATACATTATAAAGCCACTAAAAAGCTCCTTTTATAAAAATAATATTAATTTAACTTAAAAATATTATTTTTATGTGATAAAGACTTCACTCATATTGAATTAATTAGTAAATTACTATATTTTAATTTTGAATTACTTTTCTACAATTTATTTTCATAATCTATTTTTATGATTTATTCTTATAACTTATTTTTCTATACCTTATTTTTTTATACATTACTTTTTATTAATTAAATTTATAACTATAATTTAATATTTTAACCACACTATATTGTATTCTTAAGAATAAAAAGTGTTCCTTAATTTTAAACTTTTTATTAGATAATTTCTTAAAATTTATCTACAAGTAAAACAAGAAAAAATTTATCAACAGAAACTTATACTATTTATAATAACGTAAATACTACTATAGTCCTAAAAAGTATTAAAGATAATAAAAAGAAAAAAACTATTAAAGCTGTTAAATTAATATTTGAAAATTAATTCAAATTATATATAGAAAGAATATAAATTCTAAAAGACAAATCTTTTTTTATTTAAATTTTTATTTAAAAATATAAGATTCTATTAATAAATATATTCTCTTATATTCTTATCTTATTTTTAATGTAATTATGATTTTAAACTTAATTTAAAACTCAAACCGCATAAACTTAACTTCACAATCTTAAGAGATAAATTTAAATATTACAAACCTTATTAAAAATAATCTAAACTCTAATATATAATTCAATTTGCTATAGGACAAGTATTACAACTCAAAAGTTATCCACAAATATATTTTATATTTTAATTCAATAAATTCTGTGGATAATTTTTAAAATAAAAATATCCACAGGAAAATCTAATTTTAAAAATTAAACCTTTCATGTGGATATTATAAAAATTACAAAATAAAAAAGCTTGAATTAAAATTCAAGCTTTATCTTACCTAGCGACCATCTACTCTCCCACACAGTCTCCCGTGCAGTACCATCGACCGTTAAAGGCTTAACCGTCGTGTTCGGAATGGGAACGGGTGTTACCCTTAAACGCATCATCACTAGATTTGGCTCCTCGAAGAGGACTCGAACCTCCAGCCTATCGGTTAACAGCCGAGTGCTCCACCATTGAGCTATCGAGGAATGCTGACCTGGCGACCACCTACTCTCCCACACAGTCTCCCGTGCAGTACCATCGGCTTCTAAAGGCTTAACCGTCGTGTTCGGAATGGGAACGGGTGTTACCCTAAAGAACATCATCACCAGATTATCAGAAAGATTTTGTTCTTTCAAAATTGCACACAATTAATACTATATTTGGTCAAGCCCTCGATCTATTAGTATCGGTCAGCTGAACATGTTACCATGCTTACACCCCCGACCTATCAACCTTGTGTTCTTCAAGGGATCTTACTAGCTTAYGCTATGGGAAATCTCATCTTGAGGTTGGCTTCACGC
>NZ_BAAABF010000015.1:0-18665 GCF_054767895.1 Clostridium sp. CTA-17
GCTCAGTTGGTTAGAGCAACCGGCTCATAACCGGTAGGTCCGGGGTTCGAGTCCCTGAAGGTCCACCATTTTTGGGGGTATAGCTCAGTTGGGAGAGCACCTGCCTTGCACGCAGGGGGTCAGGAGTTCGAATCTCCTTACCTCCACCATTAAAGCTATGAACTTTGTTCATAGCTTTTTTATTTTGTAAATAAGAGATTTTTCTATCTAAGATATTAATAATAGTATATTTAGGATCAATGTAATTACTATTTATAATTAAATTTCATAGTGCTTATTTAGCAAAACCTTAAAATATTGTTGTAATTTTAGAGTCATTTTTTTAAAATGACTCTAATTTTTCTTATGGATTAATATTACGGGTTTAAAAAACTAATAGTATGGGATAAAAATAAAAGATTTAATTAAATTCAAAATATATTTGCGTAATAATTAAGTAAATATATGTAAATTGAGTTTAAAGTATTTTTACAAAAAAATGATGCATAAATATTTATATTTTATAGAAAATATAAATATTTTTATTTATAATTATTTATGAAAGTTAAATTTTGATTATTGTTATAAGTTTTATATTAAGAGAATCTAAGGGCTAGTAATAAGTTCAAAATAAAGTAGTAAGATAATATTCTATGAGTAGTATTTATATATGCTTTAAATTATACTTATTAAAGTAATTTTTAAACTTTAGCGATTTAAAGTTATAGAGTTATTTTTATTAGAGTTTCTTTAAATAATTAAAGTTCTATTTATGTTAATTTATGTAGAACTTATATTACAATGAGCAAAGTAAGGGATTTAAAAATTTTAATTGGGGTTATATATACTATATAAAATTATTGAGATAGTACAAACTAATTTTTATATAGTGAAAATTAATGTTTTGGATTTATTCGCTTTTAGGAGGATTAAAAATGGGAAAACCTAAATTAAAAAAGGAAATAGGATTGTTTACTGCTACAGCTTTGGTTGTTGGTAACATGATGGGATCTGGGATATTTATGCTTCCAGCTAGTTTAGCAGGTGTATCTGGTCCTGGTTCTACTATAATGGCGTGGCTATTAACAGGATTAGGTTCTTTGGTATTAGCATTAACATTTGCTAACTTAGGTTCAAAGATTCCTAAGACAGGAGGAACTTATGAGTATTCTAGATTAGCTTACGGAAACTTTATGGGATTTATGACTGCATGGCTTTACTGGAACGGATCTTGGATTGGAAACGCAACTATTTTTATAGTTATTACTACTTACTTAGGTGAAGTTATAACAGGTTTAACTAATTCACCAATAACAGGATTCTTATTCTGTTCATCTATTTTATGGATTTGCACATATATAAATATAAGAGGAACAAAGTTAGCGGGCAGGGTAACTTCGGTAATAACTGTTTTTAAAGTTTTATTATTTATATTCTTCATAGTTGTTGGATTAATTTACTTTGATCCGTCAAACTTAACACCAATATTTCCTCAAGGGAAAGGTATTTCAACTGTTCCTGTGGCAGCTTCCTTAACTTTATGGGCATTTATGGGCTTAGAAACTGCATCTGTAGCAGGAGGAGAAATAAAAGATCCTGAAAAGAATGTTAAGAGAAGTACTATACTTGGTATGTTAATTAGTACTGTTTTATATATATTAATAAGTGTTGTAGCTATGGGAGCTATGAGTCAAAGTGAATTAGCTTCAAGTACTGCTCCTATTTCTGATATAATAGTTAAAGTCTTAAATTTAAAGAGCTTAAACTTCTTAAATATAGCGATAGCTATTAGTATTTTAGGAACAGCTATGGGATGGTTATTATCAACTGCTAGAGTAGGATATGCTGCTGGAGAGGACGGAATTTTCCCTAGTGTATTTGCTAAAGTACATCCTAAGTATAATACACCATATGTAGCATTAATAATAGGTAGTATATTTATCAATATTATATTCTTAATGAACTTTACTAAGGGATTAGCAGGAGCATATAGCTTTATAGTTGTATTAGCTACTTTAAGTTACTTACCAATATATGCGATTTCAACTATTGCAGAAATAATACTTATGGTTAAAGAGGATAAAAAACCTACTTTTAAAAGACATTTACGTTTAATAATAAGATGTTTAATAGGTTTTGCTTTTGCAATTTGGGCCATATATGCTTCAGGAGCTGAAATAGTAATGTATGGGTTTATTTTAATATTACTAGGAGTTCCTATTTATGGTTATATGAGCATAAAAAAACACTTCCGATAAATTGAATTTTGATATTTAACAAATTTGTTATGTAATATTAGTTAATTTATTATATAATAAATATAAGTTTTGAAATTGGGGTTATATTATTTATGGTACAGAAATTTGCGTGGGGAGTGTATTGGGATGGCAAAAGTAGAAGCTTTAGAAGAGGAATTAGTTGAATTAAAACTTAAAAAAAGAAATTTCATTTTAGCCAATAAAGATACAAAAGAGATTGACAATCTTATAAAAAAATTAGAAGAAGAAATTATGAGAATTAAATCAAATAATTGATATTCAGTAGCTATGAAAGAGAAATTACTCTTTCATAGCTTTTTTTGTTTAATAAAAAGGAAGTGTTCTCAGATAAACTTTTAACATGTAAGAAAAATATTATTTTATTATATAAAATTTATTTAATGATACGAAATTTTTAAATATTGTTTTGGTAAAAAAATACATTTAATATATTAATAGGTTTATTCTTGAAAATATATATTTAAAAATAATTTGATTAAATAATTATTTTAGGAGTTTTATAAATAATAATATTTTTTATATTTAGATATTACAAAGGGAAAGGGGATTTATGGTGACTATAGTAGAATTAAAAGATAAGAAATTAGAGATAAAGTCTGTTGGATCGAAAAAAAAAGAAAAATATAAAATAGAATTAAAAAATAAAGTTTTTAATGAAGATGATTTATATTTATTTCATGAAGGGCGAAATTATAATGCTTATAATTTTATGGGAGCTCATTTTACTAGTGAAAATAGAAAACGAGGGGTAAGGTTTACTGTATGGGCTCCAAGAGCAAAGAATATATTTTTAGTTGGAGATTTTTCAAACTGGGAGCTAAAAGAAAAAAATAAGCTTGAGAGAATAAATGAAACAGGGCTTTGGAGTATATTTATACCTAGGTTAAAAGAGGGAATTAAGTATAAGTATCATATTGAACAAGAAGATGGAAAATCCGTATTAAAGGCTGATCCTTATGGCGTTTATTCAGAGGTAAGACCTAATACTGCTTCTATTTTATGTGAAAAGACTAAAATAAGATGGACGGATAAAAAGTGGTTGAATAAAAGGGAAGAAACTAATTATTTTGAAAGTCCTATTAATATATATGAATTACATTTAGGATCATGGAAAAGGAAAGAAGATGAGGAGTTTTTATCTTATGACGAATTGAGTATAATTCTACCTAAGTATGTTAAGAAGATGGGATATACTCATGTTGAATTTATGCCATTAAATGAGCATCCATTAGATGCCTCTTGGGGATATCAAGTTACAGGATATTATTCAGTAACAAGTAGATATGGAGATATTAGGGGGTTAAAAAGGTTAATAAATGCTCTTCATAAGGAGGATATAGGAGTTATTTTAGATTGGGTACCAGGTCATTTTTGCAAGGATATACAAGGATTATATATGTTTGATGGTACACCAACTTATGAATATGAGGAAAATTGGAAGGCTAATAATAAAGGATGGGGAACTTTTAATTTTGATTTAGGAAAACCAGAAGTAAAAAGTTTCTTAATTTCTAATGCTTTTTATTGGATAAATGAATTTCATATAGATGGCTTAAGGGTTGATGCTGTTTCTAATATGCTTTATTTGAATTATGGAAGAAATCATGGAGAATGGGTTCCTAATATATATGGAGGAAATGAAAATTTAGAAGCTATTCAATTTATAAAAGAGCTTAATAATGCTATAAAAATTTATAGCAAAGGGGTAATTACAATTGCAGAAGAATCAACATCTTGGCCTAATGTGACTAATGCTGTTGAATATGGTGGTTTAGGATTTGATTTTAAATGGAATATGGGATGGATGAATGATACTCTAGAATATAATGAGTTAGATCCTATATATAGAAAGTATCATCATAATAAATTAACTTTTCCTATGATGTATCATCATTCAGAAAAGTTTATATTACCTATATCTCATGATGAAGTTGTTCATGGAAAAAAATCTCTTATAGATAAAATGTACGGAGATTATTGGAATAAGTTTTCTAATTTAAGAGCATATATGGCATATATGTATGGTCATCCAGGGAAAAAACTTATGTTTATGGGATGCGAATTTGGGCAGTTCATAGAATGGAGAGAATATGAAGAACTTGAGTGGAAGTTAATTGATAAGTTTGAAATGCATAGAAAAACTCATAACTTTTTTAAAGACTTAAATAATTTTTATAAAAATACTCCTGAGCTTTGGGAATTGGATTACGACCAGGAGGGATTTCAATGGATTGATGCTGATAATAATGAACAAAGCATATATATTTTTATAAGGAAAAGTAAAAATAAAGAAAATTATAAAATATTTGTATGCAATTTTACTCCAATGGTTTATTATGATTTTAATATAGGAGTTCCAGAGGAAGGAGTTTATAGAGAAATTTTCAATACTGATAAAGAAAAGTATGGTGGTTCTGGTCAAGTTATTAGAGAGAATTTATTCTCAAAAGAAGGTTGGTGCCATAATCAGCCATATAATTTAACTATAAAGGTTCCACCAATGGCAGTATCTGTTTTTGAGAGAATAATTGAAAAAAATAAAACGGAAGAAAAAATGGTAAAAGGAGATAAATATGTTTAATAAAAAATAAGAGGGAAGATATTTTATTTTGGAGGGTTTTAAAGTGATAAGAGTTTTATTTGCAACATCAGAGGCAAATCCATTTATAAAAACTGGTGGACTAGGTGATGTAATGGGAGCATTGCCTAAGGAGCTTAGAAGAAAGGGAATAGATGCAAGAGTAATTTTGCCTAAATATAGTGCTATAAAAGGAGAACTTTTAGAAAAGCTTAACTTTAAAAAATGGTTTATGGTTTCTGTTGGCTGGAGAAATCAATATTGTGGAATATATGAGTGTGAATATGATGAAGTTATATATTATTTATTAGATAGTGAGTTCTATTTCCATAGGGATGGTTTATATGGCGAAGGTGATGATGGAGAGAGATTTGCTTTCTTTGATAGAGCTGTTTTAGAAACATTAAAAGAGGTTGATTGGTGTCCAGATATAATTCATTGTAATGATTGGCAAACAGGAATGATACCAGTCCTTCATAAATTAGAGTATTCTAAAGATCCTTTTTATAAGGATATTAAGACAGTGACTTCAATTCATAATCTATTATTTCAAGGGAATTTTTCAGCAGATATTTTACCAGAACTTTTTGGATATGATTATGAACCAATAATAAATGGCAGTTTAGAGTTTTATGGTGGAATGAGTTTTATGAAGGGAGCTATAAATTATAGTGATAGGATTTTAACTGTAAGTGAAACTTATGCCAAGGAAATTCAAACTCCTTACTTTGGAGAAAATTTAGATGGCTTATTAAGAGAAAGAGGGTATGCACTGAAAGGAATAGTAAATGGTATAGATTATGATGAATTTAATCCTAGTAAGGATAGTTTAATAGCTAAAAATTTCTCAGTAGAAACTCTAGAGGATAAAGCATTAAATAAATTAGCTCTTCAAAAAGAATTAGGTTTACCTATAAATTCAGATATACCTATGATAAGCATTGTATCTAGACTTACAAATCAAAAAGGATGTGACTTAATAGTAAATATAGCACATAGATTGCTTCAAAGAAATGTTCAGTTGGTCATATTAGGAACAGGTGATTATAATTATGAAAACCACTTTAGAGGATTACAAGAGCTTTATCCAACTAAAGTATCTGCTAATATAAAGTTTGATAATGGATTAGCTCATAGAATATATGCAGCTTCAGATATGTTCTTAATGCCATCATTATTTGAACCTTGTGGATTAGGACAACTTATAGCATTAAGATATGGCACTATTCCAATAGTCAGAGAAACTGGTGGATTAAAGGACACAATTCATCCTTATAATAAATATAATGGAATAGGAAATGGATTTAGTTTCACAAATTATAATCATAATGACTTAATGTATGTTATTGAATTAGCTTTAGAGACATATGATAATAAAGAGATTTGGAAGTCATTAATTATCCAAGCTATGGATTCTGATAATAGTTGGAATAAGTCAGCAGAAAAATATAAGGAGTTATATGAAGAATTAATCAAGTAGTTTTAATCAAGTTTGTAGGAGGCGAGTAGATGCTATCTATAAATAAGGAAAGTTTTAAGAGAGATTATAAAAAAAAGTTCTTAGAACTTCATGGTATAGAACTTGAGGAAGGACAAAACTTTCATAAGTATGAGACACTTGGAAGCTTAGTTAGAGATTATATTGCAGAGGATTGGATAAATACTAAAAAGAAATATGAGGATTCAAAACAAAAACAAGTTTATTATTTTTCTATGGAGTTTTTATTAGGAAGACTTTTAGGAGATGCTTTATTAAACTTAGGTATAAGAGAAACATGTCGGGAAGCTTTAAAGGAATTAAATATTAATCTAGAAGAATTAGAAGAGATTGAAAGTGATCAGGGGTTAGGTAATGGAGGATTAGGTAGATTAGCAGCTTGTTTCCTAGATTCAATGGCTTCTTTAAATATAGCTGGACATGGATGTGGAATAAGATATAAATATGGATTTTTCAATCAAAAAATAATTGATGGATCACAGGTAGAAACACCAGATAGTTGGCTTAAGAACGGAAATGTATGGGAAGTTAAAAAAACAGATAAAGCAGAAATAGTTAAGTTTGGCGGAAATATTAAGTGTGAAGACATAAATGGTAGGTTAACTTTTACCCATGTAAATTATGAGCCAATTTTAGCAGTTCCTTATGATACGCCTATTGTTGGATATGAAAATAATGTGGTAAATAATTTAAGGTTATGGAGTGCAGAACCAGTAGATAATGAATTTGATTTTTGTTATTTCAACAGAGGCCAATATCTAAAGGCAATAGAATATAGAAATTCTATTGAAGCCATATCACAGGTTTTATATCCAGATGACTCAATGTATGAAGGGAAACTTCTTAGATTAAAACAACAATATTTCTTTGTATCAGCAGGACTACAAAGTATAGTTAGACACTATAAGAAAAATGGTGGAAAAATAGAAGAGTTTGATGAATATATTGCTATTCATATAAATGATACTCATCCAACTTTGGCAATACCAGAACTTATGAGAATTTTATTAGATGAAGAGGGGCTTTCATGGGAAACTGCCATGAGAATAACTACAAACACAATATCATATACAAATCATACTATTTTATCTGAAGCTTTAGAGAAATGGCCAATAAATATGTTTAAGGAGCTTCTTCCTAGGATATATATGATAGTTGAAGAGATGAATGAAAGATACTGTGCTGAACTTTGGCATAAGTATATTGGTCAATGGGACAAGATTTCTAAGATGGCTATAATAGGAGATGGCTTTGTTAGAATGGCTAATCTTGCAATAGTAGGTAGCCATAGTGTAAATGGTGTGGCAAAATTGCATACAGAAATACTTAAGAAAAAAGAGATGAGTGATTTTTATTATCTTTATCCAAGTAAATTTAATAATAAAACCAATGGAATAGCACATAGAAGATGGCTTCTAAAAAGCAATCCTGAACTTACTAATCTTTTAAAAGAAACAATAGGAGACAGCTTTATAAAACATCCTACAGATATGGAGAACTTTGAGAAATACATTGATGATGAGTATGTTTTGAAAAGATTAGGAGAAATAAAAAGGAAAAATAAAGAAAATTTAGCTAAGGTAATTTTTGATAATCAGGGAATTAAAGTTGATCCAAATTCAATTTTTGATGTGCAAGTTAAAAGAATACATGCATATAAACGTCAGACTTTAAATTGTTTAAGAATAATGGAGCTTTATAATAGGTTATTAGAAAATCCAAATTTAGATATAGCTCCAAGAACCTTTATATTTGCAGGTAAAGCTGCACCTGCATACTATTTAGCTAAAAATACTATTGAATTAATAAATGCTGTTGCAAAGAGAATAAATAATGATAAGAGAATTAATGATAAAATAAAAGTAGTTTTCTTAGAAAATTATAGAGTTTCTCTTGCAGAAAAGATAATTCCAGCTACAGACTTAAGTGAGCAAATCTCAACTACAACTAAGGAAGCTTCAGGTACTTCTAATATGAAGTTTATGATGAATGGTGCTGTTACAATAGCAACCTTAGATGGAGCTAATATAGAAATAAGAGATGAAGTTGGGGATGAAAATATTGTTATTTTTGGGTTAACAGAAAATCAAGTTCTTGATTATTACTCTAGAGGTGGATATTCAGCTTGGGATGTAAGAAATAATGATAATAGGTTAATTAGAGTTACAGATGATTTAATAAATGGAGTTTACTCTAGTGATAGAGATAAGTTTAGAAGTGTATATGATAATTTATTGACCTATAATGATGAGTTTTTTGTATTAAAGGATTTTGATTCATATTTGAAAGCTCAGGATAAGGTAGACTTACTTTATAGAAATAATAAAGATTGGCAAAGAAAATGTGGAGTAAATATAGCACATTCAGGTATATTTTCTTCAGATAGAACAATAGCTGAGTATGCTACAGGAATATGGGGTTCAAAAGTCATATACAAAAACTTATAGAATTTTATAATAAAGTATAATCCATAAAGCACTTATATTAATAATATATATTAATATAAGTGCTTTGTTTTATTAAGTAAGAAAGGGGTATTGCTATGGGAAAAGCTTATATTTATCATGATTCTCAAGATACCTTTTATAGGGAACCTTTTGGAGCTGTTTCTGTAGGTTCTAAGGTAAGTTTAAGATTAGAATGCAAAGATTGTGGAGAAGTTTTTATAGAGGTAATAAAGTTTGATGGAAGTAGATATTCAATACCTATGACAATTGAAGAGCGAAGAAATGAATGCATAATTTATAAAGGAATAATAGACACTACAAACTCCTTAGGAGTAATAAATTATTACTTTAAATACATTAAGGATGGATTTACTCAATATTATGGAAATAATGATGAGTGTTTAGGGGGAAAGGGAAAGATATATTATGATTTTCCTAATTATTATCAAATAACAGTTTATGAAAATAATAAAATTCCTAGTTGGTATAAAGAAGGTATTATTTATCAAATATTTGTGGATAGATTTTTTAATGGGAATAAGGATAGCGCGATATTTAATAAAAAGAAAAATAGCTTTATATATGGTAATTGGTATGATGAGCCAATGTATATAAGAGATAATAATGGAAATATTAAGCGATGGGATTTTTATGGAGGTAATTTAAGAGGCGTAATTAAAAAATTAGACTATATAAAATCACTAGGTGTAAATATTATATACATGAATCCAATCTTTGATGCTGTTAGTTGTCATAAATATGATACTGGAGATTATGAAAATATAGATAAGATGTATGGAACTAACAGTGATTTTAAGGAATTGTGCCAAAAAGCTGAGGAAAAAGGTATAAGGATAATATTAGATGGTGTTTTTAGTCATACAGGATCAGATAGTAGGTACTTTAATAAATACGGAAACTATGGAGAGCTTGGAGCCTATGAATCTAAATACTCTAAATATTATAAGTGGTATAGGTTTTATGATTATCCTAATAGTTATGAATGTTGGTGGGGTTTTGAAAATCAACCTAATGTAGAGGAATTAGAAAAGACATATTCAGATTATATAGTTAATAGCGAAAATTCAATAATAGCAAAGTGGCTTAGATTAGGCGCAAGTGGATGGAGGCTAGATGTAGCAGATGAACTACCAGATGAATTCATACAAATGATTAAGGAAAGGATGAAAAGTGAAAAAGAAGATAGTGTGCTTATAGGAGAAGTTTGGGAAGATGCTTCAAATAAGGTTAGCTATTCAAAAAGAAGAAAATATTTATTAGGAAATGAATTAGATTCTGTAACAAATTATCCTTATAGAGATATAATTTCTAATTTTTTTAATGAAGAAATAAGTTCAAAGGATTTTTATAAAGTTATAATGAGCATAAAAGAAAATTATCCAAGAGAAAATTTTTATGCAAACATGAATCTTTTAGGTAACCATGATACAGAAAGAATATTTACAGTATTAAAAGAAAATTTAAATAAGTTAAAATTAGCTCTATGCCTTCAAATGACCTTACCTGGAGTTCCTCTAATTTATTATGGCGATGAGGCTGGACTTTTAGGAAATAAGGATCCTGAAAATCGAAAGACCTATCCTTGGGGGCGAGAAAATAAGGGAATATTAAGTTATTATAGCTTTTTCGGGAACTTTAGAAAAAATGAAGAGGTTCTAAGAAAGGGAGATTTTTATATTTTTAAAGATACACCAGAGGATATCATTGCTTTTAAGAGAGCTTATAAAGAAAAAGAAATGATAATTATAGTGAATAGAAGCAATTATAGTAAAGTAATAACCTTAAAGGGGGAAAATAGAAGTTATAAGGATAGATTTTCTAATGAGGAATTTTATAGTGATGGTAGTATTACTTTAGATATAGAAGGGGAAAGTTATAAAATTTTAACTAATTAGATGCATTTTCTAAGTGAAAAAATCATATTAATCCATATATGGAGGTGGATAATATGATAAGAACAATAGTATGCCAAAGAGAGGGATGCAATGGAAATGCTTTTTATATAAATAGTCATGATGGTGAAATGAGTGTTGTATGTAAGGAGTGTAATAGTGAGTATAAATATGAAACTGAGAATAATTCACTTTTGATGTTATCTAATTGCTCAAGCTGTAACAATGATACTTTTAAGGTTTTTAAAGATACTGAGAGTAATAATATATATGCAAAGTGCATGGTTTGTGGTAATCCACCAGAAAATATTTTTATTGATGCTGATGGGAATCAAGTATCTTATGAATCTAAAATTTTAAATGATATAAAGGACATGGTTTATAGAGTTGAGCAAAGAATAAGCAATCTTGAGAGAGAAGTTGAGAGTTTAGGAAGTGGTCAAGTATTGATAGAGCAATCTATGGCATATATAAATCAATTTTTATCAGAAACTAAATAAATTATTAGAAAAATAATTTATTATTCTAAAATATAATATTTTTGACATTAATATTTTCTTATGAGTGTTTAAATTAAAGAGAAATTTTATTTAATTAAGATTTTGTTTGAGTACTAGAAAGAAGAGAGATTTCTAGTACTCTTTGTTATTAAAAAATTTAATAAAATTTTATAGGAATTAGAATTATTTCTTAAAATTATTTAATTAATTTAAAATAATAAATTTTTAATATTAAATTTATTATAAATTAACTTTATTTAACTATTAAAGTTAAAGTAAAAGTATGTTATAATTTAAATATCCATTAAATGGTATATAGGGTATATATTGGGGGGTAGCTTATGTCAAAGAAAGAGATAGTTGCAATGATATTAGCTGGAGGTCAGGGCTCCAGATTAGGCGTTTTAACTAAAAATTTAGCAAAACCAGCAGTTCCTTTTGGAGGGAAATATAGAATAATAGACTTTCCTTTAAGCAACTGTTCTAATTCAGGAATTTATACTGTTGGAGTTTTAACACAGTACAAGCCTTTAAAATTAAATGAACATATTGGTATTGGTGATACATGGGATTTAGACAGAAGAGATGGAGGGGTGAGCATATTGCCTCCATATCAAAAAGAAAAAGGTGGAGATTGGTATAAGGGTACTGCTAATGCAATTTATCAAAATATTGAATTCATAGAAAGATATGATCCAGAGTATGTGCTTATCTTATCAGGAGATCATATTTATAAAATGGATTATGATAAAATGCTAGAAATGCATAAACAGAAGGAAGCTGATGCTACTATAGCAGTAATAAATGTTCCTATGCATGAGGCAAGTAGATTTGGAATAATGAATACAAATGATGATTTATCAATATATGAATTTGAGGAAAAACCAGAACATCCAAAGAGTACAAATGCTTCAATGGGAATATATATTTTTAACTGGAAAGTTTTAAAGAAATTTTTAGAAGAGGATGAATTAGACCAAAATTCAAGTAATGACTTTGGAAAAAACATAATTCCTAAAATGTTACATGCAGGTAAAAGACTGATAGCTTATCCATTTAAGGGCTATTGGAAGGATGTTGGAACTATAGAAAGTTTATGGGAAGCTAATATGGATCTATTAAGGCATGAAGATGAGTTAAGTCTTTATGATAGTGAATGGAAAATTTATTCAGCTAATCCTGTTAGACCAGCTCAATTTATTGGAAAAGATGCAGAAATAAAGTCTTCATTAACAGTTGAAGGATGTATAGTTCATGGTAAGGTGGAAAATTCAGTTTTATTCCAAGGTGTTTATGTAGGAAAGGGAGCCGTAATTAAAGATGCAGTAATAATGCCTAATACAAGGATTGATGATGACGTTATAATAGAAAAAGCTATTATAGGTAGTGAATCTATTGTAGGTAAGGGCTGCAAAATAGGGGATGGAGATAAAATTTCAGTTATAGCATCAAAAGAGGTTGTTATAGGAAATAAAGAAATAATGGAAGAATGTGCTATGGTAAAGTAAGTAAAGGTATATGAGAGGGGGAATGGTTAATGAATAATTGTATAGGGATAATAAATTTAGATGAGAATGAAAGTAGAATGGGAGAGTTAGTCAAAAATAGACCTTTAGCATCAGTTCCTATTGCTGGACGATATAGAATAATTGATTTTATACTTTCTAATATGACTAATGCAGGAATAGAATCTTTAGGTATTTTAAGCAAAAATAAATCTCGTTCATTAGTAGATCATTTAACTAATGGAAGGCCATGGGATTTACACAGAAAAAGAGATGGATTAAGAGTATTTAATTTTGGTGAAAGAGATCCATATTACGACGATATAACTAATCTTTATGAGAATTTAGGTTTTTTAACCAAAAGTAGAAGGGAATACGTGATTATATCACCATCATACATGATTTGTAATATAAATTTGAAAGAAGCTTTAGAATATCACAAAAAAAATGATAATGATGTTACAGTAATATATAAAAAAGTTAAAGATGCAGATTCTAATTTTATTGATTGTGATGTTTTAAATTTTGATGAAAGTGGATTTATAAAAAGTATAGGAAAAAATTTAGGAAGAGAAGAGGAAAGTAATATAAGCATGGAAATGTATATATTAAGAACAGATCTTCTAATAGAAATAATATATGAATGTATAAGACGAGGTTCACATAGAAAGTTTAAGAGCTATGTAAGTGAATCCTTAGATGAACTGAAAGTTAGTGGGTTTGAATTTAAAGGTTATTTAAGTTGTGTTAACTCATTAAAATCTTATTATAAAGCTAACATGGATTTATTAGATGAGAAGGTTTATAAGGAATTATTTATAGATAATAATCCTATATATACTAAATCTAGAGATGAAGGGCCAACCCATTATACTAAAAATAGTAAAGTAACTAATTCAATAATAGCAAATGGTTCTTATATTGAGGGAAAAATAGAAAACTGTATAATTGGAAGAAGAGTTTATGTAGGACCAGAGGCAGTTATTAAAAATTGTATTATAATGCAAGAAACTGTTATAGGTGAAAATGCTCATTTAGATAAAATAATAACAGATAAAGCAGCAGTAATAAGAGATGATGAGAAAATAGTAGGTCTTGAATACTGTCCTATGGTTTTAAGTAAACCTAATATAATATAAACTTGAAATAAATCATAGCATCCTTTAAATTTAATTTATACAAAAGGAGAAGAGGAGATGCTATGGATAATAAAAGAAAAAGAATAATTGCATGGAGTTTAATTATATTCTGGATGGCTTTTATATTTTTTATGTCTAGTCAGCCAGGAGAGGTTTCTTCTAAACAAAGTAATTTTATAGTTATTTTACTTGATATGTTTGGAATGGACTTAAATAGTCGTTTTGGTGAATTATCAACATTTATTATAAGAAAGGGAGCACACTTTACTGAATATATGATACTTTATTTCTTAGCTTTTAATCTTTTAAGATTATATATAACTAGAAAGAAAGCATATATATATTCTTTAATTATAGTTTTTGGATATGCTTGTAGCGATGAATTCCATCAATTATTTGTAGAAGGAAGAAGTGGACAGTTTAAAGATGTTCTTATAGATACATCAGGAGGAATTTTTGGAAGTTTATTAGTTGCTTTAAAAAGTAAAATTTTCTCTAATAAAGCTTAAAATGAAAAAATCCTAAAATATATCTTTTAAATATAAAAAGTTTCTTTATAGTTTTTCTCTATAAAGAAACTTTTTTCTTTAATAATTAATAATTTTTTATAATAATGCTGAGAAAATTCTAGTAACCCCCTCTATAAACTTGTCAAACTTAGTTGATTTTTCATATTCTTCAATTTTAAAATGTCTAGATTTAAGTAAATCTTCAAAAAACAGAGCATCTAATCTACATGTTATTTCCTTATCGTATATAACAGTATTTATTTCATAATTAAGCTCAAAACTACGTATATCCATATTAGCTGTTCCTAAAGTGCATATTTTCCCATCTATTGTCATTGTTTTAGAATGTATGAAAGAACTTTTATCATAAAAATAAACTTCAATTCCACAATCCATAAGTTCAGCCAAATAACTTTTAGATGCTTTATTTACCATAAAGTGATCTGATTTTTCAGGAAAAATAATCTTTATGTCAACTCCGCTTAATGAAGCTATTCTAAGAGCTTCTATTATACTTGATGGTGGTACAAAATAAGGCGTAGTTATATAAATATTTTCTCGTGCAGTCATAATCATTTTTAAAATGCTCTGCATTATTGCAGGGAATGTTGAATCAGGACCACTTTTAACTAACTGCATTAAAACTCTTTCCTTAGCAACTGTATTTTCAGGGAAATATTTATCAAATTCCTTATCATAAAAAGTATAACTATTATTAGCTTTTTCTATGGTTATGAAGTCATCTAGGAAAACAGCTTGTAGTGCTAAAACAAAATCACCTTTAATCATTAGGTGGGTATCTCTCCAATAACCGAATTTTTTATTTCTACCTAAATATTCATCTCCTATATTAATACCACCTAAAAAACCGACTTGTCCGTCTATAACAACTATTTTCCTATGATTTCTATAGTTAATTTGAGTATTTATTACTTTAAGAAGAGGTGCTAAGAAGTAAGAGTACATAACAACTGAAACTCCTGCTTTTTTTAAATCTTTAATGTAGCTTCTTTTTAAACTACTTGAACCAACCTTATCAATAATAAATCTAACCTTAACTCCCTCTAGCGCCTTCTTTATTAATATATCTTTAATTTCAGTGCCTATTTCATCACTATTTACTATATAGTACTCAAGATGAATATGATGCTTAGCCTTAAGAAGTTCTTCTTTTAAATCTTTAAACTTTTCAACACCATCCTTATATATCTTTATGTCATTATTCACAAAGATAGGAGAATCACTGTTGAAAGCTAGAAGTTCCATTAAAGGAATATATTGTTTTTCTGGATACTCATCTAAAATAGGACTTATTAAGTCATTAATTTTAGGATTAATTCTATCATTAAGTTTATGTCTTTTCCAGTTACGTCCTAAGAATATATAAAGTATTAATCCTATTGGAGGTAATAGGGTTAGTATTAGTAACCA
This sequence comes from Clostridium sp. CTA-17, assembly GCF_054767895.1. Lineage (NCBI taxonomy): Bacteria > Bacillati > Bacillota > Clostridia > Eubacteriales > Clostridiaceae > Clostridium > Clostridium sp. CTA-17. The sequence goes on from NZ_BAAABF010000015.1 coordinate 15,779, forward strand.
CGCTATTGTTTTTTCTGGTTGTTTTCTTTCTAGTACCACAATTATGACAGACAAGATTACATTAATTATAAATGCTATATATAGAAATGTTGTTGTATAGTTTATAATAATCCCTCCCTCATAAATACAATACTAAATCTTATTGTAACATTAATTATCTTAATAACTAATACTTTCTAAATAGTTTTATATAAAAATATATTAGCAAAATTTAAGTATAAATTATATAAAATATTATAATCTACATATTTATTATTAAAAATATGAAATCAATATATTGTAGATAAAATTTAAATGGGTTATATAAAGAAGATAAAATTCGTTCTAAATCAATATTTTTATTTTTCTTTAATAAGATAAAGTGAGAAAATTATCAAATATATAACTAAAATATTAACATTATGTTATATAAATGTGATTATATTGAAATTTTAATAATAAATGATATAATAAATTAAAATAATAATAAAAATAAGTTGTTGTTAGGGGTTTATAAGCAAAAAAATCAATAACTATTAATAAAAGGGGGGCATATAGATATGAAAGCTATAAAAGAAGTAAATCAGAAAAAAGGCGGAATTTTAGGTTTCATAGAAACAGTAGGTAATAAATTACCACATCCAGCTACTATATTTGTGATATTATGTGTTGGTGTAGTAATCTTATCTCATGTTTTAGCATCAAGGGGTGTATCTGTTACGTATGAAGGAATAGATAGAGCTACAAATGAAATTAAAGAGATAACGGTTTCGGTTCAAAGTTTGTTAACTCCAGATGGAATAAGATATATTTTTGAATCATTAATAACTAATTTTACAAGCTTTGCAGCTTTAGGAACAGTTTTAGTTGCAATGTTAGGGGTTGGAGTTGCAGAAGGAACTGGTCTTATAGGAACAGCATTAAGAAGATTAGTGTTAAAGACTCCAAAGAGTTTAGTTACAATGGTTGTTGTATTTGCCGGAGTTATGTCAAGTATAGCTTCTGACGCAGGCTACGTTGTTCTTGTACCACTAGGTGCAGTAATATTTATGAGTTGTGGAAGACATCCACTAGCTGGTATAGCAGCTGCATTTGCAGGTGTATCAGGTGGATTTAGTGCAAATCTTTTTCCAGGACCTGTTGATGCTTTATTAGCAGGTATGACTACAGAGGGTGCTCATATGTTTGATCCATCATATTCAGCATCACCAGTAGGAAACTGGTATTTTATAATGGCTTCAACAGTTGTAATAACTTTAATAGGAACTTTAGTTACTGAGAAAATAGTTGAACCTAGATTAGGAAAATATAGAGGTGAACTAATAGCTGGTGATGAAGATGCTATGAAACCTCTTGATGAAAAAGAAAAAAGAGGATTAAAGTTTGCAGGTTTATTTGCTTTAGTAGGAATTATATTAATAGGAGCTTTAGTTGTTCCAGCTAACGGTATATTAAGAAATCCTGAAACAGGAGAAATATTAAGCTCACCATTTATGAATTCAATAGTTGTTTCTATCGCATTTGTATTCTTACTAGCAGGTGTTGGATATGGAATAGGTGAAGGAAAAATAAAGAGCGATAAAGATATAGTTGGTGAAATGGGCAAAACAATGTCTACAATGGGATCATATATAGTATTAGTATTCTTTGCAGCTCAATTTGTAGCTTACTTTGGAAAAACTAATTTAGGTACTGTAATAGCAGTTAAAGGAGCTGACTTCTTAAAGGCAACAGGAATTCAAGGTATTCCTTTATTAGTAGGATTCATACTTGTAACAGCATTTATAAACTTATTCATGGGATCAGCTTCAGCTAAATGGGCTATAATGGCGCCAATATTTGTTCCGATGCTTATGGGAGTTCATATAAGTCCAGAAATGACTCAAATGGCATACAGAATAGGTGACTCAACAACAAACATTATATCTCCACTTATGACTTACTTTGCATTAATAGTATCATTTAGTGAGAAGTATGATGAAGAGTCTGGAATAGGAACAATGATATCAACAATGGTTCCATATTCAGTTTGCTTGTTAATAGGATGGACAATCTTATTAATGGTTTGGTATGTATTTAAATTACCTTTAGGACCTGGAGCAGGAATAGTTATATAATATATAAATATAAAAAGTTATACATTATATAAGTTAGAAGTGTTATTTATAAAGATCATATAAATATAAAAAAATATAGAGTAATTTTAGATAGAGTATTATGATATAGGATTTAATATATAACTATTAAATCCTATATCTTTTTTTATGTTTAAATTTAAAAGGGCAGTTATTGATAGTTAATAATCTAATGTTATAAGTTGAAAATAAAAAATAACTTATATTTAAATTTATTTATAGTTAAATTGAGATTTTACTATAAATAAAAGTTATATTTAGTTTTTTATATGGAATTTTCTAAGTGAAATTTTAATTGTAAGCTTAAATAAATATAGTATTTATGTCCTAAATGTAGTAATTATCAAGGAATAGGATTTATAAAAATGGAATGTTTGGAATTAAGTTGAATTAAAATAAAGAACACAAAACCAGGCGTATCAATATAAAGAAAATAAAGTATTTTAATGAAAAATAGAGTATTTTAAGAATAATTGTCGTAACTAATGAAATATATAGTAAGTGTATAGTAGCTAACATGGTAAGATAAATCTCGTCGCTGAGAGACACAGAAACAACTCAACAAAACAAATTAAAAGTTTTGAAAAAATGTTGACAAAGTTTCAAAGTGATGTTAAAATGAGAAAGTCGCTTGAGGGCGACAAAGAAATGGTCTTTGAAAATTAAACAGAAGATATTAACATAAACCAGCAATTCTTTTATAAGTAATATGAGTATAGATTAAACTTTTAAATTGAGAGTTTGATCCTGGCTCAGGATGAACGCTGGCGGCG
>NZ_BAAABF010000016.1:0-15100 GCF_054767895.1 Clostridium sp. CTA-17
GAAGGAATGGAAATGGTTATGCCTGGAGACCACATCGACATGGAAGTTGAATTAATCACAGAAATCGCTATGGATGAAGGATTAAGATTCGCTATCAGAGAAGGTGGAAGAACTGTAGGTTCAGGAGTTGTTACTTCAATAATCGAGTAGTTTTAAGCAAAACAACATATAGTTTATCATAATAAGGACTGGGTTAAATAACCTAGTCCTTTACATAGCCAACGTTTGTTGACACTTGTGTATATTTATGATAATGTATTTTAGTAATTAACTAGCAGTGTATTGGTAGATAGAACTACTTTTAATATACAACAAAACTGGAGGTGCTGAACGTGAGAGTAAAAGTAACTTTAGCATGTACTGAGTGCAAGCAAAGAAACTACAACACTATGAAAAACAAGAAAAACGATCCTAATAGAATAGAGATGAAAAAATACTGCAAATTCTGTAAGACTCATACTCTTCACAGAGAAACTAAGTAGTGTTTTGGATAGAAAAATTCTAATACATTATTATGGTGTTAAGGATGTGAATTTATGGCTGCAAAGCAAAATGTAAATGAACAAAGCAGAGGCTTTGGTATAACAAAGTTCTTTAGAGGGGTTAAGGCTGAAATCAAAAGAATAACTTGGCCACCAAAAGAAGAAGCTAAAAAGGCCATTGTTGCAGTAATTGTATTTACTGTAATATCTATTGCTTTAATAGGAGTAATGGATTTTGTATTTAAGAACCTCTTTGAGTTAGTGTTTGGACTTAAATAATATAAAGGAGGTTTGGTGATTTTATTCACCGGTATGATATGAGTGATAGAGCTAGATGGTACGTAGTACACACATATTCAGGATACGAAAATAAAGTTAAAGCAAATCTTGAGAAGACTATAGAGAACAGAAACTTAGAATCTTTAATCTTAGACATTCAAGTTCCTATGGAAGAGAGTGCAGAAGAAAAAGATGGTAAGATAAAAGTTACTTTAAAGAAAAAATTCCCAGGATATGTTATAGTAAACATGGTTATGACAGATGAATCTTGGTATGTCGTAAGAAATACAAGAGGAGTAACTGGATTTGTAGGTCCAGGGTCAAAACCTGTACCACTTACCGATGAAGAGGTAGAATCTATGGGAGTAATGAAAACTGCTATGGATATCGACTTGGAGGTAGGAGAAACTATAAACATTATTTCAGGAGCTTTAAGTGGTTTTGCTGCTATAATCCAAGAAATAAATGTTGAAAAAGGCAAAATAAAAGCCTTAGTAGATATGTTCGGTAGAGAAACTCTAGCTGAACTAGATTTTAATCAAGTAGAAAAATTAGATTAAAAATCAGACTAACGTCTCGATCAAGTGGGAGGGCGGAAGTCCGATAATTACCACAGTATAGGAGGAATAAACTCATGGCTAAGAAAGTAACAGGAATGATAAAACTTCAACTTCCTGCAGGAAAAGCAACACCAGCACCACCAGTAGGACCAGCTTTAGGTCAACACGGTGTAAACATAATGGGATTCTGTAAAGAATTCAACGCAAAGACTGCTGATAAAGCTGGCTTAATAATACCAGTTGTAATAACTGTATATCAAGACAGATCATTCAGCTTCATATTAAAAACTCCACCAGCTGCAGTTCTTATAAAGAAAGAATTAGGCTTAGAAAGTGGATCAGGTGTTCCAAACAGAACTAAAGTTGGAAACATCACTAAAGAGCAAATAAGAAAAATTGCTGAATTAAAAATGCCAGACTTAAATGCTGCAACAATCGAAACTGCAATGAGCATGATCGAAGGTACTGCTAGAAGTATGGGTGTAGTAGTAGTAGAATAATTTATTCAAATCGGTGGGAGGTAAAAACCGCTAATACCACAAAGGAGGATTATATTAATGGGAAAGAAATATATTGAAAGTTCAAAATTAATAGATAAAAATGCATTATATACTCCAGCAGAAGCTTTAGAGCTTGCTGTTAAAACTGCAAAAGCTAAGTTCGATGAAACTATCGAATTACACGTAAGATTAGGTGTAGACCCAAGACATGCTGACCAACAAGTTAGAGGAGCTGTTGTTCTTCCACACGGAACTGGTAAAGATGTTAAAGTTTTAGTTTTCGCTAAAGGTGAGAAAGCTAAAGAAGCTGAAGCTGCAGGAGCAGATTTCGTTGGAGCTGACGAATTAGTACAAAAAATTCAAGGTGAAAACTGGTTTGATTATGATGTAGTTGTTGCTACTCCAGATATGATGGGTGTAGTTGGTAGATTAGGTAGAGTATTAGGACCAAAAGGTTTAATGCCAAACCCAAAATCAGGAACAGTTACATTTGACGTAGCTAACGCTATAAAAGAAATCAAAGCAGGTAAAGTTGAATATAGAGTAGATAAGACTGCTATAGTTCACTGCCCAATAGGAAAGAAATCTTTCGGAACTGAGAAGTTAGTTGAAAACTTCAAAGCTTTAATGGATGCTTTAATAAAAGCTAAACCAGCTGCTGCTAAAGGACAATACTTAAAATCAGTTTCGGTTTCAGCTACTATGGGACCTGGAGCTAAAGTTAACCCAGCTAAAGTTTTAGATTAATTTTAATAAAGTGCTTGACATAAGTTTAAGTGCATGTTAAAATAATTTTTGTTGAAAAAGTGAATGAAAGTTTCCGTAGACAGTAGGTGCTGAAAGGCATAACGTAGAACAACCTACCGAGGGCAATTATAGTGTATATAATAGTCTTCCTATGTCTACGGGAAGACTTTTCTTATTATATAAAGCAGTTAACTAAACTGTGAGGAGGTGGACACAGTGAACAAAAACAGACAATTAAAAGAAGCTAAAGTTGCAGAGATAAAAGAGAAATTAGAAAAAGCTCAATCAGTTGTACTTGCTAGCTACCAAGGTTTAACAGTAGAACAAGATACAAACTTAAGAAAGAGCTTAAGAGAAGCAGGTGTTGAGTACAAAGTTTACAAAAACACACTAGTTACTCTAGCTGCAAAAGAATTAGGTTTTGATGGAATAGTTGAATACTTAGAAGGTCCAGTTTCAATAGCTTTCGGTTACGAAGATGCTACTGCTCCAGCTAGAATCCTTAATGATTTCGCTAAGGAAAACAAAAAGCTTGAGTTAAAAGCTGCTATAGTAGAAGGAACAGTTTACAACAAAGAGCAAACTGAACAACTTGCTGCTATACCTTCAAGAGAAGTGTTACTTGCAAAACTTCTTGGAAGTATCAAGTCACCACTATCAAACTTTGCATACTTATTAAGTGCAATAGCAGACAAAAAAGAAGAATCTGCTGAATAATTAATAAAAATAAAAATTTAAAAAACAGGAAAGAAAATTTCGGAGGTGCGAATCATGACAAAAGAGCAAATCATAGAAGCTATAAAAGAAATGAGTGTTTTAGAATTAAACGAGTTAGTTAAAGCTTGTGAAGAAGAATTCGGAGTAAGCGCTGCTGCTCCAGTTGCTGTTGTAGGCGGAGCTGCTGCAGGTGCTGCTGCAGAAGAAAAATCAGAGTTTGACGTAGTATTAACTAATGCTGGTGCAAACAAAATAAAAGTAATCAAAGCAGTTAGAGAATTAACTGGTTTAGGATTAAAAGAAGCTAAAGAAATAGTTGATGGAGCTCCTAAAACATTAAAAGAAGCTGTAGCTAAAGAAGAAGCTGAAGACATGAAAGCTAAATTAGCTGAAGTTGGAGCTGAAGTAGAGCTTAAGTAATTAAAGCTTAATTTTAAAATATTAAAAGAGGTACTTAGTAGTGCCTCTTTTTTTTAACTCAAGAGATTGGGCGTAAAAAATAATTTAAAGTAAATTTTTTTAGAATATTGACAACGGGTATTGCCTATGATACCATAAGTAAATGTACTATTGTGTAATAGTATAAAGTTGAATATGAATTTTATGTATACTACATTAAAAAATGGGTATACTAAAAAGATGATATTGTATGTAATCCGAAAGCATAGGTCCTTAGGGAAAGTATGCTTTTGGCTATTTTAGTTTATACAAGGGGTGAAAGTTGATGGTACATCCTGTCCAAGTTGGAAAAAGAACGAGAATGAGCTTTGCAAAAGTCAAAGACGTGGCTGAAATGCCAAACCTAATTGAAATTCAATTAGATTCTTACAAATGGTTTTTAGATGCAGGACTTTATGAAGTTTTTGATGATATTAATCCTATCTCAAACTTTACTGGAAATCTTGTACTTGAGTTTGTAGGGTACACTCTAGATATGGATAACATAAAATATTCAGTTGAAGAGTGTAAAGAAAGAGACACTACTTATGCTGCACCGCTAAAAGTAGCTGTAAGACTTCAAAACAAAGAAACTGGAGAAATAAAAGAACAAGAGGTATTTATGGGAGATTTCCCATTAATGACAGAGCAAGGAACTTTTATAATCAATGGTGCCGAAAGAGTTATTGTTTCTCAGTTAGTAAGATCACCAGGTGTTTACTACAATTATAATGTAGATAAAACTGGTAAAAAACTGTTCTCTGCAACAGTAATACCTAACAGAGGTGCATGGTTAGAGTATGAAACAGATTCAAATGATGTTATCTATGTAAGAATAGATAAAACAAGAAAACTTCCTATAAGTATACTAGGAAGAGCTATGGGCTTTGGAAGCGATCAAGAACTTCTTGAGTATTTTGGTGAAGAAGAAAGATTCAAAGCTACAATAGAAAAAGATAATACTAAGACTAAAGAAGAAGCATTATTAGAAATCTATAAGAGATTAAGACCAGGTGAACCACCTACAGTTGATAGTGCAATTAGTTTAATAGATTCTTTATTCTTCGATGCTAAGAGATACGACTTATCAAGAGTTGGTAGATACAAGTTTAACAAAAAACTTGCAATTGGTTTAAGAATAGCTAACCAAATAGCAGCAGAAGATATAGTAGATAAATTAACTGGTGAAGTTTTAGTTGCAAAAGGTGAAAAAATATCAAGAGCTAATGCTGAAGAAATTCAAAATAGAGGAATAAATTCAGTTGATGTTTTAGTTGAAGACAGAGTAATTAGAATTATTGGTAACCACTTTGTAGATATACATAAGTGTGTGGACTTTGATATATCAGATTTAAATATCAGAGAATTAGTTCACTACCCAACATTAAGAGAGATCTTAGATAACTATTCTGATGAAGAAACTATAAAAGAAGAAATCAAAAAGAATATGACAAGACTTATTCCTAAGCACATCATCAAAGATGATATATTCGCTACAATAAGTTACCAAATTGGCTTAGCTTATAATATTGGATATGTTGATGATATAGACCACTTAGGAAACAGAAGATTAAGAAGTGTTGGTGAGCTTTTACAAAATCAATTTAGAATTGGTTTATCAAGAATGGAAAGAGTAGTTAAAGAGAGAATGACTATTCAAGATCAAGAAGCTATAACACCACAACAATTAATCAATATAAGACCAGTAGCAGCAGCTATAAAAGAGTTCTTTGGAAGCTCACAGTTATCACAGTTCATGGATCAAACAAACCCATTATCTGAGTTAACTCATAAGAGAAGATTATCAGCTCTTGGACCAGGAGGTCTTTCAAGAGAAAGAGCTGGTTTCGAAGTTAGAGACGTTCACCACTCTCATTATGGTAGAATGTGTCCTATCGAGACTCCAGAGGGACCAAACATAGGTCTTATAAACTCATTAGCTACATATGCTAAAGTTAATGAGTATGGCTTTATTGAAACTCCTTATAGAGTTGTAGATAAAGCAGAAGGTAGAGTAACTGGTGAAATAAGATACTTTACTGCAGATGAGGAAGACCAATACCTAGTAGCTCAGGCTAATGAACCATTAGACGAAAATGGATGCTTTATTGATAAGAAAGTAACTGTTAGAGATAAAGGTGAGGTATTAGTAGTTCCAAGTAAGGATGTTGACTTAATGGACGTTTCTCCAAGACAGCTAGTATCTGTTGCAACAGCAATGATACCTTTCTTAGAGAACGACGACGCATCAAGAGCCCTAATGGGATCAAACATGCAACGTCAAGCAGTTCCTTTATTAAAACCATATGCTCCAATAGTTGGTACTGGAATAGAATACAAAGCAGCTGTAGATTCAGGGGTTCTTCCTAAAGCTAAAAATGCTGGTGAAGTAGTTTATGTAAGTGCTAACGAAGTAAGAGTTAAGAGAGAATTAGATGGTGGTGTTGATACTTATAGACTTCTTAAATTCAAGAGAAGTAACCAAGGTACTTGTATAAACCAAAGACCAATAGTGGCTAAAGGTGACTGGGTACTTAAAGGTGAAGTATTAGCAGATGGACCTTCAACTGATTTAGGAGAAATAGCTTTAGGTAAAAACATAAGAATGGGATTCATTACTTGGGAAGGATATAACTACGAGGATGCTATGCTTATCTCAGAAGAGTTAGTTAGAGAAGACGTATTTACATCAATCCATATAGAAGAATATGAATGCGAAGCTAGAGACACTAAATTAGGACCAGAAGAAATAACTAGAGATATTCCAAACGTAAGTGAGGATGCTTTAAAAGATATAGATGAAAGAGGGATAATCAGAATCGGTGCTGAGGTAAGATCAGGAGATATTCTTGTTGGTAAAGTAACACCAAAAGGAGAAACTGAGCTTACTGCTGAAGAAAGATTATTAAGAGCTATCTTCGGTGAAAAAGCTAGAGAAGTTAGAGATACTTCTTTAAGAGTTCCACACGGGGAAGCTGGTATAATAGTAGATGTAAAAGTATTTACAAGAGAAAATGGAGATGATTTATCACCAGGAGTTAATGAACTTGTAAGATGTTACATTGCTCAAAAGAGAAAAATATCTGTTGGAGATAAGATGGCTGGTCGTCATGGTAACAAAGGGGTTATCTCAAGAGTATTACCAGAAGAAGATATGCCATTCTTACCAGATGGTAGACCACTTCAAATATGCTTAAACCCACTAGGGGTTCCATCTCGTATGAACATCGGTCAGGTATTAGAGGTTCACTTAGGATGGGCTGCAAGTGCATTAGGATGGCACATTGCTACACCAGTATTTGATGGTGCTACAGAGACTGATATAGAAGATTGCTTAGAAAAAGCAGGATACAATAGAAACGGAAAAACAGTTTTAAGAGATGGTAGAACTGGTGAAGAGTTTGATAACGAAGTAACAGTTGGTATCATGTACATCTTAAAACTTGCTCACTTAGTTGATGATAAGATCCATGCTAGATCAACAGGACCTTACTCATTAGTAACTCAACAGCCGCTTGGTGGTAAGGCACAATTCGGAGGACAAAGATTCGGAGAGATGGAGGTTTGGGCATTAGAAGCATACGGTGCTGCTCATACTCTTCAAGAAATACTTACTGTTAAGTCAGATGATGTTGTAGGTAGAGTTAAAACTTACGAAGCTATTGTTAAAGGTGAAAACATTCCTGAACCAGGAGTGCCAGAATCATTTAAGGTTCTTATTAAAGAACTTCAAGCTTTATGCTTAGACGTTAAAGTTTTAAATGATAATAACCAAGAAGTTAAATTCAAAGAATTAGCTGAAGATGATGATGAAATTGAAGTATTAGAAGTTAACATGGAAGGTACTGAAGATTCAACAACAGAAGAAGCTAAAGAGGAAAAAGGGGAAGCATACATCCCAGCAGAAGAAATTGATGAAGAAATAGACTATGAAAACATAGACTTATTAGACTTCACAAGTGATTTAGACATAGAAGATGATTTTAACTAGGATATAAAGTGTTCCCTTGCTCATGAGAGTAAGGGGATACTTAAAAATTCACATTAAACTATGAAGGGAGGACACACCCTTGTTCGAATTAAATAATTTTGATGCTTTACAAATCGGGTTAGCATCTCCAGAACAAATTAGAGAGTGGTCTAGAGGAGAAGTAAAGAAACCTGAAACTATTAACTATAGAACGTTAAAACCTGAGAGAGACGGATTATTCTGTGAAAGAATATTCGGACCTATAAAAGACTGGGAATGTCACTGTGGAAAATACAAAAGAGTTAGATATAAAGGTATTGTATGTGACAGATGTGGTGTTGAAGTAACTAAATCTAAAGTTAGAAGAGAGAGAATGGCTCACATTGAATTAGCTGCGCCAGTATCTCATATATGGTATTTCAAAGGAATACCTTCAAGAATGGGATTAATCCTTGATATGTCACCAAGAGCTTTAGAAAAAGTTCTATATTTTGCATCATATATAGTTATAGATCCAAAAGAAACTTCATTATTAAAGAAACAACTTCTTAATGAGAAAGAATATAGAGAAGCGTGTGACAAATATGGTGAAGAGAGCTTTGTAGCTGGAATGGGTGCAGAAGCTATAAAAACTTTATTATCAGAAATAGACTTAGAAAGAACTGCTGCTGAACTTAAAGAAGAATTAAAGCAAAGCACAGGTCAAAAGAAAGTTAGAATAATAAGAAGATTAGAAGTTGTAGAATCATTCAAATCATCAGGAAATAAACCTGAATGGATGGTAGTAGATGTAATACCAGTTATACCACCTGATTTAAGACCTATGGTTCAATTAGATGGAGGTAGATTTGCTACTTCAGATTTAAATGATTTATACAGAAGAGTTATAAATAGAAATAACAGACTTAAGAAGTTATTAGATCTTGGCGCTCCTGACATAATAGTTAGAAACGAAAAGAGAATGCTTCAAGAGGCTGTAGATGCTTTAATAGATAACGGTAGAAGAGGAAGACCTGTAACTGGTCCTGGAAACAGACCTCTTAAATCATTATCAGATATGCTTAAAGGTAAGCAAGGAAGATTCAGACAAAACCTTCTTGGTAAGAGGGTTGACTATTCAGGAAGATCAGTTATCGTTGTTGGTCCTGAATTAAAAATGTATCAATGTGGTCTTCCAAAAGAAATGGCTTTAGAATTATTCAAGCCTTTCGTTATGAAGAAATTAGTTGAAGACGGAGTTGCTCATAACATAAAGAGTGCTAAGAGAATGGTTGAAAGAGTAATGCCACAAGTATGGGATGTACTTGAAGAAGTTATAGCAGACCATCCAGTATTACTAAACAGAGCACCTACTCTACATAGACTAGGTATTCAAGCATTCCAACCAGTATTAGTTGAAGGTAGAGCTATAAAACTTCATCCACTTGTATGTACAGCATACAACGCTGACTTCGATGGAGACCAAATGGCTGTTCACGTACCTTTATCAGTTGAAGCTCAAGCAGAAGCTAGATTCTTAATGCTTGCAGCAGGTAATATAATGAAACCTTCTGATGGTAGACCAGTTTGTGTACCTACTCAGGATATGGTTCTTGGTTCATATTACTTAACAATGGATAAAGACGGAGCTAAAGGTGAAGGAAAATATTTCGCATCATTTGATGAAGTAATAATGGCTTACCAACTAAAAGAAGTTGATATTCATGCTAAGATTAACGTTAAAGTTACTAAAGAAATAGACGGAGAGCTTAAGTCAGGAATAATCAAAACAACTCCAGGATTTATAATATTCAATGAATGTATACCTCAAGACTTAGGTTTTGTAAATAGAGAAAATCCTGAAGAAATGTTCAATTTAGAAATAGATTTCTTAATAACTAAAAAGTCATTAGGAAAAATAATAGATAAATGTTACTTAAAGCATGGTCCAACTAAGACTTCAATAATGCTTGATAACATAAAAGCAACAGGATATCATTATTCATCAATTGGAGCTGTTACAGTTGCTGCTTCAGATATGATAGTTCCTCAAAAGAAATATGAGCTATTAAAAGAAGCTGATGAAACTGTAGATAAGATCGAAAAAATGTATAGAAGAGGTCTTATATCTGAAGATGAAAGATATGAAAGAGTTATAGAAAAATGGACTGAGACTACTGAGGAAGTTGCGGATACATTAATGAATAGCTTGGATAAATTTAACCCAATATTCATGATGGCAGACTCAGGAGCCAGAGGATCTAAGTCACAGATCAAACAGTTAGCTGGTATGAGAGGACTTATGGCGAGTCCATCAGGTAAAATCATCGAGTTACCAATCAGAGCATCATTTAGAGAAGGTCTTGACGTATTAGAGTACTTCATATCTACTCACGGAGCTAGAAAAGGTAACGCCGATACAGCACTTAAGACTGCTGACTCAGGTTACTTAACAAGAAGACTTGTTGACGTAAGCCAAGATGTTATAGTAAGAGAACACGACTGTGGAACTCAAAATGGTATTTACGTTGAAGAAATAAAAGAAGGTTCAGAAGTAGTTGAACAATTAGCTGAAAGATTAACAGGAAGATATACTGCAGAAGATGTTTTCCATCCAGAAACTGGAGAGCTTTTAGCTGCAAAAGATACTTACATGGATCCAATTTTAGCTGAAAAAATAGCTGACACTGGAATTCAAAAAGTAAAAATAAGATCAGTATTTACATGTGATTCTAAGGTTGGAGTATGTACTAAGTGTTATGGTATGAACATGGCAACATCATATAAAATTAATATTGGTGAAGCTGTTGGTATCGTAGCTGCTCAGTCAATCGGAGAACCAGGAACACAGCTTACAATGAGAACATTCCATACAGGTGGAGTTGCTGGAGCAGATATAACTCAAGGTCTTCCAAGGGTTGAAGAGTTATTCGAAGCAAGAAAACCAAAAGGATTAGCAATTGTAAGTGAAGTTGCAGGTACTGTAAGAATAGAAGAAACTAAGAAGAAGAGAACAGTTTATGTTGTTACTGATTCAGGAGAAGAATATAGCTATGACATACCATTTGGATCAAGATTAAAAGTTAAAGATGGTATAGCTATTGGAGCTGGAGATGAAATAACAGAAGGTTCAGTTAACCCACATGATATCATGAGCATTAAGGGTGTTGATGGTGCAAGAGAATACTTACTTTCAGAAGTTCAAAAAGTTTACAGACTTCAAGGGGTTGATATCAACGATAAGCACTTAGAGGTTGTAGTTAGACAAATGACTAGAAAGATAAAAGTAACAGAGCAAGGTGATACTAATTTATTACCAGGTGTAATGATTGATATGTTCGATTTCAGAGCTGAAAATGAAAGAGTTGAAAGTTTTGGAGGAGAAAAAGCTCAAGGAGATATAGTTCTTCTTGGTATTACTAAAGCAGCTCTTGCTACAGATAGTTTCTTATCAGCAGCATCATTCCAAGAAACAACAAGAGTTCTTACTGATGCAGCAATTAAAGGAAAAATTGATCCTCTTGTTGGATTAAAAGAAAATGTTATAATTGGTAAGTTAATTCCAGCAGGTACAGGTATGATGAAGTATAGATCATTAAAATTAAATACTGAAAACAGTAATCAAGAGACTGAAACAATAATTGAGATTGAAGAATAAGATTAATTTTGTTGACAGTAGTATTCTTAGATGATAAAATACAGTTTGTGTGATTAGCAAAGTACTAAGGGATTAACTTGTCTACATGATTATTTACAATGGAGGTAATCTTATGGTAGACAGACTTTTAGGAAAAAAAGTTATTGGCATAAAACAGTCCACAAAAGCTATGAAAAACGGTGAAGGAAAAATTTTGTATGTTGCAAAAAATGCTAACGATAAAATGGTTACTCCATTGGTAGAATTAGCAGAAAAATGTGGAATTGAAATAAAACATGTTAAAAACATGAAAATTCTAGGGGAAATGTGTGGCATAGATGTAAAATCAGCTGTAGCATTAATCTTAGATTAGAGTGTTAACATCTAAAATTTATATAGATAGTTAAATAATTTATCAGGAGGTGAAAGTATGCCAACTATAAGCCAATTAGTAAGAAAAGGCAGAAAAACAGTAGCATCAAAATCAACTGCACCAGCTCTTAAAGAGTGTCCACAAAAAAGAGGAGTTTGTACTGTAGTTAAAACAACTACTCCTAAGAAACCTAACTCAGCGTTAAGAAAAATCGCCAGAGTAAGATTAACTAATGGATACGAAGTAACAGCTTACATTCCTGGTGTAGGCCACAACTTACAAGAGCATAGTGTTGTTCTTATAAGAGGTGGAAGAGTTAAAGACCTTCCTGGTGTTAGATACCACATAGTAAGAGGAGCTTTAGACTCAGCTGGAGTAGCTAACAGAATGCAAGGAAGATCAAAGTACGGTGCTAAGAAACCAAAGCAAAAGAAATAATTATTGCTTAAACTTAGTTTAAGTGCTATGTCTTCAAGTTTAGATAAATAACTGTTCGAAGTTTAAATATAGATTATGAAGCAAGCACTTTACGACAATCGATTAAGTTGTGTCGAGTACCGATGAACTTAAACAAAAATTGTTAAGGAGGGAAGAAAAGTGCCAAGAAAAGGACATATTGCAAAAAGAGATGTATTACCAGATCCAGTGTACAATTCAAAAGTTGTTACTAAGTTAATAAATAACGTAATGGAAGATGGTAAAAAAGGAGTAGCACAAAAAATATGCTACGATGCTTTCCAAATAATCAATGAGAAAACTGGCAGAGATGCTATGGAAGTTTTTGAGGAAGCAATGAACAACATAATGCCTTTATTAGAGGTTAAAGCTAGAAGAATAGGTGGTGCTAACTACCAAGTTCCAATAGAAGTAAGACCTGAAAGAAGACAGACTTTAGGATTAAGATGGCTTCTTGCAGCTTCAAGAAAAAGAGGCGAGAAGTACATGAGAGAAAGATTAGCTGGAGAATTAATGGATGCAGCTAACAATACTGGAGCAGCTGTTAAGAAGAGAGAAGATACTCACAAAATGGCTGAAGCTAATAAAGCATTTGCTCATTACAGATATTAATAAAATGAAACTGTTTTGGCTAAAAGCCAAAACAGTTTTGTTGAATTTAAAAACACTATACGTTGAGAGGAGGAGTCACAATGGCTAGACAATATCCGTTAGAAAAATTCCGTAACTTCGGAATAATGGCACATATAGATGCTGGTAAAACAACTACTACTGAGCGTATTCTTTTCTATACAGGAAGAAACCACAAAATAGGGGAAACTCATGATGGAGCTTCAACTATGGACTGGATGGCTCAAGAGCAAGAAAGAGGTATAACAATAACTTCTGCTGCTACAACTTGTTTCTGGAAAGGTTATGAATTAAACATAATCGATACTCCAGGACACGTAGACTTCACAGTTGAGGTTGAAAGATCATTAAGAGTTCTTGATGGAGCTGTTACTGTTCTTGATGCTAAGAGTGGAGTTGAACCACAAACTGAAACTGTTTGGAGACAGGCAGACAAGTACGGCGTTCCAAGAATGATATACGTAAACAAAATGGATGCTACAGGAGCAGACTACTACAACTGTATAAACACAGTTAGAGAAAGATTACAAGCTAATGCTGTTGCAATCCAAATTCCAATAGGTCAAGAAGATCAATTCCAAGGAATGGTTGATTTATTAACAAATAAAGCAATCATATTCAAAGATGACTTAGGAAAAGATATAGAAGTAAGTGATGTTCCAGCTGATTTAGCTGATAAAGCAGAAGAGTACAGAGCTGCTATGATCGAAGCTATAGCTGAAACTGATGAAGAGTTAATGATGAAATACTTAGAAGGTGAAGAATTAACTCTTGAAGAATTAAAAGTTGCTTTAAGAAAAGCTACTATAAACAATGAAATAATCCCAGTTATCTGTGGATCATCATACAAAAACAAAGGTGTTCAACAAATGATCGATGGTGTTGTTGATTACTTACCATCACCATTAGATATACCTGCTGTTAAAGGTACTAACTTAGACGGTGAAGAAGAAGTTAGAGAAGCTTCAGATGACGCTCCAATGTCAGCTTTAGCATTCAAAATAGCTACTGACCCATTCGTTGGAAGATTAGCATTCACAAGAGTTTACTCAGGAGTTTTAGAGAGCGGTTCATACGTATTAAACTCAACTAAGGGTAAAAAAGAAAGAATCGGAAGACTTGTTAAGATGCACGCTAACTCAAGAGAGGAAGTTGAATCATTAGAAGCAGCTGAATTAGGAGCTGTAATAGGTCTTAAGAACACAACTACTGGAGATACTTTATGTACAGAAGCAGCTCCAATAATACTTGAAAAGATGGAATTCCCAGAGCCAGTTATATCTATAGCTATCGAGCCAAAGACAAAAGCTGGTCAAGAAAAAATGGGTATAGCTTTATCAAAGCTTGCTGAAGAGGATCCAACTTTCAAAACTTGGACTGATCAAGAAACAGGTCAAACTATCATAGCTGGTATGGGTGAGCTTCACTTAGATATCATCGTTGATAGATTACAAAGAGAATTCAAAGTTGAGTGTAACGTAGGTGCTCCTCAAGTTGCTTACAAAGAAACTATCAAAAAGGCTGTTGAAGCAGAAGCTAAATTTGCTAGACAATCTGGTGGTAGAGGACAATACGGTCACTGTAAGATAGAAATGATACCAACTGAAGGCGAATATGAATTCGAAAATGCTATCGTTGGAGGAGCTATTCCAAGAGAATACATTCCAGCAGTAGATAACGGAATCAGAGAAGCTGCAGAAAGTGGTATAATAGCTGGATACCCAGTTATAAACTTCAAAATAAGATTATTCGACGGATCATACCATGATGTCGATTCATCTGAAATGGCATTCAAAATAGCTGGATCTATGGCATTCAAAAACGCTATGGCTAAAGCTGATGCTGTATTACTTGAGCCTATAATGAAAGTTGAAATCACTGTACCAGAAGAGTACATGGGAGACGTTATAGGAGATGTTAACTCAAGAAGAGGTAGAATGGAAGGAATGGACTCAAGAAATGGTGCACAAATCATAAGAGCATTCATCCCACTATCAGAAATGTTTGGATACGCAACTGCATTAAGATCAAGAACTCAAGGTAGAGGAACTTATGCAATGGAATTCGATCACTATGATGACGTTCCTAAGAGCATCCAAGAAGAAGTTGCAGGTAAAAAAAATAAATAATTAAAGAAGCTTTTAAAGCTTCTTTAATATATAAATGTATATAATATTTTTAAATTAAAGGAGGAATTTGCAATGTCAAAAGCAAAATTTGAAAGAAGCAAACCACACGTTAACATTGGAACAATCGGTCACGTAGACCACGGTAAAACAACTTTAACAGCAGCTATAACAACAGTTTTAGCACAAGCTGGTGGAGCAGAAGC
>NZ_BAAABF010000017.1:0-14653 GCF_054767895.1 Clostridium sp. CTA-17
GCTCGACTTGCATGTGTTAAGCACGCCGCCAGCGTTCATCCTGAGCCAGGATCAAACTCTCAATTTAAAAGTTTAATCTATACTCATATTACTTATAAAAGAATTGCTGGTTTATGTTAATATCTTCTGTTTAATTTTCAAAGACCATTGTCATCTTGTAGTGCGTTTCTTGCTTGTTCTTGATGACGATATTTATGATATCACAATTATAACTTCCTTTTAATATAATCATTTCCATTTAACATAATTATTTTTATTTTTCTTCTAATTTCATACTTTTTCTCTCTTTTTTATCTATAGATACACTTGGTTCAGTTGAAGATTCTAAAATGTATTTTTTTATATTTTAAGGTCGAATAACAACTTAAAATCAATTATTTAGATATTATTTCTTATAGATTTCATTTAAATTCTACTAATTAAAACATAGCTTAAAATAGAAAAGGTATTAAAGAATCCTATTATTAAAATAAGTTTCTTTAATACTTTTATCTTTTAAAATAATAAATGCTTTTTACTGCTAAATTATTATTTATTTTTTCTTTATTATTTAGCAAAATTGAATATTATACCTACTATAGCTGAGGCAATAATATAAAAAATTGGTGACTTTTTATATTTTCTTATAAAAAAGAATAAAATTCCTGCTAGTATTAAAGCTTTAATTGATAATATATCTGCAATATTATGTGTTTCTGCATATTTATTTAAAGTTAATATTGATATTTTTACTATTTCAAAGCCTGCCGCAAGTAAAAGTCCTGTTGATGCTGGTCTTAATCCATAAAAACAATCAGCCACTCTTTTATTTTCTTTAAATTTTGCTAAGACTCTCGCTACAATTAAAATTATAATTATTGAAGGTACTATAATACCTATGGTTGAGGTAATAGCACCTAAAACCCCATAGGTTGCATATCCAACATAAGTTGCCATATTGATTCCCATAGCACCTGGTACTGATTGAGATATTGCAATCATGTTTGCAATATCAGTATGAGTAAACCAATGTGTTTTATCTGAAATATTATATAGAAATGGTATAGTAGCAGCTCCACCGCCTACAGCAAAAAGACCAACTTTAAAAAATTCTAAAAATAATCTAATTAGTATCATTCTTTTTACCTCCAATTGATCTTAATACTATTCCTGCTATTCCTGCTATTATTACATATAAAACAGGAGATATATCTGTAAATATAGAAAATCCAGCTACTAATACAAAAATAATACATGTTTTAATATCAATTACTGATGTCTTAATTAAATTTATTGCTGTATTTAAAATTAATACTGCTACACATACACGAATCCCAGCAAAGGCATTCTTAACTATTGGAAGATCTGAAAAGTTTCCAATAAATGTAGCAATTATTGTTATCATTATTAATGATGGAGTAACAAAACCAAGAGTTGCCAGTATCCCTCCTAGATTTCCTTTTCTTTTATGACCTATAAATGTGGCTGTATTTACTGCAATTACTCCTGGGGTACACTGACCAATTGCATAGTAATCCATTAACTCTTCATTAGTAATCCAATTTCTTTTTTCAATTATTTCTTTTTGTAATATTGGAAATAAAGCATATCCCCCTCCAAAATTCATAAATCCTAATTTTATAAAAAGAAAATATAAATTAATTAATTCTTTCATATATAAAGCTCCTTTCTATTGTCTAAATATTTAAAGATTATAATATGTATAAAAATTTTTCATTATAATTAATTAATTAATTAATATGTATAAGGCTTTGTGTAATATATAAAAAACCAAAAACTGCAGAGATTCTTATAAAATAAACTTCAAATATCAATAATGTTTATTAAAATGGCTTACTTATATAATATAACACTCCATCCACCTAAAAAAACATTTGAAAATATATTTGTAATTATATAAATTATCATTTCATTTATCACACTATAAATTATATTATTTCCACTATTATTAATAATCTATTTTAAAAATTAGATTTATCTCATTTTAATAAAAGGCTTAAATTTTATTAATTAATAAATTTGTTAACTTTTTTGTAAACAAAATATATATAATTTAATTAATTTTAAAAATATAATAGGAGTGATTAAAGTGAAAAAGTTACTTGTACCAGTTTTAGTTATTATAATTTTTACATTGCTATTTGTAGGATGTACAAATTCTTCTAATTCATCAAGTGATTCTTCTGTAGAAATAATAAATAGTAATCAGCAAAATTCTAATTCCAATAATAATAACAGTTCTAATAATGACACTAAAAAATCTGACTCTAACAATGCTTCACATAAAGATAACAAAGATAACAATGTTTCCAATAATAAAAATACTAATAAAAAATTAGATAATAAATCCGAAAAATTATTAAAAGATATTAAAGAAAAGGCTGTAAAAGGTGAAATTATTGACTATGATTTTAAACTAGGTGATTCAATAGATGATGTAATTAACAAATTAGGAAAACCTTCTAGTGAAAATTATGTTGCTGAAGCTAAAGGAAATTACTTTAATTTTGATTCCTATAATTTATCATTTGGATGTAATAAGGGTGATCAAATCTTTGAAATTAGATCTTTAAATAAGGATTTAAAAAGCTTAGATCTAGATAATGTAGAAAACTTTTTTGGGAAGCCTGATTATACTGTTACAACTAAATCAAAAGAAAAAATTATTGGATATAAAATAACAAAAGATTTTAAAATACTATTTGTATTTAATACTAGTACATATAAATTAGACCATTATTCTGTTCTATATCCAAGTATAACTCATAATTCTATGGCAGGAGACAATGGCAGAGAGTGGTAAGATAATTACCCTTAAAGAAAAAGAGGTTACATACAATCTAATAATAAAACTTAAAAACATATTTTCATACTTACCTTCTATAAGTTTTATTAAAAATTATTGTATGCATCCTCTTTTATTTTTTCTTGCTACTTTATTACTATAATCTTTTTATAATCTTAATTACTACACACTCTTATTATTAATTCTGATCTATGGTACTTTTTATAGGAAAATATTAAACTGGTTTTCTTTCTATATATAAATTCTAACCTATGCACCTTTCATAAATTTAAATTCTTATTTAACTAATATCTTTAAGCTATAGAATTTATTATAAAGTTTTTAATCATTATTTCATGTTCTTTAATAATTCAGTTAAGAATCTATAGCATCTTCCAACAGATTCTATTTTAAAATGCTCATTTGCTGTATGCACATCAAATATATCTGGACCAAAACTTATCATTTCTACCTCTTGTCCCATCTTTTCTTTAAAGATTCCACACTCAAGACCTGCATGTAAAGCTGTTATTTGAGGCTCACTTCCAAATAAATCACTGTAAGTTTTAATACTTAAATCTTTTATTCTTGATTCTGATTCATATTCCCACTCTGGATAATCTCCATCTTTAGTCATATTAGCTCCTATTACTTTACAAAGAGCCTCTACTCTATTTGTAATTTCTATCTTTTTACTCTTAACTGCACTTCTTATATCAATAATAAATTTAATTTTATCATCTATCATTTCTACTATTCCAAGATTTAAGCTACTTTCAACTAATCCATTTATCTCTTGACTCATAGATTGTAATCCATCTGGAACTAAAACTAAAAATCTAGTTACATCCTCTGTAACCTTTTTAGTTAATTGTTTTTCTACTCCTTCAATTCTTTTAACAGAAAGATTAACATCTGGTTCTCCAATTATGTATTCCGCCTTTAAATCTTTTTCTAAGTCAGTACAAATTTCTTTAACTTTTTCTACATCTTCTTTCTTAACTGTAATTATGCTTTGACAATATTGTGGTATTGCATTATGTTTTGATCCACCATTAATTGATGCAATATTAAAATCAACTTCTTTGCTTAAAGCATATAAGATTCTTCCCATTAACTTATTGGCATTTCCTCTTTGTTTATGGATTTCCATTCCTGAGTGTCCACCCTTAAAACCTGAAATTTCTAATTTTAAAGCTTCTCCATTAAAATCTTCAAATTCAGCATTTATTTCTGGATAAACCATAATTCCTCCAGCACAGCCTGCAATAAATACTCCTTCTTCTTCAGCATCTATGTTTAATAAAACCTTTCCTTTTAAAAGTGAAGTATCTAAAGCAGTAGCTCCCCCCATAACTGTTTCTTCCTCTGTAGTTGCTACAAACTCTATTGCTGGATGCTCTATATTATTAGAATCTAAGATAGCTAATCCATATGCTAAGGAAATACCATCATCTGCTCCTAAAGTAGTATCTGTTGCATACACAAATTCATCATCAATAATTCTTAATTTTAAAGGATCTTTTTTAAAATCGTGATTACTACTCTTTAATTTTTCACATACCATATCCATATGCCCTTGAATTATGACTCCTGGTACATTTTCATACCCCTTAGTAGCAGGCTTTTTAATTATTACATTTAGTGCCTCATCCTGAATAACTTCAAAATTTCTATCCTTTGCAAACTTAACAAGATAATCACTAAGTTCTTTTTCATTTCCAGAATCATGTGGTATTCTTGTTAAATCTTCAAAAAATCTAAATACACTTTTAGGCTCTAGGTTTTCTAATACTCTCATTTTACTTCCTCCTTTGGCTAAACACTTAATAATCACTTTAAACTTTATAATTACTAATTTAGTTTTATCTATATTGTAAATATTATATATTACCTATAATTTTATAATATCATTCAATTAATTATTTTCAAAAATTAACCTAAAAAAATAAGGGTTACAATTATAATGTAACCCTTGGTATTGGTGCACCTAGCAAGATTCGAACTCGCGACCTGTGAATTCGATTAGTATAAATTAAAAATAACTTCATTTTATTTTTCTATTTCTATCTCATTAATTACCTCTCCACTATTATTAAAGTATGTAATTCTTTTAGGTGTTATTTCCTCTCTTGAATCAAATGGATCATATCCACCGTCCCCGTAGTCCTCTTCTATTCTTATTTTATTTCCTCTTATAAACGGATTTATATAATCATAGTATTCTACTCTAACCTCTAAAAAACTATCCACACTAGCTATCATTTTTTTACCGTCTTTCTCTACAATATGCTCAGGATAAGTAAATGCATATAAAATAAATCCAAGGAATATATAAATGCTTATGCTTAAAACTATGAATAAAATTCCAAGTATACATAAAATCCGTGTAGATGTCTTTACACCACTCTTACATATAAGCTTATGTAAAAAAATAATTATTTGAATTAAAATTGAAAATAATAATATAGTAAAAATACACGCAAATACAAAATTAACACCATTTAAGAATGTTAAATTATTCAAGTTAAGTATATATCCGAAAATCTTATACACTATTATTGTTAAAAACAGCATAATACAATTAATAATAAATAATTTCTTTTTCATAAATCCTCCTTATATTTATAAAATTTAATATTCTCTTAAAGGCTATATATCCCTCATATCTAATCAACAAAAAAGCCACGAGAACAACACCAGTATTAATATACTGATTAATTATTTCCCGTGGCTATATAACATACTTTCCACCTTTTAGGTAGGGTACTTGAAATATTCTTTTTCTTAATCTAAAAATATTGGTTATACTAAAAATCTATATTATAATACTCAATCTACCAAATAACATAGTTATAAATTATTGAGATTTTTTCGCTAATTCAACCAACTTTTCACCTTTTTTTAAAAATTCATTATAGTTATTTTCATCTTCTATATTTTTAATATACTTATCAGTTATATTTTTATCAGTTATATTTTTATCAGTTATATTAAAATATGATTTTAATATTTCATACTGTGTTTTTCCTTGCTTATCCTTACTACAGTCTATTTGGCTTTTCCAGTCTATATTTAACTTATCCATTAAAAGACCAATAGCTGAACCAACTTCATATCTCATAGGTCTTTTTAAATACTCCGGTGATTCTGCTTCTCCATTTGCTATATAATTAAAAGCTTGTACAAATGAAATATGATAAGGAGCTTCTTTCGTTGCAAGTATAGTTAATTTCCCAGCAGTTAAATTACTATACTTGTACTCCATATACCTAGCGGTTCCCTCTATAGCTTCAGTATTAGTTTCATTCTTTAATTGTGGCCATTTGCTATATCTATACGTACGTATTATTGTCCAATCTTTTAAATATTTTTCTATATCATCTTTATTATTTGTTTCTAAAGCTTTATCTAACAATGAAAATTCAACACCAATTAAAGCATAATTTTCCTTATTATTAGGATAATCTTCTATATACTCTTTGTCATTCTTATCATATTCCCAATTTTCTTGCTTATAAATATGAAATGATTCATGTAGTAAAAATGAAGAAAAATCAAAATATAACTTAGGATCTTCTATCATCTTAGGATAATATTTAAAATAAAATACATTAGTCCCATGCATATCTATTTCTCCAAAATTATCCGGCATTAATGTCTTAAATAATTTAGGATCCAAACTACTTATTCTATAAATCTTAGGTAAATCTAAATCTTTTGGCATTATAATTTCTTTAGAAAAAATACTATTTTCAATTTCAGGTACATTGATAGCATAAGCATATTTTCTAAGTATACCATTATCATTATTAGTTCTTATTAAAATTAATGGCTTATTTTTAAAATCATAATTATGCCAAAGTTCATCTCCATTCTTATCAAACTCCATATATATATTAGATAGCTTATTAAACATCTCCTTATCTATTGAATCAAGTTTGTTATATTTTGTCTTATTGAACTTATTTAATAAAACATTTCCTAAAATAATACACAATAGTAAGGATAAAAATAATGTAATTATAATCTTACATTTTGATCTTAAAATTTTCAAACCTTCCTCTCCTTCCTTTATATCCTATATTTCTAAATTAAAAAGAAAATATGTTTTTAATTATAAATAAATTCAAATTAAATTCACACTTAATTTTCCAATAATTTTTTCTTAATTTTTAATTAATTTTTGCAATGAATTTATAACTAATATTGTATAATTTATTTTTAACTAATATAATCTAATCAATTATTGATAAAAGGGGGCTTTTATGTTAGATAAAAATTCAAAACAAATACTAGACTATTTAAAAGAAGATCCTAGAAAAGAATTTAATCTCGCTGACTTATTATCTCTAGGATTAACAATTTCTCAGATACTTGAATGTACAAATACTCTTGAATCTAAAGGATATATTTATATATTATCAAACAAAAGAAATTCATCACCAAGATATAAATTAAGATTAATAAAGTATTTAAATACCAATGGAGATACTATCTAATAATATAACAGGGTTCAATAATATGAACCCTGTTGCATTTATAGAAACTTTAAACCATTTAAGAATCAATTCTCAAAAAAACACTTTTTCTTTTTATTTCTGTATTTAATTTTTTTCTATCGTCAATGTATGTATTTATATAACTTGAATAATCATCATAAGATAAAGTATATTTAAATAATTCCTTAATTATAAAGTTAGAATCCAAATGATATTCTTTTCATAATTCTCCATTTAATATATAATTTATTGATTATTGTGTTAATATCTATTAAAAATATATTCAATAATTCAAAATGCAAAATAAGGGTTACAAAAACCTTGTAACCCTTAAAATTGGTGCACCTAGCAAGATTCGAACTCGCGACCTGTGGATTCGATAAGTATAAATTTATGTTAGTTTAATATATCGCTTACAAGTTAGTATTCAAGCCATTTATTAACCTTTAAATTCATCTTAATTATATATAATTTAATATAAAAATCGAATCTATTGCACACTTATTGCACATTTTTTATAAATAAAAAGAGATATACTATAAATACAGAATATATCTCTTTCCTTATATAAAATCACTTGTATTTTGTTTTATATTTACAAAATACTTCATCTATTTTAATAAATATATCATAAGGTTATTCTAATTAAATAAGTTTATAAGATAATAAAAAAAGAAAGTCTAGACGACTCTCTTAAACTCTCCATATTTTTCTATACTATAAATTCACTAAAATAATTCTCTTCCTTTATGTTCTTTAAACCATGCTATAATATCACTAAATTTAGATACCGGTGAACTATATCCTCTAATATTTATCATATCATCAATTATAGTTTGTCCTTCATTTTCACTTATAATATTTTTATCGTATGCTTGAAATAATATTCCTAAAGTTCCTATTAGAGAAATATTATTTTTTTCACAATGTTTTTTAGCAGCTCTCATATCATCAGTTGCTATTGTAGCTCTCCAATTTTTAGCAATTGATAAACAAGCTGATTCTCCATTTCCAAATTTTCTTTTTAACTTTATATATTCACTAATTTCATTATTATCACACTCATAATTTATTGAATATTCTTCACAAATCCCCTCTTTAATTTTACTTTCTAATAAAGGCCCAACAATTTTATCAGTTGATACTTCTATTTTAACATCCATAGGTATTATAATTTGTTTAGCATACAATTTTTCTAGTATATCAAATCTCCCTAAAATTCCAAAGTTAAAAATAACAGTACTGTCCACTATTAAAGGAAGAGGATATGAATTTATTTTATTCATACATAAATTCCTCCTCTTCACCATTATTTTGCCAATTTAAAGACATATCTTTTATTGACATATCTACATCATTTAAATATTCATCTAATTTTTTTTCGCTTATTTCATAATTATCATAACATTTAAGTGCCATTTCTAAATATTTTTTAGAAACGTATTTATCTTTAGTTATATTTACTAACTTTTCATCATAGCCAAGAGCTTTAGTTAAAGATCTTATTCCTACATTCATATATTCATATTTACCTTTTATATACCCTAACTTCTCTAATTTAACTAAGATAGCGGTCCAACTTACACAAAAAAAATGTTGCAAATATATTATGTCAAAAACATCTATATATTTTTTTTCTATAAGTCTTTTATCTAACTCTTTTACTACTAATTCATCAGGCATTAAAAAATGTTCTGCAAATTTATCTGCCATGATTTCTATTTCATTTTTTGTATTATTAATACTACAAATTCCACCTTTTAAGTCTTTGTCAAAAAAATAGTGACTTAATTCATGAGCTGCAGAATATATTTGATGACCTAAAGTTTTATTTGAATTTATTACTATAATATAATTTTCACTATTTTTTAAAAATAGTGCAGATAAACCTTCGCTATCAAAAGGTTTTTTAAATAATAATATATTTAAACTTTCAATCAACCCAAAAATATCTTTTATAGGACTATCTCCTAAACCTAATTCATTTCTTATATCTCTTGCTCTACTTCTTGCTCTTAGCTCTAACTCCATGTTAAATATTTGCCTCCTCAATTATTTCATTTAGCATTTTTACATTATTTAAAATCTTATTTCCCCATGCTAATATTTCTGACTCCTTTTCTGTAATATTTTCAGTTCTAAAGGCAAAACTTAACTCTTCATTATTATTTGTATTATCACATATAAAATACTCTAATGAATATCCATAAAAATTTGAAAATTTATTTAATAAATCAAGATCAACTTTTGCTTCACCTTTTTCTATATTTATAACTTTACTTCTACTTATTCCTAATTTGTTTGCTACATAATCTTGTGTAAATCCAAGCGTTTTTCTTGCACATTGCAATCTTTCAGCTACTCCTTTTTTCATAAAAATACCTCCTCAAAATATAAACCATTAAAAACTTCTTTTAATTATATTATACACAAAAGTATTACTTTTGATACATTTTTCTTTAAAAAGTAATATTAAAGTAACTTTTTTATTACATTTCATATTTTTAATTAATTATATTCTTAAATAATTTTTAGTATTATATATAAATTAACTTTTATAATATTTTTATCATAACTTATCACTCTATATTTATTGATAAATCTAAATTGAACCAATCATCTTTACTAAATAAATAAGAAATGTCACTTATATCTCCAATATCTAATATGAATTTATTATCATTATCTATATCTTTATTTTCTAATATTATTCTAAACTCTTTCTGAAAGCTATATTTTATATCTTTCCACAAAAGTATATTTTTAATATTCTCACTCATTGCCTTATCTCTTCTAACTTCTACATAATCATAGTCAGAATAATTTATAGTCTTTGCCAAAACATTTATACCATTTAATTTATTTCTAATTCGCTTTAAAAATTCTACTGGATTAATTGTTAATACATAGTCCCATCCCTCTTCATTCATAAAGCATTTTTTAAAATTATCATCAAACACAATATTGTTATTTTCATTTATATTATCATCTGAAAGATAAGTGCAACTAAAAAATGGTATATCATCTACTCTATTATCACTTTGTACAAGTGTTCCCATACCTTTAACTATTAATTGTTTAGTTTTTGCATCTATTAATTGTATACTACAATTTTTAATAGGAAATACACCTTCATATTTATCTCCTATATTGTTATTTCCATTAGATGATATTTCATTATATAATTTTCGTGTTCCAAAAAATACCTTACCGTCTCTCAACATTTCCATATGTTCTTTAGTTCCAAACTTTAAAAGCATATGTATTCTACACATATAAATCCTCCAATACTTATCAAATTTTATATTATATACCACCTATTTCTATTATAATAATTAAGGTTTGCTCTAACAATTCCTTTCTGCAATAATCAGAACTATACCCCACTATATTGCTTATCTCTTTCCAAGTATGCTTTTTAACTTCTAAATACCTAAGCTCAACTATCTTTCTTTCAATATCACTCAATTCATTTAAAGCATTATCTATGCTATTTACACAGTCCTCTAGCCTCTTCTTTACCTTAAGCTTATATTCAATCTCATTATTTTTTTCAATAATATAGCTCTCTGTATCTCTAAGCCCTTTAAGTCTTCTATACACTCTTTGGTTATGTCAATTTCAAAATCAATACACTCTATTTGAGCTTTCATAGTTTTATAGCTTCTTAATATCTTTTTAACCTTTTCTTTTTGCTCCTTATTCATAAATCCTCCCAAATAAGAAAAAAACCACATATTAACTAATAGAACGTGTGGTTTATTAAATACAGTATTTTATTATTTATTGATGCTTAAACTTTCTTTTAATTTCATTCTCAAGAAAACAACTGAAAATATCCATGCAATTATAGTGTAAATTATCGATCCTAAACCTACGTACTTATAAAATAAAAAAACTAATGCTACACTAATTAAAGATGGAGTAGATTCTATTAAATCTTTATACCCCAACTCTATGTTCTTAATAGCTGAATATTCATTATCTCTTAATTCAGATGGTTTATTATGAAAAATAAAAATAAAATTATTAAACATTATTATACTTATTCCTAAATTTAGTAATGTTAAGTAATAAACTAAACTATTAACATGTCCAGTTATAATAAAATTAGCTAATGAAACTATAAAAACTATAAATGCTACTATATTTAATGAAAATATATTTTTAGCTAATATATACATACCATAATTTTTATTTCTTCTTAAATTTCTCATATCCGATATATATATATAATCAGCTACAAAATTGTATCTACAAATCATTGTCAAAAACACTAAAATTATAACTATATAAGTATCATTTAATTGAGGAGCTTTTATTTTAAATCCAATTAGCAGAATCAATATGCCAATAAAAAATGAAATTAATTCTTTCTTTCCAACTCCAAAAAACAATTTTATATTCTCTTTAATCCAACACATAATTTTTAACCCCTTAAATAAAATTTTACACTATATATAATTAAATTAAATACTGTATATGGAATTAACGATATAAATATACATGTAGTTAATGTCTTTTCTTTAATCTTTTTACTAATATATATTCCAAATAAAATAATCCCTATTATACTTGATATTCCATTTATAATATTGGCTATATAATCCCATGAATTCATTATAATATCTTTGCTATAAATGGAATTAGCAATTATAAATACAATAAGACTAATAAAACTACCTATAAGACAAACAGTTCCTATTATATTTAAAAACTCTATTGCTTTTATATCCCTATAGAAATTTCTATCTAAAAAGAATAATCCTATTAATTTGTAGTTTATTATGTATAATACAATATTTACAAAGCTAAATATTATAGCTAATATAATATTTATTATTATTATAAATATTAATGAATTATTAAACTCTTTAATTAATAAACCTAATAAATCTCTTGCTATAAAATTTGATATTAAAATTAATATTAAATTTGCAATAAATATTTTTAGCAAGGCCATTCCTTTAAATAATAATGTTTTATTCATTTATCCTCCAAGCATAAAAATTTTCTCAAACATTTTTGTTGATATTATTATTTCTAAAAAAGCTGATATACCTAATATCGGAATTGAAACAAGTAATATTTTTATATATCTTAATAATAAAATTCTTATAGAATAATCTTTATTTAAAATAATTTTATTATACCAATAAATAAAAAAATCTATAGAAATATTGAGTATCATAAACATTACAATAAATTCTCCAATTCCATGAGGTAATGTAGCAATTAATATATTTAATGTTGAAGTATTTAATCTAACCTTAGTTTCATAAATAGAAAACCCTATCATTACTATATCTAATGATATAGTAAATAAGCTTAATATTCCTCCTAAAAAGGCCAAAAACATATTTATATTAGTAACAAAAAAATTATGCTTAAATATATCATATATTGTTAAGTTGCTAAAATAATATTCTCTGTCTATCTTAGTAATCGTATTTACCCCAATGAAATATCCAAGTAACAATAAGGTTAATATATATGAAACTAAGATTATACCTCTTCTATTAAAAAAAATTTTTTTCATATACTTAGAAAGATGGAGTTAATTTACATATACTCCAAAAAACTTTCGCTGGAACAGCACCAGGAACAAATGCACAAATAACATCAACAACAGTCCAACAAAGTGATTCCCAATCTCTAGTTCCAAGTTGGTATCCTTTTGTTACTACAAGGTATACTTTATCATAAACTTTTTGAAACTTTCCTGCTGGAAGATATCCTGCCCCTTCCATTGCAACATTCCAAGCAAAGCTTGACCATGATTGTTTACCCATGCATGCTCTTAAATCATAGCTCAAACCATTATTGACTATATTTCCATCACTCTTAAAAATATCGCTATTACTTACTTTTAAATTAGAAATATTTCTCTCTATTTTTGTAGACTCTGTAATAGTTTGTTTTTCTTTAATAGGACTAGCATACGCATATAAATTTCCTCCTATACAACAAGCGATCAACGTAGTTGCTATAAATTTTTTTACCATAATTAAAATCCCCCTTTTATATATCCTGTTAAAATATTTAACTCTTATATCCTCTCTAAATTTATATAATTTAAACAGAATAAACATTTTACATATTATACATAAATTATACACAAATTATTGATTTTTTTAACCCCAAATGCATAACTGGGAGTTTTTTGTGCTTAACTGGGTATCATATATTAAAATTTATATTCTATATTATTCTTTTTATAGTAACTAATTAGTAGTTGCTCTACCTCTTCCATAGTATAAACCTTCCTATTTCTATCTCTAAAAACATGACCTAAGTTAATATAAAACTTGAATACAGTATATAAATCAACCTTAATAATTACTGGCTTCTTAATCTTCCTTATGCTCTTATCAGTTTTCTTGCACTGTACTAAACCTAAATCTTTTTCAATATCAACTATAAGCTTATAATGGTCAAGATCACTTTTAATAAACTTACGTAAATTCTTTTTGCAGCAGCATAGAAAAAAACAAATGATTGATAGAGATTCTAATATTGAAATTTATTTTGATAATAACTTAGTTTTCTCTACTCCTGTAGGAAATTATTTAAATGAAAGTAATGTTAGAAAAACATTTAAGAGGATCCTAAAGAAATGTAACTTAAAAGAACTTAGATTTCATGACTTAAGACATACCTTTGCTACTAGACTTTTCGAAAATGGTGTGCCACCTAAAACAGTTCAAACTATTCTTGGCCATAGTGATATATCAACTACTCTAAATATATATACTCATGTTATGAAAGATACAAAAGATAAGGCCATAGATAAGCTTAATTTCTTATTTAAATTAGGGTAAAATTTACGCTAATATTATTTTTTTGTTTTCTATTGCACACCTATTGCACAATTTCTATAAAAATAAGGGTTACAAAATCCTTGTAACCCTTGGTATTGGTGCACCTAGCAAGATTCGAACTCGCGACCTGTGGATTCGAAGTCCAACGCTCTATCCAGCTGAGCTATAGATGCTTATATTTTAAAACAAAAAAAAGATAACCGATTCGGTTATCTTTTGAATGGAGCGGGTACCGGGAATCGAACCCGGGTATCCAGCTTGGAAGGCTGGTGTTCTACCATTGAACTACACCCGCATATGGAGCGGAAGACGGGACTCGAACCCGCAACTTTCACCTTGGCAAGGTGACACTCTACCATTGAGTCACTCCCGCATTKAATGCTTGTTTAAATTTAATGGTGCAGATGAAGGGAGTCGAACCCCCACGCCGTAGGCGCTAGATCCTAAGTCTAGTGCGTCTGCCAATTCCGCCACATCTGCAAATTAAATTTGGTGATCTGCCAGGGAATCGAACCCTGGACACCGTGATTAAAAGTCACGTGCTC
>NZ_BAAABF010000018.1:0-6830 GCF_054767895.1 Clostridium sp. CTA-17
ATAAACCTCTTGAACATCGTCGTCATCTTCAAGTAAGTCTAACATCTTTTGGAACTTCTTAGCATCGTCTTCGTTTATAGCAGTTTCAGTATCTGGTATCATTTTAACTGCTGCTTCTAAGAATTCTAATCCTTCAGCCTCTAAAGCTTATATATAAATATTTTAATAATTTAATGTTCTTAAATTTAGTATGTTTATCTTAATTATAAATAATATATTACTTATTTAATATTATTTGTTTACCATTATTTATAATAAATAAATTTTATAACTTTGTCAATTTATTAAACTATTCAAATAATGTAATTTGTTTTTTTCCTAGCTTTTTTCTTTAATTTACTTCATATTCCTTACAGTAATCTTTGCATCTTCTCTAACTTTACCTAGCAATAAAAGATAAGCATACTACACTATTTGATTGTAATTAACATAATGTTATATATGATAGTGCTTACAAGTGTTAACTATATCTATACTTCTTATAAATCCTCAGCCATTTCTTTGTGTATCATCTTTTTTACATTTAATTCGTACACTATTATATTTGATGTAATATAATTAATACACTTCTCTTTATTCCATATTGACTTAAATTATATCTTTTTATCTTATACATCTTAACGTTAAATATTACAACTAAATTCATAAAATAATGATTTTATTTATTTTATCTATCCTCTTCTAAACTTCTTACAAACTCAGTTATCTTTTCATTTATTGTTGTATTTTCAAGTAAATATTCATCACAATCACCAAAAACAGCGTTAAGTAATCTATTAAATTGTTTGCATTCTATATGCTCTATTTTAAAAATAGGCGTTAATTTATAAACTTTATAAACATACTCAATTTCTGTATTCATCAATTTCCAATATTTATTTTCAAGTAAATACTTATCATACCATTTGTATAACTTTTGAAATTGATAATAGCTTTTATATCTATTGCTTATCTTTTCTCCAACTGATTTTTTAAAACAAAAATTGCTTTTCTCCCTATATTCATTAAATTCTACTTCAGTTATAGGTATATGTTCACCATTTTCACATTTCATAAAAGCTATATTAGCTTCTACAAATTCTAGCTTATGTAATTTTTTTATTGCAGTTTCTACTAAGTTTCGTAATCTATTTTGTATAAATTCATTTTCTGAAATTAATCCACATACCTTTACCCATGTAGAAATTGATTTAAATCCTGTATCTCCACAATTATGAAAATACTCAGCCTTATTCATTAATACTCCTGCTACAAACTCAACATTACTCCCCATTTCAAATCCTATTTTATTGATTCTATTTTTATTTCCTATTAATGAAATTTTATTCTTATGTTCTCTTTCTTTAATTTCGTCATATATTTGAATAATATTATAGTAACTATTTCTGCCAATCTTATATTTTTCAAAACTGCATATTCTTTTTAAACATGTTTCAAAAGCTTTAAGTGGATTTCCCTTTAAATTCTTCTGATTATCTAACTCCCATAACAATTTGCCTTGTATTTTTCCTATTTTTATTTTATTTTTAAATATTTTAATATCTGAAATTTTCCCCACTACTCTTCTCCTAATTTAATCTTACATATAAAATAGGTAACACTTTTGTTCTTATATATAATTATTTCTCTATTATATACATAAGAACAAATAAGTTACCTATTTACTCTTTATACCAAATTTACTTTAAGCAAACTTTTTGTAAAGAGTAAACTTAAATCCTTCTATTGGGATTTCATCTATATATCTATCTCTTTTTTCAAACTTAGACTTTGTTCTCTTATTAAATAATTTATCTTCATCAACTTTTAACTTTTCAATTAGCTTATGCTCATAATATCTTAAATCAACTATTGTCAAATTTAGTCCTTGAGCAATAACATCACAAGCATATATTTCAATTTTTTTATCTTTTAAATCTATATTACGTTTTTTTGCTTCATATATAAAATTACTTTGTTTATTACAATTTTTATGCTTACTGATTCTATTTATTATATTAATGGTACTTCCTACCCATCTAATTTCTCCATCTAATACTATGTAATATATCCAACTTCCTCTACATTTTTCATAATTATTTTTGTTAACTTTACTTTTGCATTGCTTACAATACCATTGAATTCCATTTTTATTATATTTACTTTTATGGAATTCAGATTTTTTCTTTTTTATATTACATTTGCTGCATAAGAAAGCTTTTTCTCCTATATAATCACCTGTTTTATTTATTTTGTTTATATCGCCTATTAGTTTTAAATTTTTTGTTATTATCATAATAATCTCCTTTTTCTTATAAACTTCAGATTATTATTGCCCTTGTTTTCTTAAAACGTAAAAAAATAACGTAAAAATTCAAAAAAATTTTTAATGTCTAATTTTGAATCATTCTAAATTTTAAATTAAAATTATTCATTATTAAAAAATATTTTTCAGAATTGTGTTTAGTAACTCTATAAATACTTAAAATAAAAAAAACACCCATTGTATTAAATCAATAAGTGTTTCTCATATATTGTTATCCATCTATATAAAGTTGCTCTACCACACTCTAGTAACTTTGCCATTTCAACTTTTGTTATTTGTTTATTTTTCATTTGAATATAATACTTTCTAAAATTTTTAGGCAAATCCTCAAATTGCTTCTCTTTTCTTCCAAACCAAATTCCAGTCTTAGTCTCTCCTGTTGCCTTACATTTTTCTATACCTTGTATAACTCTCTCTTGTATAGTTTCTCTCTCCATCTCTGCTACACCACCAAATACAGCTAATAGCAACTTATACGTACTACTATTGGTATCTATCCCCTCCTTAACTATTATTACTCTAACGCCTTTATTTACCAGTTGTTCTATAATTTCTATTAAATCTTTTAAACTTCGTCCTAATCTACTAATACTTTCACAATAAAGAATATCTCCATCTTTAAGATCACATAACATCTTTTTCAATTGAGGTCTATCTTTTGTTTTACCAGTTATCTTATCTACATATTCTCTATCAAAAGATATTTTTAATTTATCTAGCTGCATGTCTTGTCTAGTGATATCTTGCTTAGTTGTAGATACTCTAAGATATTTTACTATCATTAATTCACTCTCCTAAATTTGTCTCATTAAAGTATATTTTTAAATGAAACATATACTGTAATTTATTTATCCAATTTTTTATTATTTTTTTCTATTAAAATTATTGTCTCACTAAACTTTAGTTTTATGATACACTTTATCTTCAAATAAGGATACCAAAAATATTAGTATCCTTATTATTTAAAATTTATTTTCATCTTATATATCTAAATTCAATTGTTCATAACCATCTATATTATTTAATTGTCTATCCACTAATTCTAATGATATATCTTCAAAATCCTCACATAATTCTTTTGCTTTATCAATAATAATCTTGTTTCTAGCATTTATAAATCCATTATAATCATTTATTAAAGCACACTCATATGCTTTTTTATTTATAAAATTACTTTCTAATACTTCTTCTAGGTTACTCCCTAATCTATTTTGTAGCTCTAAAAAATATTCTCTTGGAGCTTTATTAGATATATTTCTATTATTAATTAAATTAAGAATACATATATTGGCATTAGTATTAATTTCATTATTGTTGTATCCTTTATTTTTTAAATAGTCCTTAGGGAAAATATGATGATACTCTTTTTTATTAACTGTACTTAATACATTTTCTATATTTATTATTGCACCATCTAATAAACTTTGTGGTTTATTACTTGCAAGAATAAGTGCAAAAGTCTTGCTTATAGCTTTACTTAATATAAATTGACTTTCTATAAGTTCTTTATAGGATAGCCCCTTATTTATTGGTATTGTTTCAACTTCATCTTTAGCGAAACTTCTAATATTTTTTAATTCTGTATTAAGTTGAGCTGTATTAAAAGAAGCAAAATATCTAGTTATAGAAGTTCTCCAAAACCATTTTTTAATTTCTTTTCTTTGCTTTAATGATGGTAATGGACATAAATTAAAAAATTCAACTAAAAATGTAAGTTGTAAGGAATATGGTAAATATCCATGAGTAGTCACTGGTAATTCTGTAGTAATAAAATCAACAGCCTTCATATATGCACTCTTACATTTTGTAGCGATAACCTTTAATTCATCAGATGACAAATTTCTTAATTTATTTATATCCTCCTTTGTTACACCTAACCCTGCACATGTAGCTAAATTTCTTAATATCTCTATCTCAGGTACAGCTTCAAAGTTTTTATTTTCCAATTCACGTCTTACCATATCAATAGTGTCACTTAAATCAAAATCACCACTCCAAGTTGCTGCTCTCATTAAATCAACCATTGTAAGTCTTCTACCTGTACTATTTATTCTTTCAAAAATAGGAGCTACTTCATCAAGACTCATATCTCCTATTTTTACAGAAGCTATTTTATAATCTTTTATTGAATTTAATAATTTTTGAGCATTCTTTGTATACAATGCTTGCTTTGGATGTCCTACAAACCTTGAACATTGATTAATAAAATCCATTGTATCTAAAAGTTTATTCAACTTAAAATACTGAATTTTTTCATTATCAGGATCATATAAAAACTTTTCTTCTTCTAAATCAAATACAACATTCCATACACTCTTCTTATCTTTTTCGTTCCAAAATAATATTCCACAAAGTGTTGACAATCTCTGTTGCCCATCTAATAAATAATTAGTAGGATATTCTTCTTCTAATTCATTAATTTCTAAATCAGCTATATTTCTTTCACTTGCTAATTTTTGTTTTGTTAACCATAATAAAATACTTCCGATTGGATATCCCTTATAAATACTATCCATTAATTCTAAAATATTTTGTTTTGTCCAAACAAAAGGTCTTTGAAATCTAGGTAATTTTATATGTCCATCTTTCACCAATCTTACTAATACTTCAATTCTCTCTACTTCAGGTTTTGGTTCATACTGCGCCATACTGCACCTCCTATATACATAATATTCCAATAAATTATATCATATTATTTTTTATTTTTAAAATTTAAAATGTTTGGGAACTTATGAGCTACTAAAATCAAATAATTATCTTACCTAATCTATATAAATTAATTATAGATTAGGTAAGATAATATCACCATGTTTGGTTTACTCATTGAGAACCTTATTGAATACTTCTATTATTACTGCATAACTGCATATTAGCTTTACCATTTATAACTTGTCCTAAATGTTTTTATTTGCTAATACTTACCCATTCACTAGAATGCCAAGCTACCTCCACAACTATTATTTAAAGGTTATTGGTTGCTGCTCACCTTACATATCATTAATACCTTACATAAGTTGCAATAGAAGTAAATCCCTTATGATTAATGATATAGCTAATTTTATGCTTTGGCTTAGCTCACCTACTAAAATTATTTATAGTAGCTTTAGTGCTTAAACTACTAACTTATTCCTTTATTTTAAGGCATAAGAAACAAAGCCTTGCATATCACTAACTTTTTTGATAACATTTATTTGTCTGTTTTTTTGTTATCTACAAGTTGGATATACAAAGTTAATTTAACAATATTAAATTGTTATAAGAGGGATATTGGCGTATCTCTCTATTTTTTTATTTTCTTAAATTCATTAAAGGACTAGACTTTACCCCAAGCTCTAATACTTCATTATCCTTAAGTCCTTGTAAATATCTTTTTGTTATAGTTACATTTTCATGACCTAATAATCTACTTAAACTATATACATCTAATCCATTTTTCAATTGTGCCTGTGCAAAATAATGCCTTAATGTATGTGGCGAACAACGTATATTTTTATTAACATTAGCTTTTTTTCCACATAATTTTACTATCCGTTCAACAGCCTCTATTGTTAGAGGTTTATTTCTATAACTTAAAAAGTAATTATCATAATGTAAAATATTATTTTTTAAATACCCTTCTCGTATCCTCTCATACTTTATCATTACTTTCTTTAAATATGGTGATATAGGAACAACTCTCTCCTTATTTCCCTTTCCCATGATATAAATAATAGTTTCTCTTATATCATTTCTCTTTAATTGACAAAGCTCGAAATTTCTTATACCTGTATCAATTAAGATAGCCATTATACATTTATTTCTTGCATTTATATAAGAACTATAATTATATACATCTATCATTTTTCTAATTTCATTATCAGAAAATGTTTTTATAACTACTTTCTTTTCTCTTAACCATCCTACTTTTGAAGCTATATTTAAACAATATCCTTCATTAAAACAATATTTATAAAAACTTCTTAAGTTCTTTAAAATAGTATTAATATAAACTTCTGTTAAGCCATTGGATTTAAGATAATTTAAATAATTTTTTATATGCACATGACTAATATCCTCAATTTCAACTAATTCAAATTCAACTTCAATATATCTAGCAAATTTAGATATATTATTCTTATATCCTTTAATAGTCCTCTCTGAGTAATTTCTAAGTCTTATCTCAAAAACAAATTCTTTAATAACATCTTTTAAAAACAAAAATACCTCCTTACTAGATAAACATATCTAAATAAGGAGGTATAACGTATACCTTAACTATTGATTATGGAAAATATTAAGTTTACCATAATCAATAGTATTTTTATTAAATTAATTAAAATATAAACTTATTAGCTTAATTAATAATCCTTGTAATATCAATACTTTACAGTGATTATTCATCCCATCCTTCAGGGAATTCAGCATTGTGATAAACCTCTTGAACATCGTCGTCATCTTCAAGTAAGTCTAACATCTTTTGGAACTTCTTAGCATCGTCTTCGTTTATAGCAGTTTCAGTATCTGGTATCATTTTAACTGCTGCTTC
>NZ_BAAABF010000019.1:0-5675 GCF_054767895.1 Clostridium sp. CTA-17
TCTGCAACTTCTGGGAATCCTTCTCTGTCAGCTTGTCTTGACATAGCTAAGTACATTCCTACTTCTGTACATTCTCCTACAAAGTTAGCTTGTAATCCTTCGATTATTCTTTCATCTACACCTTTAGCAACTCCGATTCTGTGCTCATCTGCAAATGCTAAGTCTTCTCCTTGCTCTATGAACTTGTCAGCTCCAACTCCACATACTGGGCATTTTTCTGGTGCTTTTTCTCCTTCATAAACATATCCACATACTGTACAAACAAATTTTTTCATAATATTATTCCTCCTACAAAACAAACATTTACCTAATTTCAATTTATATCATAATTTAAAAGTCTTTATTTAAGTCGTTTCTTGTTGATTTGTTTCTTCATCAACCTTATGTCATTATTATATAATAATAATTATTATTTAGCAATAGTTATTTTTATTTTTTTCAAAAAAATTTTTTAATTTTTCTTAAAATTAAGTTTTATTACTTTTTTAATATCTTATTTTTACTAATATTTATAATATAGTCATAACGCTATAAGCTATTGTCTTTAATTCTATAAAAGTTAATTGTTTATAGTAAAAAAAGACATTATATAATAAAATTATATAATGTCTTTATAATAATCACAATATGTGGTTATGACCTAACTTCATACTTAATTTACCATTTTCAATATAGTTTTATCACAAAATAACCTTTTTTTCTAGTATTTAATTGTCTAATTTTCTTAGTTTATAAATTTATAACATTTTACTATGTAAACATTATATTTGTCTAGCAAAATATATAAAAAATAAAGTTAGAAGTAAAAACTTCTAACTTATTTATATAAATTTATTATTTGCACTCTAATAATGCTAAAGCTACTGCTCCAATAACTCCTGCATCAGTTCCTAATCCAGCAGGAACTATTTTACAATGCTCAGCCATAGCTTTAAAACATCTTTCATTAACAACTTCTTGAACTGTTTCAAAAACAACTTCTCCAGCTTTTGAAACTCCTCCACCTATAACAACCATGTCTGGATCAAAAGTTGCTATTGCATTTGCAACACCAATTCCTAAGTAGTTTAAAGCTTCATCTATTATTGATTTTGCAACTCTGTCACCTTTAGCTGCTTCAACAAATACTTCATATGAAGTTACATTGTCGTAATCTTTTAAGCTTGTTTCTACATTTGTAGCAACTGCTTCTCTTCCTCTTTTACCAATAGCTGTTCCTGATGATACAGCTTCTAGACATCCCATGTTACCACAATTACATCTTACAGTTCCAGGTGCAACAGTTGAATGTCCAATTTCTAATGCGTTTGAAGTACTTCCTCTGTATATTTTACCGTTAAGGATTGCTCCTCCACCTACACCAGTACTTACAGTTATATAAATCATATTTTCAGTACCTTTTCCAGCACCTAACATAAATTCACCTATAGCAGCTACGTTAGCATCATTATCTAAGTAAACAGGAATACCAAACTTAGCTTTTAATGGTGAAACTAAGTTGAAGTTTTTGAAAGGTAAATTTGGAGTTGTTATTATTATACCAGTTCTGGCATCTAATGGTCCTGGTGATCCAATACCTATTGCTTCTACTTCATCAATAGTTACTTTTCCTTCACATATTACAGTTTCAACACAGCCTATAATTCTATCTAAAACTGCTTGCTCTCCTTCATGAGCATTAGTTGGAGTTGTATGTTGAGCTTTAACATTTCCTTCTAGATCAGCAAGAGCACAGCTAATTTTTGTTCCCCCTAGATCTATTCCAACAACGTAATTCTTCATTTAAAAAATCCTCCCCCATGTTCCTTATGGATTAATTCAACTATAAGTGCTTCTTACAAGTTGCCCTTTAGAATTCACTTCGTTAAATTATTATATGACAACTTAAATTATAGCTTATTAATAATTTTATTTAACACAAAGTACATTATAACATAAATGTACGTACCTTTACACAGTTAAAGTTATACCATTTTTAAATTATATACTTTTACAATTATTTATATAAAAAATACTATTATGATCTGGTTATGCTAACCTATTTTTTTAGCATTTATATAGTAAATCCCCTGGTTATTGTATCCTTGATTTTTTATATTAAAATTATTATCCTTAAGCATAGAACAAATAATTCCTATATTATCATCATCTAAAGACTCCATATAAATCATAAATCTATCACATACATCAACAATATTTATATAATCAAAGATGTTACTATAATCACTTAAACTTATTTTACCCTTTATATCCATTCTATAATTACACATGAATTACACCTCATTTAAGATATTATCTCTAAATATATAATTAGATATATAAATATAAAAACCCTCTTATTTACCAAAATATTTAATTATTTTTAATTTTTATATTATTTCGCTTTAATTTAAGATATTTTTCAGATACTAATAATTTTAATTAAATTAAAGTCTTAAACTTTTAGAAAGTACTAATTAACTTTTATTATAATAAGATAAAATACTCCTAAAAGATTTATATTCTATTATATATTTTTTTATTCATTATTTTTATATCATTAATATACTCTTTTTAACTTATTTCTTTAAAATTTTTAATAATACCTTGAACATTATTAATTTAACCACATTTTTTTCCTTGTATACATAAAAAGTACCATCTTTTTAAATTTTAAGATGGTACTTACTAAATTTCCGATCTATAATTTTTTAAGCTTCCTTAGCTTCCTTCATTTTCTTTGCATCTTCTATTATTTTATCTACTTCTGCACTTGGAACTTCCTCATATTTTTCAAATTCCATGCTAAAGCTTCCTCTTCCTTGAGTCATTGAACGTAAATCAGTAGCATACTTAAACATTTCTGATAAAGGAATATCAGCTATAACTTTTTCATTATTACCCTCTGGTTCCATTCCAATTACTCTTCCTCTTTTCTTATTTATATCGCTAATTATATCTCCCATGTATTCATCTGGAATGATTATTTCAACCTTCATAATAGGCTCTAATATAACAGGTTTTGCATTTTCCATACCTTTCTTATATGCTAATGAAGCAGCTACCTTAAATGCCATTTCTGATGAATCTACAGGGTGATATGATCCATCATGTAATGTAGCCTTAATTCCTATTACAGGATAACCAGCTAAAACCCCTTTCTTTAAACAATCTCTTAAGCCTTTTTCTACTGCTGGTATATAGTTTCTAGGCACAACCCCTCCAACAACCTTATCAACAAACTCTAAATCAAGCTTACCGTCTCTTCTAGGCTCAAATTTAATTTTCACGTCTCCATATTGTCCATGGCCACCAGATTGTTTTTTATGCTTTCCTTGTACATCAGAACTACCTTTTATAGTTTCCCTATAAGGAATCTTAGGGTCTTGAAGAATTACATCAATTCCAAATTTACTCTTTAATTTACTAGCTAAAACCTCTATATGTGTCTCTCCAATACCAGAAACTAAAGTTTCTGCATTTTCTTGATCTCTAGAAACCTTAAAGGTTGGATCCTCATCTAGAAGCTTAGAAAGTCCTTGAGAAATTTTTTCTTCATCACCTTTACTTTTTGGTAATACTGCCATAGTCATAACTGCTTCTGGGAACTCAAACCCTTCATAATTAATTTTAAAGTTACTTTCACAAAGAGTATCTCCAGTTGAAGTATATTGAAGTTTTGTAACAGCTCCTATGTCTCCTGCGCCTATTTTACTTGTTTGTATTTGACTTTTGCCTCTTAAAAAACATAATGAACTAACTTTTTCTATCTTATTATTTTTTGAATTTATAATTATCTTATCAGTTGTTAGTTCTCCTGTTTGTACTTTAAATATTGAAAGCTTTCCTACAAAAGGATCAGCAATTGTTTTAAATACAAATGCAGAAAATGGCATATCCTTATTTGACTTAACTAATATTTCTTCATTATTACTATCAATAGCAACTTTAGCTTTAATTATATCTGGTGATGGGAAATATCCTTTAATTGAATCTAATAGGCTTTTCATACCAACTATTGATACTGAACTTCCACACATAACTGGAGCTATATCTCCTTCTTCAAATCCAATAGAAAGTCCTTTATAGATTTCATCAACTGTAAGCTCTCCTTCAGATAAATATTTATCAAGTAATTCCTCATCAATTTCAGCTACAGATTCCATTAAATAAGTTTTATACTCATTAACCTTATCTTTTACTTCATTAGGTATTTCTATCTTATTTATTTTTCCTGATTTTTTATCATATTCAAAAGCTTCCTCAGTTATAAGGTTCACAATTCCTTTAAATTCCTTTTCTTTACCTAATGGATATTGAGTAGGAATTACTCTATTTCCAAATATATTTCTTATATTTTCTAATACTTTATCAAAATTTGAATTTTCTCTATCCAATTTATTTATAAAAAATGCTCTTGGTAATTTTTCTTTTTCACAGCATTCCCATGCTTTTTCAGTTCCAACTTGTACTCCAGTAACTCCACATACAGTTATAATTGCAGAGTCAGCAGCCTTAACCCCTTCTATTTGCTCTCCAACAAAATCAAAATAACCTGGAGTATCTAATAAGTTAATCTTAGTTCCACTATATTCAAAAGGAATAATAGATAGGGCTAATGATATCTTTCTTTTTTTCTCTTCTTGGTCATAATCACTTATTGTATTTCCATCTTCACAAGTTCCTAATCTATCAGTAGTCTTTGTATAATACAGTAAAGCTTCTGCTAATGCAGTTTTACCTGAATCGCTATGTCCTATAATACCTATATTTCTTAGATTCTCAATCTTATACTCCTTCATAATCTTCTGCTACACCATTGATATTGTTTACATATCAATATATAAGTAGCATTCACCACCTTTCTAGAAAAATTAGTATTAGTAATCTGTTTAAAGTATGCATACACTTTGTATTTAATAACTTGATTTATATAAAAGCATGTCCTACTTTCTACTTTTATCAAATCCCCTTATGCAATAACTAAAAATTAAATTTAAATATAAATGTTTACTTAAATATATCCTTTTAGTTAAATATCAAAATATATAAAAATTTTTAATTTGATTTAT
Organism: Clostridium sp. CTA-17; assembly: GCF_054767895.1. Classification (NCBI taxonomy): domain Bacteria; kingdom Bacillati; phylum Bacillota; class Clostridia; order Eubacteriales; family Clostridiaceae; genus Clostridium; species Clostridium sp. CTA-17. Next base: position 5,052 of record NZ_BAAABF010000019.1, read on the forward strand.
ATATATAAGATAAACTTAAACTCACTTTATACTCATTTGCTTTCTAAAAGTGTTTTTGAATATTCTAATATTGATTTTTTTTAATAATAATTTTAATAAAAACTATATAACTAAATATATTCTATATAATCATAAAATATTATCTTTATATTTAGTACTTTTATATCTTAAGATTAGCATTTACCATAAAAATTCCCTATACTTTTACAAGAAAATATCAACTAGATTAATTCTTAGTTTTTAATTTACTAAACTTAATAAATCTAATATTTATATTTTTCTTTATAATTTAGTAATTCAACATAAATTATTAAATTCCTTTGATAAAAATAAAAAGAGTTATTAAAAAAGATATTTATATCTTCTTTAATAACTCTTTTTAAATAAAAAAATGGCTCCTCGGAGAGGACTCGAACCTCCAACCTATCGGTTAACAGCCGAGTGCTCCACCATTGAGCTACCGAGGAACATTTTGGACCTGGCGACCACCTACTCTCCCACACAGTCTCCCGTGCAGTACCATCGGCTTCTAAAGGCTTAACCGTCGTGTTCGGAATGGGAACGGGTGTTACCCTAAAGAACATCATCACCAGATGTTTGAAAGTTTTTGTTCTTTCAAAATTG
>NZ_BAAABF010000020.1:0-5329 GCF_054767895.1 Clostridium sp. CTA-17
CTCGACTTGCATGTGTTAAGCACGCCGCCAGCGTTCATCCTGAGCCAGGATCAAACTCTCAATTTAAAAGTTTAATCTATACTCATATTACTTATAAAAGAATTGCTGGTTTATGTTAATATCTTCTGTTTAATTTTCAAAGACCATTTTTTCATCGCCCTCAAGCGACTTTCTTAGTTTAACATCACTTTAAAACTTTGTCAACAACTTTTTTTAAAACTTTTAATTTGTTTTGTTGAGTTGTTTGTGTGTCTCTCAGCGACGAGATTTATCTTACCATGATATTAATTCTATTCACTATTTATTAACATTAAAAATTCTAAATTATAATTATAATTCTTTTATTTTCATCTATTTTCTTATTAATTCTTATATTGATACACCTGGATTAGTATATTTAGTTGTTATTTACATTCTAATATAATATATTCAAAATAATTCCAAAATATAGTACAAACTAATATACTAATAAATTTAAAAATACTATTTTTTATTTATGTAACATTAATTTAATCACTTATTTAAGATAATAAAAATATAAGCTACTAATAAAAAAATACTAGTAGCTTTATATTCATCCCTATTAAATTTTGTGTTTTAAAATAATTATGTTTATAAAAAATTATTTCACACCTAACTTTTCCATTATTATTAAAGCAGTGTCTTCTATAGCTCTTTGAGTTACATCTATAGTTCTGCACCCTATTTTTCTAAGTATCTTATCTGCAAATTCAAACTCCTCTAATATTCTTGAATCAGAAGCATACTCTATATCTGCTGATATTCTATGAAACTTATCTAATCTTCTTTTTCTTATTTCTATAAGTTGAAGTGGATTTATTGTAAGTCCAAATATTTTCTTTTTATCAATTTCATATAATTCTTCTGGTACACCTACCTCTGGAACTAGTGGAATATTTATTGCCTTTATTCCCTTGTTAGCAAGATACATACATAGTGGAGTTTTAGATGTTCTAGATAATCCAACAAGAACTACATCAGCATTTTTTAATCCTCTATAGTCTTTGCTATCATCATACTGCATAGCAAATTCCATAGCTTCTATCCTCTTATAATAAGTTTCATCAGTATTCCACATAGCACCTGGATTATAATCTGGATACTTATTTAATATTGTTGAAGCTACATTTATTATTGGACCTAATACATTTATTATATTTATATTTTTCTCAATACATTTTTGTGTTAGATACTCTCTAACATTAACAGTTATTATTGTAGATACAATCATACATGCTTCACAATCCTCAATGGTTTTCATTAAATCCTCTACATCTTCTAAGCTTTTAACATAAGGAATTCTTTTAACTTCAGCATTATCCTTAAACTGACTAGCAGCAGCCATAGCCACCTGCTGTGCTGTTTCTCCTATGGAATCTGAAACTGCAAAAATTGTTAACATAAAAATTACTCCTCTCTTTTCATCTAAAAACAACTCTACTATTATTGTTGTTTTTTTAATGTAATTTACTCTCTTTTCCCTTTTAGTTTTTATATTTTATAGCTACTAGAGCTTTTAAACCATGGATTTAAATTAATTCTCATAGTTACTATTTTATATAAATAAACTATTTAATCTTTAAAATACTATTTATTTTTTAGCAACTATTAGAAGATGTTCTGTTGAGTCTCTAAATCTTTCATCTTCACATTTTTCAGTTGCAACCTTTAATAAATTAAAGTATATTTCCTTGTCCTCTAAATAATATTTAGTCATATAAAAAGCTTGTCCACTTAAAAAGCTTTCAGCCCCTGCTCTACTTAATATATTAAAACCTACCTCATTAACCTCAGAAATAGCCTTTTCTGGAACAGTAAAATATGTTTCAGTAAAAGATTCTTCCTCACTAAATCCTTTTTCATCAAATAAGTCATATATCTTATTTATATCTTTATACTCTTGTGGGAAGTCTGAAAGACCTACCTTTAATACCCCTAAAGAATTTATATAAGCTATTAATATAATCCCACCTGGTTTTAATATTCTCATACAATTTTCTAATATTCTAATTCTATCTTCTTTTGATTGAACATGATACATAGGACCCATAAGAAGTATTCCATCAAAGGTATTATCTTTTATAAAGTCTAAATATAAAGCATCTCCACAAATATAATCCTTTGCTTTTAATCCCATACTTTCTATATTATTTTTTGCCATATCTATAGATTTTTCTGACAAATCCATTAAACTGACTTCATATCCTCTTTTTAATAGCTCTATTGAATATCTTCCTGGTCCTGAGCCTATATCTAATATTTTTCCTTCCTGAGGAAAATACTCTTTTATCATGTACATAGTACTAAATAATTCTAATCTATTATATGGATCATTTAATCTAAGCCATTCATTCTTACTATTTTTATTATAGTACTCTCTTATAATATCTGTCATAAAACACCTCGTCATTTATTATGTGTGATAATTTATATATTCTTTTAAAATTCTATATATCCTCTTTAATTGTAATAATTAACTATGTTAAAATTGATTTAGTTTAATTAATGACACTATTATAGACTAAAGTTATAGATATCTCTTTAATATTTATAAAAGTTATTGTTATTTTAATTAAATATTCTAATGGTATATCTTATAGGGAGGTAATAATGAATAAAAAGAAATGGGTAACTATAGGGATACTGCCTATAATGTGGTTGATTTATTTCTTATTTGAGTTTTTAACTGGAAGAATTGAAAAGAATTCTGAAACTCTTATGATGTTGTTTTTAATAATTCCTTTTGCATTAGTAGGATATCTCGTATATGTTTTAGTAAATAAATATAAAGATGGATTTAGCAAAAAAACATTACTATGGATATTTATGATTCTAATGATTTTAGATCAAGGAATAAAATTTATTATACATAAATGGTTTTTCAATGATCATTTTAATATTATAGGTAATTTTTTAACCTTCCAACCAATTATAAATACAGATGGCTCTTGGCTAAATGTTCGCTTTGGAACTGGATTAGACTTTGGATTCCTTATAATATTAAATTTAATAGCATTAATAATATTCTTTGAATGTTATAGATATTATGTCCATAATGGCCATAAAGATTTTAATGCAGATATGTGTATAGTGTTTATAATGGCTGGTGCTTTATGCTCTTTAATAGATAAGGTTTTTTATGGTGGAAGCTTAGACTTCATAGGTATAAGCAATTTATTTATAGCTGATTTTAAAGATATATATATAAATTTAGCTATTTTATTTTTCATCCTATGTATATACTTCAATGATTATTGGAAAGATGATAGCACTAGTACCTTAAAAGATGATCTTGCTTCAGTAAAAAGATTCCTTATTTTTGCTAAAAATGATTTACTAGTAAATATATTAAAACTTAAGAAATAGTATATTTGTAAGATATCACAAATTTAATCTAATTATCCATTTATAATGGACAAAGCCTCTTATTGTGATATATTAAAGGTGTAGAGAATTTAATATATTAATTGAGAGGAGAGTAGCTATGCTAGTAAGATGTATAGATAATTCATTATGCTCAAGCCTAACTTTTGGTAAAGAGTATGTTGTAATTGAAGAAGGCGATAAATACTATGTTGTAGTTGATGATAGAAACAAGGAAATTACAACTAAAAAGCAAAGATTTGAAGTTATCGAAGATAGTGATTTAGCTAAAAAGGCCAAAGCTACTATAAATGAACTTAACTTCCAAATTAACAATGAATTTAAAGATATCAAAGATTTTAAGGTTAGAACTAACTCTAAAGGAGAAATCAAAGAAGTTATCATTAAATTTAAATACGAATAAGCTATTTACAATTCACACTTTAAATATAAAAGAGATATTATGTTTTAAACATAATATCTCTTTTTTAATATGTATTAAGATTTCTTCTTACCTTTAATAACAGGATTGTTAGTTGTCTTGGCAGGCACTTCAGGTTTAACAACACCATTAAAGAATTGAACCCATTTATCTTCATTCTCAAGAACAACATTATTATCTATATCTAAAGTTTTAAAATTCTTAATCCAGTCAGGAGAATATTTTATTGCTACAGGTAATGTAGGCATTATATTAAATTTCTGAGCTAGTTCTAATTGAATCTTTGGCCCAGCTACAAACTCCATAAATAGTTCTGAAGCATTTGGATTAGGAGCTGATTTTAATATACCTGCACATTCAGTTATAACAGGTACACCCTCTTGAAAATCAATTCTTGTTATATTAGCATTATCTTTAATTTTTTTATTTAAAACATCTAAAGGTAAAATTCCTATTGGAGTTTCTTTAGTATCTAAAACTGTAAATAATTCATCGTAATTATTAAAAAATGTAGACACATTTAATTTTAAACCTTGTAAGAAAGTATTTCCTATATTATCATCATTATTTGCTTCTTTACTTAAATAAGAAGCTGTAGCAGATATAAAATACTTTGTATAATAATTGTTAGAATTTACCATTAATAATTTATTAGCTAAATTCCCATTTTTTAAATCAGATAAACTCTTTGGTACAAGATTTGCTGCTAAGTTAGCTTTATTATAAGCAACTACCATAGGGTTTCTAAATATTGAATACCAATATCCATCTTTATCTCTATAATTATCATCTACATCACTATACCAACTTGTTTTATATCCTTTAAGAATATTATCTGAAGCCATTTTTTTATATAATTCATTATCTCCACCTAAGATAATATCAGTATTTGTATTTTTAAAATCATCTTCTTTTATTTCATCTTTCACTTCATATTTAACTGATATTCCAGTTTCTTTTTTAAATTCTTCAGCTATATAACTATTAACTTCATCAGGATATTTACTTGTTACTACTACTGTACCCTCTAAAGTATTTTCTTTTGATCCACCACAAGATACCATTGAAAATGAAAATACTAAAAGCAAACCTAATGATAATATTTTCTTTATTCCTTTCATTACTCTCCTCCCAAATACTATAAAAATATAATTAAAACTCTTTTTTATATTCTTAACTAACTTAAGTATAAATTATTTTACCACTAATTTATATAATATATTTTTATATACAAAAAAAACCTCTCTTATTAGAGAGGTTTTTGGTGATCTGCCAGGGAATCGAACCCTGGACACCGTGATTAAAAGTCACGTGCTCTACCGACTGAGCTAGCAAATCATAAGACCTGGCGACAACCTACTCTCCCACACAGTCTCCCGTGCAGTACCATCGGCTTCTAAAGGCTTAACCGTCGTGTTCGGAATGGGAACGGGTGTTACCCTAAAGAACATCATCACCAGATGTTTGAAAGTTTTTGTTCTTTCAAAATTGCACATATTTAAT
>NZ_BAAABF010000021.1:0-5266 GCF_054767895.1 Clostridium sp. CTA-17
CAATTTTGAAAGAACAAAAACTTTCAAACATCTGGTGATGATGTTCTTTAGGGTAACACCCGTTCCCATTCCGAACACGACGGTTAAGCCTTTAGAAGCCGATGGTACTGCACGGGAGACTGTGTGGGAGAGTAGGTGGTCGCCAGGTCTTATGATTTGCTAGCTCAGTCGGTAGAGCACGTGACTTTTAATCACGGTGTCCAGGGTTCGATTCCCTGGCAGATCACCAAAAACCTCTCTAATAAGAGAGGTTTTTTTGTATGTAAATTTATAATTGTAAAAATAATTATATCGAAATAAATTGTAATTAAATAAAGTTTTATATAAATTCGACTAGAGTTCAGAATATATTAATATTTAACAGGATTCTAGTCGAATTTATATATTAGTAAAAATAAAAATTTTAAGATATAATTATTATGTAATGAATAAAAAAGTTTATATGTTTATTTTACTTTTTTTATGAATATGGAATTATTTTAAATAAAACTAATATAAATTTAGTTAGCAATAATAGTGGTATAGAGGAGAATATTATGATAAAAAAAACGGAAAAAGCATATGAAGTAAAAAGAGCTTTCAATAATAATATAGTTTTGGTTGATGACGATGAGAAAGAAATTATATTATTTGCTAAAGGCATAGGCTTTAATTGTAAAAAAGGTTCAATAATACCTAAGAATACTAATATAGAAAAAATATTTACTATACAAGATGAAAATAATATTGCTAACTTTAGAAGAGTAGTTGGAAGTAATGATGAGAAATTTATTGCTTTTTGTGAAGAATTAATATTAGAGATTTCAAGAGATTTTAGTGAGGAATTAAATGAGATTATACATATAGGTTTAATAGATCATATTTCTTTTGCTATTGAGAGAATGAAAAAAGGAGAGATTTTAAGAAATCCTTTTTTAGTGGAAATAGAAACCTTATATCCTAAAGAGTTTGAAGCTGCAACTAAAATGGTTAAAAAGCTTGAGGATTTTACTGGGGTAAGTATAGTTGATGATGAAATTGGATTTATTGCTATGCATATACACTCTGCAAGAACAACAGGAAAGATTTCTCATACAATAAAATTTACCTATATAGCAAATACTGCTGTAGAATATATTGAAGATTCTTTTAATATTGAGGTGGATAGAACCTCATTATCTTATGCTAGATTTATAAGCCACTTAAGATTTGCTATTGAAAGACTTATAAATAATACTCCAGTAAAAAATGAATTGCTTTCTATTATAAAACTAAAGTATCCAGAATCCTTTAAGGTTGCTGAAGAAATAGGAAAAGCTATAAATGAAGATTTTTCTCTAGAGGTTGCAGAAGATGAGATAGGTTATTTAGCTTTGCATATAGAGAGAATAAGAAAAAATGAATAATAAAAAAGCTGACTTTTAAGTCAGCTTTTTATTATTTAACTTTATAGGTTAAAACAGTATCATTTCCGGCAGTAACTGTTTCACCTATAACGGGTTTCATGTCTTTTACCATATCAGGATTTGTGATTAATACAGGAGTGTGTAATTTTAATCCTTTTCCTAATATAAAATCTCTATCTATTTTTAATATTGGTGTACCAGCTTTAACTTGTTGTCCTGGTTCAGTTAATCTCTCGAATCCTTCTCCTTCTAGAGAAACTGTATCTATACCAACGTGAACTAATAATTCAATACCATTACTTAAAGTCATAGCAAAAGCATGGTTAGTTTTGAATACTAATGATAATTCTCCATCAGCAGGAGCAACAATAGTGTCTCCAGTTACTTCAATAGCAACTCCATCTCCAGCCATTTTTTCAGCGAAAACTTGATCTGGTACTTGTGATAAATCAATAGTTTTTCCAGTTGCAGGAGCAATTAATTTTAAGTCTTTTTTAAAAAATCCAAACATATTTATTTCCTCAACTCATTATATTAAGTTGAGAAATTCACTTCCTTTCTATATATAGAATCAAATATAAAAAAACAGGCATAAGTCTATTAGAACTTATGCCTGATTTAACAGTAACATGTTATGATTACATTATATATTCTTTATTTTTATAAGTCAATACTATATTTATACAATATCATTTGCAAATTTGTATTTATATGTAATAAATTTATGAAGCATGAGAAAGATAATATTGTAATGATTATAAAAAATATGTTTAGCTTAAAGTTGACACCCTAAAAAAGATATAGTAATATTTAAATGCAAACATTACAGATGGAATGTTTAAGAGATTATTGTAAGCGTGTAACCATAAAATTTTGGGCATTTGCTGAAAAGAATTACTATGTTCTTTTCAGCTTTTTTTATGTGTAAATATAGGCTTATTATAATTGTATTAATAGGATAATTTTTAGCTAAAGGTGAAAGGATTTCAAAATGAATTTCTATATAAGCATTTTATGATTAAAAATATAGAGAATAAAATGCTTATATAGGTATTCAAGATGAATAGATAACTTTTAGATTTTATTTTTAGAATACCTTATGCTTTAAAGAAATTAAATTTTTTAGAAGCATTATACAAACTTAAACTAAATGAAAAAACTTATAAGGAGGAATGAACAAATGAGTAAAAAAGGTTCAAAAGTTTTAGGCTTTCTTCAAAGAATAGGTAAATCTTTAATGGTTCCTATAGCAGTAATGCCAGCTTTAGGATTATTATTAAGACTTGGAGATAAAGACTTATTAAATATTCCTTGGATCAGTGCTGCTGGTGGAGCTGCCTTTGGAGATAATATGGCAATGCTTTTTGCTGTAGGTATAGGATTTGGACTTTCAGATGAAAATAATGGAGTTGGAGGATTAGCAGGTCTTTTAGGATTTTTAGTTATGAAAAATGTTGCAACTTCATTTGATTCAAGTATAAATATGGGAGCTTTTGGTGGAGTTGTAGCCGGAGTTGTTGGAGGACTTTTATATAATAAATTTAAAGATATTAAAGTTCCTCAATTTTTAGGATTCTTTGGTGGAAAAAGATTTGTTCCAATAATAACATCAGCAGTATGTCTTATTTTAGGGGTATTCTTTGGATATACTTGGCCAACATTCCAAGCTGGATTAGACGGATTTGCTAATATAATGGTAGCAGCAGGTGCTATTGGGGCTGGAATATATGGAATATTAAATAGATTATTAATACCAATTGGATTACACCATGTAATGAACACAGTAATTTGGTTCCAATTAGGAAGTTTTACAGATCCAGTTTCAGGTCAAATTGCAACTGGAGATATTGCAAGATTTTTAGCTGGAGATCCAACAGCTGGGGTTTATACAGCAGGTTTTTATCCAATAATGATGTTTGGTTTACCAGCTGCATGTTTAGCAATGTATGTTTGTGCTAAGAAGAAAAATAAAGCCGTTGTTGGGGGTATGTTCTTATCATTAGCATTAACAGCTATAATAACAGGTATTACAGAACCAATAGAATTTGCATTTATGTTCTTATCACCAATACTTTATGTAATACATGCAATTTTAACAGGTATATCATTAGCAGTAGCATATGCACTTAATGTACATCTGGCCTTTAGTTTCTCAGGTGGTCTTATTGACTATATTTTATATTTTGGAAAAGGTCAAAACCAATTAATGATATTATTAATGGGAATTGTTGCATTCGTAATTTACTATTTCTTATTTGTATTCTTTATTAAGAAGTTTAATCTTAAAACACCTGGTAGAGAAGATGATTTTGATGATGAAAACGAGGATGTACCAACTAATTCAAAAACAGTTTCAAAATCAGGAGATAATCCATCTAAGGGTGGTACTTTGGCTGAAAAAGCAGAAGTTGTTTTAGAAGCCCTTGGAGGTAAAGAAAATATTGAAGTTTTAGACAACTGTATAACAAGATTAAGATTAACTTTAAAAGATGCTTCTATAATAGATGAAGCTGCTTTAAAAAGAGCTGGAGCTAATGGAATAATGAAATTAGATGGAAAGAATGTTCAAGTAATTATGGGTACTTTAGCTGATCCTTTAGCTAGCCAAATGAAAAAATTACTTTAATAATTAAATAAAAAATTACACTTATAAAATAAAAGCTATAAACCATTTAATGGTTTATGGCTTTTTCTTTATATATTCAACAATAAAAATAGGTCATCTACAGTTAATTCAGAACGGTATGTTAATATAAGATTATTTAGAAGAAAATAAGCAAATTTATCTGAGGATATAGGAGGATTAATTTCTCCTTTTTCTATATGAATATTAATTAACTTTTCTAAAGTTTCATACATTGGCTCTATAACATAGTGATTTTTAGAGGTATGCTTAGCCATCTCTGAAAATATAAGTCTATAGTTTTTTAAGAAATCATTTATATTATTAGAAATAAAAATTAGTTTTTCTTTAAATGAAATATCTTCTTCTATTATTTCATTAGATATCTTTAAAATAGAAGTCCAATCATTAGATAGTATATCAATAACAAGTTGTTCCTTGTTTTTAAAATAGTTATAGAAGGTTCCAGTACCTATATTACATTCCTTAGTTATATTTCTTATATTTAAATTTAAATATCCATTAGACAGCAATTGTTTTTTTCCTTCAGTTAATAAATCTTCTTTTACATTTTTTATAATTTTAGGCATAAGAAGGCCTCCTTCATTAAAGAACTATATAGAAATTATAGTATTTAAGATTATTAAATTCAAATTTAAAGTGTTTCAAAGAAAAGATTAAATTAAATATAGAGAAAATATAAGTATAATTTTATCTAAGTAATATCTATAAATTATTATATTGGTGTATATATTTAGATAAATTTAAATAAAAAAAGAGTTTTTTTATTTAGTATAAGAATAATATAGTAAATCTTATTCTTAGAATAAGAGTATTTATAGGAATATTAAGGGAAATTTCAATTTAAACTTTACCAGGTGTATCAATATAAGAATTATATAGTATTTTAATGAAAAGTAAAGAATATTAACAATAATTATGTAAAATAAATATCTATGTAATTAGAATAAGTTATATAACGTGGTAAGATAAATCTCGTCGCTGAGAGACACAGAAACAACTCAACAAAACAAATTAAAAGTTTTGAAAAAAAGTTGTTGACAAAGTTTCAAAGTGATGTTAAACTAAGAAAGTCGCTTGAGGGCGATGAAGAAATGGTCTTTGAAAATTAAACAGAAGATATTAACATAAACCAGCAATTCTTTTATAAGTAATATGAGTATAGATTAAACTTTTAAATTGAGAGTTTGATCCTGGCTCAGGATGAACGCTGGCGGCGTGCTTAACACATGCAAGT
>NZ_BAAABF010000022.1:0-4536 GCF_054767895.1 Clostridium sp. CTA-17
CAACAGGGATCGAACCTGTGACCCCCTGCTTGTAAGGCAGGTGCTCTCCCAGCTGAGCTATGCGACCGTAATATGGTGACCCCTAGGGGAATCGAACCCCTGTTACCACCGTGAAAGGGTGGTGTCTTAACCGCTTGACCAAGGGGCCACATTAACTCTTAAAACCACATCATTTTTGACCAGTTTTAGCTTTAAACTAAATTTGTTTATTTTGTTTTTCGTCTTTCGCACTTGGCGACCTGACAAGGAATATAATACCCAAAAACTAAAGTTATGTCAACACTTTTTTTAGTTATTTTAGGTCATTTATAGCTATTTAATAAAATTATAATTATAATTCGCCATTTTACTCAAAATTACTCTCTTTTTCTATTTTTTCAACTATTTTTTTATAGACATTTAACTGCCTTTCTCTCCAACCTATTTGATTCTTTAATTTTCCTATATTAAAATGGCACATTTCAATGAATTCTGCTTCTTCTAGAACCTTAATATTGAACTTATAACTATCTTCCCTAAAATTTCTTCCACTTGCTTCAATTTTTATTGGATAGCTCTCGTTTAGGTATATAAGTATCTCTTTATCCCAAATTCCTCTTTTACTAGTTGCTTTAGTAAAATCATTTAAAACTTTTAATGATTCTACTTCCTCAATAGATTCTTCAATGGAATTAATTATACCCTTATAAAACAAAGCTGATGTTCCTCTATTTATTTTTATTTTTAATAAATCAGTATATTTTTTAATTATATCATCAACTTCTCCTTCTGAAACTAATTCTCCCTCATTCATTTTAAATGTTTTTATTCCAGAATTATTTTGATAATTCACCACCACTTGATCATAATTCATTCTTCTAATTTTTAATTCTGTATTATCCCCCTCTATATTTTCATTGGTAATTCTAAATTTCATAATATTCACCTCACTATTTAGTATTACTCCTTAAAGAAAATAATATAACTTTATAATTTCTTCTCTTTAAGTATCTATTACCATTCAAATATGATACAATTCAAACTTAGAAATGTTATGATTAAACATATAAGAATTTTAGAAAGTTATTTTTGATTATTAATATATAAATTTAGAAGGGAGAAATTAAACTTATGATATACCATGATGTAGTTATTATAGGAGGCGGAGCTTCTGGTATGACAGCTGCAATTACAGCAAAGGATTTTGGATTAGATGTTGCCATAGTTGAAGGAACAGACAGAATAGGCAAAAAAATTCTTACTACTGGAAACGGTAGATGTAATATAACAAATTCATTAATAAGTTTTCCGTTTGAAAACTTTCATAGTGCAAATGATGGATTTTTTATTAAATCTTTAAATAAATTTTCTGTAGAAGATACAAAAGCCTTTTTTCTTAATCTAGGATTACCAATAATAGAACTTGAAAAAGGGAAAAATTATCCTCAATCTTTACAGGCATCTTCTGTTGTAGATATTTTAAAAATGGCCTTAGAAGAACGTGAAATTCCTGTTTATAATTCTTACAAAGTAAAATCTATCAACAAATCTAAGGGGAAATTTACTTTATCCACAGGAAATGAGGATTCACCTGTGATTAAGTGTAAAAAGTTAATAATGGCTTGTGGAGGAAAATCTGCTCCTAAAACTGGTTCTGATGGCTCTGGATATACTCTTGCTAAAAGTTTAGGCCACTCTATTATTGAACCTAATCCAGCTATAGTACAATTAAAACTATCTCACAATAAACTTAAAGCTTTATCAGGAATAAAGTTTAATGGTTATGCTGAAGTTTTATGTGATGGAAAAAGTATTAGAAAAGAATTTGGAGAGATTCTTTTTACAGACTACGGCATATCTGGCCCTCCAATATTACAAATATCTAGAGAAGCTTCCTTAGGATGCTTTAAAGGTAAAGAGGTTAAAATCTTAGTTGATATGATGCCTGATAAATCATTAAAAGAGTTAGAAGATTTCTTAGAAGGACATTTTGCTGTTTTTTCTTGTAGAGAAGTTATAAACTCACTTATAGGTGTTGTTAACAAGAAAATGATACCTATATTATTAAGAGAAGCAGGTATAGATAATTTACATAAACCATGTTATGAACTTACTTGGAAAGAGAAAAAAGCCTTAATAAATCTTATGAAATCTTGGGAATTTAAGTGTATTGGAACAAATGGATTCCAAGCAGCTCAGGTAACTACTGGTGGAATAAATACAAAGGAAGTTGATTCTGAAACTCTTCAATCAAAATTAGTAGATAACCTTTATTTTTGTGGTGAATTATTAGATGTAGATGGAGATTGTGGTGGATTTAATCTTCAATGGGCTTGGAGTTCTGGGTTTAACGCTGCACTTTCTTGTACCCTTTAGTAATATATTTTCTATCGACAATATAACCTTTTAATTAAATAAAATTTATTTTTATATAATACAAAACCCTTGGTATAACTAGGCTACAAACTCCTAGCCATACCGAGGGTTTTATTACTTTTAAAACTCTTTTTTCCAAATTGTTTCTATTGAGGCTGAAACTTCACCTAATCTGTTGTTTACAATCTTGTAAAGGCACTTATAACCTTCTTCAATCTCATCCCATTGGCAGATAATATTTACATCATCTCCGAGTCTAACTTCCTTCTCATACTTTATTTTAGCTGATATAAGGCTATATTCATCTAAAATACACTCTGGGGTAGCCTCCATAGTCCATTCTAAGTATTTAGTGTTATTAACATGCTTATTAAAATCTATATCACTTCTTCTTACAGAAATATTTGATTCTAAATCTTCTCTAATTAATTTTTCAACTTTAGTTGATTTTAACTCTACTTCTCCAGTATCACTCATATTTATTAAATCACAATACTCCTTAGGAATTCTAACAGCTCTACGCTTCTCTAAATCTATTAGTAAGAAAATAATCTTTCCTTCAGCCACAAGTTCATTTTTTTCATTATAAACTTTATACACTCTACAAACGTAAAATTTCTTTATTCCTTCTAGATAAGTTTCCACATTAATTGAACTTTTATATGGTATTGGCTTTTTTATATCTATTGAATAACTATAAATAATCCAACTTAATTCATGATCTTTTAAATACTTAATTCCTTCATAAGCTAATTCTTCCTCATGGATTGCAGATACATCACCAAAGATTTTCATAAGTGGAACCATTCTTATGTTTTTATTAACATCTGAATCATAATATAGTACATCATATTTTTTCATAAATTTATTTTCGCTCATAATTAATTCTCCTAGAAAAATTTTAATACCAATAAGTTTCTGCTAAAGTAATGCTTTCTCCCTCTTCATTTTCTACTTTATGAAGAACCTTTACTTCATCTTCACCCTTAATTATTTTTGACTTTATAATTACATTATGACCATATGTAATTTCTTTTTCAAATTTTATTTTTATTTTTTTCATTTTGTAATTTAGAACGATATCAACTGGTACTGTTTCTAAAATCCACTCTACATACTTAATATTACTTACATGCATATTTAGATCTATATCTAAATATCTTATGTGAAATTTCATCTCTAAATCTTCTTTATTAAATTTCTCAAAGTTTAATTTTTTTCTTAATAATTTTGAAGACTCCTTACTTAATCCATGAATCTCATATTCTTCATCGCTTATTCTAGCTGGTCTTCTAGTTTTTTTGTTTATTAAGAAGGCTAATACATCTGCTCTAGCTACTAAGGCTCCATCCATATCATAAGCTTCAAATACTCTGTTAGAATAAAACTTTCTTATAGATTCAACATAAGTTTTTACCTTAATTTTTTCTCTATATCTTGGATATCTATTTACTATTATTTCATAATCAAAAAATACCCAAGTAGTTTCACTACTATTATCTGCATAATTCATCGAATTTTCTTCTTCTTGACTTAAGCAACAGTCTGAAAAAAAGTTCATCATTGAAGTTATTCTACAGTCTTTTCTTCCATCTGTTTCTCCATAAGTAACTTCATAAACTTTTTCATAAGCTTTCCCCATTTTAATCACTCCTCATTTGGAAGTATATCAAATCAAAAAATACCTTTCAAACTAGAAAAACACCACTAAACTAGGTGTTTTAGTGGTGTTTGCTTTATAAATATATCAATACAAACAATTTGTGATGGATTCTTATTTAAAGTATCTGTTTAATAATCCAGCGAAAGCTTTTCCATGTCTAGCTTCGTCTTTACACATTTCGTGAACTGTGTCGTGGATTGCATCTAAGTTTAATTGTTTAGCTAAAGTAGCTAAATCTTTTTTACCTTGGCAAGCTCCATGCTCTGCATTTACTCTTGCTTGTAAGTTAGCTTTTGTATCAGCTTCTACAACTTCTCCTAACATTTCTGCAAATTTAGCAGCATGTTCAGCTTCTTCGAAAGCTATTCTTTTATAAGCTTCTGCAACTTCTGGGAATCCTTCTCTGTCAGCTTGTCTTGACATAGCTAAGTACATTCCTACTTCTGTACATTCTCCTACAAAGTTAGCTTGTAATCCTTCGATTATTCTTTCATCTACACCTTTAGCAACTCCAATTC
>NZ_BAAABF010000023.1:0-2500 GCF_054767895.1 Clostridium sp. CTA-17
GCTTACACCCCCGACCTATCAACCTTGTGTTCTTCAAGGGATCTTACTAGCTTACGCTATGGGAAATCTCATCTTGAGGTTGGCTTCACGCTTAGATGCTTTCAGCGTTTATCCATTCCCGACTTAGCTACCCAGCTGTGCTCCTGGCGGAACAACTGGTACACCAGAGGTCAGTCCATCCCGGTCCTCTCGTACTAAGGACAGCTCCTCTCAAATTTCCTACGCCCGCGACGGATAGGGACCGAACTGTCTCACGACGTTCTGAACCCAGCTCGCGTGCCGCTTTAATGGGCGAACAGCCCAACCCTTGGGACCTACTTCAGCCCCAGGATGCGACGAGCCGACATCGAGGTGCCAAACCTCCCCGTCGATGTGGACTCTTGGGGGAGATCAGCCTGTTATCCCCGAGGTAGCTTTTATCCGTTGAGCGATGGCCCTCCCACGAGGTACCACCGGATCACTAAGCCCGACTTTCGTCCCTGCTCCACTTGTGGGTGTCGCAGTCAGGCTCCCTTCTGCCTTTGCACTCTTCGAACGATTTCCGACCGTTCTGAGGGAACCTTTGGGCGCCTCCGTTACTTTTTAGGAGGCGACCGCCCCAGTCAAACTGCCCACCTAACAATGTCCTGTGACCAGATTCATGGCCGCCAGTTAGAATTTCAGTACTGTCAGGGTGGTATCCCAAGGTTGACTCCACCAAGGCTGACGCCCTGGTTTCCTAGTCTCCCACCTATCCTGTACAGACAATACCAAAACTCAATGCTAAGCTACAGTAAAGCTCTACGGGGTCTTTCCGTCCAATCGCGGGTAGCGAGCATCTTCACTCGCACTACAACTTCGCCGGATTTACAGTTGAGACAGTGCCCAAGTCATTACGCCATTCGTGCGGGTCAGAACTTACCTGACAAGGAATTTCGCTACCTTAGGACCGTTATAGTTACGGCCGCCGTTTACTGGGGCTTAAGTTCACACCTTCGCTTGCGCTAAGTGTTCCCCTTAACCTTCCAGCACCGGGCAGGCGTCAGCCCCTATACATCAGCTTACGCTTTAGCAGAGACCTGTGTTTTTGCTAAACAGTTGCTTGGGCCTATTCTCTGCGGCCTACTCTCGTAGGCACCCCTTCTCGCGAACTTACGGGGTCAATTTGCCGAGTTCCTTAACTGTAATTCTTCCGCCGGCCTTAGGATTCTCTCCTCACCTACCTGTGTCGGTTTGCGGTACGGGCACTACTTCTCTCTCTAGACGCTTTTCTTGGCAGCGTGGAATCATGTACTTCGGTTCCGTAGAACCTTCCCCATCACGCCTCAGCATTATGAGAGCGGATTTGCCTACTCTCACTGCCTAAACGCTTAGACTAGCATCCAATAGCTAGCACACACTATCCTCCTGCGTCACGCCATCGATAATAACGATGGTAGTGGTACTGGAATATCAACCAGTTGTCCATCACCTACGCCTTTCGGCCTCGGCTTAGGTCCCGACTAACCCTCAGCGGACGAACCTTCCTGAGGAAACCTTAGGTTTTCGGCCTGTGGGATTCTCACCCACATCTCGCTACTGATGCCAACATTCTCACTCGTAACCAGTCCACCGCTCCTTACGGTACGACTTCAGCCCGGTTACGACGCTCTCCTACCGCTTGAACTATGTTCAAGCCCGTAGCTTCGGTGGTAAGTTTAGCCCCGTTACATTTTCGGCGCAAGATCTCTCGACTAGTGAGCTATTACGCACTCTTTTAATGAATGGCTGCTTCTAAGCCAACATCCTAGTTGTCTTAGAAATCTCACATCCTTTCCCACTTAACTTACACTTTGGGACCTTAGCTGACGATCTGGGCTGTTTCCCTTTTGACCACGGATCTTATCATTCGTAGTCTGACTGCCGAGCTCAAAGTATGTGGCATTCGGAGTTTGATAAGGTTCGGTAAGCGCTATGCCCCCTAGCCCATTCAGTGCTCTACCTCCACTACTCATACTCGACGCTAGCCCTAAAGCTATTTCGGAGAGAACCAGCTATCTCCGGGTTCGATTGGAATTTCTCCGCTATCCACAGCTCATCCCATGCTTTTTCAACAGCAACGTGGTTCGGTCCTCCACGAGGTTTTACCCTCGCTTCAACCTGGCCATGGATAGGTCACCCGGTTTCGGGTCTACGGCATGCAACTAGTCGCCCTATTCAGACTCGGTTTCCCTTCGGCTCCGTACCTTAAGTACTTAACCTTGCTACATACCGTAACTCGTTGGCTCGTTCTACAAAAAGCACCTCATCACCCTCATAAGGGGCTCTGAGCGGTTGTAGGCACACGGTTTCAGGTTCTATTTCACTCCCCTCCCGGGGTTCTTTTCACCTTTCCCTCACGGTACTGCTTCACTATCGGTCATCAGGTAGTATTTAGCCTTGGGAGGTGGTCCTCCCTGCTTCCCACAAGGTTTCACGTGTCTCGTGGTACTCTGGATCATATGTATTCACTTAATGATACATGGGGTTTCCCATGTGAGTT
>NZ_BAAABF010000024.1:0-1202 GCF_054767895.1 Clostridium sp. CTA-17
GAATTTGCAATGTCAAAAGCAAAATTTGAAAGAAGCAAACCACACGTTAACATTGGAACAATCGGTCACGTAGACCACGGTAAAACAACTTTAACAGCAGCTATAACAACAGTTTTAGCACAAGCTGGTGGAGCAGAAGCATTCAAATACGATGAAATAGATAAAGCTCCAGAAGAAAAAGAAAGAGGAATCACAATCAACACAGCTCACGTTGAGTATGAAACAGCTAACAGACACTATGCTCACGTTGACTGTCCAGGACATGCTGACTACGTTAAAAACATGATCACTGGAGCAGCTCAAATGGACGGAGCTATATTAGTTTGTTCAGCAGCTGATGGTCCAATGCCTCAAACAAGAGAGCACATCTTATTATCATCAAGAGTTGGAGTTGACCACATCGTAGTATTCTTAAACAAAGCAGATATGGTTGACGACGAAGAATTATTAGAATTAGTTGAAATGGAAGTTAGAGAGTTATTAAGCGAGTACAACTTCCCAGGAGACGATATTCCAGTAATCAAAGGATCAGCTTTAGTAGCATTAGAAAACCCAACTGACGAAGCTGCAACAGCTTGTATCAGAGAGTTAATGGATGCTGTAGATAGCTACATCCCAACACCAGAAAGAGCAACAGATAAGCCATTTTTAATGCCAGTAGAGGACGTATTCACAATCACTGGTAGAGGAACAGTTGCAACAGGAAGAGTTGAAAGAGGAGTTCTACATGTAGGAGACGAAGTAGAAGTAATCGGATTAACTGAAGAAAGAAGAAAAACAGTTGTAACAGGAATCGAAATGTTCAGAAAGTTATTAGATGAAGCACAAGCTGGAGATAACATCGGAGCATTATTAAGAGGTATCCAAAGAACTGACATCGAAAGAGGTCAAGTTTTAGCACAAGTTGGAACAATCAACCCACACAAAAAATTYGTAGGTCAAGTATACGTACTTAAAAAAGAAGAAGGTGGAAGACACACTCCATTCTTCGATGGATACAGACCACAATTCTACTTCAGAACAACAGACGTTACAGGATCAATCAAATTACCAGAAGGAATGGAAATGGTTATGCCTGGAGACCACATCGACATGGAAGTTGAATTAATCACAGAAATCGCTATGGATGAAGGATTAAGATTCGCTATCAGAGAAGGTGGAAGAACTGTAGGTTCAGGAGTTGTTACTTCAATAATCGAGTA
>NZ_BAAABF010000025.1:0-914 GCF_054767895.1 Clostridium sp. CTA-17
CAGCTGGATAGAGCAACGGCCTTCTAAGCCGTGGGTCAGGGGTTCGAATCCCTTAAGGTACACCATATGGTGGGCGTAGTTCAGTTGGTAGAGCACCAGATTGTGGCTCTGGGTGTCGCGAGTTCGAGTCTCGTCGCTCACCCCATATTGGGATATCGCCAAGCGGTAAGGCAACGGACTTTGACTCCGTCATTCGCAGGTTCGAATCCTGCTATCCCAGCCAAAATGTGATTTGCTAGCTCAGTCGGTAGAGCACGTGACTTTTAATCACGGTGTCCAGGGTTCGATTCCCTGGCAGATCACCAAAACAAAATTTATTATCATGATTTGCTAGCTCAGTCGGTAGAGCACGTGACTTTTAATCACGGTGTCCAGGGTTCGATTCCCTGGCAGATCACCAAATTTAATTTGCAGATGTGGCGGAATTGGCAGACGCACTAGACTTAGGATCTAGCGCCTACGGCGTGGGGGTATGGTAGAGTGTCACCTTGCCAAGGTGAAAGTTGCGGGTTCGAGTCCCGTCTTCCGCTCCAATATGCGGGTGTAGTTCAATGGTAGAACACCAGCCTTCCAAGCTGGATACCCGGGTTCGATTCCCGGTACCCGCTCCACAAAATGTTTAAAATGTTAAGTAAAAACACTTGACAAAACATTAAAAAACATTTAAAATAATAATTGTTTGATGTGTATCTTTAGCTCAGCTGGATAGAGCAACGGCCTTCTAAGCCGTGGGTCAGGGGTTCGAATCCCTTAAGGTACACCACACTTCGGGGTGTGGCGCAGATGGGAGCGCGCGTGGTTTGGGACCATGAGGTCGCAGGTTCGATCCCTGTCACCCCGACCATTATGCGGGTGTAGTTCAATGGTAGAACACCAGCCTTCCAAGCTGGATACCCGGGTTCGATTCCCGGTAC
>NZ_BAAABF010000026.1:0-596 GCF_054767895.1 Clostridium sp. CTA-17
TTATCTGTATCAATTAGATTTTCAACAGATTTAGCATTCTCAAATACAACATACTTTTCGCCAACTAGAAGTTTTTGATTACCAAAGTCTAGCTCCCAAGTACCACTTCCGTTTTCACCGGCTGTAACCTTAGCTGTTTTAGTAGCAATTTCTTCTAAAGATCCATCAGTTTTTACATGCATTAAAGTACCTGTTAAAGTRTAGTCTTGTCCAGCTACTAAACCTTCGTAGTTTATAGTATCCTTAACATCTACACCATCTTTAGAATTTTCAAAGCTTACTAAAGCTTCTTTTTCAGAAGAACCATTTACTCCGTCAGCAGTTACAGTAGTTTTTAAATTACCATCTTTAACTTCTGGAAGAGTAGGTTTTTCAACTACAAGAGTTTGAGCTTTATCATTTTTATCTTCATGTTTAACAACTTGCTTTGTATCTAGGTTGTAATCTTTATCTGTATCAATTAGATTTTCAACAGATTTAGCATTCTCAAATACAACATACTTTTCGCCAACTAGAAGTTTTTGATTACCAAAGTCTAGCTCCCAAGTACCACTTCCGTTTTCACCGGCTGTAACCTTAGCTGTTTTAGTAGCAAT
>NZ_BAAABF010000027.1:0-596 GCF_054767895.1 Clostridium sp. CTA-17
TTAGACTTTGGTAATCAAAAACTTCTAGTTGGTGAAAAATATGTTGTATTTGAAAATGCTGAATCTGTTGAAAATCTAATTGATACAGATAAAGATTACAACCTAGATACAAAGCAAGTTGTTAAACATGAAGATAAAAATGATAAAGCTCAAACTCTTGTAGTTGAAAAACCTACTCTTCCAGAGGTTAAAGACGGTGCTTTAAAAACTACTGTAATTGCTGACGGAGTAAATGGTTCTTCTGAAAAAGAAGCTTTAGTAAACTTTGAAAATTCTAAAGACGGTGTAGATGTTAAGGATACTATAAACTATGAAGGTTTAGTAGCTAATCAAGACTATACTTTAACTGGTACATTAATGCATGTAAAAGCTGATGGATCTTTAGAAGAAGTTGCTACTAAAACAGCTAAGGTTACATCCGGTGAAAACGGAAGTGGTACTTGGGAGTTAGACTTTGGTAATCAAAAACTTCTAGTTGGTGAAAAATATGTTGTATTTGAAAATGCTGAATCTGTTGAAAATCTAATTGATACAGATAAAGATTACAACCTAGATACAAAGCAAGTTGTTAAACATGAAGATAAAAATGATAAAGC
>NZ_BAAABF010000028.1:0-595 GCF_054767895.1 Clostridium sp. CTA-17
TATCTGTATCAATTAGGTTTTCAACAGATTCAGCATTTTCAAAGACAACATATTTTTCGCCAACTTGAAGTTTTTGATTACCAAAGTCTAGCTCCCAAGTACCACTTCCGYTTTCACCGGCTGTAACCTTAGCTGTTTTAGTAGCRATTTCTTCTAAAGATCCATCAGTTTTTACATGCATTAAAGTACCTGTTAAAGTGTAGTCTTGTCCAGCTACTAAACCTTCGTAGTTTATAGTATCCTTAACATCTACACCGTCTTTAGAATCTTCAAAGTTTACTAAAGCTTCTTTTTCAGAAGAACCATTTACACCATCAGCAGTTACAGTAGTTTTTAAAGTACCATCTTTAACTTCTGGAAGAGTAGGTTTTTCAACAATAAGAGTTTGAGCTTTATCATTTTTATCTTCATGTTTTACAACTTGCTTTGTATCTAATTCATAGTTGTTATCTGTATCAATTAGATTTTCAACAGATTTAGCATTCTCAAATACAACATACTTTTCGCCAACTAGAAGTTTTTGATTACCAAAGTCTAGCTCCCAAGTACCACTTCCGTTTTCACCGGCTGTAACCTTAGCTGTTTTAGTAGCAAT
>NZ_BAAABF010000029.1:0-511 GCF_054767895.1 Clostridium sp. CTA-17
AGCCAACCTCAAGATGAGATTTCCCATAGCGTAAGCTAGTAAGATCCCTTGAAGAACACAAGGTTGATAGGTCGGGGGTGTAAGCATGGTAACATGTTCAGCTGACCGATACTAATAGATCGAGGGCTTGACCAAATATAGTAAATTAARTATGTGCAATTTTGAAAGAATAAAAACTTTCAAAAATATGTTGACAAATTATTAGAGATTTGATAACATATACATGTCATCTGGTGATGATGCTCTTTAGGGTAACACCCGTTTTCCATTCCGAACACGAAGGTTAAGCCTATTGAGGCCGATGGTACTGCACGGGAGACTGTGTGGGAGAGTAGGTGGTTGCCAGGTAATATGGATCTTTAGCTCAGTTGGTTAGAGCAACCGGCTCATAACCGGTAGGTCCGGGGTTCGAGTCCCTGAAGGTCCACCATTTTTGGGGGTATAGCTCAGTTGGGAGAGCACCTGCCTTGCACGCAGGGGGTCAGGAGTTCGAATCTCCTTACCTCCACCA
>NZ_BAAABF010000030.1:0-401 GCF_054767895.1 Clostridium sp. CTA-17
GTATCATTAAGTGAATACATAGCTTAATGAAGGTAACCCAGGGAACTGAAACATCTAAGTACCTGGAGGAAGAGAAAGAAAAATCGATTTTCTTAGTAGCGGCGAGCGAAAGGGAAAGAGCCCAAACCGGAAACTTGTTTCCGGGGTTGTGGACATAGCATSAAAGTGGAGGCTATTGTAACTGAAGAGAACTGGAAAGTTCCACCGTAGAAGGTAATAGTCCTGTAAGTGAAACGAGAAGACCACGAGTTATGATCCAGAGTACCACGAGACACGTGAAACCTTGTGGGAAGCAGGGAGGACCACCTCCCAAGGCTAAATACTACCTGATGACCGATAGTGAAGCAGTACCGTGAGGGAAAGGTGAAAAGAACCCCGGGAGGGGAGTGAAATAGAACCTG
>NZ_BAAABF010000031.1:0-400 GCF_054767895.1 Clostridium sp. CTA-17
GTATCATTAAGTGAATACATAGCTTAATGAAGGTAACCCAGGGAACTGAAACATCTAAGTACCTGGAGGAAGAGAAAGAAAAATCGATTTTCTTAGTAGCGGCGAGCGAAAGGGAAAGAGCCCAAACCGGAAACTTGTTTCCGGGGTTGCGGACAGAACATAACGATTGGTAGGACGTAATCGAAGAGAACTGGAAAGTTCCACCGTAGAAGGTAATAGTCCTGTAGATGAAACGGGAAATCAATCAGTTCTGATCCAGAGTACCACGAGACACGTGAAACCTTGTGGGAAGCAGGGAGGACCACCTCCCAAGGCTAAATACTACCTGATGACCGATAGTGAAGCAGTACCGTGAGGGAAAGGTGAAAAGAACCCCGGGAGGGGAGTGAAATAGAACCTG
>NZ_BAAABF010000032.1:0-400 GCF_054767895.1 Clostridium sp. CTA-17
GTATCATTAAGTGAATACATAGCTTAATGAAGGTAACCCAGGGAACTGAAACATCTAAGTACCTGGAGGAAGAGAAAGAAAAATCGATTTTCTTAGTAGCGGCGAGCGAAAGGGAAAGAGCCCAAACCGGAAACTTGTTTCCGGGGTTGAGGACATAACATAAAGAGAAGTAATGGCTAATTGAAGAGAACTGGAAAGTTCCACCGTAGAAGGTAATAGTCCTGTAAATGAAAGCTAGTATAATCGAGTTGTGATCCAGAGTACCACGAGACACGTGAAACCTTGTGGGAAGCAGGGAGGACCACCTCCCAAGGCTAAATACTACCTGATGACCGATAGTGAAGCAGTACCGTGAGGGAAAGGTGAAAAGAACCCCGGGAGGGGAGTGAAATAGAACCTG
>NZ_BAAABF010000033.1:0-397 GCF_054767895.1 Clostridium sp. CTA-17
AATATGGGGTGAGCGACGAGACTCGAACTCGCGACACCCAGAGCCACAATCTGGTGCTCTACCAACTGAACTACGCCCACCATATGGTGTACCTTAAGGGATTCGAACCCCTGACCCACGGCTTAGAAGGCCGTTGCTCTATCCAGCTGAGCTAAAGATACACATTGAAAACAAAATTTATTTTAATTAGTTTTAAATGTTTTGTCAAGCACTTTTTCGCTTAACTTTTGAAACATTTTGTGGAGCGGGTACCGGGAATCGAACCCGGGTATCCAGCTTGGAAGGCTGGTGTTCTACCATTGAACTACACCCGCATAATGGTCGGGGTGACAGGGATCGAACCTGCGACCTCATGGTCCCAAACCACGCGCGCTCCCATCTGCGCCACACCCCGAAG
>NZ_BAAABF010000034.1:0-394 GCF_054767895.1 Clostridium sp. CTA-17
CAACAGGGATCGAACCTGTGACCCCCTGCTTGTAAGGCAGGTGCTCTCCCAGCTGAGCTATGCGACCGTAATATGGTGACCCCTAGGGGAATCGAACCCCTGTTACCACCGTGAAAGGGTGGTGTCTTAACCGCTTGACCAAGGGGCCAAAAATGTGGCGACTCAGAAGGGGCTCGAACCCTCGACCTCCGGCGTGACAGGCCGGCACTCTAACCAACTGAGCTACTGAGCCATTAAAAGTTTTATGGTGGTCGCAACAGGGATCGAACCTGTGACCCCCTGCTTGTAAGGCAGGTGCTCTCCCAGCTGAGCTATGCGACCGTAATATGGTGACCCCTAGGGGAATCGAACCCCTGTTACCACCGTGAAAGGGTGGTGTCTTAACCGCTTGACC
>NZ_BAAABF010000035.1:0-380 GCF_054767895.1 Clostridium sp. CTA-17
CAGCTGGATAGAGCAACGGCCTTCTAAGCCGTGGGTCAGGGGTTCGAATCCCTTAAGGTACACCATATGGTGGGCGTAGTTCAGTTGGTAGAGCACCAGATTGTGGCTCTGGGTGTCGCGAGTTCGAGTCTCGTCGCTCACCCCATATTTTGGGATATCGCCAAGCGGTAAGGCAACGGACTTTGACTCCGTCATTCGCAGGTTCGAATCCTGCTATCCCAGCCAAAAACTTGATTTGCTAGCTCAGTCGGTAGAGCACGTGACTTTTAATCACGGTGTCCAGGGTTCGATTCCCTGGCAGATCACCAAATTTAATTTGCAGATGTGGCGGAATTGGCAGACGCACTAGACTTAGGATCTAGCGCCTACGGCGTGGGGGT
>NZ_BAAABF010000036.1:0-376 GCF_054767895.1 Clostridium sp. CTA-17
GAATTTGCAATGTCAAAAGCAAAATTTGAAAGAAGCAAACCACACGTTAACATTGGAACAATCGGTCACGTAGACCACGGTAAAACAACTTTAACAGCAGCTATAACAACAGTTTTAGCACAAGCTGGTGGAGCAGAAGCATTCAAATATGATGAAATAGATAAAGCTCCAGAAGAAAAAGAAAGAGGAATCACAATCAACACAGCACACGTTGAGTACGAAACAGCTAACAGACACTACGCTCACGTTGACTGTCCAGGACATGCTGACTACGTTAAAAACATGATCACTGGAGCAGCTCAAATGGACGGAGCTATATTAGTTTGTTCAGCAGCTGATGGTCCAATGCCTCAAACAAGAGAGCACATCTTATTAT